>CAWCVG010000018.1:0-19542 GCA_963798935.1 uncultured Actinomycetes bacterium
GCGACGTCCCGCGCACGGCGACCGTGCGCACGCTTGTGCCGACGCAGCTCTACGCACTCGAACGGGATCCGTTCGTGGCGGCGGTGACCGGCCACGACCCGACCGCTCGGGCAGCCGACCGCGTGATCGCCGAGCGCAAGACAGCCCCCGAGGTCGCATGACCGGCGGTCGGTAGACTCGCGCCGTGCCAGAGGAAGCGCAACTCGAAGACTCGGGCTCCGGCCTCACTCCCTCGAGCGACGGCTGGTTCGTCGTCAACGTCCGTGACGCCCAGTGGTTGAACTCGGAGACGTTCGGCTCTGGGTGCGTGTTCGAAAGCCAGGAGCACTACTTCCCGCAGGTCGGCATCAACATCGCCGTCATGCTGCCCGGCGAGCCGAACTGTCTCTACCACTCCGAGTCGCAGCAGGAGGATTTCCTCGTTCTCGCGGGAGCGTGCAAGGTGCTCGTCGAGGGTGAGGAGCGGGCGCTCGAACAGTGGGATTTCGTCCATTGTCCCGCCGGGACCGAGCACGTGTTCGTCGGCGCCGGCGACGGGCCGTGCGTGGTCCTGATGGTCGGTGCGCGAACGGAGGACGAGCAGCTGCTCTACCCGGTCTCGGAGCTCGCGGCGCGCTACGGCGCGAGCGCCGAGCAGGAGACGCCGGACCCGAAAGAGGCGTACGCGAAGTTCGAGCGACCGAAGCGCGAGCGGCCCCCGTACTGGGACCGCCTCCCCTGGGGCTGAGAACTAGGCCCGTTCGAGCTCGCGGACGCACCGTCCGGGATCGGCCTCCGCGAGCAACGGCACCTCCTGTCCGCGCAGCGCGTCGGCAAGCAGCTTGCCGGCCATCGGCCCGGCGCCGAAGCCGCCTGAGGACAGGCCGCCGACGATCCAGAGATCGTCCCGACCCGGAACACGGCCGATCAGGGGCTTGCCGTCGAGCGTAAACGGCATCAGGCCGGCCCAGGTGCGCACCACCGGCAGCTCGGCGACGAGCGGAATCACCTCGGCGGCGTGGCTGCGGTTGACCTCGATCCCCGCCGGCGCCGGAACCGCCTCCCAGCCCGCGAGCTCGCGGTCGCCGCCGAAGACGAGCTCGCCGTTTCGCCGCTGACGGCCGTAGAGGTGACGCGTCACGCGCGTGCCCGCGCGGTGCGTGAGCTCGGGCGGCTCGCCCGACCCTCCCTCGAGCTCCCAGGTGTGGGGCGACTCGGCCGAGAAGATCGACGGGAACACGACCGGAGTAGCAGGTTCAGTAGCCCACATCTGGCCGCGCACCGGGACGATCGGAATCTCGAGACCGGCCAGCACGCCGACCGCGCCGCTCCACGCGCCGGCGGCGATGACCACCGAGCCCGCCACCAGCTCGCCGGTCGTCGAGACGACGTGCCACCCTGACGGAGACCGCAGCCGCAGCCCGGTCACCTCCGCGTTGGTGAGCACCGACGCGCCGGCGGCCGCCGCCAGCTCCGCGAACGCGACGGTCGCCTTCACAGGATCGGCCTGGGCGGCGAGTGGCGCGTGCACGGCGCCGAGGAGTCCGGGTGCGAGCTCCGGCTCGACCGCACGAGCGTCCGCGGTCTCGAGCAGGTCGACGCGGTAGCCGGCTCCCCGCATCACGCCGACGCGATCGGTCGCCCACGAAGCTGGTCCAGCGTGTGGATGGCCGTCAGCGAGCCCGACCGGCGGAACTCCACGTCGATGCCGGCCTCGAGCTGGACCTCTTCGAAGCGCTCGACGCTCCCTTCGGTCAGGTGCGCATGGAGGTCGGGCTCGTCACCCCAGCCGGCAGAGTGGATCGTGCCGGCGTTGACCCCGGATGCACCCGAGGCGATCCCTCCGCGCTCGAGCAGCGTCACCCCGTGGCCGAGCCGCGCAAGCTCGTGCGCCGCGGACGCCCCGGCGATGCCGCCGCCGATGACGACGATCTCCGCCTCGCCGATGTCGGTTCCTCCCGTCACCGGACCCTGCCAATGTACCGTCCGTCTGCCGTGACGAGGTCTCAGCTCGACCTGACCCGGTCGCAGATCCTCGCGTTCCGACGGGGCGTCGGGGCCCTCGACCAGCGACTCCCGCCTGGTGCGCGTTCGCTCCGGCACGCGGCATGGGCCGGGCTGCAGGACAGCATGCCCCGAGCCGCGCTCCTCTCGATCCACGCGCGTGTCGAAGGGACGGGGCCGTCCACGTGGGAGCACCGGTCGCTCGTGCAGGTGTGGGGGCCGCGGTTCAGCGCGTACGTCGTGGCGGAGCGCGACCTCGCGACCTTCACGCTCGGGAGACTGCCCGACGATGCCAAGGGACGGGGAGTCGCCGAGGACCTGGCCGCCCGCCTGCACGCCTTCCTCCGCGGCAGGAGCATGCCCTACGGCGAAGCGGGGCAGGGGCTCGGCGTCCCGGCAACCGGCTTCGCTACGCGGCACCGACCGGCACGGTCTTGATCCGGTGGGACGGCGCGCGACAGGCCACCGTCTGGACCGTGCCCCCGCCGCAGGTCGACCCGCACGATGCCCGGCTCGAGCTCGCACGCCGTTACCTGCACATCTTCGGCCCGACGACGCCCGAGGCGTTCGCCGAGTGGGCCGGGATCGGGCCGCGGGAAGGCAGCGCGGCGTTCGACGCGCTCCGCAACACGCTGACCCCGGTGCGGTCACCGATCGGCGACGCGTGGATCCTCGCCCGCGACGAACCGGCGTTCCGCGCCCCAAGGCGCCTCCGGCCCCTGCGCGACTGCTGCCGAGCGGTGACGCCTACTACCTCCTCCAGGGGGCGGATCGCGAGCTCCTGGTCCCCGACGCGGAGCGTCGTAGCGCACTCTGGACTTCGCGTGTGTGGCCGGGTGCCCTCCTCGTCGGGGGTGAGATCGTCGGAACGTGGCGGCGGGCCGACGCCACGATCACGGTGCATCCCTGGCGGCGTCTCGCCCGCGCGGCTCGCGATGCGGTCCAGGCCGAGGCCGAAGCGCTGCCGCTGCCCGGTGTCGAGAGGCGCATCGTCGTCCGCTGGGGCGACTAACGCCGCAGCGCACCTACGGAACTACGGTCGTTCAGCCCATGGCAGCTCGTCCCAGCGTGCCGGCCGCCGAACCTCCCATGTCCCTCGGCGCTCGGGGGACGCGTCGTGGCGGAGCGCGACCTCGGATCGGAGGGACACCCGCTCGAGATCGTCACGCCGGTTTCCCGTCGCGAGGATCACGCATGGCCCTGTTTCCTTGGCGACGAACGCGTGCGCGGTCATCGGCGGGCAATGCACGAAGTCCCATGGCCGCAGGTGCCGTTCCTGGTCTTCGATGATCAGCACGCACTCGCCCATCAAGATCAGGAAGTCCTCTTGCACCGACTCGGCGTGGTAGCCGCCTGATGGCTGCCCCGGCGGCACCACGCGGATCGTGAACCCGGCATCCGGCTTCTCGTACGCCGTCAGATCGGGCCGACCCTTGAGCACGAACTCGTCGGACTCGAAGATGCAGACGCCGCCGTACCATTCGTTGTTGCACCACGCGGCGTCAGCCGTGTTGACGACAAACCATCCCGGAGTGACGGGTGCCAGCCCCGACGCCACACATTCAAAGCGTGCTTCAGTGACCATGTTCTCCTCCTTCGTTGATCTCGTCGCCGGCCGCCGACGGACGTCGCCGACAGCCGGTGCGTGTCAGGGACCGACGTCAGCTCGCACAGATGTGCGGCCGAGGTCATACAGGCGGGATCAACTACGCAGGAAACGCCACAGCGGCGAGTCTAGCCGAGCCTGGCCGCGCGCTGATGCGCGAGCGCTCGAGGATCGCCTGGGCTGACCCGGGCTGGATGTCCGCCGCTGAAAATCACACGAGCTGCCTCCGCGCCAGCGCGCTGAAGAGCCCTTGCTGGGCGACCAGCTCGTCGAAGGGTCCTCGCTCGACGACGCGCCCGCGGTCGAGGACCACGATCTCGTCGGCGGCGCGCACCGTGCTCAGCCGGTGGGCGACGATGATCCTCGTCACCCCGGAGCTGCCTGAGGTTGTCGCTCACGACCTTCTGCGTCTCGTTGTCCAGCGCGCTCGTGGCCTCGTCGAGGAGGAGGATCTTGGGCTTTCGGACGAGGGCGCGAGCGAGGAGGATCCGTTGCAGCTGCCCGCCGGAGAAGCCCGATCCGCCCTCCGGGACCATCGTCGACATCCGCATCGGCATCGCCCGGATGTCGTCGCCGATGCCCGCGAGGTCGGCGGCCTCCCAGGCGGCGTCCTGCCCGAGCGGCAGCGCGCCCAGGATGTTCGTGAGGATCGAGCCGCTCGTGATCCGCGCCCCCTGGATCACGGTTCCCATCCGCCGTCTCACCCCCTCGAGATCGAGCCGATGCAGCGGCTCGCCGTCGAGGAGGACCTGACCCTTCCACGGAGTCTCGAAGCCGAGCATCAGGCGGAAAATGGTCGACTTCCCGGCACCGGACGGGCCGACGAGCGCCACGAACGAGCCCGGCGAGACCGTCAGCGAGACGTCCTCGAGCACGGGCGCACCATCCGTGTAGCCGAAGGTGACGTTGTCGAGCTCCAGCTTGCCGGTCACCCGGCCGGAAAAGACGGCGTGCTCCTTCACTTCCGGCGTCGCAGCGAGGATCTCGCGGGCGCTCCGGTAGAGAGGGCGAATCTGGACGAGGGTGGTGGCGAGCGCGATCAACGAGGCCATCGCGACGGCCAACTGACCCGTGGCGGCGATCGACCCGGTGAAGTCGACGAGCGAGGTCGTCCCGCCCTCGAAGGCGGCGACTCCGAGGACGACGGCGAGCAGGAACGACGCGGGCACCAGCCCCTGGAGCACCGAGAGCCTGACGGCCCGGAGCGACGCGTTCCGCTGGGCTTCCTGCTGGAGCGCGTAACCGTGCGCCCAGAGCGCGTGCACTCGCTCCTCGGCTCCAGCGACTCTCAGCTTCGAGACGCCCGAGAAGAAGCCGAGCAGAAAGCCGTTGAGGCGGTTGCGCTCGTCCACGACCGCCTGGAGCCAGCCGGCCTCGACACGGATGAGCCACGCGGCGGCGAGGAGGAAGGACAGGAAGACCAGCAGCACGACGAGCGCGACCGAAGCCGAGTACCAGACGAGCAGCACGATCGCCGACAGCCCGAGCGCGCTCCCTGCCAGCGCGGCGACCACCGCGCTCGAGATCAGCGTGCGCATCTGATCGACTGCGGTCACCTCCTGTGCCAGTCGGCCGGCTGCCCTCCCCCGGAAGAACGAGGCCGGCAGATGCAGCAGCCGGTCCCACAGCGCGGCCGTCAGACCGCTTGCCGCGCGGGAGCTCAAGCCGAGCACGGCGAGCGCCTGAGCGATCGCCGCGGCGAGAAAAGCGACCGTGAACGTGCCGATGGCCACGAGCATGACCCAGAGCGCCGCCTTCTCGCCAGAGGGGACGATGACGCCGACGATCTGGGCGGTCGCATACGGCAGGAACGCACCGAACACCGCGACGACCAGCGTGAGGAAAGCGAGCGCCAGGAGCAACCTCGTGCCGCCGCGGAACCCGATCCGGAGGAGGTCTCGGATGCTCACCGGCCGGTCCGGCAGCTTCGGGTAAACCGCGTACGCGCTCGCGTCGATCGTCCTGGCAAACTCCGCGCGAAGCGGCGTCCTACTTCCGACGGCCTCTTGTGCGGCAAGCCCGCGCCCGGACGGGACGAGGGCGAGCGGACGACCCTCTCGGAAGGCGAGGAGCGGGAACGCACCGTTTCGCCACCACACCCCCTCGAGCGTCACGCGCCGGACGGGCACGCGCAGCCGGGCGGCGAGCTCGAGCACGTTGCCGTCGGAGTCGGCGTCGCGGGCGGCCGTCTCGAGCCGGCGTGGGTCGACGTTCGCTCCCGCCGCGGAAGCCGCGTCTGCCAGTGCCGCGAGCAGGGGCGGCAGCCCCTCGGGACGGTGCGCCAGCGGCTCGGCCTCGAACACTCGGAGGAGCGCATGCTCGCCCTCCCGTTCGAGCTCGTGGTCGAGCGCTCGCCGCCTGTCGAGGCGGGCGCCCTCGCGCTCGTCGTCCGCGATCGGTCGGGCCTGCGCGAAGGCCGCCGCCCGGTTCCGTCCAGGTCGCGGCGGCACCGGCGAGCGGGCGCTTCGAAAGGCGTCCCCGCGTCGTGTGACGCGACGAGCACCTTCGCCTCGCCGACCCCCCGGAGCCGGCCCTCGCCGGCCGGCAGATCGAGCTCAGCTGCTTGCCACCAACCGCCGACGACGAGGTCGCCGGGCGAAAGCTCGTGAACAAAGACCGGCGTCCGTGGCGCCCCGTCCTCGCCGAAGGGTACGTAGACCGCATCGACGAGCCCTTCGACGACGACGGCGAGCTCGCCGTCGCGGAGTGGCAGGAGCCTGTTGCCGGCGACCGTCGCCGAGCGCGCGCCGCGGATAGCGCCGACGGCCGCGGTGACGTCGTCGGTGCTCATTCGGTCGCCACCAGATCGTGGTAGTGGCCGGCGAGCGCGATCAGCTCGTCGTGCGTGCCGCGCTCGACGACCCGTCCGCGGTCGAGCACGACGATCTCGTCGCAGTCCCTGATCGTGCTCAGCCGATGCGCGACGATCAGCGCGTGCAGCCCCGTCGGCGCGAGCGCGCGGTCGATCTCGAGCTCGACGACCGGATCGAGGGCGCTCGTCGCCTCGTCGGCAGGATCAGGACGAGGGACGGCCGGCCAGCGAGCGCGCGATCTCCAGCCGCTGGCGCTGACCGCCGCTCCAGTTGCGGCCTGCTTCGTCGATTGTCGCTGTCGTAGCCCGCCGGACGCGCCGCATGATCTCGTCGTGGATCGCGGCGTCGCGGGCGCGCCACGAGACTCGTCCTCGAAGCGTCCGGTCCCACAGGGTCAGGTTGTCGTGGACGTCGCGGCCCGAAGAGGATGATGTCCTGGTCGACCATGGCGAGCGAGCCGTGATCGTCTCGCGCGGCCAATCGAGGTGCGGCCGCCCGTCGAGCAGGATCTCGCCGTCCCAGGGAAGTACAGGCCGGCCGTCAGCTCGCGCGACCGTGGACTTGCCGCTGCCGGTGGGGCCGACGAGGGCGACCCTCGCGCCGGGCTGAGCTGGAGGTCGAGCGCGCGGAGCAGCGGCGGCGACGCCCGGCTGTAGCCGAACGTCACCCCGCGCAGCTCGAGCTCGCCGCGGAGCTTCGGGACGGGGCGCTGCTGCGGCTTCGCCTGGAGCGCCGGATCCTCGGGTGCTGGAGCAGGTCGTCCAGTCCGGATCAGGTTGGCCCGGAGCTGCTGGACGGTCGAGCCGAGGTTGACGATGGTCGCGATCGGGGCCGTGAACCCGGCCAGCGCGACCGTCACGGCGAGCAGCGAGCCGAGCGGAGGTCGCCGTCGATGGCGAGGACCGCGCCGGTGCCGAGCGCGGTCAGCGTCGCCAACTGGGAAATGAACCCGGGCATCGCCGAGAGAACATCGTCGGGCGCTGGAAGTCTGATCGCACGTCACGAGATGGCGCGCGCGTGGACGCCGGTCGCCGTGGCGAACAGGTCGGACTCTCCGCGCCCGTCGCCTTCACCGTCTCGATCGTCTGGATGCCGTAGGCGACGGCGCCGTCTGAAGTAGCCGTCTCCTTCGTCGAGCGGATGCTCAGCTCCTCGCGCTTCCGGCGGGCGAGCCGACCGCCAGGCCGTCGAAGACGGCTGCGACGAGGGCGATGGCGGCGAGCGGCAGGCTAAGGACGGCCAGGAGCGCGAGGTAAACGAGCGACGTCACCGCAGCGAGCAGCGCCGGCGCGAGCTGTCCGGAGAGCGCTGCGGCAACCGTCGCTGGCGAGCGTGACCCGGTAAGCGATGTCGCCGGCGAAGCGCTGGTCGAAGAAGCTCTGCGGGAGCCGGAATGACATGCGCACGAGCCGGTCGCCGAACAGGAGCCACAGCTTCGTTGAACCGCAGCGCGTACGAGCTGCTGGAGTCGGGACAGACCCCGCTGAACAAGGAGGACGAGGGCGAGCACGCGGGCGATCGCGCCGGCCCAGCTCCGAGGTTCTGGCCGATGACCACGTCGGCGAAGATCTGGTGATGACGGGGATCGCGAGCGCCGGCAGCATCAGCGCGAGCCCGGCGATGAGGGCGAAGGCGACCGCCGACCACGAGCCCGAGGCCAACGGGAGCAGCCCCGCAGCGACGGCTCGGCGGCGCGCCCGCGGCGCTCGAACTCCCCCCCCGGCGCCAAGGTGGAGCGTCACGCCGGTGAACGACCGTGTCGAACTCGTCCCAGTCGGCGCGTCCGGCGACCCATAGCCGGGTCGTTCAGGAGGAGGCCCTTGCGGCCGAC
This sequence comes from uncultured Actinomycetes bacterium, assembly GCA_963798935.1. Classification (GTDB taxonomy): domain Bacteria; phylum Actinomycetota; class Thermoleophilia; order Gaiellales; family Gaiellaceae; genus JACDAN01. The sequence goes on from CAWCVG010000018.1 coordinate 8,234, forward strand.
GCCCTCGACGACCACGAAGTGGTTGAAGTCCCAGAACGCGATCACCGGAAGCCGGCGCGTCGGCAAGGCTGCTCGAGCTCGCGTCGCTAGCCTTCGGCCTCGAGGCCGTAGCGACGCCCTGCGCGGAGGAGGCTCTGGCGTTCGCGCCGTCCCGCGAGACGCCGCACGCGATGCGGAGCTCCTCGAGCGGCACCCAGGCGTGGTAGTGGGCGAGCACCATCGCGAGTGACGCCGCCCCGCACTCGACGGCCTCGAGCTGGAGCACGGTCGGCACGCGCACGCGCCGGCGATGGAGCCCCCGCCTCCAGCTTTCCTGCTGCGGCGGACCGCCGCCATCCGGAGCAGGAGGACGCTCGTCGGTCGTCGTCGGCGTCGTGGCAGGCAAGGCAGGCCCTCAGAACACGTAGTCGAGCGGTGAGCGCTGCTCCAAAACGATTCTCCCCGTCAGCAGGGAACCCGGGACGGGCGGACCGTCAGGCCCGTCGCCGGCGCTCGAGGCGTATCCGCTCGGCGAGGACGGGTCACGCACGAGCTCGACGTCGAGCATGACTACGGGCTGACCCTGCTGGACCGTCGTCGCGAGCGCGGGCCCGAGCAGCTGCTCCAGCACGGCGGGCGTCGCGGGCGAAGTCCCGACGCGTCTGACGCGGCCCTCCAGCAAGCCGGCCGCCTGCGACTCCTCGATCGTGGGCGAGAGGAGCACCTTCATGCCCGGCTTGACCTGTCCGGCCTCGCCCAGCGGCAGGAAAAGAAACGCCACGGGCCTTCCTCGGGGCTCGAGGGCCGCGAGCTGCTGATCGCCGGACACCACCGATCCTGCTGCGACCGAGACGCTCGCCATCGTCCCGGCGGTACGCGCCCGGACCGTCGACGTCCGTCCTCCGCCGGGGTCGATCCTGGCCAGGACGTCGCCAGCACGCACGGCCGTGCCCTCGGGCGGCGGCGGCTTGGTGACCGTGCCCGCGACAGGAGCCGAGACCACGGAGAAGCCTGCCGAGCCGCAACGACGCCCTCCCCGTCGATCGTGTGCTGCACCTCCTTCGACGCCGCCCACGCCACGAAGCCGATGACCACGAGCACGCCGATCGCGAGCGCGAGCCAGCGGGGAACGCCGACAAGGCGAACCCTCTGGTCGAGCTCCTCTCGGATGTGCTCGCCCTGCTGGAGCGCACGCTCACGGAAGGGGCCTGTGGGAGACGACGAGCTCATGCCCCGGACCTCGCAAGCGCCTCGAGCGCGAAGCCGGTGGTCAGTTCTTCGGAGCCGTAGAACGGCGCAGGGCCAAGGTACGCAGCTAGGGCCGGCCACGAGCCATCCTCGCGCTGGCGATGCATGAGGAGGTGCGCCCCCTCCTCGATTGCGACGCGATCCCAGTAACCAAAGCTGAGCAACGAGCAGATCGCCCATGCCGTCTGGAGCTCGTCTCCGAAGGAGCCATCGCGCCGCTGTCGTTGCGCGATCTTGTCCACGACAGCTTCGCCTGCGCCGGCCAGCGAGTCGACGCCTGACGCATATGCGCGGGAGACCGCATAGTAGAGCGCCATGTCGTCCAGGTAGTAGACATATGAGTCGCTCGCGCGGTCGCTTCGAATCGTGTCGACGAGATACCTGCTCGTGGCCTGCATGTCGGCGCGCTCTCCCAGGTAGCAGACGACATTCGCGTTGACGACTGCATCAATATCGTTGCCCTCTCGCGGAAGACCGAGCCATGTGTAGAACCGGCCGAACGCGTCCCGGTTCGCCATGATCGTCCCTTCGTTCGCCCGACTGGCGGTGAGCGGATGGCGGTCCCCAAGCGCGAACGAGACACAAGCCGTGTCGTCGAGGTCGACCGGGAACGACTGGAGGTTCCGGCTGCCGTAGTAGCCGAAGAGCCCGGGACCTGCCATCTCCCGCGCTGAGGAAGGCCACGGCGCGGTCGATCATCGACACCACCCGGTCGTCCTCGACGAAGCTCGATGAGTGTACGACCAAGCTCGTCGGGAATGGGGAACTATGGAAGATCCGTCCCGCGTCCAGGTTTCGCGATTCGCAGCCGTAGATCCTGAACTCTCCGTACTCGAGCTGTGCCGAAGCCAGGAAGTCGACAGCCCGACCGATCGCCTCCACGAACGTGACCTTACCGATGGGCCCGGCGAAAGCTGGAAGGCGCCTCAGCAGTCCCCGCGGCCGCTCGAATCAGGTGTCAGTGAATTAGCACGCGGCGCATCCGCTACCGTCGCCCTCGCAGTACGGCGACGCCCCTGAGCCGCCTGCCGCTGCTGCCAGCTCCTCGTCGCGGAGCTGCCCGGGCTCCAGATATCTGGGCAACACGAGAATCCCCTCGTTCGGCCCCTCCTGCACCACCTTGATCTGAAAACCCTCCGGCAACTCGACGCCACTTCCTCCTGGACGGCCGAGTTCGGATCCTCGGTCAGCAGCTTCCGGAACTGCGGATCACGCTCCGCCCGCGACAGCACCTGCTCGGTGTACTTGGCGCGCATACGCCCTCCCCTCAGTCGACCCGAGGCGGGATTCTACAAAACCCTCGAACCGCGGGGATCGCTAGAGTCAGCGCCGTCATGGCCGCGACCCCCCTCGATGGGCTCGTCGCCAGGGCGAGCACGCTGCGGGCGCGCATCTCGGGCACGGTCGACCTCGTGCCCGGCGACCCGCTCGTCGCGGAGCGGCGCCTGACCCGCTGGAGCGAGCAGGTCGCACGCGGAGACGAGGGCCGCTTCGCGACGCGGCTGGCTCTCGACGGGCTCGACCGCGAGCGGGCGCTCCTCGTGGTCGGCGAGGCCGTGCCCCGCAAGACCGATCCCTTGCCCGATCGGGCGCTGTTCGTCGGAGAGAGCCTCGCGCGCACCGGCCGCGACGACCTCGAAGACGATCCGTGCCTGCCCGCCGCCGGAGAGGAGCCGGTGCCACTCCAGGAGCTGACCGTTCCCTTCGTTCAGGCCGCGCGAGAGCGTCTGGCGACCCGGATCGCGCGCCGCGCCGTCCCTCGTCGACCCGGACGTGTCGAGGGCGTTCGAGCAGGAGCTCCTTCGGCAGCTCGGGGTGCTCGTCTCGGTGGTCGCCGACGTCGAGTTTCGGGCCTGGCGTCGGCGGCGGCAGCACGGCTTCGACGAGGCGCTGGAGCGGGCGCTCGGGAATCCTGGACGCTCGCTCTACGACGAGTGGGTGTCGGTCGTGCGCCCGGAGGGGCTCGCCGAGCTCCTCTTCGAGTACGCCGTCGTGGCTCGCAAGATGGGGACGCTCGCGCTCGGCTGGGTGGACGCAACCGCCGAGTTCCTCGAGTGCCTGACGCAAGACCGGGATCTGCTCGCGGAGACGTTCGCCGGCGGCCGTCCCCTCGGCCCCTTGATCGCAGTCGGTGGGGCGGTATCCGATCCACACCGAGGCCGCAAACGCGTCGTCGGCTGTACCTTCGCCGACGGACTTCGGCTCGTCTACAAGCCGAAGAGCCTCCGCACCGAAGTCGTGTACGGCGGGCTCGTCGAGTGGCTGAACGACCACGGAGCCACTCTCGAGCTGCGCACGCTGAAGGTGCTCGATCACGGCGACCACGGCTGGGTCGAGCTCGCCGAGAACGAAGACGTGCCCGATACCGAGTCGGCACGGCGCTATTACCGGCGGGCCGGAATGCTGCTCGCCCTGCTCCACGCGATCGGCGGCACTGATTGCCACGCCGAAAACCTGGTCGCCGCAGGGGAGCACCCACTGATCGTCGATTCCGAGACGGTCCTGCACCCCGCGCTCCTCCCTCCGGACGCGCCGGTCGGCCAGGAGCTCGACGCGCTCCACCTCGCGGCCAACCGCTATTGGGGCTCCGTTCTCGGCAGCGGCCTGCTCCCGGACTGGGTGCTCGGCCCCGATGGGCGAGCGTTTGACGTCAGCGGCCTCGGCGCGGTTGAGCCGCAGGTCGGACTCGACCCGGTACCGCAGTGGGAGCACCCGAACTCGGACGTCGCCCGCATGGTCTCGCGGGAAGCGATCGTCGAGCCGTTCGCGAACGTCCTGCGCGTGGCGGGGGTGGTCCAGCGCCCGGAAGCCTACGTCGACGAGATCTGTAGCGGCTTCCGCGACGCCTACGCGCTCCTCGCCGATCGCCGCGACGAGCTTCTGGCGCCCGGCGGACTGCTGGCCGCCCTGCGCGACGCGCCGGTGCGCGTGCTCTTCCGGCCGACACGGATCTACGCTCGGGCGGTGACCGTCGCGCACGTCCCCCAATGCCTGCGCTTCGGCGTCGACTACAGCATCGAGCCTCGAGGCGCTCGCGCGACCGCTCATCGACGGGCCGGATCCGGATGCCTTCTGGGAGCTCCATCGCGGCGAGCAGCGCGACCTCGAGGCAACCGATACGCCCTTCTTCGCGGCCCCCGGCGTGGCAGAAGGGCTGCTCGACGGCGGCGGCCGCCCGCTCCTTCGCTTCCGCGACTCCGCGATTGCCGCTGCCCGCCGGCGCCTCGAATCGCTCGGCGACGAGGACCGGCGTCTGCAGCTGGCCTTGGTGCGTGCAGCACTGGGCACCATGTACGCGACGGTCGACCGCCACGGCACCCGCGAACCGGCCTCGAGCGAAAACTCCGCCGGCGAAGCAGCTGCCCTCCGTGCAGCTCGCCTGCTCGGGGAGGAGCTCGAGGCCACAGCCATCCACTCCGGCGGAAGCGTGGCCTGGGTCGGACTCACCCTCGGCGACGAGACCGAGCGATGGGTGCTGCGGCCGACGGCGTACGACCTGTACGAGGGCGCGGTCGGGATTGCGGTCTTCCTCGCTGCTCTCGCACGCGTCGACCGAGAGGACCGCTGGCGAGACCTGTGTCTGCAGGCGCTCGCACCGACGCTCGAGGAGACGGACCGTCACCCCGGGCGGCTCGCTGTGGTTCGTGGCATCGGCGGTGCGTCCGGCTCCGGGGGGACCATGTACGGCCTCGTCCTCGTTGCGCGACTCCTCGACGAGCAGCGCCCGCTCGACGCCGCCCGGCGCATCGCGTCCAGCCTGCCGCCGACGGCGTTCGAGCAGGACGAGAAACTCGATCTCATGGCCGGGACGACCGGCGCCCTCTCGGCGCTCCTGGCGCTCGACCGAACGGACGGCGACGAGGCCGCAATCGAGCTCGCCGCGTGCGCAGGCCGGCGTCTCTCGTCGGCCGCCGGGGAGCTGGACGGGGGCGGCAGTCGCCTGGAGAACGCTCGGAGGGCGCGTCCTGGACGGCTTCTCGCACGGCACGGCCGGCCTCACGCTCATGCTGGCGCGTCTGCTCGCACGGACCGGCGACGAAGCGCTGCTCGCGCCCGTCCGAGCCGCGCTCGGCGGCGAGTCCAGCCGCTACGACGCCGGCCTGGGCGGCTGGCCCGACCGTCGCGTCGAGGACGGCGAGCCGCTAGCGCGCACGAACTGGTGTCACGGCGCAGCCGGAATCGGCCTCAGCCGGGTCGCCCTGCTCGAACTGTCGCTGCCTGCGGATCTGCACGAGCTCGCCCGGCGCGATCTCGGGCGGGCTGCCGAGCTGGTGAGAGCGCAAAGCAGCGTGTTCGACCACCTCTGCTGCGGCAGCGCGGGAGAGTGCGAGTTCCTGCTCGAGCTGGCCAGGGCGACCGGAGACGACGAGGCGCGGGTCGAGGCGAACGGGCGCTGCGACGAGCTGGCCGAGCGCATTCTGGCCGGCGAAGCACTCCGGTTGAACAGGCCGGAGGCAGCAGGCCGCGAGGTGCCCTCGCCCGGCCTCTTCCAGGGGTCGGCAGGGGTCGGGCTCGCGCTCCTTCGTCGCTGCGATCCGACGCTCCCCTCCGTCCTTTCGTGGGGATGAGGAGATGACGGCGACCAGCCGAGCCGTGCAGCCTGCCGGCCACCTCGTCACCGCAGTGCTCGACTTTCTCGACAGGGAGCTCACGGCGGTCGTCGGACGGGAGCCACGCGCGGTCCTCGCGGATCGCGCTCGCTCGCTGCCGCTCGACCTCGCCCGGATCGTCGGCTTCGAGATGCGGCTGTCGGAACGGGGAGCCGGCGTCGACCTGGGGCTGCACCTTGCTCCGGCCTCCTCGCTGCGCCGGCTGCTCGCCGCCGATCCGGAGCTCGCTCTCACGGCCGGTGGCGGCAAGGAGCTCGCCGCCCTACTCTCGGCCTGCGCCGAGTCGGAGCACCCGCTCTTCGGCCGAGTCGGCAACTGCTGGCTCGAGTACGACACCGGTTCGAGCGATGCTCGAACACCGAATCTCTTCGCCGGGCCACGCGATGCAGCGGACGCTCCAGCCCTCGCGGCGTTGCTCTGCGGCGGAGGGCTACCCCAGCTACTGAACGGGGCGGTCGAGACCCTCATGCGCTCGCTCGACGCAGGCGATCGCATTGTGCAGGTCGGCGTGATGCATGGCAGGTTCGGGGCTCCGCTGCGATTCGTCCTCACGTCGGCCAGCAGCGACTCCGGCCCTCACGTCGAGACGATCGTGCGGGCCGGCTGGACAGGGGGCCGCGCCGACCTCGAGCGGCTGCTCGCGCGCTACGCGCCACTCGCATCGCGATACCCGCTCGCGATCGGCATCGAACGTGACGGCACGGTATCGCCGGCGGTCGGCATCGAGCTCAATATCTCGCACCGCGGGGACGCCGAGAGACTGCTCTCCGCCCTGTGCGCGGACGGCCTCGCCGAGGAGTTCGTCTGCGAGAGACTGCTCGCCTGGCACGGCCACGTGCTCGACGAGTCGTGCGCAGCCTCGCCGACGGCGTTCTGCGTCGTTTCCGACCTGACGTCAGGCCGATTCGTACCGGCAATCGTCCGGCGCATCCATCACGTGAAACTCACGCTCGCACCGGATCGGCCCACCGTTGCCAAGGCGTACTTCGGGGCCCTCCTTCGACTCAACCAGTAGAGCGCCCGCTGGTGCGTACCCGTCCGTGCCGCAAGCGTCTCACGAAGGGGCGGTCAGGGCGACGGACGCAGGTGTCGGCTCGGGCAGGTCAATAGGTGCAGGTGCTGCCGGCGGCGCTGTTGCCTTCAGTCCCACAGCCGTTTCCCCCGCTACCGCGACGAGCTCCTCGTCGGCAATCTGTCCAGGCTCGAGATGCCTGGGCACCACGAGAATCGCCTCGTTCGGTCCTCCTGCACCACCCTGACCCGAATGCCCTCCGGCAGGTCGATACCCAGCTCCTCCTCGATGGCCGAGCTAGGGTCCTCGATCAGCTGCTTCCGGAACTCCGGATCACGCTCTGCCCGCGATAGCAGCTGCTCGGTGAACTGACCGCGCATACGTCCCCCTCAATTCGACGGCGAAGCGCGATCTTACAAGAGCGTTGAAAGCGGCGACTCCGGGCAACGACACTCAGACGCGTGGTCGCTTAGAGTTCGCGCAAGCCGTGCGGCCGGCCGGCCACCAACTCACCGCACTGCTCGACTTTCTCGACCGGGAGCTCACGGCTGCCGTCGGGCAGGAGGCACGCACGGCCCTCGAGGATCGCGCTCGCTCGCTGCCGCTCGACCTCGCCCGGGTCGTCGGCTTCGAGCTGCGGCTGTCGGAACGGGCGGCAAGCGTCGACCTTGGGCTGCAGCTTGCTCCGGCCGCCTCTCTGCGTCGGCTGCTAGCCGTCGATCCGGAGCTCGCTCTCACGGCCGGTGGCGGCAAGGAGCTCGACGCCCTGCTCTCGGCCCTCGCCGAGTCGGAGCACCCGCTCTTCGGGCGGGTGGTCGACGCCTGGCTCGAGTACGACACCGGCTCCGGAGATGCTCGAACGCCGAGTCTCTTCGCTGGGCCAAGCGACCTGGCGGACGCTCCCGCCCTGGCGGCACTGCTCTGCGGAGGAAGGCTCCCCGCGGCGGCGAGCGGCGTGGTCGAGGGCCTCGTGCGCTCGCTCGACGCCGGCGATCGCATCCAGAAGGTCGGCGTGATGCATGGGCGGTCCCGGGCTCCGTTGCGACTCGTCCTCGCGTCGGCCGACAGCGACTCCGGCCCCCACGTCGAGACGATCGCGCGGGCCGGCTGGACACACGACCGCGCCGACCTCGACCGGCTGCTCGCGCGCTACGCGCCACTCGCACCGCGGTACTCGCTCGCGATCGGCATCGAGCGCGACGGCACCGTCCCGCCGGCGGTCGGCATCGAGCTCCATCTCCCGTACCGCGAGGACGCCGAGAGGCTGCTCTCCGCCCTCTGCGCCGACGGCCTTGCCGACGAGATCTCCTGCGAGGGACTCCTGGCGTGGCACGGGCACGTGCTCGACGAGTCGTGCGCAGCCTCGCCGACGGCTTTCTGGGGAGTATCCGACCTGACGTCGGGCAGATTCGTACCGGCAATCGTTCGACGCATCCATCACGTCAAGCTCACGCTCGCACCGGATCGACCCACCTCTGCCAAGGCGTACTTCGGGGCAATCCTTCGACTCACTCCGTAGACCCGCTCGACCGTGTCAGGCGGGAAACAGTCGATTTGGGCGGTACTGGGCTCGAACCAGTGACCTCCAGCTTGTCGAGCTGGCGCTCTCCCAACTGAGCTAACCGCCCCGGGAGCGTGAAGGATAGCGGTGGGGGAGCCCTGAGGCTCCCCCACCACCGTCGCTTGCTAGGAGACGAGCGAGACCGATAGGCGGAGCCGCTTGGCGTTGGGTGTGCGCAGGTTGCGCAGCTTCACCAGGCGGTTCGTCTTCACGATCCGGGTCACGATGCGCGCCTGCTTGCCAGCAGCGGCGAAGCGGATCCGCACCGGTACCTTGCCCTGCGGGCCGTTGACCCGCACGAACACGGTCGCCTTCGTCCGGCTCACCCGCACCAGCTTCACCTTCGCCACCCGCAGCTTCACGGCCACAGGCGTGCTGTCAGGCCCAGGCGTCGTCCCGTCCGGGTTCGGGTCGTGGTTCGGGTTGTCGGGTCGGGTTCTCGGGTTCGGGCGGGACATCCGGCGCCGGGTTCGACGAGGAACCAGCGGACGGGCCAACCTGCCCAGTGATCGGGAACGGCACCAACAAGTGCCTCAGGATCCCCTCGTCCACGAACAACGCCTGCACATCCACCGTCGTCGGATTCGAGTTGAAGATCTCCACCGCCGCCCGGCCATTCTCGTCTGTGAACGGACAGATCCGCCTCAGACCCTGCGCCTCAGCAGCAGCATTGCGGCCCTCATCACCAATCACGATCGACGTCCCCGGAATCGCACCCGAGAAGTACTGGATGTCCTCCGCATTGAAGTCCGCGAAGAAGCACACCGTCTCACCAACAAACGGTGCCCCCGTGATATCCGTCGCCTGCGCAACACAGATCGCAGCAAGCTGCTCCTCAGGCTGCCCACCCTTCGGATAACACGTAATCGACTTCGAGAACAACGACGTCACCGTCTTCACGACCGGATTCGACACCACCGGCCGCGCCGTCACCGGCTCGAACGGATACCGAACCGTCGCACTCACCGAAGCCGAACCGAGGATCCCACCCGGGATGTTCGCGATGTCACAACCACCATTCGCGTTAATCGCCACCCCCGGCAGGTTCAGGAAGAAGAACTCCGTCCCCGGCATGAACTGCACACGCGCTTCTCCGTGCTCATCCGTGTACGCCACCGTCCTCTGCGCACCCGTTGGCACATCGGCACCCGACTGCGGGGACTCGAAGTCCCCGGCGACCAGCGGGAGACAACCCGTGTTCGACAGCGTCGTCGGCTCACAGCCGAGCCCGAACGGTTCATTCGGATCATCGTTGAACCCACCCGGGCCACACTGCAACGTCTTCGCGAACAACCAGTTGATGTACAGCCCACACGCCAGGTAGCCGTTGAAGTTGTTGCCGCCACCCGTCGGGATCTCGTCGATCAGCGTGCTCTGGCCGCAGTCTTCCGGGCTACGCGTGAAGTTCACCGGCGCGGTGATCCCCGACGCCTCCGGCACGAACAACGGTGTCGGGCCGCCGAAGAACGACCCGATCGACGGGTACGCCGGCGGGATCCACTGCGCATAGAACGGCCCATAGAAGAGCGGGATCGGATTGTCGGCCGGATCGAACGCGTGATCCGCCTCCTCCCGGTACACGCGGAACTTCGCCCGCGGGAACAGCGAACCCACACCCGAGATATCGCCGTCGGCGCCGCTGTTCTGCGCGATCGCCCAATCGATACGGGCGGCCGGCATCGGCGCATCACCCGAGTCGAGCAGGCCGTTCGACAGCAACGTCTGCGACGCACGCTGCGGATCAAACGGGCCCAACGTCGGGTTCGTGTAGTCCTGCCACACACGCGAGAAATTCGAGAACGGGGCCAGCTCCTCGCCGCCGAAGCCGCAGCTATCCACGGCATCGAAGTAGATCGGCGGATCAAACGGGAAGACAGGACACTCCGACTGATCCCCGTGGCCCTCGAGATCATCACCGAAACCAGCCGGCGAGAACTCATCGTGGATATCCCACATCTGCGCCGGCGACGGATTCAGCGGATCCTGGAACGTGGCCATCACGTTCGCCAGCGCCGCCCAATCATCCGGCATCTGCAACGAATCACCCAGACCCAGCTCACCGTAATTGCCCAGCAACGGGATCTGCCCGTTCACCAACACCTGCAAATCGTTGCCCGGGCCGCCGGCCACGTCGGTCGTGCCGCCGTTGGCAACGCTCAGGGTCGGCTGTTGATGTCATCCAACCCACATTGAAATCGTGCTTCAACGTGATGATCTCGGGGATGTCGACCGGGAACCCAACCGCCTGGCTGATGTTCAACGTCGCCACCAGCTTGATCTGCGCCAAACCGGCCTTCTGCGAGATGAACGTCCCCGCCACACACGGCGCCCCATCCCACGAGCGGAAGAACGCCGCACCGTCCCCGGCTCCAACTGCGGCTGCGCCAGATGCGGATCACCCGACCAGTCGACGAGCAGGAAATCGATGAACGTGGCCCCGACTGAAACGACTGGGCGGCCTGCGCCCCGTTGATCCCGTCCGGGAAAATGCCTGGCTCACACTTCACCAGCCGTACCTCCTCGCCGCGCCACGCGAGATACGGAATATTCGTCAGCTGCGGATCCGGCTGCGTGTCAGCGAGCGCCGGAGCAGCAAAGACCACGGACGCCGCAAGCGCCACCAGCGCCGCGAGTCCGAACTTCAGGCGTCTTGCGACGAGCATCAAGCCCCTCCTTGGGAGACAGATCTAGCGGTTGTTTCGACAAACCGTACAAATCTCCTCGGACGTTTCGTGGTGGAAACCAAGTTTCCCCCACTAACCCTAATGGGCTGGCTTGCCGATGACCAGAAATCGAAGCGTTCGTGTCGGCGGAGTCGGGTTCATCCCGGCGGAGCCAAACCGCGTGAAACGCGTCTGCTGTCAACGTCGCTGAACGTGCGCAGCACTTTTCAGCGAGG
>CAWCVG010000019.1:0-34005 GCA_963798935.1 uncultured Actinomycetes bacterium
AACCTGGAGCATCAGCTTCGTCGCGTGGGCTTCGGTGTAGCCGAAGAGCTTTCGGAGGACGAGCGTCACGTAGGACATCAGGTTGATCGGGTCGTTCCAGACGATCACGACCCAGGGGCGGTCGTGCTCGGGGTCGTCTGCCTCGATCGGCTGCTCGACCTCGACCTCGGCGGGAGCGAACGTCGTCACCGCGGTGGTCAGTCGAGGATCTTCAGCGCGGTGTCGAAGCCGGCGCCGAGCGGCTTCTGCGCGGCGATCTGCAGAAAGGTCGCATTCTCGAGCTGCCGCGCGCGGCGGAGCGGGCCCAGGTCGATCGGCCGCATGCCGCCGCCCTCGACGAGCGCCGCGACCTGCCGTTTCGCGTCCTCGTCGTCGCCGGCCATCGGGACGTCGAGCTGGACGCCGTTCTTCTCGCCGCTCACGAGCGTGCGCGCGAAGGTCGTGCAGAACGCCTTGACGACCGGGGTGCCGTCGGGCAGGAGCTTCTGCACCTCCTCGCCTCCCGAGCTGTCGGCCGGAACGACGAACCCGTCCATCGTGTCCCAGTCGAGCGGGACGGAGATGTCCACGACGACCTTGCCTTCCAGCCGATCGCGGTACTGCTCGACGGCCTCGGCGATGGACGCGTAGTAGAGAGCGAGGACGACGAGGTCGCCTCCGATCGGGCCGTCCGGCTCGACGGCCGTTGCCCCGCCGCCCAGCTCCGCGGCGAGCGCCTGCGCGTCCTCGGGGTTGCGATCGACGACCTCGACGTCGTTGCCGCCGGCGACCGCGCGCATGCCGATCCCGCGCCCCATGTTGCCCGCCCCGATGATGGTGATCTTCACGCCCGGAACCTTGCCTGAAGGGTCTGGGGACCGGGGCGCTAATACATCTTCCTCTATTACTACAGTCCGGGATGCTGGGACGGCTGTTCAGGCTGATCTGGGGCGACGACGTCGAACGGGCACTCCGTCCGCTCCTGATCGTCGGCTTCGTCGGCTCACTCGGCGGGTCGGCCTGCTGGACGTTCGTCGGGATCTGGGCCATCGACGAGCTCCAGGCGTCCTCGTCACAGCTCGGGCTCTACTTCGTGGCCGCAGCCGTCATCTCGGCGAGCATGGGCTACCTCGGCGGCCACGTGTCCGACCATCTCGGCCGCCGCCCGGTGATCCTGGCCGGGTGGGGCCTGACGGCGTTCGTCCCGCTCAGCTGGACGGTCGTCGACGACTACATGACGGCCCTCCCGCTGCTCCTGCTCCTGTCGCTGTTCGGTCCGATCGCGATGGCGGCGACGCAGGCGCTCGTCGCGGACGTGGTTCCACCCGAGCGGCACGAGCACTCGTATGCGTCGCTGCGGGTGGCGAACAACCTCGGCGTCACGCTCGGCCCGCCGATCGGCGGCGCCTTACTCCTCACCGGCAACTACGACGTGCTCTGGATCGGTGTCACGGTGATCGGTGCCCTCGAGCTCTTCCTCGCCTGGCGGCTGTTACCCGCGCGCGGCGAGTACGCGCCGGAGGAGCCGCCGGCGCGCGGGTCGTTCGGCGTCATCCGTAGGGACGGGGCGTTCCTGCTCTTCCTCGTGGCGATGGTGCTCGCGCACCTCGTTTACTTCGCCTTCGAGGCCGTCCTCCCGATTGTCGCTGTCGACTCGTACGGCCTCACCCCGGCAGCCTGGGGCTTCCTTGTCATCGTCAACCCAGCTACTCGTCACGCTCTTTCAGCTTCGCCTGACGCGGCGGGTGGAGCGCTACCCGGCAGCGCCGAAGTTCGCGCTCGCGATGCTGCTCATGGGCTGGCCGTTCCTGCTGCTTTCGTTGAACTCCTCGGTGGCAGTGATCGCCGTCGTGATCCTGATCTTCGTCCTCGGCGAGATGCTCTGGATTCCGACGTCACAGGCGATCGCCGCCGGGCTCGCGCCGGCCGACCTCCGCGGCGCCTACATGGGCGCCTTCGCGAGCACATCCTCGGCTGGCTTCGCGCTCGGGCCCTTCATCGGCCTCCAGGTGCGGGGCGGCTTCGGCGACAGCGCGATGTGGGGCTTCTTCGCCGGCGTGGCCGTCATCGGCGCGATCCTGGGAGTCATCGCGTGCCGCTACGCCTTCGCGGTCCGGAAGGCCCGCCTAGCCGCTGCGTAACTCGCGGGCGAACGACCCGCCGCCGATCACCCGGTCCGCCTTCGCCGCCGCTCGTTCACGCAGACCGCGGTCTGACGTAACGAGCCAGTAGGGACCGTCGAGGTCCGCAGCCTCTCGCGCGATCCGGTCGTCGGCCGTTTCGGTTCCCTCCCAGACCAAGTGTGCGTCCACGCCTTCGCGCTCGGCCCAGCGCTCGACCAGCTCCGTCAACTCGTCGCGCGGGATATTCGGCCAGAGCGAACGCCGCACGTTCTCGGCATCAACGAAAACGGTCAGGCTGCTCGTAGAGCCTCGATCTCGCGGTTGACCGCGAGGTGCTCGAGCGCCCTGGCCTCGAGCTGGCGCACGCGCTCGCGCGTGAGGCCGAGCCGCCGGCCGATCTCCTCCAGCGACTGCGGGCTGCCGTCGCCGTTGAGCCCGTAGCGGAGCTTGACGACCTCCTGCTCGCGATCGGGCAGGTTCGCGACGGCGCGGCGGAGGACGTCCTGCTCGAGGCTGATCTGGATCAGCTCCTCGGGCGGCTCCGCGTCACCGGCGAAGAGGTCGCCGTACGACGCCTCGCCCTCGCCGACGGGCCGGTCGAGGCTGGTGACCGCGCGTGCGGCCTCGCGGACCTCGCGCACCTGCTTGAGCGGGAGCTTGGTCGCTTTCGAGACCTCCTCCTCCGTCGGCGCGCGTCCGAGCTTGACGACGAGCTCGCGCTCGGCGCGGGCGATCTTGCGCTCGCGGTCGACGATGTGAACGGGGATGCGAATCTCGCGCGCCTTGTTCGCGACGCCGCGCTGGACGGCCTGGCGGATCCACCAGGTCGCATAGGTCGAGAACTTGAAGCCTCGCCGCCAATCGAACTTCTCGACGGCGCGGATCAGCCCGATGATCCCCTCCTGGATCAGGTCGAGCAGGGACAGGCCGTGCCCCTGGTACTTCTTCGCGATCGAGACGACGAGCCTGAGATTCGAGTTGATCATCAGGTCCTTCGCCTCCCGGTCGCCGCGCTCGATCCGCTTCGCGAGCTCGACCTCCTCCTCGGCGGTCAGGAGCTTGTAGCGGCCCACCTCGTTGAGGAAGAGCTGGAGCGCGTCCGTCGTGGAGACGGCGAGGTCGCCGTTCACGTAGGTGGACTCGGTCGCCGCCCTGCCGCAGTCGTCCGAGAGCTCGATTCCCCGTTCCTGGATGTCCTGGTAAAGCCGCTCCACGTCTTCGTCCTCGAGCCCCGCTTCCTCGATGACGCGTGAGACCTCGGAAAGCTCGAGGCATCCCTCGCGCTCGCCGAGCTCCATCAGCGCGCTCACGTGCTCGTTGGCCATCGTGAAGTCCTACCACCTGAGCACGGTCGAGAAACGCGCGACGCCGTATTGTCCCCCGCCGTGGCCGATGTGAAACAAGAGGCGAAGGATGTCGCGCGCGGCCCGTTCGGGGAGGCGCTGGCCCGCTGGGGACTCGTCTCGAAGGGCGCGATCTACGTCCTTGTCGGCGTGATCGCGGCCGACGTTGCGATCGCAGGAGGCGAGCGGCTTCGAGATCGCGGCGGCGCCTTCTCGGCCGTCGCTGACAATTGGTACGGGAAGGCGCTCTTGTTCCTCCTCGCCGTCGGTCTCGCGGGCTACGCGGCTTGGCGGTTCGCCCAGGGTGTCCTCGGCCGGCCGCTCGAGGGCGGCAAGAAGGAAGGCTGGCCGAAGCGCGTCAGCTACTTCGCGCGCTCGGCCTGGTATCTCGGCCTGCTGGCGATCGCGATTGCGGCGCTTGCCGGCGCAAACGAGGCCGGCGGCTCACGGGAGGAGGACCGGGCGACGGCCCGGGTCCTGGACTGGCCGCTGGGACGGTGGATCGTGGCCGCCGTCGGGCTCGCGATCCTCGGCGCCGGGGTCTTCAACGTCTGGCGCGGGATCACGCGGAGCTTTCGGAAGAACCTGAAGCTGCGGAAGATGAGCGACGTCGAGGAGAAGGTGTTCACGATCATCGGTGCCGTCGGCCATATCGCCCGCGGGATCGTCTTCGGGCTAATCGGGTTCTTCCTCGTCCGGGCGGCGTGGCAGTACGACCCGAAGGAAACCGTGGGGCTCGACGGCGCGCTGGCCGAGATCCTCCAGCAGGACTACGGCGACACGCTGCTCGGGATCGTCGCTTCCGGGCTGATCGCCTACGGCGTCTACTGCTTCGTTGAGGCCCGATACCGCGAGGTCTGACCCGAGCGGCGCGCCCGCAGGCGCAGCCGGAGGTGCAGGAGGACGACGCAGAGCGCAACCCAGGCGAGCGCGAGGCTGAACCCGGCGATCACATCGCTGAGGTAGTGCACGCCGAGATAGAGACGGCTGAACCCGATCAGCAGGACGAGCGCCGTCGACCCGACGAGTGCCGCGATCTGCTTCCGCCTGCTGGCCGCATGCCGCGCGACGATGTAGCCCAGCGTCCCGTACACCGCGAGCGACATGGACGAGTGGCCACTCGGGAACGAGTAACTGCTCTCGGTCGCGAGCGGAGCGGGGAAAAAGGGACGCTCGCGGGCGAAGCCGAGCTTCAGGCCCAAGCGTGAGGACCTGCGTTCCGATGACGGCGAGCAGCAGGAGCTCCAGCTCCGCCCTCCGGCGCATCCGCCAGAGCACGACCCCCGCCGCGATGGCCACGGTTGCAAGCACGGGGACGTTGCCGAGCCACGTCACCTTCTCGAAGAAGCTCGTCCAGCCCGGCGTTGCCCGGTCGTGCAGCCAGGCGGCGAAGCGCGTGTCCAGATGGGTGTCGCCCTCGGAGAGCTCCTCGACCATGACCCCGAAGACCCAGGCGCCAAGGGTGAGCACGAGGAGGCCGCCGAGCAGCTCGAGACCCACCGCGTTGACGAATCTGGCGACTCGGGCAGGCATCGGGCCATTGTTACCCTGACCTGCCATGCGCTCAGTCATCGTCTCCGCCGTTCGTACGCCGTTCGGAAAGGTCGGCGGCGGCCTGAAGGACCTCGAGGCGACCGAGCTCGGCTCGATCGCGATCCGCAACGCGCTCGACCGCGTCGGCCTCGAGAACGAGGCGGTCGAGTACGTCGTCATGGGGCAGGTGCTCCAGGGCGGCGCGGGCCAGGCGCCTGCGCGCCAGGCGGCGATCGGGGCCGGCCTCCCGATCGAGGTTCCGTCGGACACGATCAACAAGGTGTGCGCGTCGTCGGTGCGGGCCGTCCAGCTCGCCGACCTGATGATCCGGTCGGGCGACCACAAGGTCGTCGTCGCCGGCGGGATGGAGTCGATGTCGAACGCGCCGTACGTCCTCAAGAAGGCCCGGTTCGGGTACAGGCTCGGCGACGGCACGCTGATCGACCTCATGACGCACGACGGACTGACATCGACGTTCGACAAGAAGCACATGGTCGAGCAGGCGTCCTTCGTCGCGCGCGAGCTCGGGATCTCGCGCGAGGATCAGGACGCGTGGGCGCTCCGGTCACATGAGCGCGCTGTAGCGGCCCAGGACGAGGGGCGCTTCGAGGACGAGATCGTCGCGGTCGGGGAGCTCGACCACGACGAGGGCCCGAGGCGGGACACCTCGCTCGAGAAGCTCTCCTCGCTCAAGCCGGTGTTCGACCCGGAAGGGACGACGACCGCGGGCAACGCTCCCGGCGTGAACGACGGCGCCGGAGCGCTCGTCGTCACCAGCGAGGAGTTTGCGAAGGAGCGCGGGCTCGAGCCGCTCGCGACCATCGTCTCGCAGGCATACGTCGCAGACGACTTCGCCTACCTCGCGCGCACGCCTGCCAAGGCTGGAGCGATCGCGCTGGAGAAGGCCGGCAAGTCGATCGACGACGTCGAGCGGGTCGAGCTCAACGAGGCGTTCTCGTCGGTCGCCCTCAACTCGACGGCGATGCTCGGCGCCGACCCGGAGAAGGTGAACGTGAACGGCGGGGCCGTCGCGCTCGGCCATCCGATCGGCGCCTCCGGCGCCAGGATCCTCTCGACGATGATCTACGAGCTGCGCCGCAACGGCGGCGGGCTCGGGCTCGCGGCGATCTGCTCCGGCGGCGGCCAGGGCGACGCCCTCTTGCTCGAGGTCTGAGCGAAGTTCTAGAGACCCGACAGAAAGTCGAGGGTCAGCTGAGAGAGCTCTTCAGGCGCCCGCCAGGGCATCATGTGATCGGCCTCCTCGATGACGGCCGACCGAGCACCGGGAATGTCGCGGGCGAGCCGGTCGCCGATCTCGTTGATCCCGCGGACGTCCCGACCCGCCGTGACCACCAGGGTGGGGGCGGTGATGCCGCTCACCCGGTCGGCGACGGGCTCGTCGGTGGCCGGATCCTCGCTGTTCGACCCGACGGCGTTCTCGAGGAACATCGCCCGTAGCTCCGCGTCGGCGCCCATCGGCGCCCACGCCTCCATGTCGAGCTCGGCCATGGCGGCCCAGTCGTCACCGGCCTCGGCCTGCTCCCAGCGACCGATTTGGTCGGGCGTCCAATCGACGTTGAGCTGCGCACCCGGCAGGGCTGAGCCGAGCAGGATCAGCGCCGAGACGCGTTCGGGCCGCTCGACTGCGGCGGTCAGCGCGATGTTGCCGCCACGCGAGGCGCCGGCGAGCGCGGCACGCTCGACACCCGCCGCATCGAGGACCGAGATCAGATCGTCCACGACGGAGTAGGGCCCGTTCGGCATCGGCGAGCGCCCGAAGCCGCGCTGGTCGTAGCGGATCACGCGGTGGCGCTCCGCGAGGAGTGGCACGACCGGCTCCCAGATCCGCGAATCGACGACGCCCTCGTGCAGGAGCACGAGCGGAGGCCCGTCGCCCGTCTCGTCGTACCAGAGGTCGGTCACAGCGGTTGACGTTAGCCTGCCGCGGCGTGGAGTTCGACCACGTCCTCGTCGTCGGCGCCGGCCAGATGGGCGGCGGCATCGCCCAGGTCGCCGCGGCAGCCGGCTGCCGGGTCTCGCTCCACGACGCCGTGCCTGGTGCGACCGACCGGTCGCTCGAGACGATCCGGAAAAGCGCATCGAAGCTGGCGGAGAAGGGGGGACCGGACGCCGACGAGGTGCTCGCACGGATCGAGCCAGCGGACGACCTCGTCCCCGCCGACCTGATGGTCGAGGCCGTTGTCGAAGACCTGGCGGTGAAGGAGGACATCTTCCGCCGGGCGGACTCGACGCTGCCGCCCGAGGCCGTGCTCGCGTCCAACACGTCGTCGATCCCCATCGGCTCGCTCGCCGCCGCGACGGGCCGGCCGGACAAGGTGATCGGCATGCACTTCTTCAACCCGGTGCCGGTGCTGAAGCTCGTCGAGGTGATCCGCGGCGAGGAGACCTCGGACGAGACGGCGCGATCCGTCGTCGCCTTCGCCGAGGAGCTCGGCAAGGTTCCGGCGCAGGCGAACGACTTCCCAGGGTTCGTCTCCAACCGGATCCTGATGCCGTTCATCAACGAGGCGGTCTGGGCGCTGCACACGGGCGTCGCGGAGCCCGAGGCGATCGACACGATCGCCAAGCTCGGCTTCGCGCACCCGATGGGGCCGCTGGCGCTCGCCGACCTGATCGGGCTCGACACGTGTGTCGCGATCATGGAGGTCCTGCACGAGGGCTTCGGCGACGACAAGTACGCGCCGTGCCCGCTGCTCCGCGAGCACGTCGAGGCGGGCCGGCTGGGCCGGAAGTCCGGCGAGGGCTTCTACCGCTACGACTGAAGCCGCTGCTCGTCGGCGAGCTCGCGGTACTCGGTGGCCATGAGCTTGTCCTTCGTTCGGCCGGCCGCTTCCTTCATCGCAATGAGGTGGTCGAGGGACGCGACGCGAACGCGGTGGCCGCCGATCTCAATCGTCTCTGCATCGTCGCGAACCTTCTCGTACGGCGGTGCCCCTGTCGGAAAGGCGAGGAAGTCAGCCGATCCGAGCCTGGTCGAGAACGTGAAGTTGGCACCCTCCTCGAGCGTCTTGGCATCGAGCGGAAACGGCAGGTCCGGGGGAGCCCCACGGAGAGTCGCGCCAAGCTCGGTAAGCACTGACGCGATGCGCTCGAGATTGTTGCGGTCACGCGCGTACATGACGTCGAGGTCATACGTCGGATACGAAGAACCATGCGCGCCACCGGCCAGGCCACCGATGAGAACGAAGTCCACGTCGGCTTTTGCCAGCGCCTCGATGATCGGGATCGGATCGAAGTCAGCGGACACGGGGCAGGGTCCGCACGCGGTTCGCCCACGCGACCTGACGGCGGATCCGTTCCTCCGGTGAAAGTGCGAGGTTCTGGCGGAGCAAGGTCCGATCGTGGCCGCTTTCCACCGGCTCGGAGGTGATGCGCAACTCCTCTCCGAGCAGATCGAAGAGCTCGCTGGCGGTCTCGATCGTCGGTGAGATCCGATCGCGTTCGATCCGCGAGATCGCAGCCTGGCTCGTCCGAGCACGCGCAGCGAGTTGTGCCTGAGTCGCTCCATGGCGCTGACGCGCTTCCTTGAGCAGCTGCCCGATAGTCATGCCGCTGTTATATCAGATCAGATGTACAAAGCCGCCGTATACTCCACGCCGATGGACTTCGACCTCACCGAGGCACAGCGAGAAATCCGCTCGTTGACCCGCGAGTTCGCGGACGCCGAGATCGCGCCCCACGCCTCCGACTGGGACCGCGAGCACCATTTTCCGCGCGACCTCTACGGGAAGCTCGCCGAGCTCGGGCTCATGGGTGTCTGCGTGCCGGAGGAATACGGCGGCGCGGGCGCCGATTTCCTCTCCTACGTCCTCGTCCTCGAGGAGCTCTCGCGCGCCGACGCCGGCGTGGGGGTCACGGTCGCCGTGCACACAAGCGCGTGCACGCTTCCGATCCTGGCGTTCGGCACCGACGAGCAGCGCTCGCG
This sequence comes from uncultured Actinomycetes bacterium, assembly GCA_963798935.1. GTDB lineage: Bacteria > Actinomycetota > Thermoleophilia > Gaiellales > Gaiellaceae > JACDAN01. The sequence continues at coordinate 8,925 of CAWCVG010000019.1, forward strand.
CTTCGTGCCGCCGCTCGCCCGCGGCGAGGGCATCGGCGCCTTTGCGCTGACCGAGCCCGAGGCCGGATCCGATGCCGCATCGCTCCGCACGAAGGCGGAGGCGAACGGCGACGGCTGGACGATCACCGGTGCCAAGCAATGGATCACGAACGGCGAGCACGCCTCGACCTTCCTGCTCTTCGCCCGCACGGACCCCGACACGCCGGGCGCGAAGGGCGTCTCGGCGTTCGTTCTCGACGCCGACCACGTCCGGGTCACCCGTGAGGAGGAGAAGCTCGGCCTCAACTCGTCGGTGACGAACGACATCGTCGTCGAGGAGCGCCGAGGTCGGCCGGGACCGGCTCCTGCACGAGGAGGGGAAGGGCTTCAACGTCGCGATGGCGACGCTCGACGGCGGGAGGATCGGGATCGCCGCACAGGCGCTCGGGATCGCGCAGGCCGCGTACGACGTCGCGCGCGAGTACGCGAAGGAGCGACGAACCTTCGGCAAGCCGATCGGCGAGCACCAGGCGATCCAGTGGAAGCTCGCGGACATGTCCACCGAGATCGACGCCGCCCGCCTGCTCGTCTACCGGGCCGCATGGCTGAAGGACCAGAGCCGGCCGCACACCGAGGAAGGGGCGAAGGCCAAGCTCTACGCCTCGGAGATGGCGCGCCGCCAGACCGCAGAGGCGATCCAGATCCTCGGCGGCTACGGCTACACGAAGGAGTTCCCGGTCGAGCGCTTCTACCGCGACGCGAAGATCACGGAGATCTACGAAGGCACGAGCGAGATCCAGCGGCTCGTCATCGCCAGGTCGGTGCTCGAGCTGAAGAAGCGCGAGCTGGCGGCCGGCTGAAGCCGTCAGTAACACAGTGTTACTGAAGTCCCAGAGGCGGCTGGTGACGGCCTTCGGGTGCTTGTAACACTGTGTTACTTGCCTTGAAGGCGGCCCGGCGAGACCTCTGGGCCGGCGCCTAAGCTTCTTGCGTGCCGCGCGCGAAGGACGAGCCCGTCCGCCTGACCCGCATCTACACGGGCGGCGGCGACAAGGGCGAGACGAGCCTCGGCGACGGGACGCGCGTCCCCAAGCTGGACTGCCGGATCGCCGCGTTCGGGACGGTCGACGAGGTCAACTCCTTCCTCGGCCTGGCCGTCGCCGCCGGGCCACCCGAAGCGATGCGTGAGGTCCTTTCACGGGTCCAGAACGAGCTCTTCGACGTGGGTGCCGACATCAGCGTCCCGTTCGGGATCGCCGACCGTCTCCGGACGACGCAGGAGCAGATCGACGCGCTCGAGGCCGACTGCGACCGGTTCAACGCAGACCTGCCCGAGCTGAAGAGCTTCGTGCTTCCCGGCGGCAGCGAGCTCGCCGCCCGGCTGCACGTCGCCCGCGCCACCTGCCGCCGGGCGGAGCGGGACGTCCTCGACGCGGCCGAGCGCGTGGAGATCAACCCGCTCGTCCCGGTCTACCTCAACCGCCTCTCGGACCTCCTGTTCATCCTCGCCCGGGCTTCCAATCCCGGCACGGAAGTGCTTTGGAAGCCTGGGAGCTCCTCCTAGCGTTCGGCGTCTCATTCGTCGCCGGCTACCTCGGCTCGGCGGTCGGCCTCGTGCTCGGGACGCTTCGCCTGCCGGCGATCCTGCTCCTCTCCGGCGACGCCTCCACCGGCGCGGGGACGAACATCGCGATCAGCGCCGCCTCCGCCGCGTCGGGCGGCTATCGCCATGCGCGCGAGGGACGAGTCGACCGGCGGATCGTGGCGTGGATGACCCCTCCGTCGATCCTCGGCGCCGTCGTCGGTGCGCTGCTCACGGACGAGTTGCCGACGAAGCTCCTGCTCGCTCGCGATCGCCGCGATCCTCGCGTGGAACGGGCTCGACCTGCTCGTCCGGCCGGTCCGGCCACGAGAGTCGTCGGAGCCCAAGATCACGCCGGCGGTCGTCTTCGGGTTCCTGATCGGAATCCTGGGCGGCGCCGTCGGGGTGATCCTCGGCACCCTGCGCATGCCGGCGCTCTTGCGCGGCGTCGGCCTGACCGCGAAGCGAGCGGTCGGGACGAACCTGGTGATCGGCTTCGCCCTCGGCGCCGTCGCCTTCGTGACGCACGCGTTCCTCGGGAACGTCGACTGGCCGATCCTCGCGGCCGGCATCGCCGGCGCCCTTCCCGGCGGCTGGTTCGGCGCCCGTCTGACCGGCCGGATCGGTGAGGAGACGCTACGCCGGGCGATCGGCATCGCCTTGCTGGTGATCTCGCTTGCGTTCCTGGCCGAAGTCGTGTTCGGCTAGCTCTTCGTACACTTGCTGCGTATGGCGACCACGGAAGACAGGCCCGCCTCGCTCGACGGCATCGCCGAGTGGCGCCGCCAGCTCTACGAGGCATCGCCCGAGCGCCAGGGCGAGCTCTTCTCGACGATCTCGGGGCTCGAGGTCGACCCGCTCTACACAGCGGATTCGGTCGAGATCGACGAGGAGCGCGACCTCGGCTACCCCGGCGTGTATCCGTTCACGCGCGGCGTCTACCCGTCGATGTACCGCGGGAAGCTCTGGACGATGCGGCAGTTCGCCGGCTTCGGGACGGCTGCGGAGACGAACGAGCGGTTCCGCTACCTGCTCGACCACGGCCAGACCGGGCTCTCGACGGCGTTCGACATGCCCTCGCTGATGGGCTACGACTCCGACCACCCCCGTTCGCTCGGCGAGGTGGGCCGCGAGGGAGTCGCTATCGACTCGCTCGAGGACATGGAGACGCTCTTCGCCGGCATCCCGCTGGGCGAGGTCTCCACCTCGATGACGATCAACTGCACGGCGCCGATCGCGCTCGCCTTCTACGCGTGCGTCGCCGAGGAGCAGGGCGTCCCGCGCTCGGAGCTCCGGGGGACGATCCAGACGGACATCCTCAAGGAGTACATCGCGCAGAAGGAGTGGATCTACCCGCCCGAGCCGTCCATGCGCCTCGTGACGGACATGGTCGAGTTCTGCACGCAGGAGATGCCGAAGTGGCATCCGATCTCCATCTCCGGGTACCACATCCGCGAGGCAGGCTCCAACGCGCTCCAGGAGCTCGCCTTCACGCTCATGAACGGCTTCACCTACGTGGAGGCGGCGATGGAGCGCGGCCTCGACGTCGACGACTTCGCGCCGCGGCTCTCGTTCTTCTTCAACGCGCACCTGGACTTCTTCGAGGAGATCGCCAAGTACCGGGCGGCGCGCCGCATCTGGGCGAAGGAGATGCGCGAGCGCTACGGCGCGAAGAACCCGCGCTCGTGGCTCATGCGCTTCCACACCCAGACCGCCGGCGTGTCGCTGACGGCGCAGCAGCCGGAGGTCAACATCGTCCGCACCGCGCTCGAGGCGCTCTCGGCGGTGCTCGGCGGGACCCAGTCCCTCCACACGAACTCGTTCGACGAGGCGCTCGCGCTGCCGACCGAGAACGCGGTTCGGCTGGCGCTGCGCACCCAGCAGGTGATCGCGCACGAAACGGGCGTCGTGAACACGATCGACCCGCTCGGCGGCTCGTACTTCGTCGAGGACCTGACGAACCGACTCGAGGCGGAGGCCTACGAGTACTTCGACCGGATTCGCGCGCTCGGAGGCGTCGTGCCTGCGATCAAGGAGAACTTCTTCCAGCGGGAGATCGCCGACGCATCGTTCCGGTACCAGGCAGAGGTCGAGGCGAAGCAGCGGATCATCGTCGGCGTCAACCGGTACCAGCAGGAAGACGACACGGAGCTCGAGATCCTGCGGATCGATCCGGCGCTCGAGACGAAGCAGATCGAGCGCGTCACCGCGCTGCGCGCCCGGCGCGACTCGGCGAAGGTGGAGGAGACGCTGGCAGCCCTCAAGCGCGGCGCGGAGGGTGACGAAAACCTCATGCCGCTGATCGTCGACGCATCCCGTGCGTACGTGACGATGGGCGAGATGTGCGACACGCTCCGCGAGGTCTGGGGCGTCTGGAGAGAGACGCCGGTCTTTTGAACCGGGCACTTAACAAGACCGCAACGGCCTGCTAACAGACCCGCCCGAAATCGCGTCTAACCTGTGACGAGACGTGGAAGGCGGCCTGTTCAGCTCGAGATCGTTCAACCGTGCCCTGCCCTGGCTGGCAGGAGCCGTGTTGCTGCTCGGCGTGCTCGCCTTCTGGCAGACGCAGATTCGGACCGACGATCCGAAGGAGACCTTCAGCAACGAGCCGGCGACGAACGTCGCCGCGGACAAGACCGTGCCGCTGCCGCCGGAAGCCCGCCAGATCGCGGTCCAGTTCATCAAGACCGCTGTGGTCAGGAAGAACCTCCGCGAGGCCTGGGCGATCTCCGGCCCGAGCATCAAGCAGAACATGACGCTCAAGCAGTGGATGACGGGCGAGATCCCGGTCGTCCCGTATCCGAACGCAGCCGTCAACGAGTCGCCTGTGAAGGTCGACTGGTCGTATCCGAACGACGTCTCGCTTCAGGTCGTCATGCAGCCGGGGAAGGGCTCGAAGGAGAAGCCGCAGGTCTTCTTCATCGGCCTGAAGAAGTTCGGCTCGGGCGCCACCGCGAAGTGGCTCGTCGACTACTGGGCGCCGTACGCTCCGCCGCCCATCCCGAGCGCTCCGCAGCAGGGGTAAGCACCCGACCGCCTCCGATGCCCCGGGCGTGAAGAGCATTCTCTTCTCGGCTCGGATGCGCAGGCGGCTGGCGTGGATCGGCGGCACCGCCGCGATCGTCGCCCTCGTCGTCGCCGTTGGCGTCATGTGGCCCAACACCGGGACCGAGACGCCGGAGGAGTTCTCCAGTGGTCAGGCGTACGTCTACGACGAGCCGGAGCGGGTCGAGCTCACGCAGGTCGACCGCGCCAAGGCCCTGGCCACGGCGGCCAACTTCGTCACCTACGCCGTTGCGCGGCGCAAGGTCGAGCGCGCCTACGACCTGACCGCGCCGGAGCTGAAGGGCGGGCTCTCGAGGGCCGAGTGGAAGTCGCAGGACATCCCGGTCGTGCCCTTCCCGGTCGAGGAGGCCCGGTGGAAGATCGAGTACTCCTACAGCGACGCGCTCGGCCTCCAGGTCATGCTCTTCCCGACCGCAGCGTCGAAGCTGCGCCCGTCGATGTTCGCGATGGAGCTGACCCCGCCCGGATACGGCGAGAACCGCTGGCTCGTCTCGTCCTGGGCGCCGGTCGGCATGACCGGCGCGGGCGCGGGCGGTGCAGCCCCCGCCGCGCAGCCCAGTGGCGCCGGTGGAGTTCCGAACCTCGGCGACAGCTCGCTGCAGCAGGGTGAGGCGCGACTCGACGCGAAGTGGCTCCTCGCGCCGCTGGGCCTCCTGCTGCTGGTGCCGCTGATCGTCAGTGCGTACTACGTGCGCGGCTGGCGCCGCGGCCGCCGGGCCGAGGCGCTGTACGGCTCGCGCCAGGGTCCGACTCTAGATCTCCGTCTCGTAGCCGTCGTGGACCTGCTGGTACTCCGGCTCGAGCGGGCGCTCCTTCGGCCGGTGCGTGAGCAGCAGGCGTTTCGCGCCGGCGGCCTGGAACGCCTGGTTGGCCTCGTCGGCCGAGAGGTGCCCGCGTAGCCCGCCTTCGGGGTGCGGCTCGAGCAGCGTCGCCTCGCAGAGGAAGAGGTCCGCGTCGCGCGCGAGCTCCGCGAGCTCGTCGCTCGGCCCGCTGTCGCCCGAGTAGGCGATCGTCCTGCCGTTGCACGAGACCCGGAAGCCGTAGGCGCGAAGGTCGTAGTGGAGCACGCGCCGCGGCGTGATCTGGAAGCCGGCCGTCTCGAAGCCCTCCTCCTCGTAGTACTCCTTGACGGTGAAGGCCTTGTGGAACATGTCCGGTGTCCCGAGCCGTGCGCCGATCTCGCTGAGCAGCTGCTCGCCTCCCGGCGGCACCCAGAGGTCGGGCCGCGGATGGTCGGCCGCGGGGCCGAACCAGAGCGCCCAGACCCAGGGGACGATGTCTCCCCAGTGGTCGAGGTGGAAGTGGGTGAGGCAGATCGCGTCGACGTGCGGCCAGTCTTCGACTTCGCGGAGCTTCGCGAGCACACCGGCGCCGCAGTCGAGGAGGACGCGTCCGGGCGGCCCTTCGACGAGGTAACCCGACTGCGCCCCGCCGGGGTTGGGCCACGCCGGCGAGCAGCCGATCACCTTCAGCTTCATTTCCATAGTCTGGCCTATACCCGGACGACGGCCGGACCGGTCCTCTTCCACTGAAAGGTGGTTCCTATACTCACGGCCGGATGGCCGGGAAGATTCGAGTCGTGATCGCCAAGCCGGGCCTCGACGGTCACGACCGCGGGGCGAAGATCATCGCGCGTGCGCTGCGCGACGCAGGCATGGAGGTGATCTACACCGGTCTCCACCAGACTCCGGAGCAGATCGTCGAGACGGCGATCCAGGAGGACGCCGACGCGGTCGGGATCTCGATCCTCTCCGGCGCCCACATGACGCTCGTGCCGAAGATCGTCGACGGGTTGCGGGAGAACGGCCTCGAGGACGTCCTTGTCGTCGTCGGCGGGACGATCCCGCGTGAGGACACGGAGGAGCTGAAGCGTAAGGGCGTCGCCGAGGTGTTCACGCCGGGCGCGCCGACGAGCGAGATCGTCGAGTTCCTGCGCGAGAAGGTTCCGGTCAGCTGATCGAGGTTCGGCACGAGGGGCAGGTCGCCGTCGTCACGGTCGATCGCTCGGAAGCGATGAACGCCCTCGACCTCGAGACGCTCACGATGCTCCGCGACCGGCTCGCCGCGCTCGCCGCCGATGGAGACACGCGGGTCGTCGTGCTCACCGGCGCAGGCGACCGGGCATTCATTGCCGGGGCGGACATCAAGTACATGAGCGGGCTGGGCGTCGAGGAGGCGAAGGCGTGGGGCGGCCTCGGCCACGAGGCGGGCCGGCTGCTCGAGACCATGCGCCAGCCGACCATCGCTGCGATCAACGGGTTCGCACTCGGCGGGGGCTGCGAGCTCGCGCTTGCCTGCGACCTTCGGTACGCGTCCACGAAGGCCAAGCTCGGCCAGCCCGAGATCAACCTCGGGATCATCCCCGGGTGGGGAGGGACGCAGCGACTGGCGCGCGCGACGACGATCGGGTTCGCCAAGGAGCTGATCCTCACCGGCCGGACGGTCGATGCGGAAGAGGCGCGAGAGCGGGGGCTCGTGAACGCCGTCTACGAGCCCGACGAGCTGATGCCGCGCGTGCTGGAGCTCGCAACCGGCCTCGCGGCGAAGAGCCCGCTCGCGCTCGAGGCGGCGAAGGAGGCCGTGAACCGCGCCCTGGGCGGCGACCACGCCGAGAACCTCCGCCGGGAGGGCGAGCGCTTCGGCGAGCTCTTTTCCAGCGAGGACGCGAGGGAGGGCCTGACCGCGTTCGCCGAGAAGCGCGAGCCGAAGTTCACAGGCCGGTAGCGCCTGGCACCTCGAAAGCCAAGTAACACAGTGTTACTTGGCTCGTCTGGCGCAGACTCGGCACATTCTCGCGCCGTTCGGGCGCCACACTCAGAGGCATGCCGACGTTCGCGCCGCGGATCTCACGGAAGCTGATCGAGGCGATCGTTCGGCTCGACGACCGCTCGGTTCCGATTGCCGAGACCTCCCGCCGGGTCGGGCGTGAGGCTGAACGTCTGGGGCTGACGAGGCCGAGCTACCAGCGCGTTCGCGAGCTCGTCCACGAGTCTCGGCGGATCCGCCGTGGACCGAGCACAGCATCCGTGCTCGTCGACGTCGCGTATCGCGCGCGGCCGCCTGAGGCGCATCGCCGACCACCTCTCGGGCGTCGGCGTCCCGGCACTGAGGCGCTAGCCGTCGTGGCGGAGGAGGCGAGCGCGACGAGCCTCGAGGGCCAAGTAACACAGTGTTACTTGCGCTCTTCGGCCTGCGTGACGCTCCCGAGGTCGCGTCGGCGGCGGCGGGTCCGTCGCTGCTACTAGCGGGAGAGCAGGATGCGCTCGGCGGTGATCGCGTTCGGCTTGCCGAGCTGGGCGGCGAGCGTGTTCGGGAAGATCTCTGACCAAACCGTCGCCCGCGAGTTGCCGGCGAGGCGGCCGGCCACGGTCTGGATGACCGTCATCGGCGAGATGGCCAGCTGCACCGGACGGCTGATGCCGTTCAGCTTCAGGCCGGTCGTCCGGACACCGAGGCTGTTCACGTTCACCTTCAGCGCCTCGGGCTGCTGTGCCAGGACGCTGCCCTTCAGCCAGAGCGCGGTGTCGGCCTTGCCGGGAGCAGCGAACAGGAGCCTGTACGCGCGGTTCAGATGCGTGTACGGGTTGATCGAAGCGCCGTCGTTGGGATGCACCTCGAAGTGGAGGTGCGACTCGATCCCGTCCGCGTCGCCCGAGTCACCGACGAACCCGATCGGCTCGCCGGCCGCCACCCTCATCCCGCTCTTCAGACCTGGCGCGAACGAGACGCCGGGCTTGCAGCCGCCCCGGTTGTCGTTCGTCATGCCGAGGTCGTTGTTGAGGTGGATGTAGAGGTACGTCGTCCCGCTGACGCCGTTCAGGTAGAGCATGCACCCGGCCCGGGAGGACGTGATGTGGAACTTGACCCGACCCGCCTCGGCCGCCAGCGCGAGCGCCTTGCGCGGCGCCATGATGTCGATTCCCTGGTGCGCGCCCTGGCCACGCGGGTCGCCGTAGGAGTTGTCGTACCGGAACTTGCCCAGGACGGGGAAGATCAGCCGCTTGCCGGTCGGCTGCTGCTGGGTCGTCCCGGCAACCGCCTTGACCCGCTTTGGCACGTATCCGGAGTCGGGTATCGCAGCCGCCGGTCCGGCCGTCAGGCCGGCGATGGCAAGCACAAGAAGTCCTCGGGCTGTCGTCCGGTGGCGTCTCATTACTGGGACGTAAGCGGTCCGGTTCGCGCGCGAAGGGCGAGACCCTAGCAGAGCTAAGGCGTCGATCTCGGCAACGCCGGCCGAGGATGGGCCGGCTTTGCCGGTTCATCCGCTTCCATTTCGGCGGCCCCGCCGACCGTCAGTAGAGTCTCGGGCCGTGAAGATCGCCGTCTGCGTCAAGCACGTGCCTGAGCAGGCCCGGAAGATCGATCCGGGCACGAAACGACTCGACCGTTCGGGCGAAGGCGCGATCAATCCGTTCGACGTCCACGCCGTCGAGGAGGCCCTCCGGATCAAGGAGGCGCACGGCGGCGAGGTCGTGATCGTGACGATGGGCCCAGCCGGCGCGCAAGACTCGGTTCGCAAAGCGCTCGCGATGGGCGCCGACGAGGCGCTCATGATCACGGACGAGGCGGCGGCGGGCTCCGACCTCGTCGCGACGACGAACGCGCTGGCCGCGGCGCTGGAGAAAGAAAGCGCTGACCTGATCGTCTTCGGCCAGCAGTCGAGCGATTCGGACGGCGCTGTGCTCTGGGCGGCCGTCGCCGATCGGCTTCGGCTGCCGGTGATCTCGCAGGTCGCCGAGCTCGACGTCTCCGACGGGAAGGTTCGTGGGAAGCGCCAGACAGAGTTCGGCTACGACGTGATCGAAGCGCCGACCCCGGCCGTGCTCGCCGTCTCGGATGCGATCAACGAGCCCCGGTACCCGTCGCTGAAGGGGATCATGGGCGCGCGCTCGAAGCCGCAGCGGACGGTGTCGGTCTCAGAGCTCGGAGTGCAGGAGGTCGGTGAGGCCGGTTCGAAGACGACCGTCGAGGCGCTCAACGACCCGCCGCCTCGCGGGGACACCGTGAAGATCGAGGACGACGGCAGCGCCGCGGACAAGATCGTCGAGTTCATCGCCGAACGGAAGCTCATCTAGTGGGCGACCCTCGTCTTCCTCGAGCACCACGACAACGAGCTGCTGAAGCCATCGCTCGGCGTGCTGTCCAAGGCCGCCACGCTCGACGAGGACGTGACCGGCGTCGTGCTCGGGTCCGGCGTCACGGAGCTCGCGTCGCAGGCCGGGAAGTTCGGCGCCGCAAAGGTGCTCGTCGTCGACCAGCCGGAGCTCGAGGCGCCGCTGCCGCAGCCCCGCGTGGACGCTCTCGCGTCGATCGTGCGGGACCGCGGCTACGCGACGGTGCTCTTCGCAGCGTCGGTCCTCTCCGCCGACGTCGCGGCCGGGCTCTCGGCGCGACTTCAGGCGGGCCTGAACTGGGACCTCACCGACCTCGTCCAGCAGGACGGCGATCTGATCGGGAAGCGGCCGGCGCTCGGCGACTCGGTCCTCGTGGACGTCGGCTGGCGCTCGGAGCCGCGCCTCGCGCTGATCCGGGCCGGCACGTTCGACCCGCAGGAGACCGGCGCCGGGGCTTCCGCCGAGGTCGAGGAGGTCGCCGCGCAGTTCGAGGACTTCTCCACGGCGGCGACGATGGTCGAGCGGGCGCACGCCGAGAGCGAGGGCCCGTCGATCGAGGACGCAGACGTGATCGTCGCCGGCGGCCGCGGGCTCGGCGCGCCGGAGAACTTCAAGCTCGTCGAGGAGCTGGCGCAGGCGCTCGGCGGAGCCGTCGCGGCGACGCGGGCCGTCGTCGACGCCGGCTGGTACCCGTACGCCACCCAGGTGGGGCAAACGGGCAAGACCGTCTCGCCGAAGCTCTACATCGCGTGCGGGATCTCGGGCGCGATCCAGCACAAGGTCGGCATGCAGTCGTCCGGCGTCATCGTCGCGATCAATAAAGACCCGAACGCACCGATCTTCGAGTACTCCGACCTCGGCGTCGTCGGAGACCTGAACGAGATCGTTCCGAAACTGACCGAGCTCGTACGCCGACGTCGCTCGTGAAGCCCGCCGAGTACGCACCGCCCTTCGACGCGCGCGACTACGTCGCCCCGCCCACGGACCCGCCGGAGGAGCGGATCGACGTCGGCGTGCTGATCGTCGGCGCCGGCCCGGCGGGGCTCGCCTGCGCGATCCGACTCGGCCAGCTGCTCGAGGAGTCGCCGGAAACCGCCGAACGTCTTGGCGAGGTCCCGGTCGCCGTGCTCGAGAAGGGCAAGAGCGTCGGCGCTCACGCGCTGTCCGGCGCCGTCGTCAACCCGCGGGCGCTGCGCCGGCTCTTTCGTGACCGGGCCCGTGTGGAGGACATGCCGTTCTACGGGCCGGTCGACCACGAGGCGGTCTACCACCTCACCAAGGGCTCGGCGCTCCGGATCCCGGCGCCGCCGACGATGCGCAACGACGGAAACTACGTCGCGTCGCTGTCCGAGCTCACGAGGTGGATGGGCGAGCAGGCGGAGGCCGGCGGCGCCTACATCCTCCCCGAGACATCCGCCGAGAAGCTGCTCGTCGAGGGCGCCCGGGCGGTCGGCGTGCGCACCGGCGACAAGGGACGAGGGCGCGACGGCGAGCCGCTGCCGAACTTCGAGCCGGGCTCCGACGTGACCGCCAAGGTGACGATCCTCTCCGAGGGGACGCAGGGACACCTGACCGGCGTCGCCATGAGCCGGTTCGGCCTTGCCGGCGAGAACCCGCAGGTCTGGGCGCTGGGCGTCAAGGAGGTGTGGAACGTCGCGAAGCCCCTCGACCGTGTGATCCACACGATGGGCTGGCCGCTCCGCGGTGGACGGAAGTACCGCGAGTTCGGCGGCTCGTTTATCTACCCGATGGGCGACGACATGGTCACGCTGGGGATGGTCGTCGGACTCGACTACCGCGACCGCGAGATCTCGCCGCACGACCTGCTCCAGGAGCTGAAGACGCACAAGCTCGTCCGGCGGATCCTCGACGGCGGGGAGCGGATCGGCTGGGGGGCGAAGACCATCCCGGAGGGTGGCTACGTCGCCGTCCCGCGGCAGATGCACGCACCGGGGCTGCTGATCACCGGCGACGGCGCCGGGTTCGTCAACGTGCCGGCCCTGAAAGGCATCCATTACGCGATCGAGTCCGGGCGGCTCGCGGCGGAGACGGCCTTCGCTGCGCTTCAGCGCGGCCGGACGCCGTGGACGCCCGGCGCTCTGGCCTCGTACGACGAAGCGATCCGGGACACGTTCATCTGGGACGACCTCAAGAAGGTGCGCAACATGCGGCAGGCGTTCGGGAAGGGCTTCTGGCTCGGTAGCGCGATGGCCGGCGCGATGACGATGAGCTTCGGCAAGTTCCCGCCGGGCGACAAGAAGACCGAGCGGGACGCCGAACAGGAGCTGATCGGCACGGGGCGAGCGTCGCGCTATCCCAAGCCGGACGGCAAGCTCACCTTCGACAAGCTCTCGTCCGTCTACCTGTCCGGGAACAAGACGCGCGACGACGCGCCGAACCACATCCGGCTGCAGACGGACGTGCCCGAAGAGGTCGCGCGGATGTGGGAGCACATGTGCCCCGCGCAGGTCTACGAGGCCAAGGAGGGCGGCGGCGTAGAGGTGACGCCTTCCAACTGCGTCCAGTGCGGCGCGATCACCGCTAAGGGCGGTCGCCTGACGCCGCCCGAGGGCGGGTCAGGGCCGGAGTACAAGCTCACCTAGTCAGCTCAGATGTTGCAAAGTCGGCGCAGATTCCCCTTGACAAGAATCGGTGTCCGACACCGCAGCTAGGCCACGGCTGATTCAGCCGGGCCCGGCGCAGCCGTGATCGCCCGCGACGACGTCCTGGCGGCGCGCGATGCGATCGCCGGACGGCTCCACAGGACTCCGATGTTCAGCTCGGCGACGCTGGGCCCCCGTGTCTTCCTCAAGGCCGAGCTCTTCCAGCGCACCGGGTCGTTCAAGCCTCGTGGCGTCCTCAATTCGCTGAGCCGGCTCTCCGACGAGGAGCGGCGCGCGGGTGTCATCGCCGCCTCCGCCGGCAATCACGCGCAGGCAGTGGCGTACTGCGCCGCGCTGGAGGGGATCGACGCGCTGCTCGTGATGTGGAAGACGGCGAGCCCGGCCAAGATCGCGGCCACCCGCGGCTACGGCGCGGAGGTCGACCTGGAAGCGGAGAGCCCGGCCGTGGTGTTCGACCGACTCGAGGAGCTTCGCGCGAAGACGGGCCGGACGTTCATCCATCCGTTCGACGGCCCGCACACGATCGCCGGGCAGGGGACGGTCGGCCTCGAGATCGCCGAGGACGTGCCGGGGGTGGACGTCGTCGTGATCCCGATCGGGGGCGGCGGCCTGATCGCCGGCATCGCGACCGCCCTGCCCGATGTGCGCGTCGTCGGCGTCGAGCCACGGATCTCGAATGCGCTGACCGCCGCGCTCGCCGCGGGCAAGCCGGTCCCCGTCGACGCGCGGTCCATCGCCGACGGGCTCAACGCACCCTTCGCGGGAGAGCTGCCGCTACGCATCGCCCAGGAGCGCGACATCGAGGTCGTCATGGTCGAGGAAGAGGAGATCGAGGCCGCGATGCGCTTCCTGTACGAGCGCGCGAAGCTGGGCTGCGAGCCGGCCGGAGCGGTCGCCGTCGCAGCACTCATGAGCGGCAAAGTTCCCGTAGACGAGGGCGAAACCGTTGTCTGCGTCGTCACGGGCGGCAACGTCGCCGCCCAGACCGCCGCTGCTATCCTGGCCCGGCCATGAAGCCGGACATCCATCCCGATTACGTCGTCGCGACCGTGCAGTGCTCCTGCGGGAACACCTTCGAGACGCGGTCGACGAAGCCCGAGATGCACGTCGAGATCTGCTCGAACTGCCACCCGTTCTACACGGGCAAGCAGAAGCTGGTCGACACGGGCGGCCGGGTGGAGCGCTTCCAGCGGCGACTGGAGCGGGCCGGCGGCGCGCGCCGCGGCTGACCTAAGCTGAGCACCTAGTGGCAGCTCCGATTGGGGGTCAGGCAGTCCTCGAGGGCGTGATGATGCGCGGCCCCTCGAACTGGACGCTTGCCGTGCGCAAGGTCGATGGGGAGATCGCCACGGTCGAGCGGGAGATCAACTCGGTGATGGTGCGGCACCGGTTCTTCCGCCTGCCGGTCATCCGCGGAATCATCGCGCTCGGCGAATCGCTGGCCATCGGCTTCCGCGCGCTTGCGATCTCCGCCAACTATGCGGCGCAGGAGGAGGGGGACGACGAGGAGGTCTCCACCGAGATCGGCCGCGGCGCGCTGCTGTTCGCGTTCGCGATCGCCATCGGCTTCGCCCTCCTCCTCTTCAAGATCACGCCGGCGCTGATCACAAGCTGGTTGCCGATCGACCAGACGGGCCTCTTCGTCGTCGTCGAGGGCCTGATCCGCGTCTCGATCTTCATCCTCTACCTCGTCTTGATCTCGTTCCTGCCGGACCTCAAGCGCGTGTTCCAGTATCACGCCGCCGAGCACAAGGCGATCAACGCATACGAGGCGGGCGAGGATCTGACGCCCGAGACAGCGCAGCGCTACAGCCTCATCCACCCGCGCTGCGGCACGGCGTTCCTGCTCTGGGTGATGGTGATCGCCATCTTCGTCTTCGCGTTCATCGGCCAGCCCGCCTGGTACTGGCTGATCCTCTCGCGGATCGCCCTGCTGCCGGTCATCGCCGGGATCGCCTACGAGCTGATCCGCTTCGCCGGGAAGCACACCGACAATCGCTTTCTGATGACGCTGCTCGCGCCGGGTCTCTGGCTCCAGCGGCTCACCACCCGCGAGCCGGCGCTCGACCAGCTCGAAGTCTCCATTCGCGCGTTGAAGGATGTCCTCCAGCGCGAAGGCCGACTCGACCCTGCAGAACGCAAGGTCGAGGTCATGGCGTAGGACGATCTGGCGAAATAGCGGCTGTGTCGCAGGGCCGCGCTGCTCGCCCCGAGGACTGCGTCCTCAGTCGCGCCCGTATCTCAACCGATACGAACGCTCCCTGCGTCCTTGCCTCGGAACGAGCATCACACCCCTGCAACGAGCGCCATTCCGCCAGACCCTCCGGGGTCTAACCTTTCCCGGATGGCCGGGATCAACGAACTCGTCGACGAGCTCGAGCGCTCGTACGCGGAGGCGCAGGAGCGCCTGTCCGACCCTGCCGTCTACAACGACCACCGCGAGGCGGCCGGCGCCGGGCGCCGCCTGAAGGAGCTCGAAGGCCCGTACAAGCTCGCACAGCAATGGCGCGAGGCGCAGCAGGACCTCCAGGCGGCGAAAGATGATCCCGAGCTCGCCGAGCTCGCGCCGGATCCCGCCGAGATCGCGCGGCTGGAAGAGGAGCTGAAGCTCGCGCTCGTCGAGGCGGATCCAGCGGACCGCAAGGACGTGATCGTCGAGGTGCGCCAGGGCGTGGGCGGCGACGAGGCGGGACTTTGGGCGGCCGACGTCTACCGCATGCTCACGCGGTACGCCGAGCGCCGCGGCTACTCGACCGAGGAGCTCTCGGCGAGCCCGAACGAGGGCGGTGGCTTCAAGGAGGTGACGTTCGCGGTCAAGGGCGACGGCGCCTACTCGGTCTTCAAGTGGGAGGGCGGCACGCACCGCGTGCAGCGCGTCCCGGCCACGGAGTCGCAGGGGCGGATCCACACCTCGACGGCGACGGTGGCCGTCATGCCGGAGGCCGAGGAGGTCGAGGTCGAGATCGACCCGAACGACCTGAAGATCGACGTGTACCGCTCGACGGGCCCGGGCGGGCAGAGCGTCAACACCACCGACTCCGCCGTGCGGATCACGCACCTGCCGACGAACCTCGTCGTGTCGATGCAGGACGAGAAGTCGCAGATCCAGAACCGCGCCAAGGCGCTGCGAGTCCTGCGTGCGCGGTTGTACGAGCTCGAGCGCGCGAAGCAGCGGGCCGAGCTCGAGAGCGCGCGTCGGTCTCAGATCGGGACCGGGGAGCGGGCGGAGAAGATCCGCACCTACAACTTCCCGGAGAACCGGGTCACCGATCACCGGGTCAAGCTGACGGCGCACCGGCTCGACGCCGTGCTCGGCGGTGAGTTGGACGAGTTCACCGGCGCGCTCGGCGACGAGGAGCGCCGCCGGGCGCTCGAATCCGCCGCGGTGTGACGGTCCGCGAGGCGCTCGGCGCGGGCACGGCTGAGCTTGAGCAGGCGTGCTGCCCTTCGCCGGCCGTGGACGCCGAGTGGCTGCTCGCGCACGTGCTCGGGGTGAGCCGCACCGCTCTGCATACCGGCGACCGGGAGCTCTCAGCCTCCGAGCTCGACGGTTTTCGCGGCCTCGTCGCCCGCCGCGCCTCGCGGGAGCCGCTCGCGTACATCCTTGGCGAGTGGGGCTTCCGGCGGCTGATGCTGGTCGTTGATCCGCGTGTCCTGATCCCACGACCGGAGACCGAGAGCGTCGTCGAGCGCTGCCTGGCCATCATCCACGGCGTCGAGGAGCCATCGGTCCTCGACATCGGGGCCGGCTCCGGCGCGATCGCACTGGCGATCGCGGACGAGCACCCCGGCGCCCGGGTTGTGGCGACCGACTTTTCGGCGTCCGCGCTCGAGGTGGCCGAGGAAAACCGGCGCCGCGCCGCCGTGGCCGGCCGCGTGCGCTTCGCCTACGGAAACCTGCTCGCGGGCGAGCGAGGCCCGTTCGATCTCGTCGTCTCGAACCCGCCGTATGTCGCGCCCGACGAGCTCGCGGGCCTCGAGCCCGAGCTGTTGCAGGAGCCGCGCGAGGCGCTGGTCGGCAACGGCGACCACGAAGCGGTGGCGCGGGCGGCGCTGGACGTGCTCCACCGGGGCGGAGCGCTCGTTCTCGAGGTAGGAGACGCCCAGGCCCCGGCGGTCGACGACCTGCTGCGGAGACTCGGGTACCAGGACATCGTGGTCTCGGCGGACCTCGCCGGGCGCGAGCGCGTGGTCGACGGCCGCCGGCCGTGATCGAGCGCCTGGTCGACGCGATCCGGGCCGGTGCGCCGGTGATCCTTCCGACCGACACCGTCTACGGGCTCTGCGCGGATGCGCTCACCGAGGAGGCCGTCCGCGGTCTCTACCGCTTGAAGGGACGCGGGGCGGGGCAGCCGACGGCACTCCTGGCTGCGAGCGAGGACGCCGTGGTCGAAGCGGTACCTGAGCTCGCCGGTCGCCCCCTGCTCCGCGGGCCCTACACGCTGATCCTCCCCAACCCGGCCCGCCGCCTCCACTGGCTCACCGGCGACCGCCCGGAGACGATCGGCGTGCGGATCCCGGACCTCGAAGGCGAGGCCGGCGCGGTGCTGCATGAAGTCGGAGTCGTCGCGGCAACGAGCGCGAACCTTCCTGGTGGGGAGGATCCTCGCCGGCTCGAGGACGTCCCGCGCGAGCTCCGGGAGGGCTGCGCGGCAGAGCTGGACGCCGGCGAGCTCCCAGGCACGCCGTCCACGGTCATCGACCTGACCGGGCCGGGGCCGGTCGTGATACGTGAGGGCGCGGTGCCGGCCGCCGAGGCGCTCGAGCAGGTCTCGCTCCGCCTGAGTCCGGGGTACGATCCCCGGGATGGCGATCGCGCAGGAGACGCTCGACCAGCTCCGCACCGCCGGCCTTTCCGACGTCGATCCCGAGATCGCCGACCTGCTCGGCCGGGAGCTCGAGCGGCAGCGCGGGCAGATCGAGCTGATCGCCTCCGAGAACTTCACCTGGCCGTCAGCGTCTTCGAGGCGATCGGCAGCACGCCGACGAACAAGTACGCGGAGGGCTACCCCGGCAAGCGCTATTACGGCGGCTGCGAGGTCGTCGACGAGATCGAGCAGCTCGCGATCGACCGCGCGAAGTCGCTCTTCGGGGCCGACCACGCGAACGTCCAGCCGCACGCCGGCGCCCAAACGAACATGGCCGTCTACATGGCGGCGCTCAAGCCGGGCGACACGATCCTGTCGCTCGAGCTCTCGCACGGCGGCCACCTCACGCACGGGCTCAAGGTCAACTTCTCCGGCCGGCTCTACACGATCGTCCACTACGGCGTCTCCCGCCAGACGAACATGGTCGACTACGACGAGGTGCTCGACCTCGCCAAGGAGCACCGGCCGAGCCTGATCGTCTGCGGCGGGTCGGCGTACCCGCGAACCGTCGAGACCGACCAGTTCCGGAGGATCGCGGACGAGGTCGGCGCGCTGCTGCTCTGCGACATGGCCCACTTCGCCGGGCTCGTCGCCGCCGGGCTGCACCCGAACCCGGTCGAGCACTGCGACTTCGTCACCTCGACGACGCACAAGACGCTGGCCGGGCCCCGCGCGGGGTTCGTCCTTTGCCGCGAGGAGCATGCGCAGGCCGTCGACCGCGCCGTCTTCCCCGGGATGCAGGGCGGCCCGCTGCAGCACACGATCGCGGCGAAGGCGACCTGCTTCCGCATCGCAGCAACGGAGGCGTTCAGGGACTACCAGCGCCAGGTGCGTGCGAACGCCGACACGCTCTCGGACACTCTGATGAAGGGCGGCCTCGACGTTCTCACCGGCGGGACCGACACGCACCTCCTCCAGCTCGACCTGCGCAACACCGAGTGGACGGGCAAGGCCGCGGAGGAGCGGCTCGACGAGGTCAAGCTGACCGTGAACCGGAACACAGTCCCGTTCGACGAGCAGCCGCCGACGGTGGCGTCGGGCGTCAGGATCGGAACGCCTGCGGCGACCATGCGCGGCTTCGTCGAGGAGGACTTCACCGAGGTCGGCCAAGTGATCGTCGAGGCGCTGGGCGACGGCGCCGACGTCGAAGCGCTCGCCGCCCGCAGCGCCGCGCTCTGCGAGAAGCATCCGCTCTATCCGGGGTTCCGCGGCTTCACCACGTACGTCGCGTGAGCGCGGTCGCCACCGATCGCGTCATCGAGGTCAAGCACCCGCTGGTGCAGCACAAGCTGTCCTACCTGCGCGAGCAAGACACGCCGACCGTCCACTTCCGCAAGATCGCGAACGAGGTCACGCTGCTCCTCACCTACGAGGCGACGAAGGACTTCCCGACCGAGGACGTCGAGATCGACACGCCGCTCGAGCGGACGACGGTGCAGCGCATCTCCGGGAAGAAGGTCGCCGTCTGTCCGGTGCTGCGCGCCGGCATGGGGATGCTCGACGGAGTGCTCTCGCTCGTCTCGGGCGCGCGGGTCGGCTTCATCGGCCTCTACCGCGACGAGGAGACGCTCGAGCCCGTCGAGTACTACGTCAAGCTGCCGAACGACCTCGAGGACCGCGACGCGATCGTGCTCGACCCGATGCTCGCGACGGGGAACTCGAGCGTCGCGGCGATCACCAAGGTCAAGGAGGCGGGAGCCAGGACCGTGACGCTCGTCTGCCTCGTCTCGGCGCCCGAGGGGATCGAGCGCGTGCACGCGGAGCATCCCGACGTACGCATCGTCACCGCGTCGGTCGACCGCGGACTCAACGAGAAGGGCTACATCGTCCCGGGTCTCGGCGACGCCGGAGACCGGCTGTACGGCACGAAATAGGAGTCGTTGGACACTCTTCGTGACAACCCGGAGGTCGTCTGGGGGTTCCTGCTCGCCCTTGCCGTCGTCCTGCTCCTGACGCCCGGCGTGGGGCGGTTCGCGCGCTTCATCGGCGTGGTGGACGAGCCGGGGGAGACGCGGCGCGTCCACACGCATCCCGTGCCGCGGCTCGGCGGGATTGCGCTGCTGCTCGGGATCTTCGTGCCGGCGCTCGCGTTCCTCGAGCTCGACGGGCCGTACCGCGGGATCCTGCTCGGCGCTGCGATCGCGACGACGGTCGGCGCGATCGACGACTTCCGCGGGCTCCCGTGGTGGGGCAAGCTCGGCGGCCAGGTCGCCGCGGGCGCCGTCGCCGTCGGCTTCGGGGTCACGGTCGACCGCTTCACGTTCCCCGGCTTCGGGAGCCAGGAGCTGCCGGAGTGGGCGGCCGGGGCGGCGACGATCGTCTGGGTCGTCGCGATCATGAACATGGTCAACTTCCTCGACGGGATGGACGGCCTGGCGGCCGGCATCTGCGCGATCGCCGGCTCGACGTTCGCGATCATCGGGCTCTCGCTCGGCGCCTCGGAAGCGGCGCTGCTGGCTGCGATCGTGGCCGGCGCCTGCTTCGGGTTCCTCCACCACAACTTCTACCCGGCGCGGATCTTCATGGGCGACTCGGGGGCGCTCCTGCTCGGGTTCCTGCTCGCGACCCTGGCGATCGAGGGGCTCGTCAAGACGGCCGCGTTGGCGACGCTCGTCCTGCCGCTCCTCGTGCTCGCGATCCCGATCGTGGACACCTCGTTCGTCGTCGCGAAGCGACTCAAGTACCGCCAGCCGCTCTACGAGGCCGACCGCGCGCACCTCCACCACCGGTTCATGAACATCGGCTTCTCGCAGAAGCGCGCCGTCGTCTACATGTACGCGTGGTGCGGGATCCTCGCCGCGGCCGCGCTCGCAACGCGCTTCCTCCCGCCGCGCCCGCGCGGCGAGTGGGACCTCTCGAACGCGCTGATCGCCGGCGGCGTGGCCGTCCTGGCCGTGGCCGCCTCGATCTATATCGCGTACCTCCTCGAGATCATCAAGCTGGCGAACCCCCGCATCCGCCGCCGCGAGGAGCAGGCCCGCGAGGACGCACGCCGCAGCGCCTAGCACACCGCCGCGGCCGGGGTCAGACCCCCTCTCGGGTCCGTGCCGATTTGTCCACGAGATCGATCCGGCCGGCGGCTGTGGCCTAAGAAGCGGCCATTCCTCCGGAGCCCGTGCGCTGTGTTGGCGCACTTTCGGCGCACTCGTGAGGCGGGGTCTGACCCCGGCCCGAATACCGTGGTAGTGGGTCGGCAGACTGCGCCACAAGCGAGGGGTGAATCCGCAGAACCATGCGGGTTTTCGCTGTTACAAGCTTTGGTATGCTCGGCACGGAATGGAGCGCGCCCCTCGCGAGTCGCTAGACCCGGCTGGGGCAGGCGCCGTCCTTCTCGGCACCACGGTGGCAGGCATCGGCATCGGGGCGCTCGTGGGCTGGCTGGCGGGCGCCTGGCCGATTGGAGCCCTCGTCGGAGCGATCCTCGGCATCCCCGCCGGGATCTTCGCCGTCTACCGCCGCTACCGGAGCGCGTTCTGATGAGAGACGTCTGGGCGACCCCGCGGCCCATTCCGAGCCGGCTCGTCCCGGTGGCCGCAGGCGGCGCCGTCGTTCTCCTCGCGCTCCCGGTCTTCGCGGTCGCCGGCTGGCCGCTGCGCGGCTGGGCGCTCGGCGCGATTCTCTGGCTCTGCGCGCAGCTGCTCGGCTTGCTGCTCTCACGCCTGCAGCTCGGCGCCGATAATCTCGCCGCCTCAGGCGTGAGGGGAATCGGGATGATGTTCAGGCCGGTGGCCGTGATGGTGGTCGTGATCATCGTCGCGGCTTCCAACCAGGAGGTCGGCCTCGCCGCGGGTGCGGTCTACGCGCTCGCATACACGCTCGAGCTCGGCCTCTCGCTGCTCACCTACTTCGGGAGCCCTGCCCATCGATGAAGCGTGCGCTCGCATTCGTCGTCGGCCTCACATTGACGCTGCCCGCCTCGGCGCTGGCCACCACCGTGGAGGGCGAGGAAGAGGAGAAGTTCGACCCGTCGCACGAGTGGCTCCTCCACGAGTGGATTCCGATCCACATCGGCCCGCTCGATCTCTCCATCAACAAGGCGGTCGCCTATCTGATCCTCGGCTCGGTGCTGACGATCCTCCTCGGCTGGCTGTTGATGCGCTGGCGCCTCGGCACCGACCCCGACCGCCGCCAGACGGTCGGCGAGTGGGTTTACGAGATCACGCAGACCCAGATCGCCGAGCAGGGCCTGCCCACGAAGGCGATCGCCCGCTGGTTCCCGTACGTCGCCTCGCTGGCCCTTTTCATCTGGGTCGTGAACATGATCGGCTTCGTCCCGCTGCCGCTCTCAGACGAGACGTTCGAGCTGTTCGGCGTCGAGCTCCCGACATTCGGCATCTACGCGGCGACCTCAACGCTGTCGGTGACGCTCACGCTCGCCCTGATGACGTTCGTCTTCACCCATGTGGAGGGGATCCGTGCCAACGGCGCCGCCAAGTACTTCAAGAGCTGGATCCCCGACGTGCCCAAGGCGATGTACCCGCTGATCGTCCCGCTCGAGGTCCTCGGGCAGTTCATGCGCCTGATCTCGCTCTCCGTCCGGCTCTACGCGAACATGCTCGCCGGCCACATGCTGATCCTCACGTTCATCGGGCTGATGTTCGTGCTCGAGACGGTGGTCCTCGCCCCGCTCGTCATCCCCGCCGCGACGGCGTTCTACCTCTTCGAGATTCTCATAGTCGTCTCGATCCAGGCGTACATCTTCGCCGCCCTGTCAGCCATCTACATCGGCTCGGCCATCGAGCCGGAGCACTAGGAAGGAGCACAGATGAACCTCGCTGCAATCGTCTTCGCGGCCGCCGAGGACGGCGTCGACGCCGGAAAGGCGGTCGCGCTCGCACTCGGCATCGGTCTCGGCTCGCTCGGCGCCGGGATCGGCATCGGGAACATCTTCGGCTCGATGATCCAGGCCGTCGCCCGCCAGCCGGAGCTTCGCGGTGAGCTCACCGGCATCCAGTGGCTCGGCTTCGCACTCACCGAGGCAGTCGTCTTCTACGGCCTGATCGGCGGCCTGCTCGCCTTCGTCCTGGTCTGATCGAGATGCTCGTCGCCGCAAACCCCCTGATCGAGGTCGTGCCCGGCCTCATGATCTGGACGCTGCTGTGCTTCGGCATCACGTTCTTCGTGCTGCGGAGGTACATCTTCGGGCCCGTCCAGACGGCGATCGACGCCCGCCGGGACCGGATCCGGCAGGCGATCGAGGAAGCCGACAACGCCCGGGCGGAGGCGCGGAACCTCCTCGAGCAGCATCGAGCGATGATCGCCGAGGCGCGCGGAGACGCCGAGCAGATCCTCGCCGAGGCGAGGCGTGTGTCCGAGGCGCAGCGGGAGCGGATGAAAGAGGAGCTCGAGGCCGAGCGGCAGCGCCGGCTCGACGACACCACGAAGCAGATCGAGGCCGAGACGCGCCGGGCACTGGAGCAGATCCGCGCCGAGGTCGCCGACCTGACCGTGATCGCGACGAGCAAGGTGACGGGCAAGGTCTTGACGGACGAGGACCACCGGCGCCTGATCGACGACGCGATCGGCGAGCTCGACTTCTCCGTCCTGGAAGAAGTGAAGTAGTTGCCGGTTGCCGAGCGCATCTACGCGAACGCGCTCTTCGAGTCTGCGAAGGAGCAGGGAAAGCTCGACGCGGTGCGCGAGGAGCTCGCCGAGTTCGTCCAGGCCATGGAGCAGGTGCCCGAGTTGCGCGCGCTCCTCGAGAGCCGCCAGATCGACACGCACGAGCGCGTCGATGCGCTGCGGTCGATCCTGGCCGACGTCGACGAGAGGGTCCGCAACTTCCTGTTGCTCGTGGCCGAGAAGGGGCGCACGCACGAGCTCCCCGCGATCGTCCGTGAGTTCGAGGCGCTCGTCGCCCGCGAGGAAGGGATCCTGGACGTCGAGCTCACGACCGCAGTGGAGCTCTCGGACGACGAGGCGAGCCGGATCCTCGCGCGAATCGAGGGCGTCTCGGACCGCCGATTGCGCGCCACGCGCAAGGTCGACCCCAACCTCATCGGAGGATTCGTGCTGCAGGCCGGATCGCATCGCGTCGACGCGAGCATCCGGTCCCGCCTGCAGACGCTACGCCGTCAGCTGACAGGAACCGGAAGGAGCTAACCCAAGGTGCGCCTGAGACCAGAAGAGATCACCTCGATCCTGAAGGAGCGGATCGAGCAGTACGACGTCGAGACCGACCTCGCCGAGGTCGGCGGCGTCCTCCAGGTCGGCGACGGTATCGCCCGCATCTACGGGCTCGAGAACGCCGTCGCACTCGAGCTGCTCGAGCTCGAGCACGGCGTCACCGGCATCGCGTTCAACCTCGAGGAGGACAACGTCGGCGCGGCGCTCTTCGGCGAGTGGGAGCTCGTCAAGGAAGGCGAGTCGGTCAAGCGCACCGGCCAGGTTGCGAGCGTCCCGGTCGGAGATGCGCTGATCGGCCGCATCGTCGACCCGCTCGGCAACCCGCTCGACGGCGGGCCGCCGATCGAGACGAGCGAGACGCGACCGCTCGAGTTCAAGGCTCCGGGCGTCGTCGACCGCCAGCCGGTGAAGGAGCCGCTGATGACCGGCATCAAGGCGATCGACGCGATGACGAACGTCGGCCGCGGCCAGCGGGAGCTGATCATCGGCGACCGCTCGACCGGCAAGACGGCGATCCTGATCGACACGATCCTGAACCAGAAGGACACCGACGTGATCTGCATCTACGTCGCGATCGGTCAGAAGGCGTCGACGGTCGCCCAGGTCTACGAGCGGCTCCGCGACGCAGGCGCGATGGACTACACGATCATCGTCAACGCGTCAGCGAACGAGTCCGCCCCGATCAAGTGGATGGCGCCCTTCGCAGGCGCGGCGATGGCCGAGCACTTCATGTTCAACGGCGGCCACGCCCTCGTGATGTACGACGACCTGTCCAAGCACGCGGACGCGTACCGGCAGCTGTCGCTGCTCCTCCGTCGTCCGCCCGGACGCGAGGCGTATCCCGGCGACGTTTTCTACCTCCACTCGCGGCTGCTCGAGCGGGCCGTGAAGCTCTCGGACGAGCTCGGCGGCGGCTCCTCGACGGCGTTGCCGGTGATCGAGACCCAGGCCGGCGACATCTCCGCCTACATCCCGACGAACGTGATCTCGATCACCGACGGCCAGATCTTCCTCGAGTCGGACCTGTTCTTCTCCGGAGTGCGCCCGGCCGTGAACGTCGGCGTCTCGGTCTCGCGCGTCGGCGCGAGCGCGCAGACGAAGGCGATGAAGAAGGTCGCGGGCCGTCTCCGCCTGGAGCTCTCCCAGTACCGCGAGCTGGAGGCCTTCGCGCAGTTCGGCTCCGAGCTCGACCCGGCCACGCAGCGGACGCTTGCCCGCGGTCAGCGGATGGTCGCGACGCTCAACCAGCCGCAGTACCAGCCGTGGCCCGTGGAGGAGCAGGTCGGAGCGATCTGGGTCGGCATCAACGGCTACCTGGACGACATCCCCGTGGAAGACGTGTCGCGGTTCCACGACGAGCTCCGGGAGTATCTCCGCACCGAGGGGGCGATCTACAAGGAGATCCGCGAGACCGGCGATCTTCCGGAGGAGGGCGAGGAACGTCTCCGGCAAGAGGTCGAGAAGTTCAAGCAGACCTTCCTCGTCAAGGAAGGACAGCCGCGTAGGCCTTGGCGCAGGTCCAGGACATCAAGCGCCGGATCCGCTCGGTCCGGAACACGCGCAAGATCACGAAGGCGATGGAGCTCGTGGCCGGCGCTCGGCTGCGGCGAGCCCAGGCCCGGATCGAGGCGATGCGGCCCTACGCGGACCGGATGATGGAGCTGATGGTCGGCACCGCCCGGGCCAGCACGTCGGTCCGGGGCCTGCCGTTGCTCCAGC
>CAWCVG010000020.1:0-42365 GCA_963798935.1 uncultured Actinomycetes bacterium
GGAGGCTCCATGCCGAGCAAGAAGGCCAACGTCAAGAACGAGAAGCAGTACGAGGCGCTGAAGGACAAAGGCATGTCCAAGGAGCGCGCCGCCAAGATCGCCAACTCGCCCGGCGCGTCGAGCCGCGGCGGCAAGAAGTCCGGCTCGGGCTCGAGCTCGCGCTCGAACTCGAGTCAGGGCGGGACGACGGCCCAGAAGAAGGCCGCCGGCCGCAAGGGCGGCAAGGCAGCCGCGAAGACGAGCTAGCTCGGCCAAGTAACACTGTGTTACTAGCCTCCCGAGGCCGCATGGCTCCGGGCGTTCGAAGGTTAGTAACACTGTGTTACTAGAGGTTCAGGAGCGGGCGCAGGAGCCGTTCGACGTCGCGGCGATAGCTCTCGCCGTCGAACGCTCGGAGCGGGTGGGGCTCGAGCTCGTGCTCCTCGAGCTCCCCGCTCCTTCGCACGTACACCGCCGGGTAGATCGTTCCATTCCCGCTCATCTCGATTGCGACGGCCGCCGCGTCCGGCCCGCCGCCGCCGCCGTCCACGAAGTGCTCGAGCGGCAGGATCCCCTCGTCTCTGATCCCGTCCTCAGCCCGCGCGACCACCCGCGCGAGATAGCCCTTCTGGATCCAGAGCTCGGG
This sequence comes from uncultured Actinomycetes bacterium, assembly GCA_963798935.1. GTDB lineage: Bacteria > Actinomycetota > Thermoleophilia > Gaiellales > Gaiellaceae > JACDAN01. The sequence continues at coordinate 626 of CAWCVG010000020.1, forward strand.
CCCGCGCGCCAGCTCGTCGAGGAGGAGCGGGACGACGTCGCCCCCGGCGAGCTTGGGGCGCGGCTGCTCGATCCCGAGCCGCTCCGCGATGTACCGGGCGAGAACCCGCGCGTTGTAGCGGAACCCGTTCACCGAGCTGGAGTTCGCCGCGACCCCGTCCTTCTGGAGCCCGCGAGAGGCGATCGTGATGTTCCCGGCGAAGAAGATTCCCGGCACGGACACGCTCTCCCAGAACCGCGTCAGGGCCGGGACGCGATCGTTGATGACGGTGACGACGCCGAGCTTGCGGAGGTCGCCGATCGGCGCCCTGAACCCCGTCGCCAGGATCACCTCGTCGCCGGTGAAGGAGAGCCGCCCGTCCCAGGTCGTCGCGTCCGCCGTGACCCGCACCCCGTCGGCGCCGCGCTCGATCCCCACGATCGATCCGTCGAGGACGTAGGTGCCGGCGCTGCCGCGCACGTACTCCTCGTAGGGCTGGAGGTAGCGGGCGCGCAGCGGTGACTTCGAGAGCACCGAGATGTCCACCGTTCGCGGCGAGACGAGGGTGAGCTCGCGCGCCCAGGGCAGGAGGCCGGACGCGAGCTCGAAGCCCGAGTTCCTCTTGCCGATGATCACGACCCGCTTGCCTCGGTACGACTCGGCCGAGCCGGTCTCGACGTAGTGCGTCGCGTGTTCCGCGCCCTCGAGCGGCGGGGACCAAGGCTCGGTCATACCGATTGCGAAGACGACGATCGGGCAGCGGTACTCCCCGTCCGTCGTCTCGAGCACGAACCCGGTTTCCTCCTGCCGAGTTCCGGTCCACCGGCAGCCGTACCGTGCCTGGATGCCCGCACGCTCGGCGAAGTCCGCAAGCGCAGCCTCCATCTCGCCGCGCGCCGGCACGTCGAAGCTACGGTCCATGAACCTGGCGATGAGCCCGCGCGCCTCCGGCTCGTCCGCGACCAGGCTGTTGTTGTCGTAGCACTCGTATTCCCGCGTCTCGCGCTCGTAAGGAGCGTCAGGCTTCGTCCAGCTGATCAGGCGCTCGAAGATCGGGAACCTGCGGAACATTCCGCCGGGCGCGTCGTCGGCCGAGAGGAGCGCATGATTCCCGATGCCGCAGCGGGAGAGGGAGTAGCTCGTCTGGAGGCCGGCCGGCCCGGTGCCGACGACCACGACGTCGTAGTCGCCCGGGGGGAACGGGCTCAGGAGCTGATCTTCCACTCGGTGGTGTCCCGGAGCCGCCGCGCCTCTGCCTGGAGCATCCGGTACAGCACCCGCGGGTGCTCGAGCAGGAACGGCTCGAAGTCGGGCCCCGGGATCACGAGGCAACGCAGCATCGTCAGTGCGACCACGTCTGCGTTGGGCGGCTCGCTCGTCAGCAGCGAGACCTCACCGAAGAAGTCGCCGGGCCCGAAACGGGTCACCTCCTCTTCCCCGATCCGCACGACCGCCTCGCCGTCGAGGATCACGTACAGGCCGGAGCCGCGAAGGTTCTTGCGGAGGACGCGCTCGTCCTCCGAGTACACCTCCTCGTCGAACCGGTGCGCGATCGCCTGCAGCTTCGCGGGCGGCACGTCGGCGAAGAGGGAAAGGCGTGCGAGGACGTCCTGGACTTCAGCCACGTGCCGAGCTTAGTTCGGGCTCGGGCTGGTGTTCACGGTCAGGCGCCGGTTTCTTCTCCGAGCTCCGGCTCACCATCAGCGCGACGCCGATCACGATTGCCGCGCCGGCGACCAGCGTGCGACCGGTGATCACTTCGTCGTTGAACGCCCAGCCGAGCAGGACGGCGATCACCGGATTGACGTACGCGTAGGTCGAGACGGTCGAGGCGGGAACCGTCTTCAGGAGCCAGACGTAGGCGCTGAAGCCGATCAACGAGCCGACGACGACCATGTAGGCGATCGCGAGGAGGGCGTCGGAGGAGAACGTCGCGTCGTCCCACTCGCCCCGTCCGGCGCTGACGGTCGCGAGCAGCAGCCCGCCGGCGAGCATCCCCATCGCCGCGCCCAGCAGCGTGTTCTTCGGAAGCGCCGAGCGCTGCGAGTAGATCGAGCCGGCCGACCAGCCGAGGGCGCCGAGGACGATCACGAGCGCACCGATCGGCTCCGCGCCCTCCTCGCCCGAGGGGTCGACGAGCAGCGCCAGTCCCGCGAACCCGAGCACCAGGCCGGCGAAAGCGCGGCCGCCCAGCCGCTCGCCCATGAAGATCCGCGCCAGGATTGCGAACCAGAGCGGGATCGTGCCGACGAGGAGCGCCGCGATCCCGGACGGGACGTCCTGCTGCGCCCAGGCCAGGCCGCCGTGGCCGACCAGGAAGAGCGCGCCGCCGAAGACGAATGCCGCACGCCACTGCTTCCAGCCGAGCGGCTCGCGCTCACGGCGCCGCAGCATCACCCAGGCGAAGAGCAGCGCCCCCGCGGCGAGGTGCCGGATCGCCATGGAGAGAAACGGCGGCAGGTCCCGCACGACGACGGCGATGGCCAGGAACGTCGATCCCCAGACGACGTAGATCGTTCCCAGCGCGATCCAGACCCTGGCGCGCATCCCTACGTTCTAACGACCGCTGCTACGTTCCCTTCCCGACCAAGAAACGGACGATGCTCGACCGGCAGACGATCGAAGAGCGGCAGCGGGACCGGGCGGCTGCGCTCGCGGACCTCACACGCGCCAAGCGAGAGCTCGCCGCCGCCGCCGCGCGTCTCGCGGAGCGGGAGCAGAACCTCGCGCAGCGCGAGAAGCGGCTCGAGCAGCGAATGCATCGGATCGCCCGCAAGCTGGAGGCGCGGCGCGACCGGCAGCACCGGATCTCCGCCCTGCGCGCGAAGGTCTCCAAGACCGACCTGCTGAAGGGCGGTCAAAAGCGAAAGGAGTCCGAGCTCGACCGCGGCGAGAAGCGCGTGGGGCGTCGCGAGTCGGAGCTCGAGCAGCGTGCTGCGGCGCTGGACGCAAAGGCCGTGGAGCTCGACCGCCGCTCCGAGGCGCTTCTGACGCGCGAGCTGGAGCTGGACGCGCGCGACGGCGAGTCGGGCCGCATCAACGAGGATGCGACCAGGATTCGGACCGAGCTGGAGCAACGCGAGAGCGAGCTCGCGACCCGTGAGCAGGGTCTCGCCGGGCGAGAGGAGCGCGTTGCAGAGCTCGAGCGGTCGATCGGCGAGCGCGAGGACTCGGGATCGTCGAAGGAAGCCGAGCTGACCGCGAGGCTCGAGGAGCTGGCCTCCCGTGAGAAGCGCGTCCGCAAGGACGAGGAGCGCCAGAAGGCGACCGGCGAGCGGCTCGAGCGCCATGCGGCAGACCTCGCGCAGAGAGAGCAGGCGCTCGCGCGACTGGGTCAGAGCATGCTTTCGCGCCGCAACGGCGAGCCCGTTCCGGTCGAGGAGCCGGCGGCTGCCTCCTTCGCCGAAGGATTCGACGCGCTGAGCGCCGCGTCCCGCTCCAAGCGCAAGTAGCCGAACCGTCCGGCCGCGCCACTAGCGTCGTCGGATCGGCGGACGGGTAGGCCGAGAGGGACGCAGCGTCCCGAGGAGGGGGTCTCCTACGGATTCATCGGGCTTTCGAGCCTTCTCCCTGACAACGCGTCCAGCGTGAGGGCCGCCTCTGTGCGGCCCTCACGTCGCTTCGAGAGCCGCCTCCAGGTCGTGCGCGAGATTTGCCGCGCTCAGGTCGACGCCGGGATGCAGCGTCGAACGCCAGCGCCCGTCGGCGTCGTAGACGCGGACCGGCGCCGAGTGCATGTTGCTGTTGCCGGTTCCGTGTGACGGGAGGATCTTGAACTCGTTCCAGAGCGGACGCAGGTCGGCCACGGATCCGTCCACGTACTGGATCTGGCCCGTCGCCCGGTTCTTCGCCAGGAACGAGCGGATGCTCGCGGGCGTGTCGTTCAACGGGTCGACGCTGTAGGCGAGAGCGAGCACGCGGCTGCGCTCGTCCCCCAGAAGCCTCATCGCGTCGGCCACCTGGGAGGCCGCTATCGGGCAGGCCTCGGTGCACTGGGTGTCCAGGAAGGTCACTGCGAGCGCCTTTCCGGCCACGCCGGGCGACTCGGCGACGGCCTCGGGCAGCATCAGCCCTTCGGGCGGCACGCTTCCGCGGAAGTCGGGCTCACCCTCTTCACGGGTGAGGACGAACCCGAGCACCACGGCGAGCACGCCGAGGAGCGCCATGGCCAGGAGAGCGATTCGCACCTACGACAGTCTGCCGACGAAGATCGTGACGGTGGAACCCGTACGCGCGGAGCCGCCGCCGGCCGGCGCCTGGCGCACGACGATGCCCTCCTCTTCCGGGCTCGTCGTCGGCTGATCGACCACGCGGACGACGAATCCGGCGCCCTCGAGCGTGGCCTGCGCCGTCGCCTCGTCCTGTCCGACGGTGTCGGGCACCGTGGCCTGCGACTGGGTCGTCGTCACGGTCGCCGTGGTACTGCCCTGCCCACGCGACACGTTCAGCCGTACGACGGCTCCGCGACTCGCGCGGGCTCCGCCGACGGGATTCTGCGCCACGACCGTGCCTTCCTCGTCCGAGCTCGCGACCTGGACGACCCGGACGCGGAAGTCCGCCTGCGCGAGCTGCGACGTCGCCTGGCTGACGGGCGTACCGACGACGTCGGGGACGGTTCCGAGCTCCGGCCCGCTCGAGACGACCACGATCGCGGGCGACCCCGTCGGCACCTCGGTTCCCGGTTGCGGCAGCTGGCGGAGGACAGTGCCTCTCGGCTCCTGCGACGGCACTGCCTGCGCTCGCGGACGGAGCTCGGCCGCCCGCAGCCGCGCGAGCGCACGCGGAGTTCTCAGGCCGGAGACGTCGGGAACCTCCGTTCGTAACGGGTCGCGGGCGACCGCGAGGACGACGATGCCGCCCTCGCCGTACAGCGTGCCCGGCTCGGGCCGCTGCGCGACCACCGTGCCCGGCGACCGCTGGCTGACAACACGGTCGATCTCCGGGACGAACTCGCGTTCCTCGAGCCGGCGCTCGGCCTCGCCACGCTGCTCCCCGACCACGGTCGGAACTTCCGCCGCGTCCACCGTCTCGCCCCGGTTCGCGAAGTAGTACGAGGCGCCGAGCGCCCCGAGCACGAGTAGGAGCAGCAGCAAGAGCCAGGGCCAGAAGGGCCGTGGCTTCGGCGGAGGAGCGGTGGTGACAGTTTCCTCGCGGTACTCGGTTCCGCGGCGGCGACGCAAGGGGGACCAACGAGCCATGTCCGAACCACTTACCCGCGTAGCGGGTGATGCCTAACTCGACCCGGCCGTCCGCTCGCTCGGCGAGACGATCCGCAGCTGATTCATTAGCGCCTATGGTCGACGAGCGGACGACGCTGCGTGCGGGGATCCGTTCGCTGCCCGGCCCCGTCTGGATCCTCTGCGCCGGCTCGTTCGTCAACCGCTTCGGCAGCTTCGTCGCGGTCTTCCTCGTCCTGTACCTGCGCGAGAAGGGCTACTCGATCGCCGAGGCGGGGTTCGTCGTCAGCCTGTACGGCGCGGGAAATGTGGTCGCGGCGGCGGTTGGAGGGCTGGTCGCCGACCGGCTCGGCCGCCGGAACGCGATCACGATCTCGATGTTCAGCTCGGCCGCGACGCTGCTCGCGCTCTCGCAGGCGGACGACATCGTCCTGATCGGGGCGCTCACGGTCCTCGCGGGCTTGACCGGCGAGATGTACCGGCCTGCGTCGTCGGCGCTGCTCGCCGACCTCGTCCCTGCCGGGCAGCGCCTGCCCGCGTTCGCGCTCAACCGGCTCGCGATCAACCTCGGCTTCGCCGCCGGCCCCGCGACCGCCGGGCTCCTCGCCGACCGCTCGTTCACCTACCTGTTCGTCGGCGACGCCCTGACGTCGATCGCCTTCGGGGTGATCGCCATCGTCGGCCTGCCGGAGGGCGTCCGCACCCGCCGAGGTGACGAGCGGCGCGGCGAGGCAGTGAGGACGATCGCCCGCGACCGCGCGTTCCTCTTCTTCCTCGTCTCGTCGATCCTCGGCGCCTTCGTCTACTTCCAGTCGAATGCGACCTTCCCGCTCCACGTTCAGGACAGCGGCCTCTCCAACTCCGACTACGGCCTCCTGATCTCGCTGAACGGGCTGGCGATCGTGATCCTCGAGCTCCCGTTCACCTCGATCACACAGCGCTTCCCGGCGATCCCGACCCTGTTCGTCGGGTCGCTCCTCGTCGGGCTCGGCTTCGCACTGAACGCCTGGGCCGAGTCGCTCGCCGCGCTCGCCTTCACCGTCCTGATCTGGACGATCGGCGAGATCGTGTACGCGCCCGTCGCGGCGACGTACGTCGCGGACATCGCCCCGGCGCATCTCCGCGGGCGGTACCAGGGTGCCTGGGGCCTCACCTGGGGCCTCGCGTTCATGCTCGGCCCGGGCATCGGCGCCGTCCTCTACGCCTGGAACGGCGACGCGTTCTGGCTCTTCTGCGGCCTGCTCGGGCTGCTCTCGGCCTTGCTGCTCCTGCCCGCTGCCACACGCCCGTCCGCCAAGGAACTGCCCGCGCCAGAGATGATTGCCGAGTGAGGATCCTTTCGGCGGCGATCGCAGCGCTCGCTCTGACGGCACTCGCGGGCGCCGCCGGCGCGCAGCGTCCACCGGCTCGGGGGACGATTGTCGACCGGAACGGCGACAACCGGCTCGAGTACGGTCCGGCCGACCCCCGCGTCATCCGCACCGACCTGATGTTCGGCGGCGGCACGACGACCCGCCCGCTGATCGCCTTCGCCCACCTCGCCGATACGCAGATGGTCGACGAGGAGTCGCCCGGCCGGGTCGAGCTCGTCGACTTCCTCGGCGGCGATCCGTTCAGCTCCTCCTACCGGCCACAAGAGGGCCTGATGGCGCAGGTGCTCGACGCCGAGGTCCGCGCCGTGCGCAAGCTCCGCCGCGGGCCGGCGACGGGAGCGCCGATCCGCCTGGTCATGACCGGCGGGGACAACGTCGACAACGCGCAGTACAACGAGACGCGCTGGTTCATCGACGTGATGGACGGCGGGCGGGTCGTGAACCCGAACTCCGGCAGGGCCGGCACCTGCGGCCTGCGCAAGCCGCCGCTCTACACGGGGATGCGCGGCGGCGGACGCTTCTACGAGCCGAACGGGAAGGGCGACGGGCCGGGCTACTCGCCCTCGGCCTCCGCGAACCGCCGCGCCACCGGCCGGACAGTCGCCTCGCGCGACTACCGGGGCCTCTTCGAGCAGATGAACAGGCCGTTCAGGCCGATCGGCCTCGGACTCCCCTGGTACTCCGTGTTCGGGAACCACGACGGGCTCGTCCAGGGCAACTTCGCGCAGAACGACCTCTTCGACCAGGTCGTCGTCGGCTGCCGGAAGGTGACCCGCTACTCGCGCGAGGCGCTTGCGCAGATCCAGCCCCTTCGCGAGGGCGGCGTGACGCCGGCGGAGCGCGCGGAGATCATCCGCATCACCTTCGGCGACTTCCTCGACACCTGGGGCGTGCCGCGCGAGCACCCAGGCCTCTGGAAGACGGTGCCGAGCGACCCGGCGCGCCGCTTCCTGCGGAAGGCGGCGTGGATGCAGGAGCACTTCCGCACCCGCGGCCGGCCGCGAGGCCACGGCTTCTCCCCGGCGAACGTCGCGAGGGGCGACGCGTACTACTCCTTCGGCCCGGCGCCCGGGATCCGCTTCGTCACCGTCGACACGGTCGCGGACAACTCGAGCTCCGGGAACCTGGACGAGGCGCAGTTCCGCTGGCTCGACGCGGAGCTCGCGGCGGCCGAGGTGCGCCGGGAGCTGATCCTCGTCTTTGGCCACCATTCCATCCGGACGATGAGCTCAGCTGCTCCAGGGGTCCGGCTCGGCCCCGAAGTCGAGGCGCTCCTTCGCAGCCACCGCGGAGTGCTCGCCTACGTGGCCGGCCACGAGCATCAGAACCGGATCGAGCCGCACGGCACCTTCTGGGAGATCGTCACCGCCTCCCACCTCGAGTGGCCGCAGCAGTCACGCGTGATCGAGCTGGCGGAGACGAGCGGCGGTCTCGCCATCTACACCACGGCGATCGACCACACCGGCCCGGCCCGGCCGAGCGGCAGGGGGCTAGGACGCCTGGTCTCGATCGCCCGCGAGCTCGCTTTCAACGAGCCGCAGGCCGAGAACGGCGAGAACGGTTGGCCCGACCGGCGCGGCACCCGCGCCGACCGCAACGTCGCGCTTCTCCTACCGCGCCCTTAGGACGCCCGCCGCCGGAACCAGCGCGGCCGTTCGGTCGGGAGCTCTGCGCCCTCGCCGAGCGCCGTCGCCGCCGAGACGACGTCGTCGTCCGTGAGCGTCGTCAGCTCTTCCGGCCCGAGCTCCTCGAGCCGGCGACCGGACAGGCCGGCGAGCCGGAGCGCCTGGGCGTTCAGCGCCTGCTCGAAGATCGTTCGCGCGTACCGGGCGTTGCCGAAGCCCTCGCCCCGCTGGGCCGAGTCGAAGATCGAGCGGAGCGCCTCGTCAGCGCCCTCCGTCAGCTCGTACGCGTAGTCGCCGGCGAACTTCTCCGTGATCGCGAGCAGCTCGTCCGTCGAGTAGTCCGGGAACGAGATCTCGCGCGAGAAGCGCGAACGGAGCCCCGGGTTCGAGTCGAGGAAGCGGTTCATCGGCCGCGGGTAGCCGGCGACGATGACGATCAGCCGGTGGCGGTAGTCCTCCATGCGCTTGAGCAGCGTCTCGACCGCCTCCGGGCCGAAGTCGTGGTACGCCGCCTCGGGTGCAAGCGCGTAGGCCTCGTCGATGAAGAGGACGCCGTCGAGCGCCCGGCGGATCACGCGCTCGGTCTTGAGCGCCGTGGTGCCGACGTACTGGCCGACGAGCCCGCTGCGGTCGACCTCGACGAGATGCCCGCGCCGAAGCAGGCCCATCGCGCGATACATCTGCGCGAGCAGCCGCGCGACAGTCGTCTTGCCCGTGCCGGGGTTCCCGTAGAAGACGAGGTGCTGGCTCGTAGCCACCTCCGGGAGGTCGTGCTCCTGTCTGCGCGCCTGCACCTGGAGGAACGCGACCAGCGCGCTCACCTGCTTCTTCACCGTCTCGAGCCCGACGAGTGAATCGAGCTCGGCCTGGAGCTCCTCCAGCGACCGCGCCGGCTCGGGCCGATTGAAGCCCAGCTGCTCCGCGACCCAGTCGAAAGGCGCCTCGGTCGCGGCAGTCCTCCGCAGGCGCTGAGCCAGCTCCCTGACGTTCTCTGCAAGCTCCTCACGGACATCCCGCGGCATGGCAGCGGAAGGGTACCCGGGAGCATCATGCGGAAACCGCCGAATGATTGTTAACCTGGTTAACGACTTGCCTACTACGCAGACCCATACGGACCTCGCGAACCGCCTCCGGCCCGCGCTGCTCAAGCTTGCGCGCGAGCTCCGGCGCGAGAGCCACGCGCTCGGGGTTACCGGCGGGCAGGTCACGCTGCTGATCCAGATCCACCGCAGCCGGGGAATCGGCGTGAACGAGCTGGCGGCGCGGGAGCGGATCTCTGCCCCGGCGATGTCGAAGCACGTCGCGCGCCTCGAGGCAGCAGGTCTCGTCCGCCGAACCCGGGACGAGCACGACGGCCGCCGGCAAGGCCTGTCGGTGACCGAGGAAGGCGAGCGCGTGCTGCGCTCGGTGAAGTCGCGCCGCACGGCCTGGCTCGCAGCCCGTTTGAAGCGGCTCGAGCCCTCCGAGCTCGAAGCGCTCGACACGGCGGTCGGTCCGCTCCTCCACCTACTGGAGGACGAATGACGACAGCCTTCCGCCGCACCTTCGCGAGCCTGCGCAAGCACCGGAACTACCGGCTCTTCTTCAGCGGCCAGGTCGTCTCGCTCGCCGGGACCTGGATGCAGAACATCGCGCTCGCCTGGTACGTCGTGGAGCTGACGCACTCGGCGGTCGCCGTCGGCTTCCTCGCGTTCTGCCGGTTCGTGCCGTTCACGGTCTTCGGCCTCGTGTCCGGCGTCGTCGCCGACCGCTTCGACAACCGGCGGCTCGTGATGGTCACGCAGACCGCGTCGATGATGGTCGCGCTGGCGCTCACCGCGCTCGCGTTCTCTGGCGCGGAGCTCGTCTGGCTCGCCTACGCCCTCGCCTTCGCCGCCGGCACCGCGCTCGTCTTCGACGCGCCGGCGCGCCATGCGCTCACGTTCCAGATGGTCGGCCGCCAGGAGCTCCCGAACGCGATCGCGCTGAACGCGAGCCTCTTCAACGGCTCGCGCGTGATCGGCCCGGCGGCCGCCGGCGTGCTCATCGCCGCTTTCGGTGTCGGCGTCTGCTTCGCCGTGAACGCGCTCAGCTTCCTCGCCGTCCTGACGAGCCTCTGGCTGATGCGCGTCAGCGAGCTCGTGAAGCTCGACCGGCCGGACGAGCACCCCACGGTGCTGCGCAGCGTTCGCGAAGGGCTCTCGTACGTCCGCCACTCGCCGCACATCCGGCTGGTGCTGGCGATGACGATGGTGGTGAGCACCGTCGGCTTCAACTTCCACGTCCTCGTCCCGGTGCTGACATCGGAGACGCTCGAGGCGGGCCCACGCACCTTCGGCCTGCTCTCCGCTTGCTTCGGCGCCGGCGCCTTCACCGGCGCGTTGCTCTCGGCCGCCCTCGGACGCGCGAGCTGGAAGGCGCTTCTCCTCGGCGTCGGCGGCTTCAGCGTCTCCCTGCTCGTACTCGCACCGCTGACGACGGTCGCCGCCTGCGCCGTGCTGCTCTACGTCGTCGGCGTCTGCTTCACGCTGTGGACGGCGAACAGCCAGTCATTGCTCCAGCTGACCGCGCCGGATCATCTCCGCGGCCGCGTCCTCAGCCTCTACCTGTTCGCATTTGCCGGCCTCGCACCGTTCGGCGGCCTGCTCAGCGGCTGGCTCTCGGAGATCGGCGGCACGCAGCTGGCGTTCTTCGTGGCCGGCGCGACCGGGCTCGTGATGACGCTGCTGGCGCTGCGCGAGGTCTTCGGCCGACATCAGCGCGCCGTCCTTACGCAGGCCTAACAACTCGGTACGAAATCCTTTCAGAAGCACCACTCCTCCATCACGGCGGCTGGGAAGACTCCGGTCAACGTCGCCAAGGAGGTACTCAGCAGTGACCAAGAAGATTCGACTCGGGGCTCTCTCACTCGCCGCGCTGCTCGCGCTGGCGATCGTGAGCGCCGCCGTCGCTCACCGCGTCGTCGTCATCAAGGGGACGCACAACGGCGAGACCCTGACCGGCACGGCCGGGAACGACAGGATTCACGCCCGCGGCGGTGACGACACCGTCAACGCTGGCGCAGGACACGACCGCGTCTTCGGCCAGCGCGGGAACGACACCCTCAACGGCGAGGGTGGAAACGACCGTATGCGCGGTGGTGTCGGCAACGACACGCTCAACGGCGGCGAGGACAACGACGTCCTTCGCGGCCGCTGGGGTAACGACGTCGTGAACGGCGACAACGGCGACGACCGCATCTGGGTCGGCCGTGGCGCAGATGTCGAGAACGGCGGCGCCGGCAACGACCGGATGCACGCACTCGCCCGCGACCGCATGGTCGACACGATCGACTGCGGCGCCGGCGACAAGGACGTCGTCTGGCTCAACTCCAGGGAGTCCGACGTCCACGTCAACTGCGAGATCGTCAAGACCGTGACGACGTCGCACCCTGACGACGGGGAATAACAGCTCCTCTCTCCCTCTCTCCACGACGAAGCGAAGCCCGCCGCAAAGCGGGCTTCGCCGTTTCTAGGCGAGGTAGGCGATGCGTTCGTCCGCGTCGACGCGCTTCGCGCCGTCCCGCCGGACGAGGTACTCGAGATGCGCCCGGGTCTCGGCCATCGCGAAGCGGCGGAGCGTCGGAGGTAGCGGCTCCGGAAACAGGGTGAGCGACACGTCGTAGGCGCTCAGCGGATCGCCGTCGAGCGCTTCGGCCGTCCGGTCGAGGCGCTCGCGGTGGTGCGCGATCAGCTCGCGCGCCCTGCCGGCGGGATCCTCGATCAGGTCACCGTGGCCCGGCAGCGCGATCCTGGGGGCGAGCTCGGCGATGCGCTCCAGTGAAGAGAGGTAGTCGGCGAGCGGATCCGGCCTGGAGTCCGGATAGAGCCCCACGTTCGGCGTGATCGATCCGAGCAGCGTGTCGCCGGCGACAAGCGTCCCGTCCCGCAGGAACGCGAGATGGCCGTCGGCGTGGCCGGGCAGGTGCAGCACCTCCCAGCCGTCGAGGTGGCCGCCTGGCTCCAGGACCTCGGGGTCGTGAGCGAACCGCACGAACTGCACGAACGCCCGTCCCTCTTCGCGAAACGACTCGACATCGGACTCCGGCGTGCCGTGCGCCCGGAGGTACTCGGGCATCCGCTCCGCCACACGCAGCTCGCCCCAGGTCCGGACGCACTGGGCGTAGTCGTCCGCGCCCTGGAAGACCGGTGCGCCGGTCAGCTCGACCAGATCGGCCGCTGCCCCGATGTGGTCGGGATGGAAATGCGTGATGGCGATGCGCTCCACCGGCGCGTCCAGTCCCTCCAGCGCCCGCGTCCACCGCTCCCCTGCATCGGGGACTCCGAGGCCCGTGTCCACCACGGTCCAGCCGCCGTCTGAGGACGGCAACAGGTAGCAGTGGACGTGGTCGATGCCGAGCGGCAAGGCGAACGTCTGGCGGCGGATCCCATCCTCGAGCTCGACCATGGCTGCATTCAACTCCTTCACTCCGCTTTATGATCGTCGCCCCGTGGCACTCCTCGCTGTCGAGAACGTGACGCGGCGTTTCGGCGGGATCGTTGCGCTCGACGATGTGTCGCTCGTCTTGGAGGAGGGCACCATCGGCGGTCTCATCGGCCCGAACGGCGCCGGCAAGACGACGCTCTTCAACGTCGTCACCCGTCTGTACAAGGCCGATTCGGGTCGTGTCCTCCTCGAGGGGCGCGACCTTCTCCGCACTCGCCCCTACCGGGTCGTCCGATCGGGTGTCTCGCGGACGTTCCAGAACGTCGTGCTGTTCCCGACCATGACCGTGACCGAGAACGTCCTCGTCGGCGCGCACACGCGCATGCATCCGTTCGGCGAGCGCCAGGGCACGAAGATGGCGCGCGAGACGCTCGACTATCTGAACCTCGGTGCACACGCCGGGCGGCCGGCAGCCGGTCTGCCGTTCGGGACGCTCAAGCGCATCGAGCTTGCCCGGGCGCTCGTCTCGCGCCCGCGACTGCTCCTACTCGACGAGCCCGCGGGCGGCCTGAACCACGAGGAGGTCGAAGAGCTCGGCTCGCTGATCCGGAAGCTGAGGAAGGACTTCGACCTCACCCTCCTGATCGTCGAGCATCACATGGCGCTCGTCATGAGCATTTGCGACCGGGTGCACGTCCTGAACTTCGGCAGGAAGATCGCCGAGGGGACGCCGAGCGAGGTCCAGAAGGATCCGGGCGTGATCGAGGCATATCTCGGAGGCGAGGATGCCGCTGCTTGAGCTGACGGACGTCTTCGCCCGCTACGGCCCGATCCGCGCCCTGCACGGCGTCTCGCTGACGGTCGACGAGGGGGAGGTCGTCGCTCTGCTCGGCGCAAACGGCGCCGGCAAGACGACGACGCTGCGCAGCATCTCGGGTATGACGCGGACCTCCGGCGAGATCACCTTCGACGGTCGCCGGATCACCCGAAGGTCGACCGAATCGGTCTCCCGGCTTGGCATCGCGCATGTCCCGGAGGGCAGGGGTCTCTTTCCGGAACTGACGGTCTGGGAGAACCTTCGGATGGGAGCGGTCGCTCGGCGTGGCAGCTTCGCCGAAGCGGCCGAGCGGGTCGTTGGGTACTTCCCATGGATCGAGCGGCGCCGCGATCAGGCGGCAGCCACGCTCAGCGGCGGCGAGCAGCAGATGCTCGCACTCGGCCGCGCGCTCGTCGGAACCCCGCGCCTGCTCATGCTCGACGAGCCGTCGCTCGGGCTCGCGCCGACGGTGGTCGGCGAGCTGTTCGCGACCGTGCGGCGGCTCAACGAGGACGACGGATTGACCGTGCTCGTCGTCGAGCAAAACGCCAGGATCGCGCTGGACGTCGCCGCCCGCGCCTACGTGCTCGAGGTCGGAAAGGTGGCGGTGGAGGGCACAAGCGACGAGCTCGCACGCCACGAAGGCGTCAGGAAGAGCTACCTCGGCTACTGATGGCTGCCTTCCTCCAACAGGTCGTCAGCGGGCTCGCGCAGGGTGCCATCTTCGCCAGCCTCGCGCTCGCGCTCGTTCTCATCTACCGAGCAACCGACGTCCTCAACTTCGCACAGGGAGAGATGGCGACGTTCACGACTTTCGTCGCCTGGTCGCTGATGAACCAGGGCCTGTCGTATTGGCCGGCCTTCGCGGTCACCCTCCTCATCGCCTTCGTCGGCGGCGCCGCCGTCGAGCGGACGATCATCCGGCCGGTCGAGCACCGGCCCGAGATTGTCATCGTGATCGTCACGATCGGGTTACTCATTGCGCTCAACGGCCTGACCGGCTGGATCTGGGGCGCCGAGGTGAAGGCGTTCGACAGCCCGTTCCCGAACGAGACGACCGAGATCGCCGGCGTCGTGATCTCGTACCAGGACCTCGGCGTGCTCTGCGTCTGCCTGGCGACCGTCCTCGTGCTCTGGGCGTTCTTCCGCTTCACGACGCTCGGTCTCGTCATGCGCGCTGTCGCGAACAGCCAGGAGGCGAGCCGGCTGATGGGTGTCCGCGTCGGCTGGATGCTCGCGCTCGGCTGGGGCCTGGCCGCGTCGCTCGGCGCCGTCGCCGGAATGATGGCCGCCCCAACGGCCTTCCTCGACCCGAACCTGATGCTGGTGATCCTGATCTACTCCTTCGCCGCCGCCGTGCTCGGCGGGATCGACAGCCCCGTCGGCGCGGTCGTCGGGGGGCTGACGCTCGGCGTGCTGATCAACGTCCTCGGGACCTATGTCGACTTCATCGGCGGCGAGCTGCGGCTGCCGGCGGCCTTGACGGTCTTGCTGCTCGTGCTGCTCATTCGCCCGCAAGGTCTGTTCGGCCACCGCGTGGTGAGGCGCGTCTGATGAGCTGGAGCACGATCCTGCGCAAGGCGATCGCCCCGGCGCTATTCGCCTTCGCCGTCGTCGTGGTCGCGCTCCTGCCCAGGTTCATGGGCGAGTTCCGGCTGCTCCAGTTCACGCTCGTCGCGATCTACGTGATCGCGCTTCTCGGCCTCAACATCCTCACCGGGTACAGCGGCCAGATCTCACTCGGCCACGGCGCGTTCGTCGGCATCGGGGCGTACGTTGCCGCGCTCCTGTCGCTCGGACGTCCGGGCCTCGAGCTGTACATGCTCGACCCGCCGGACTGGATCCCGATCGGCGACGGGATGCGGCCGGTGTTCACGATCCCGATCGCCGCGCTCTTCACCGGCGTTGTCGGCTTCATCATCGGCATCCCGGCGCTGCGGCTCGGAGGCATCTCGCTGGCGCTCGCCACGCTCGCGATCGCGGTCTCGTTTCCGATCCTGATGAAGCGATTCGCGGAGGTCACCGGTGGCGGCGGCGGGATCAACCTGGATCTCCCTGTGACCCCGTTCGGCTGGGACATCTCCACCCGCCACTGGCTCTACTACGAGGCTTGGGTCACCGCCGGAATCCTGTTCCTGGTCGCCTGGCTGCTCGTTCGCGGCCGGATCGGGAGGGCGTGGCGCTCGATCCGCGACGGCGAAGTCGCTGCGATCTCCGCCGGCGTGAGCCCGGCGCTCTACAAGACGTTCGCCTTCGGCGTCTCGTCGTTCTACGCCGGCGCGGCGGGCGCGCTGTTTGCGATCGAGACCGCGTACGTCAACCCTGACACCTTCCCCGTTTCGCTCTCGATCCTGCTGCTGGCGGCCGCCGTGATCGGCGGGCTCGGCTCCCTCGCTGGCGTCGTCTTCGGGGCACTCCTCTTCGAGTTCCTCCCGATCTACGCGCAGGAGCCGCCGGTCTTCAATCTCAGCCTCGCGGACCAGGCTCCGGCGGTCGTCTTCGGCGTGTTCCTGATCGTGATCATGCTGCTGCTCCCGGGCGGCGTCGCAGGATTGTTCCGCGCGCTCACCAACGTCGTGCGCGGCGGAAGGTTGCGCCGCGCCGCGCCTCCGGGTGCCTGAAAAACGTTAACGTCGGTGACCATGGCAACCCAGACACCGGCGACGAGGCGACGAGACTCGGAGCGGGCGCGCCTGCGCGAGCGGCGCCGCGAGGAGCTCCTCGACGTCGCGGACGAGGTCATCCAGCGCGACGGCCCTCATGTCTCGATGGACGACATCGCCTCCGAGGCGGGGATCACGAAGCCCGTGCTCTATCGACACTTCGGCGACAAGGACGGCCTCTACACCGCGCTCACGGAGCGATACATCGCCGAGCTCGTCGTCGCCTTGCGCCCCGCGATCGAGGCGACCGATCCGCGCAGCCGTCTGGCAGCAACGATCAATGCGTACCTCTCATACGTGGAGCGCGAGCCCGAGCGCTATCGCTTCCTGCTTCACGCGAGCGAGCAGCCGGGGACCGCTCAGCTCATGGCGGACTTCCGCCATCGACACGTTGCCAACTGCGCGTTCGCAGCCGTCGAGAACATCCAGCGCGCCGGTCTGGATCCCGGGTTCGCCAAGCCGTGGGCGGAGTGCGTGATCGGGATGGTGCGAGCGGCCGGAATGTCGTGGCTCGAGAGCCGGTCGATGCCACGAGCCCAGCTCGTCGAGTACCTGACGACGATTCTCTGGGACGGCTTCTCCGCACTCCGCGAGGCGGCCGCCAAAACGAATCCAGCTTGACGTTACCCTGAGTAACCCCTATGTACTAGGCTTCCGAATCAAACTGTGGCGGCCTCAGGGAGGAGAAAACGCATGAAGAAGGTGCTGGTGACGGTCGTAGCGCTCGGCGCGGGGTTGACCCTGGGCCTGCCGGGAGCGCTCGCGCGACCGCACGCTGGGACCACGACACAGGCAGTTCCGGGAATCACGAGCCGAGCGATCACGATCGGCGGAACGTTCCCGTTCAGCGGGCCTGTGTCGTCGTATGCCCCGATCGAAGCCGGGTTGCAGACGTACTTCAAGTACGTCAACGCCCGGAGGGGTCCGGACGGAAAGCGCGGCATCTACGGCCGCGGAATCATCTTCAAGACGTACGACGATGGGTACAACCCGGCGCAGGCCATCCAGCTGCACAACAAGCTGGTGCTCGAGGACAAGGTCTTCGCAATCGTCGGAACTCTCGGCACGGAGAACAACATTGCGATCCGACCGATGCTCAACCAGAGGAAGGTCCCGCAAGTGCTCGTCTCGACGGGCGCGAGCTACTGGGGCACGCAGTACAAGGCATGGCCCTGGACGTCGGGGTGGCAGACCGATTACGTCGCCGAAGGCCGCATCTACGCCCGCTGGCTCCGGGCGAACCGGCCGAACGGCCGGATCGCGGTCCTGTACCAGAACGACGACTACGGAAAGGACTACCTGCGGGGTCTGAAGCAGGGGCTCGGGGCTAGGCAGAACCTGATCGTCTCCGAGCTCGGGTACGAGGTCACGGACACGAACTACGCGTCGCAGATCTCCCGCCAGAAGGCGACGAGTGCGACGACGTGGATCCTGTTCACGACCGCCGGAACTCCAACCGTCCGCGCACTCGGGACGGCCCGACAGCTTGCCTGGAAGCCCGACCAGATCGTGCTCAACTCGGTCGCCGCGACGGACGGCGTGATGGCCGCGGCCGCTCGGACCGTTGGTCAGGAGTTCCTCAACGGAACGATCAGCACGGGGTATCTGAAGAACAACACGAACCCCAAGTACCGTCGGGACGCGGCCATCAAGGCCTACCGCAACATCATGTCCAAGTACGGGCCGAAGAACATCGACATCCGGAACAGCTTCTACTACTACGGCATCGCGAAGGGGCACGACTTCGTGAAGCTGATGTACCGGGCTGGGAAGAACCCGACCCGCGCGTCGCTGATGGCGGCGACCGCCAACATGAACTGGGTCAACCCCTACGCTCTGCCCGGGGTCAAGGTCAAGACCACGAAGACCGACCGGTTCCCGATCTCCCAGGGGAAGGTCGTTCGTTACGACAACGGCACGTGGTCGGAGATCAGCGCCCTCTACCAGGGCCGCTGAACCGCTCCGACCGAGGAACGTCGACGGGGCCGCACCTGCGGCCCCGTCGCGCGTAGGGGATCGGCTCATGGATTTGACGCTCACTCCCGAGCAGGAGCTGATCCGCCGCTCCGCCCGTGAGTTCGTCGACGGCGAGATCGCGCCGCACGTGCGCGACTGGGACCGTGACGAGACGATGGACCAGGGGATCGTCGCGAAGCTGGCCGAGGTCGGCTTCCTCGCCGGCTGGGAGCTCGACACCGTCTCGTACTCCCTGGTGATGGAGGAGCTCGGGCGGGTCGACTCCTCGGTGCGAGGGATCGTCTCCGTCAACGTCGGCCTCGTCGGGAAGACGATCCTCAAGTGGGGTACCGAAGCTCAGAAGGCGGAGTGGATCCCACGCCTAGGCAGCGGGCGAAGTGCTCGGCTGCTACGCCCTGACCGAGCCGGGAGCGGGGTCCGATCCCGGCGGGCTCACGACGACGGCGGAGCGCGACGGCGACTCGTGGTCGATCACCGGCTCGAAGGTCTTCATCACGTTGGGCACCTGGGCTGGGCTGGCGCTCGTCTTCGCGCGCACAGGCGAGAAGATCACGTGCTTCCTCGTCCCCACCGATGCGCCCGGCTTCTCGGCGAAGCAGATCAAGGGCAAGCTCGGGCTGCGGGCGCAGGACACCGGCGAGCTGACGCTGGACGGCGTGCGGGTTCCCGCCGAGAACGTGCTCGGAGACGAGGGAGCCGGGATGAAGGTGGCTCTCTCGGCGCTGGACAACGGCCGGATCTCCCTCGCGGCCGGCTGCGTGGGCATCGGCCAGGGCTGTCTCGAGGCCTGTCTCGCCTACACGGGCGAAGCGCCACCAGTTCGGGCGTCCGATCGCGTCGTTCCAGCTCGTGCAGGAGCTGCTCGCGGAGATCGCGGTCGAGACGGAGGCTGCTCGCCTGCTGACGTGGAAGGCCGCCCTCGCCGCCGACGCCGGGACCAGGCACACGCTCGAGTCGTCGATCGCCAAGTACTACGCCAGCGAGGCGGCGGTCCGGTCGGCGAACGCCGCGGTCCAGGTGCACGGCGGCTACGGCTACGTTGACGAGTTCCCGGTCGGGAAATACCTCCGGGACGCACGAGTCACGACCCTGTACGAGGGAACGAGCCAGATCCAGAAACTGATCATCGGTCGCCAACTGACAGGAGAGAGCGCCTTTGTCTGACGCAGTCATCGTCTCGGCAGCGCGAACCCCGATCGGGCGCGCCCGGAAGGGGTCGCTCGTGGATGCCCGCCCCGACGACCTGGCCGCTTTCGCCATCGACGCCGCGCTGAACCAGGTCCCCGAGCTCGATCGGGGGGACATCGTCGACGTCATGCTCGGGTGCGGGTTCCCGGAGCAGAAGCAGGGCATGAACCTCGCCCGGCGGGCGGCGCTCCTCGCGGACCTGCCGGCGAGCGTGCCAGGAACGACGGTGAACAGGTTCTGCGCCTCCTCCCTGCAGACGATCCGAATGGCGTTCCACGCGATCAGGGCGGGCGAAGGCGACGCGTTCGTCGCCGGCGGAGTCGAGTCGATCACGCAGGTCGACGGCTATCCGAAGGACGCCGAGGAGCTTCATCCGAAGCTCTTCGGTGACGACGCGCCGATCGCGAACGTCTACATCCCCATGGGGCTGACCGCCGAGAACGTCGCCGAGCAATGGGACGTCTCCCGGGAGGACATGGACCGCTACGCGCAACGGTCCCAGGAGCGCGCAGTCGCCGCGCAGGACAGCGGCTTCTTCGCCCGCGAGCTCACTCCCTGGAACGGCGTCTCCGCGGACGACGGGCCACGCCGGGGATCGACGCTCGAGAAGCTCGCCGAGCTCGAGCCGGCCTTCCGGCCGGACGGGAAGGTGACGGCCGGAAACTCGTGCCCGTTGAACGACGGTGCAGCCGCAGTCGTCATCACCAGCGAGGAGAAGGCTCGGGAGCTCGGTGTCCAGCCCCGGGCCAGGATCATCGCGTCGGCCGTCTCGGGCGTCGAGCCGGAGATCATGGGCGTCGGTCCGATCGGCGCCGTGCGCGCCGTCCTGGAGCAGGCGGCCATGACGATCGACGACGTCGACGTGGTCGAGCTGAACGAGGCCTTCGCCGCGCAGGTGCTCCCGGTCAGCCGCGAGCTCGGCATCGATCCGTTCAGCGAGAAGCTGAATCCCCACGGCGGCGCGATCGCGCTCGGGCACCCATACGGGATGACCGGAGCACGGATCATGTGCACGCTGCTCAACGATCTCGAGACCCTCGACGGGACGATCGGGCTCGAGACGATGTGCGTCGGCGGCGGCCAGGGGATGGCGATGATCGTCGAGCGCCTGTGAAAGCCCTCGTCGACGACGCGGCGCTCGCCGAGACGAGAGCGTTCAACGAGGACCTCCTGCTCCGCCTCGAGCAGATGCCGCCCGTGCACACGCTTCCACCGGAAGTCGTCCGGCAGGGAAGGCGCGACGGCAAGAGCGTGTTCCCGCCGCTCGAGTTCCTGCCGCAGGCCCGCGACATGGCCATTCCGACCAGGAACGGTGACATGCGACTGCGCGTGCTGGCGCCGGAGGGTGAGGCGGCCGGGGTCTACCTGCACATCCACGGAGGCGGCTGGGTGCTCGGTGAGTGCGACGAGCAGGACGTCAGGCTCTGGTCGCTGGTCGAGGCGACCGGCCTGTGCGCCGTCAGTGTCGGATACCGCCTCGCGCCGGAGCACCCGTACCCGGCGGCGCCGGACGACTGCGAGGACGCTGCGCTCTGGCTGCTCGAGCATGGGCAGCGCGAGCTCGGTACGCCCGGTCTCTTGGCGATCGGCGGCGAGTCGGCCGGCGCTCATCTCTCCGTCACGACCTTGCTGCGGCTCCGCGATCGCCACGGGATCACGGGCGCGTTTCGCGCGGCGAACCTCGTCTACGGCGGCTACGACCTCACGGCCACGCCGAGTCAGCTCAACTGGGGCGACCGCGAATTCATCCTCTCGACGCCTTCGATGGAGTGGTTCGGGCGAAGCTTCGTCGGCGACCGCAGTTTCGAGGAGCGGCGCGACCCCGACATCTCTCCGCTCTACGCCGAGCTCCACGACCTGCCGCCCGCGTACTTCTCGGTCGGCGAGCTCGATCCCCTCCTCGACGACTCGCTGTTCATGTCGGCGCGCTGGCGGGCCGCCGGCAACGAGGCCGAGCTTCGCGTGTGGCCGGAGTGCGTCCACGCGTTCCTTGCGTTCCCGCTCTCCCTGGCCCGCCGGGCGCACGAGGAGCAGTTCGACTTCCTGCGGCGGACGATCTCCGACTAGCGCCGAAGAGCACGTAGAACAGGAGTTTGTCGCTCCTTCCAGGGCTTTTCTCGCGCTACGGCGTGTGTCGCCTCATGGTGTTGAGGCGGTCTGCTCCTTTTTGGAATTTCGCTTCCGGCACCAACGTGCCAGAGTGGTGGCCGATGCGCGCGCTGCCATCCGGCACTGTGACGTTGTTCTTCACCGACGTCGAGGGATCGACGCGACTTCTCCAGGAGCTCGGCCGAGGCTATGAGGCGGCCCTTGTCGACCATCACCGAATCATTGTTCGGTGCTCGACCGCCACGGTGGATGCGAGGTCGACACACAGGGAGAGGCGTTCTTCGCCGCCTTCCCGCGCGCGAGCGACGCGGTCGCGGCGGCCGTGGACGTCCAACGAGCCTTCGTCGCGCACCCGTTCCGCGTTCGGATCGGCGTCCACACCGGGCAGCCGCGGATCGCGGAGACGGGCTACGTCGGTCTCGACGTCCCGCGTACGCGCGCATCTGCGCCGCTGGCCACGGCGGGCAAGCGCTGCTCTCTCGCAAACCACCCGCGAGCTCATTGGCGACGAGTTCGATGTCCGCGACCTCGGCCGGCACCGGCTCAAGGATCTTTGCAGCCGCAGCGGCTCACAGCTCGTCGCGGACGGCGTGAACGGCGTGTTCCGCTGCTTCGAACGCTGGAGAGCTCGGCAGACGAACCTGCCGTTCAGCCGACGCCGCTGATCGGACGCGAGCGGGAGCTCGCGGCGGTGACATCCTGGTGCGCCAGGAGCATGTGCGCCTCGTCACGCTGACCGGAGCGGCGGGTTCTGGTAAGAGAGACTCGCACTGCCAGGCCGGAGCGGAGCTGATCGAGGATTTCGCCGACGGCGTCTTCGTGGTCGGGCTCGTCGGGGTGGCGGACACTGATCTCGTCTTGCCGACTGTCGCGCAGACCCTCGGCGTCACCGAATCCGGCGCGCGACCGCTCGCAGACGGCCTGCGCGAGTTCCTACACGACAAGCAGACGCTGCTCGTGCTCGACAACTTCGAGCACCTACTCGAGGCGGCAGCTCGGTAGCGCGATCTCTTCGTGCAGCGCCCAGGCTGAACCTTCTCGTCACGAGCCGGGCTGCGCTGCGGCTAACGGCCGAGCACGAGTATCCCGTGCCGCCGCTCTCGATTGCCCGGATCCGAGATCAGCTCGCTGGGCTCGCGGGCCTCTCGCAGTACGAGTCAGTGGGCTCTTTCTCGACCGTGCGCGAGGCCGTCCGTCTCGACTTCGAGGTGACCGCCGAGAACGCGGCCGCGGTCGCGGAGATCTGTGTCCGCCTCGACGGTCTGCCGCTCGCGATCGAGCTCGCCGCGGCGCGCGTCGCGCTGCTGACCCGCAGGCGATGCGAGCGACTCGGACAGCGGTTGACGCTCCTGACCGGCGGAGCCCGCGACCTCCCCTCGCACCAGCGGACGCTCCGCGAGCGCGATCGACTGGAGCTACGAGCTGCTCGACGAGGAGAGCAGAGACTATTGGCCGCTGTCGGTCTTCGCGGGCGGCTGCACGCTCGAGGCGGCCGAAGCCGTCTGCGACGCAACGCTCGATGGTCTCGAGGCGCTGATCGGCGCGAACTGCTGCAGCAGCATGAGCAGCAGTGGGACAGGCAGCCCCGATTCCCTGCTCGAGACGATCCGCGAATACCGGCGGAGCACCTCGAGGGGCTGGGCGAAGCGCACGACTGGCGCCGCCACGCCGAGCATCTTGCCGTGGCGGAGCCCCGCGACGACGAGCGCCTCGAGGGCGACGATCGGGAGTCAGCAGAGGAAGCCGAGGTGGAGAACGTTCGTGCCGCGCTAGCCTGGACGCGCGATGCCGGAGAAGCCGAACTCTCGCTCCGGCTCGCCGCTGGCCTACGCTTCTACTGGTTCGCGCGTTTCAACCTGAGTGAAGGCCGACGGTGGCTCGACGCCGCGCTCGAGCAGGGATCGTCGGCGCCGCCCGCCCTACGAGCGAGAGCTCTCATAGCCTCGGCGAGTATGGCCTTGCACAGGGCGAGACGAAGTGGGTGCGTGCAGCGGCCGAGGAGTAGCGCGATCTTCGCCTCAGAGGGCGACCGCCTACGCCTCGCAATTAGCCTGACCATCCTGCGGAACGCGGCCGAATGGAGGGAAAGCACGATGAGAAGCGGGGCCTGGAGGTGGACGCGGAGGCGATCTACCGGGAGCTGGGGAATCTCAGCGGTCTGAGTAGCATCGCTCAACAACCGCGGCTACAGCGAGTTGGTGCTGGGCAACTACGACGCAGCAGAACCACTGCTGCGGGAGAGCATCGCTTTGGGCGCACGCAGACCATCGCAGGTTCTCCTCAACCTCGGGCTCGCGCTCCTGGGCAGCGAACGGCCAGACGAAGCCCGGAGGATTCGCCCAATCGCTCGCGGCGGGAGCCTCCACCGAGACGCCCGAGGAGGTGCTGTATGCCCTCGAAGGGCTTGCCAATGTCGCCGCGAGCGTCGCCGAGGACGAGACTGCGGCCAGGCTCTGGGGCGCCTGGGAGCTCTGTCCGCGAGTCGATCGGCGTGATCCTTGCCCCGGCGGAGCTAGCCCTGCACGAACGCCTGGTCCCTGAAAGCCGGGCGCGGCTCGGCAGCGCGGTTCGCGACTGCCTGGGCGAAGGGCAAGGCGATGCCAGTGAGCAAGCCGTCGAATTCGGGCTCGGAACGGAGGTCGTCGGGGCCGACAGCGCAGTGTCGCTCTAGGAAGACGTCTGCCGACGCGCAGTCGGCGGCTGCCGGAGCTTCATCCTGCATAGATCCGGCTGACCGATTACGCCGCATCATCCGCAGGATCTCCGCCTAGCTGAGGACGGCTTGGGTCTGCGTGACCTGGGCGACGTGCCGCTGCTCGGCGTCGTAGACGTCCGTCTGGACGACGATGAAGCTCCGGCCGACGTGGAGCGGGCGGGCCACGCCCTCCAGCCGGCCTTCGCGGACGGCGCGGAAGAAGTTTGTCTTCGACTCGACCGTCGCAGTCGTCCCGCCACCGTCGGGAAGGTTGAGGAAGGCCGAGACGCCTCCGAGCGTGTCGG
The DNA here is from genome assembly GCA_963798935.1 of uncultured Actinomycetes bacterium. Classification (GTDB taxonomy): domain Bacteria; phylum Actinomycetota; class Thermoleophilia; order Gaiellales; family Gaiellaceae; genus JACDAN01. The sequence goes on from CAWCVG010000020.1 coordinate 24,938, forward strand.
CGAACGCCATCAGCGCGCCGCCGTGCAGCACACCGGCCGCCGTGCACTTCTCCGGCGCCCAGTCCATCCCGCCGCGCACCTCTTCCGGCGCGGCCGCGTCCACCTCGATTCCGAGGTGCCCGGCGAACGGGATCATCTCTCCCAGCTCTTGCACGAGGAGGTGAGGTTACGCGGCTGCGGGAGGCTGCAGCGCCGCGGGCGTCGCCTCGCCGCGGAAGACCGCCTCGAGCGAGTTGCCGTCGAAGTCGAAGACCCGCGCCGAGTAGTACGCGCGGTTGTACTCCGGCCGGACACCCGGCTCCCAGTCCGCCCGCGCGCCGGCCGCGATCGCCGTCCCGTAGAACGCGTGGACGACACCGACGTCCTCGGCAGTGAGGGCGATCTCGAGCCTGCCGGCGAGCTCCGACTCGACGAGCCAGAGGGAGCTCGGACTCCCGGGACGGCCGAAGTAGGCGCGGTGCTCGTCGGGCCAGTCAAGGAGCAGGACGAGGCCCAGGGGCGCAAGCGTCTCCTCGTAGAACGGTTTGCTCATCGAATAGCTGCGGACGAAGACCGTGAGGTGATCGAGCTCCATGGCGGGAAGAATAGAACGATCGTACTATTCTGTCAAGCCTGCCCGTCTATACTCCGCTCGTGGTCGGGATGGAAATCAGACGACCGTGCTGAAAACGAAGGGCGAGCGAACCCGGCACTCGATCTTGACGCGCGCGGCGGAGCTCGCGACCCAGGAGGGCCTCGAGCCGCTATCCATAGGCCGGCTCGCCGAGGCGGCCCAGCTGAGCAAGAGCGGCCTCTTCGCCCATTTCGGCTCGAAGGAGGAGCTGCAGCTCGCCACCGTCGACCACGCCGCCTCGCTCTTTCGCGAGGAGGTCATCGATCCCGCCCGTGAGGCGCCCAGGGGGCTGCCGCGGGTCTGGGCGCTCTGCGACCACATGGTCGACTACGCCGAGCGCCAGGTGTTCCCGGGCGGCTGCTTCTTCGCCGCGACCTCGGCCGAGTTCAACCACCGGCCCGGGCCGGTGCGGGACCGCATCGAGGCGATGATCCGCTCGTGGCTCTCGTACCTCGAGCACGCCGTCGAACAGGCGCAGGCGGCCGGCGAGCTGGACGGGGCGATCGAGCGCGCGGGCGATCGCCTTCCAGCTCGACGCCTTCGCGCAGTCGGCCAACTCGCAGTTCCAGCTCTTCCGCGACCCGACGGTCTTCGACGAGGCGCGTCGCGCGATCCGCGAGCGTCTCGAGAGCCTGCGCCCGGCGTGACGGCTCACACCGGGCGCGACTGCTAGCGGCCTACGGCAGGAAGGCCAGGTCCTCCGGCGGCGGGCCGACCATCGGCGTCTCGAAGATCGGCCCGGCGCCGTCCGGGTCGATCACCGTGTCGCCGTCGCTCGCGAAGAACGTCGCGATCTGCGCTTGGGCGGCCAGGGCGAACGGCGCAATGGCCGGGTTCGCGACGCTGGTCAGGAACGAATGCGGGTTCCGCGGAACGCAGGATTCGCCTGGAAGGCGAGATCGTTCCGGTAGAGCGTCGTCTGCGAGGCGAGGCCGCCGGCGCGGATGATCGCGGAGGTCGTCGGGTTCGGCACGGTCTGGTCCCCGCGTGCGAACTGGAGGATCGCGGGGCGCTTGACGAGCGGCGCGTACGCCGCCGGGATTGGCGGCCTGCTGCGCCCACTCCGTGCGATCGAGGAATTGCTGGATCGCAGATGCGCCCGGCACGGTGTCGACGACCGGAGGCAGGTTCCGCAGCGGCTTGTTCTCGACGAACGACGTGAACGTCGGGTTCGGCGCCGCGTTGTAGAGCGACGGGACGCGGGAGATGAGCGCGATCCCGACGAGCGGCCGGAAGCTCGGTGAGAGCCGCGCGATCTCGATGATCGGGCCGCCCGGGACGTTGGCCACGCCCGCGCGGATCTTCCGCTCGAGACCCAGGAGCGGCACGCCGTAGATGCCCCCGAACGATTGCCCGGCGTAGTAGATCCGTGTTCGTTCGAGGTCGCTCCCGCCGTCTCCGTCGACGTCGACGCCCTGCTCCAGCACCTCGACCAGCTGGAGCAGGTCGAACACGGTCTGGCGGAGGCCGTCGCGGTTGCTGACAAGCGTCTGCGGCGGCGCCGCATTGACGCCTTCGGTCGAGTCGATCGTCCCGTTGCCGTCCTGGTCGATGCCGCGCCCGCCCGCCGGCAAGCTGACCGGCGCCGCTCCCGTACGCAGGACCGTGTACGAGCCGAGCGCGCCGCCGCCGTGCCCGACGACGTTGATCGCGATCGTGGCGATCCCGGCGCGCGCGAGCGAGGATGCGACCGCCCACGGCGCACCGTTCTTGGAATCGGTGAAGCCGTGGCCGAAGATCGCGACCGGCCAGCCGTCCGCCGGCTCCGTCCCCGGCCGGCATGAAGAGCGTGAACTCGATGTGGCTCGTGCTCTGCGGCGTGGGCTTCCCGGTCTTCGTCCCGACCGCAGGAATGACCTTGGCGGCGGTCTCGTAGTCCGGCGATGCGTACGACCCGAAGGCGACCGTGCCCACCGAGCCGGGGAAGAGCGAGAGGACGGGGAGTCGGCAGGAAGGACGTCGTGAACGTGGAGGTTCCGGTCTGCCGGCTCCACTGGATCGCGGTGATCGAGGAAAGCGGGAAGACAGTGCCCTCCCCGCCGGTCCCGAGCGCGAAGTTGGCCGTCGGCGCCGGGCCTTTTCGGATCTGCCTCCGGACCTTCCTCGAGATCGCGTCGATGCTTTGCGTCGTGAACAGGCTCGCGCCGGCGACCTGCGTCGGGTCAGCGCCGGCGAAGATCGACGCACCGAGCGCGAAGAGCAACTGCGTCCGATAGGCCTTGTCCGCTGCCGGCTCGCGTGCGAGCAGCTCGCGCCAGAAGGCCGAGCCGTCGAGCCGCTGCCCGTCCGACCCGCGGACGCCGCGCGTGACGATCAGCAGATACCTCGAGTGCGCCGCGAGCTGCTCATCGCTCTCGACGTGCAGCGTGTTCGCGGCGGGCTCCCAGACGACCTGGTTGATCCCGACCCGCCGGCCGCGCGGGCCGAGCAGGAACACGGTCTGGCTCGAGACGGTGGCGACGTCGATCGGCCCCGAGAACGGGATCGAGATCCGCGGCTGGATGTTGAAGCCGTCGAGCGTGTTCAGCACGTCGATGTCGGCGCAGTCGGACGGCCGCACCGCGCAATCGGGCTTCGGAAGGTCGACGCGGAGGCCGGTCAGCTGCGTCCGGTCCGAAGTCGTGAAGAGGTTGCTCGGGAAACGGCTGGCCGGCCTTGACGGCGGCGAGCGCGCTTCCAGGAACGACGAGCGAGAGCGCAATCAGAGCCGCAGCGAGCAGCGAACGCATGGGACCCCCCCATTCCGTAGACGCGAAGGGCGCGATTCTGACGGACCTGCGCTCTCCGTGTCAGGCCGGTTTGAACTCGCTCCAGAGCTCTTCCATCGTCCGCAACCGGTTGACCCGGTGCGCGAGGTCTGCCGGCACGGTGTTGACGGCGCGAACGACCCAGTCTTCGCCGACGTCGAGAACGTTGATGCAGCCGGGTGTCTGCTCGAAGTTGCCGAGGAAGGCGCGGCCGCCGGTCAGGGCGTAGGAGAGGATCGCGCGGTTGACCCCGCCGTGGAGCACCGCGAGGAGCGACGTCCCAGTCGGTGTCGGCGAGCAGGCGGTCGACGGCCGGGATCACCCGGTCGAGCAGCGACCCGACGGACTCGCCGCCGAGGAACCGCGCCTCCTCCGGAACGACGTCCCGCCAGGCCTCGACGAACGTGCGCTCGAGCTCGTCCTCCGGGATGTCCGCGAGCCGTCCGGACTCGATCTCGCGCAGCTCCGGCCAGGACTCGATCTCGGCGTCGCGGAGCCACGATCCGCGCCGTCTCGACCGTCCGCGGCAGGCCGCTCGTGATCACGCGGTCGAACGAGATCCCGTCCAGCACGGCGGCCGCCGCCTGGACCTCCTCGCGGCCCTCGGGCGTCAGCGGGACGTCGTGAGGCGGGAGCGGCCGGCCCTGGTCGAAGTACGCCACCCGTCCGTGGCGCATGAGGTAGATCCGGCGCCGCGTCACTCGTACTTCTCGAGGTAGGCGGGGTTGGAGACGCGAAGCTTCTCCGCGACGTGCTCCTTCAGGCGCGCGTGCAGGCCCTCGTCGACGTCGCCCGCCCGGATCCGCCGCGCCAGCTCGCGAAGCTCCTCCTCGCCCATGCCCTCCTCCCCGGCCTCGAGCTCACGCCGGGCGATGCCGAGCGCGTTCATCGCCACGAGCGTCCGGAACTTCAGGCGGTGGTCGTCGAGGGTCGGGAGCAGCTCTCCCGAGAGGAACTCGAACACGGCCTCGATCAGCTCGGGTGCGGCCGGGCGATCAGGCATGCTCGATCAGGTCGAGGAGCTCGTACTCCATCTCGGCGGCCATCCTGCCGAGCACCGCGTACTCGACGCTGCGGTCGAGGCCGGTGAGGTGGCGCCTGCACTGCGTGAGGCAGCCGACGCCCCACTTGACGTTGCCGAGGACCTCCCACCAGTAGAGCTCCTCCTCGGAGATCGAGCGGCCCGTCAGCTCCGCGTACCGCTCGAGGTACGGCCCGACCTCGCCCACTCCGCCCAGCCGCCGGTCGTCCACGCCGAAGCGCCAGGCGCGGACGAGCGGCCACGCGACGTCCTCGCGCGGGTCGGAGAGGTGCGCGAACTCCCAGTCGAGGATGGAGACGAGGCCACGCTCGGAGACGACGACGTTGCCGAGCCGGAAGTCCCCGTGCGCCACGACGTCGGCGAGCGGCTCGGGCCGGTGCTCCCGCAGCCACCAGAGCCCGTACTCCAGCGCCGGGTGAGGATCGCCGACCGAGTCCAGCTCGTGCTCGAAGCGCGTGACGATGTCGGCGAGCGGAGGAAGGGCAGGCGCTCGGGCGGGATCGCGTGGATCTTCGCGAGCTCGTCGGCGAGCTGGGTCTCGAGGCCGGCGGGCGGATCACGGACGATCCGCCTGCCGATCGTCTCGCCCTCGACGAACTCCATCGCGAAGGCCTCGCGCCCGGCGAGCTCGCCGAGGTAGGCGACAGGATGCGGCACGCTGACGCCGGCCTCCTCGGCGGCCTGGAGCACCTCGAACTCATGCTCCAGCGACAGCGTCGCCTCGTGAATCACGCCGCCGAGCGCCCGCCGAACGAGCAGGCCGCCCTCGTCCGTCTCGACCGCCCAGGCCTCCTTGGACGCACCGCCGGGCAGGAGCTGCATCGCCTCGACGCGACGCCCGAGCCGGGCCTCGAGCTCGCCTGCCCAGGGGGCAGGGCCGTTCAAGCCGATTGGCCTCCATCGACGACGAGGGTGTGGCCGGTCACGTACGCCGAGGCGTCCGAGGCGAGGAAGACGACCGGTCCCTTCAGGTCATCGGCCCCGCCGAAGCGGCGGAGCGGCACGGACTCCACCAGCTTGTCGCCGTGGCGCTCGAGCACGAAGTTGGCCATGTCCGACGGGAACCAGCCTGGCGCGATCGCATTGACGCGGATCCCGTGATCCGCCCACTTGCACGCGAGGTCTCGAGTGAACGCGATCACGCCTCCCTTCGTTGCGTGGTAGACGACCGAGTTCGTGATCTCGCTCGGGGACCCGTGCAATCCGGCAACCGAGGCGATGTTCACGATCGATCCTCCGTCGCCGTCGATCATCGTCCTCCCGGCCGCCTGCGAGAAGAGGAAGACCCCGGTCAGGTTGACGTCGACGACCTTCTGCCAGCCCTCGAGCGGCATGTCCTCTGGAGCAGCGCCCCAGACCGTGCCGGCGTTGTTGACGAGGACGTCCACGGCCCCGAAGTCGGCGACGGTTCGCTCGACGACCGCCGCCACCTGCTCGGGATCGCGCACGTCGCAGCCCAGGCCGAGCGCCTTGACGCCGAGCTGCTCGAGCTCCGCTGCCGCCTGCTCGCAGCGGTCGGCCTGGCGCGCGCAGAGGACGAGGTTCGCACCGGCTTCGGCCAGGCCCTCGGCCATCTGGCGGCCGATGCCCTTGCCTCCTCCGGTCACGATCGCCGTCTTGCCGCTGAGATCGAACAGGTTCATGACAGAGCCTCCGAGACGACGCGAAGCGTCGCCGAGTCGCGGGTCGAGATCAGGAGCGTCGTCGCACCGGAATCCTTCCAGGCGGCCAGCCGGTCCCGGATCCGATCGGGCGACCCGACGAGCGCAAGCTCGTCGATCAGCGCGTCGGGCACGGCTGCGGCGGCGTCGCGCTGCTTGCCGTCGAGGAAGAGGTCCTGGATCTGCTTCGCCTCGGCCTCGAACCCGAAGCTTGCGACGAGATCGTTGTAGAAGTTCGCGCCGCGGGCGCCCATCCCGCCGACGTAGAGGGCGTAGTACGGCCGGAGGACGTCCCGGGCGAGCTCGACGTCGTCGATCGCCACCGCCGGCACCGCGGGCGCGATGTCGAAGCCGTCATCCCGGGCGAAGGGCGCGGGGAAGGTCTGGCGCGCGCGCTCGGGCGAGAAGAAGATGGGCAGCCAGCCGTCGGCGATCTCGGCGGCGAGCTCGACCGACCGGGGCTTGAAGACCGCGAGGTAGATCGGAATGTCCGGCCGCAACGGCCGCGCCATCAGCTTGAGCGGCTTGCCGAGCCCGGTCGCGTTCGGGCCGGCGTACGGCACCTGGTAGTGCGCGCCTTCGTGCTCGATCGTCTCCCGCCGCAGGACGGCGCGGACGATCTCCACGTACTCGCGCATCTTCGTGACCGGCTTCCCCCAGGGCTCGCCGTGCCAGCCCTCGACGACCTGCGGCCCCGAGACGCCCAGCCCGAGGAGGAAGCGGCCGCCCGACATGAGGTCGAGCGTCGCTGCGGTCATCGCCGTGTTCGTGGGCGTCCGGGCCGGGATCTGGAAGATCGCCGAGCCGACCTTGAGCGTCGTCGTGGTCGCTGCGAGCCAGGAGAGCACGGTTGCCGCGTCCGTCCCCCACGCCTCGGCCGCCCAGGCGGAGTCGTAGCCGAGCGTCTCCGCCTCCTGCGCGAGCGCCACCAGCTCCGTCGGGTTCGTCCCGGGCGGCGCGTACCCCATGTAGAAGCCGAGCCGCACGCATGCGATGCTAACCCGGTGGCGGTGACAGAACTCGTTCCGACCGAAGAGATCCAGGAGCTGCGCGAGCGCTATCGCGCGTTCATGGAGCAGCACGTGTACCCGAACGAGCGCGAGCTCCAGTCCGACGACGCCGACCTGATCCAGTCGCTTCGGGCAAGGGCGAAGGAGGAGGGGCTCTGGGCGCCGCACGTCCCGCCCGAAGCCGGCGGGACCGGCCAGGGCTTTCTCGCGTACGCCCATCTGAACGAGGAGATCGGCAGGTCGACGTACGCCCAGCTCGTCTTCGGCTGCCAGGCGCCCGACGCCGGCAACGCGGAGATCCTGCATCTGTTCGGGACCGACGAGCAGAAGGAGCGCTGGCTGCGGCCGCTGGTCGCGGGCGAGATCCGCTCGTTCTTCTCGATGACCGAGCCGGAGGTGCCCGGATCGGACCCGACAACCCTGCGGACGACCGCGCGCCGGGACGGCGACGACTGGGTGATCGACGGGCACAAGTGGTTCTCGTCCGGCGCCGACGGCGCCGCGTTCGGGATCGTGATGGCGGTGACCGACCCCGATGCGGAGCCGCACCGGCGCGCGTCGCAGATCCTCGTTCCGGCCGACACGCCTGGCGTCGAGATCGTCCGGCCGATACCCGTCATGGGCCATGCCGGAAGCGGCTGGTCGACCCACTGCGAGGTGTGGTACCGCAAGGTCCGCGTGCCGGTCGCCAACACGCTGGGCGAGCCCGGCGACGGGTTCCGGATCGCACAGAAGCGGCTGGGCCCGGGCCGGATCCACCACGTGATGCGCTGGCTCGGACAGATGCAGCGCGCCTTCGAGCTGCTGTGCTCCTACTCGCTGGAGCGTGAGGCGTTCGGTTCCCGCCTGGCCGACAAGCAGACGGTGCAGAACTGGATCGCAGACTCGGCGGCGGCAATCCATGCCTGCCGGCTGATGACGCTGGATGCCGCGCGGAAGATCGACGAGGGCGAGGAGGCTCGGGTCGAGGTCTCGGTGATCAAGTTCTATGCGGCCCAGGCGCTGCACGACGTCATCGACCGCGCGATCCAGGTGCACGGCGCGCGCGGGCTCACCGACGAGACGCCGCTGGCGGCGATGTATGCCTCGGCGCGCGCCGCGCGGATCTACGACGGGCCGGACGAGGTCCACCGCATGGTCGTGAGCCGACGGATCCTGAAGGAGTTCGAGAAAGGCGGCACATGGCGGTTCTCGTAAAGACCAACCGGCGCGTGACGCTCGCGGCGCGGCCTCAGGGCTTTCCGGAGGATGCGGACTTCGTCCTGGACGAGGTCGAGGTGGGAGAGCCGGGTCCGGGCGAGGTGCTCGTGCGGACCCTCTGGGTCTCCGTCGATCCGTACCAGCGCGGCCGCATGAGCGAGGCGCGCTCGTACGCGAAGAACCTCGAGATCGGAGATGTGATCACGTCGCAGTCTCTGGGCGAGGTCGTCGGGAGTCAGGACGGGCGGTACTCGCCAGGGGATCTGGTCGTCGGACAGCTCGGCTGGCAGGAGTACGCGGTCGCACGGGGTGGCTCGGTCCGGAGGGTGCCGGAGTTCCTCGACCCGCCCACGCTCGCGCTGCACGCCGTCGGCGCGACCGGGATGACCGCCTACTTCGGTCTCCTCGACGTGGGCAAGCCGAAGCCCGGCGACACCGTCGTGGTGTCGGGTGCCGCGGGCGCCGTCGGACAGGTCGTGGGGCAGCTCGCGAAGCTCGCCGGCTGCCGAACGGTCGGGATCGCGGGCGGCCCCGACAAGTGCACGGACTGCCGCCTGTACGGCTACGACGAGGCGATCGACTACAAGGACGAGAACTTCCGGGAGGCGTTCAAGGCCGCCTGCCCCGACGGCGTCGACATCTACTTCGACAACGTCGGCGGAGGCGTGTCGGAGGGCGTCCACCGCCGCCTCAACGTCGGCGCGAGGATCGTCATCTGCGGGCAGATCTCGCAGTACAACCTGGAGCGGCCGGAGCCGACGTTCCATCCCGCGGCGCTGATCGTCTACCGCGCGCGGATGGAGGGCTTCCTGATCAACGACTACGCGCACCGCTTCGACGAAGCGGCACTGCGGCTGGCGCGGTGGGTCGCCGAGGGGAAGATCACCTGGCGCGAGGACGTGACCGAAGGCCTCGAGAACGCCCCGGCCGCGTTCATGGGCATGCTGCGGGGCGAGAACCGCGGCAAGGCCCTGGTCAAGGTCGCCGACCGCGAACACGCCAAGTAACAAATTGTTACTTGCCTCGAGCGCGGCGCCCGAGCTCGGGGACGCCGACCCCGGAGATGTGGTCGAGCACGGCCTCCGGCGGCCTGACGCGGAAGGCGACGTCGGCGAGGACGCTGGCGGTGCTCGGACCGCGGCGGATGCGCCGGGACTCGTGAACGAGTAGGCGAACACGCTCGTAGCTCGGCCTGGTTACGCCGATTCGATCGGCCTCGCTGCCGACTCGCCGGCAGGTCTCGGCGATCGGAACGGAAGGATCATCGGACTTGACGAGCGTCTCGAGGAGACGGGGCGACATTCGCGCGGCGAATCGTGGCACCACCCGACTGTGCCTGGCAAAGGAGGGAGGAACGTGCCAACTCAGCGCCAGATCTCCCAAGTAACAAGTTGTTACTTGGGCTAGAGCGGCGGGGCGACACCTTCCGCGCCGGGGACCCTGGGGCCCGGGATTCCGCGGAAGCGGTACTGCTCCGGCGCGCGGCCCGGCTGGACGATCCACGCCTCGCCCGTTCCCTCGCTGCGCGCCGCGAGGAGCACGGCCTCGGCTACCTCCTCTGCGCGGAGAAGCGGAAAGCCAGCCTCCTCGAGCGACGCCCGCAATTCACCCGCGACCATCGGCGTGTCCGCGAAGCCGGGGCAGACGGCGTTGATCCGGATGCCGCGCGCGGCGAGCTGCGGCGCCACTGAACGCACGAAGCCGACGATCGCGTGCTTCGTCAGCGCGTAGATCGGATCGCCATCGACTCCCGTCAGCCCGGCGAGCGAGGCCGTGACGACGATCGCGTCGCCGTCCTCCAGCTCCCGGGCGAGCCGACGCGTCCCGTAGACGACGCCGTCGACGTTGACGGCCACGACGCGCTGGTACTCCTCCGCGGTCAGCTCCGCGATGTCGGCCGTGCTGGTCGTGATGCCCGCGTTCAAGCACGCCAGCTCCACACGGTCGACGGACTGCCACGCCGTCGGGTCGGAGACGTCGAAGCCCGTGACGAGATCCAGCTCCAGGACCTCGGCGCCGTCCTGTTCGAGTCGCTCGACGATCGCGCGCCCAATTCCGCCGGCGGCGCCCGTGACGAGCGCCGTCCTAGGGAACAAGGACGACCTTGCCGACATGGCGGCGCGCCTCGATCAGCTCGTGCGCTTCGGCCGCGCGCTCGAGGGGGAACGTCGCACCCACGAGCGGCTTGACGGCGCCCGAGGACCAAAGCTCGAGGAGCTCCCCGGTCGCCTCGCGCACGAGGCCGGGGTTGTGACGCATCAGGCGTCCGAGGTAGAAGCCCTGCAGCCCGAGGTTGCGACCGACGAGCGGCGCGGGGTCCATCGACTCCCACCACCCGCCCGCGAATCCGATCGCCACGACCGTCCCGAGCGGGTTCAGCACGCCGAAGCTCTGCGTGAAGACCTCGCCGCCGACCGGGTCGAGCACGACATCCGCTCGGACCTTCTCCGCGAACTCGTCGTAGCCGAACGCCTCGTCCGCCCCCTGCTCCAGAGCGACTGCCCGCTTCTCGTCCGTGCTCGCCGTCGCCACGACGCGCGCGCCGAGATGCTTCGCGACCTGGATCGCGGCCGAGCCGACACCGCCCGAGCCGGCGTGAACCAGGACAACGGACCCTTCCGCGACCCGCACCTGCCGCGTCAGCGGAATCCAGGCCGTCAGGTACGTGAGCAGGAATCCGGCGCCCTCCTCGAAGGACGCCCCATCCGGCAGCGGCACGACGAGGTTCTCGTCCACGGCGATGGCTTCGGCATAGCCGCCGCCCCGGGGAAGCGCCATCACGCGGCGGCCGTCCACCTCTCCCGCAACCTCGGAGCCGGGCACCGTCGGCAGCTCCGGAGGCTGCGGGTAGCGCCCCTGCCGAACGAGCACGTCGGCGAAGTTGACGCCGGCAGCCTTCACGCGCACGACGACCTCGCCGGCTCCGGGCTCGGGCTCGGGCATCTCCTCGAGCGCGAGCCGGTCCGGCGCGCCCGTCTCGCGAAGAACGACCGCTCTCAAGGTCGGCCTACGACGACGCCGGCACCTGCTCCTCGGCGAACTGCTCTCGCAGCGCCGTCTTCTTGAACTTCCCGACGCTCGTCTTCGGGATCTCGTCCACGAACTCGAAGCGGTCCGGCAGCCACCACTTCGCGAACTTCGGCGCCAGGAGCTCCTTCAGCTCGTCCGCGCTCACGGTCTCGCCCTCCTTGAGGACGACCGCCGCGAGCGGCCGTTCGGCCCACTTCTCGTCCGGGATCGCGATCACCGCTGCTTCGGCCACGGCCGGGTGGGACATGATCGCGTTCTCGAGCTCCACCGACGAGATCCACTCGCCGCCGGACTTGATCACGTCCTTCGACCGGTCCTTGATCTGGATGAAGCCGCGCGGGTGCATCGAGACGATGTCGCCCGTCTTGAACCACCCGTCGTCGGTCCAGCGGTCGGCCTGGGAGTCGTCCTCGTAGTAGCCGGACGCGACCCAGGGCCCGCGAACCTCGAGCTCGCCCATCGACTCGGCATCCCACGGGACGTCCTCGTCGCCCGCGCGCACCCGGATGTCGACGAAGGGCAGCGGGACACCCGCCATCGCGACGAAGTCGAGCTGCGTGTCCTGGTCGGCCTCCTGCAGGTCGCCGATGAAGTCGCTGACGGACGCGACCGGCGAGGTCTCGGTCATGCCCCAGCCCTGCACGACGCTGAGCCCGTGCCGCTCCTTGTACGCGGCGATCATCGCGCGCGGCACCGCGGAGCCTCCGACGAGCATCCCCTTCATGTGGGACAGGTCCCATTTGCCGGCGTTCGCGTCGAGCATCTGCAGCATCCCCAGCCAGATCGTCGGCACGCCGGCCGTCCAGGTCACCTTCTCCTGGACGAAGTCCTCGAGCAGGCTCTCGGGGTCGAGGTGCGGGCCCGGGAACACGAGCTTCGTGCCGAGCATGGCCGCGAGGTACGGGTAGCCCCACGCGTTCGCGTGGAACATCGGGACGACGGGCAGCAGCGTGTCGCCGTGCGCGACGCGCAGCCCGAGCGGAGACGTCGTCGCGACGCCGAGCGCATGCAGGACCGTCGAGCGGTGCGAGTAGACGACGCCCTTGCAGCGGCCCGGTCGTGCCGCTCGTGAAGCACATCGCGGCCGCCTCGCGCTCGTCGAACTGCGGGTCCTCCCACTCGTCCGGGCTTGCGGTCGCGAGCAGCTCCTCGTACGAGTCCTCGACGACGAAGACGTGCTCGATCTTCGTCCGCTCGAGGAACTGCTCGAGCAGTGGAAGCAGGCTGCGGTCGACGATCACGGCCTTGTCCTCGCCGTGGTCCGCGACGTAGGCCAGGTCGTCGGGATGGAGCCGGAGGTTCAGCGTGTGGAGCACGTAGCCGCCACAGGGGATTCCGAAGTACGCCTCGAGGTGCTGGTAGTGGTTCCAGCAGAGCGTCGCGACCCGGTCGCCGCGCTGGAGCCCGGCCTTCTGGAGGGCGACGGCCAGCTGCTTCGCGCGGCCGGCCATGTCGGCATAGGTGTAGCGATGGAAGCTCTTGTCCGGGAGCCTCGTGACGACCTCCTGGTCGCCGAAGAACGTCGCTGCGCGCTGCAGGATCGGGGGCAGCGAAAGCTGGTAATCCATCATCAAGCCGTTCATCGAGCGGTTGCCTCCTCGGTAGACCCGGTCAAGATCGTCCTCTATTTCTCATCGCGGGTAAAGGCCTGTCGGCGGGGCAGGTCGCGATCCACGTCCACCAGCTGGCCGTCGCGGCCGACGTAACCGTCCTTGCCGCCGACGACGAGCATCACGAGGTCCTCGTCGCCGGGATTGGAGATCTTCCGAGGCGTCGTCGACTCGACGTGGACGACGCCGCCCGGCCCGAGCTCGAACGTCTCGCCGTCGACCTCGAACAGCGCGCGCCCGCTGTGGACGAAGTAGAGCTCGTCCTGCTCGTCGTGGTAGTGAAGGAAGCCCTCCTGTCCGGGTGGATAGACGATGCCGTTGACGCCGAACGCCGTCACGTTCAGCGCCTGGCGGACCTTGCGGAATCCCGGTCCCCCGCCCAGCTCGTCCAACGATCCCTTGGCGTAGCTCATCGACCCTCCTAGCTCTTGAGCAGCACTCGCTCGTAGATTCGGTCGCGGAGCCGGTCCGGGAGGCGTTCGAACCCCGCCCGCAGCTTCGCATCCTTTCCCACCAGGTAGCGCGCGTGCGGCCGCTCGGCGGTGAGCGCTTCCTCCACGACCTCGGCAACACGCTCGGCGGGCGCGCCTCCCTCGCCGCGTTTCAGCGCCACGCTCCTGAACGCGGCTACCCGTTCGGCGTAGAGCTCGGCCAGCTCCGAGTCCATCGTCGCGGCGAGCTCGTCGGCGCGCGCGGCCGAGCGCGACCAGATGGCGGTTCGAATCGAGCCCGGCTCGACGATGGAGACCGTGATGCCGAACGGCTTCAGCTCCAGTCGCAGCGAATCCGCCACGGCCTCGAGCGCGTGCTTCGAGGCGGCGTAGGGCGCAAGGAAGGGCAGCGCGCTCCGACCTGCGATCGAGCCCATGAAGACGATCGTGCCCTTGGCGCGGCGCAGCGCCGGCAGGAGGGCCTGCGTCACCGCCACCTGCCCGACGAGATTGACCTCGAGCTGGTAGCGGAGCTGGTCGGCCGGGACGAGCTCCAGCGGCGAGCCGAGGGCGATTCCGGCGTTGTTGACCAGACCGTCCAGCTCCTCGACACGCTCTGCCGCGCCGCGGATCTGCTCAGGGTCGGTGACGTCGAGCAGGACCTCTTCGGTTCCCTCCGGTGCGTCACCCTCGCGGCGAACGCCGGCGAGCACGCGCCACCCTGCGCGGGCGAGCCGCACGGCGCACGCCTCTCCGATCCCCGACGACGCGCCCGTGACGACGGCCGTGCGGGTCAATCCAGCAGCCAGGAGGCAATCCGGGCGCGATGCACGCGTCCGTGGCCGCCGTACGCCTGGATCCAGAGCGCTCGCTTGTAGTACTCGTGGAGCACGTGCTCCCAGGTGAAGCCGATTCCGCCGTGAACCTGGATCGAGCGCTCGCACGCGGCAACCGCAGCCTCCGACGCGTACGACTTCGCCGCCGCCGTCGCGATCGGCGCCTGCTCGTCGTCCTCGGCGACGCACCAGGCGGCCCAGTACGCGAGCGAGCGGGCCAGCTCGGTCTCGACGAACGTGTCGGCGAGCTGGTGGGAGACCGCCTGGTAGACGCCGATCTTCCGCCCGAACTGCTCCCGGTCCTTGGCGTACTCGACCGCCAGGTCGAGCGCCTTCTTTCCGATCCCGACCGCCTCGAGCGCAAGGGTCGCCAGCCGCTCGTCCTCGGGCCGGTCCTCGTCGAAGAGCGACTCGCCCACCCCTGCGCGCCCCGCCTCCTCGAAGAGGACGGCCTTGTCGACGAAGCTCAGGTCTGCCGCGCCGATCTCGTCGCGCGACCACCCGCCGTTCGCCAGCGCGTCGCGCGCCTCGCGGCGGAGGAGCTCCTGCTCTTCGGTGAACGCGAACTGCATCAGCGTGACCTCGGGAGGCCGAGCACCCGCTCGGCGATGATGTTTCGCAGGATCTCGGAGGTCCCGGCCTCGATCGTGTTGCCGCGGCTCCGCAGCTGCTGGTGACTCCAGTAGCCGTCGTCCTCGCCTTCGAGGATCTCCATCGCGAGCTTGGTCAGCCGCTGGTTCTGCTCCGACCAGTGCAGCTTCGAGCCGGAGCCCTCGGGGCCGGGAATCCCGGTCTGCATCAGCGTCGTCAGCGACCGGTAGTTCGTCATCTTCAGCGCCTGGAGCTCGATCCACTCCTGGGCGACGCGGTCACGGATGATCGGGTCGTCGGCGCCCTTCTCCTTCGTGAGCGCGACGAGCTTCTGCACCTGCGCCTCCAGCGCACCGCCGAGCGCGAAGCCGAGCGTCCCTCGCTCGTGGAGGAGCGTGGTCATCGCGACCTGCCAGCCTCCGCCGATCTCGCCGAGCAGGTTCTCCTTCGGCACCTCGACGTCGGTGAGGAAGATCTCGTTGAACTCGGCCTCGCCGGTGATCTGGCGCAGCGGGCGCACCTCGACGCCGGGCGCCTTCATGTCGACGATGATGTACGTCAGGCCCTCGTGGCGCTGCGAGTCCGGGTCGCTCCGGCCGACGAGGATGCAGTGGTCGGCGATGTGCGCGAACGACGACCACACCTTCTGGCCGTTGACGACGAACGAGCCGTTGCGCGCGTCGATCGAGGTTCGCACGGCCGAGAGGTCTGACCCTGCCCCCGGCTCGGAGAATCCCTGGCACCAGATCTCCTCCGCCGAGAGGATCTTCGAGAGGTAGCGCTGTTTCTGCTCCTCGGTGCCGTGCGCCATGATCGTCGGGCCCGCCATGCCGAGGCCGATCACGCCCATGTGGGACGGCGCCTCGGCGCGGGCGAACTCCTCCAGCACGATCGCCTGGTGGCTGTAGGGAGCGCTACGGCCGCCGTACTCCTCGGGCCAGGTCAGCCCCGCGTAGCCCGCGTCGTAGATCTTCCGGCTCCATTCCCGCGGCTCGCCGGCGGGCAGGTTCTCCTGGAGCCACGAGCGGACTCCCTCGCGGAAGGCCGCTTCGTCAGGGCTGTCGCGAAGATCCACGGCGTTAGCCTATACCGGTGCTACCGGCAGTAACACCTGGCTTCGCGGACGTCGTCTTCGACGTGGTCGACCCCGCCGTCGAAGAGGCGGAGCGGAACCTGCCGCGACTCGGAGCGAACGGCCGGATCGAATTCGATCCCGCCTACCACCGCGCTGGGCGGGCGATCTGGGCCTCCGGGATCGTCGGCGCCGCCGCACCCGAGCAGGCCTCGCTCTTCTACCTCCTGGCGCATGCGGGGGAAGGCGGCCACGCCTGTCCGGTCGTCTGCACGGCGGGGCTCGTCCGCGCGCTGAGAGCCCACGGCTCCGACGAGCTGCGCGAGCGCTTCCTGCCGCCGCTGCTCGAGACCGACTACGACCACGCAGAGCGCGGCGCCCAGTTCCTCACCGAGCGGCACGGAGGGTCCGACGTAGGCGCGAACCGGGTGGAGGCGATCCCGGACGGCGCCGGTTGGAGGCTGCACGGAGAGAAGTGGTTCTGCTCGGTCGCCGATGCCGACCAGTTCCTCGTCACCGCCCGGCCGCAGGGCGCGCCGGAGGGGACCCGCGGGATCGGGTGCTTCCTCGTGCCTCGCTCCGGCGGCGGGTTCCGGATCCGCCGGCTGAAGGACAAGCTCGGCACGCGGGCGCTCGCGACCGGTGAGATCGAGTTCGAAGGCGCTCCTGCATATCCGCTCGGTGCGCTCGAGGACGGCTTCCGAACCGCAGTCGGCGTGCTGAACACCTCCCGTTGGCTGAACGCGCTTGGCTCAGCCGGGCTGATGCGCCGCGCCTTCATGGTCGCCTCGGAGTTCGCACGGGAGCGCGAGGCGTTCGGGCGGGTCATCTCGGACTACCCGCTCGTCCGCGAGAACCTGGCGGTGATGAAGGTCGAGGCCGACGCGGCGCTCGCCTCGACGATGGAGCTGACCGCGCTCGTCGACCGGATCGACCAGGGAGAGGCCGGCGAGGACGACATCACATGGCACCGCCTGCTCGTGAACGCGAACAAGTTCGTGACGTCGCTCGCGGCGACCAAGGTGGTCAGGCGCGGAATCGAGACGCTCGGAGGCAACGGGACGATCGAGGACTTCTCGCCGCTGCCGCGGCTCTACCGGGACGCGATCGTCTTCGAGAGCTGGGAGGGGACGCACAACGTCCTCTGCGCGCAGGTGCTGCGCGACCTCACCCGCCTCGGCGCGGTCGATCTCGTCGTCGAGCGCAGCGGCGCGTCGGAGGAGCTCGCCGCCCGCCTGCGGCGTTCGGTCGAGGACCCTGCGTTCGGAGCGCTGCACGCACGCCGGCAGCTCGAGCAGCTCGTGCGCTCGCTTCAGGTCAAGGGTGCTCTCGGCGAGAACCCGATGCCGCGGGGTTGCTCCGGCGGCGGCACCTCACTCCCGGCTGGGATCCGGAGACGACGCCGACTATCCCGGCCTGATCGACCGCGTCCTCGGACCAGACGCTTAGCGCCCCTGCGCGGCGTCTCCCCGGAGCGCCATGTTGGTGCTCGTTGCGTGCGCGATCAGGCGCTCCTGGTCGTCGACCACGCGACACTCGCCCAGTCCCACGGTCTTGCCGCGTGAGATGACCGTGCCGTGCGCGA
>CAWCVG010000021.1:0-26924 GCA_963798935.1 uncultured Actinomycetes bacterium
TCCCGCGACGAGCTCGACGCACGGGTGCGGCGAGTACGAGCGCGAGTTCGAGGGCCAGGACGTCCCGCTCCCGCCGCACTGGGGCGGCTACCGCCTCGAGCCGGAGACCTGGGAGTTCTGGCAGCACCGCGACAGCCGCCTCCACGATCGCTTCCGCTACTCCCGCCAAGATGGTGGGGGATGGACGATCGAGCGCCTCGCGCCGTAGCACCAGAACAGAGCCTGGGGTCAGACCCCGTCACGAATGTGTGGCGAGTCCGTCCACAGAAGGGACGTGGCCACTCGCATGGCTGCGCGGTTCTGTGGATGAGCCCTTCCACTCTCGTGCGTGAAAAGTTCCTCACTCGCGCCGGGGTCTGACCCCAGGCGGGCGCCGTTCGGCCTGCGCCGTACGATCGAAGGGTGATCCTCGCCCACCTCGACCTCGACGCGTTCTTCGCTGCCGTGGAGGAGCTCGAGAACCCGGAGCTGCAGCCGAAGCCGCTCGTCGTCGGCGGCGACCCGCGCGGCCGCGGCGTCGTGGCGACCGCGAACTACGTCGCGCGGCAGTTCGGCATCCACTCGGCGATGAGCTGCGCGGAGGCGCTTCGCCGCTGCCCGCACGCCGTCTTCGTCCGGCCTCGCCACCGGACCTACTCGGACTACTCGAAGGAGGTCTGGGACACCGCCCGCCAGGTGGTCCCGACGGTGGAGCGCACCGGTCTCGACGAGGGCTACCTGGACGTCGGCGAGGTGGCCACGCGACTTCCACGAGGCGCGCGCCGTCGCCGAGGCGGTGCAGACGGCGGTGCGCGGCGCGACCAGCCTGACCTGCTCGCTCGGCGTCGCGACGACGAAGGTGGTCGCCAAGGTCGCGAGTGACCGGCGGAAGCCCGGTGGCCTCGTCATAGTCCTCCCCGGCCGCGAGGCGGAGTTCCTCGCGCCGTTCGAGATCCGCCTGCTGCCGGGCGTGGGGCCGCGGTCGGAGGCCCGCCTGCGCGCTGTCGGCATCGAGACGATCGGTGCGCTCGCCGGCCTCTCAGACGAGCGGTTGAAGCAGCTCCTGCCCGGCAAGGTCGGGAGCTTCCTGCGTGACCGGGCACGCGGGATCGACCCACGCGGCCTCGAGCTGCAGACGCAGCGGGTCTCGATCAGCCACGAGGAGACCTTCGAGCGGGACATCGCCGACGTCGAGCAGCTGCGGGCCGACTCCGCCGGATGTCCGCGTCGCTGGCCGAGTACCTCCATCGCAAGGGCGAGACGGCGCGCACCGTGACGACGAAGGTGCGCTACCCGGACTTCGCGATCCGGAGCCGCTCGACCAGCCTCGCGATCGGCACCGACGACGCGGACCAATCGCCGAGCTCGCCTGCGCCTTGCTCGACCGCGCGCTCGCCGACCGGCCCGGAGCGCTGCGGCTGGTGGGTGTCGGCCTCTCAGGTCTCGAGGCACATCGCCAGCTCACCTCGTCTAGTAGCTTCCGGCCGATGGCAGCCGAGCCGACGACGAAGCCGGCAGCAGCCGCGGGCACCGTCACCCTCGGAGACCTGACGGTGAACCGCATGGGCTACGGTGCGATGCGCCTGACAGGCAGCGGCGTGTGGGGCGACCCCCCCGACCGCGAGGGCGCGAAGGCGGTGCTTCGGCGCGCGGTCGAACTCGGTGTGACGCTGATCGACACCGCGGCGTCATACGGGCCTGAGGTGAACGAGGAGCTGATCGCCGAGACGCTTCACCCGTATCCCGAGGGCCTCGTGGTCGCGAGCAAAGGCGGCTTGACGCGGCCCGGACCGGGCCGCTGGCAGCCGGACGGCCAGCCGGAGACACTCCGTGAATCGCTCGACGGCAGCCTCCGCCGGCTCCGGCTCGAGCGGATCGATCTCTACCAGCTGCACTCGGTCGATCCCCGGGTGCCGCTCGAGGAGTCGGTCGGCGCGCTGGCCGAGCTCCAGCGGCAGGGGAAGATCCGGCACGTCGGGCTTTCGAACGTCGATGCCCGGCAGCTGGCGACGGCGCAGGAGATCGTCCCGGTCGTCTGGTCCAGAACCGCTACAACGTCGGCGACCGCCACTCGGACCGCGTGCTCGACGCGTGCGAGCGGGCGGGGATCGCGTTCCTGCCCTGGTTCCCGCTCGCGTTGGGGGCACTCGCCTCGGCGTCGGGTCGGCTGGCGGAGATCGCGCGAAGCCACGGCGGACGCCGGCTCAGGTCGCGCTCGCCTGGCTCTTGCGGCGCTCATCGGTGATGGCGCCCATCCCGGGGACCTCGTCGGTGGAGCATCTCGAGGAGGACTTGGCCGCTGCAGTGCTCGAACTCACCGAGGCCGAGTTCGCCGGCCTGAGCCGGGCCGCCGAGTCCAGCCCTGATGGTCCTGTCCGACCGCACGATCCGCCGCCTGCTCGACGAGGGCCGCATCGAGATCGACCCCTACGACCCCTCGCTGCTCCAGCCGTCCAGCGTGGACGTGCGCGTCGACCGCTTCTTCCGCGTCTTCCACAACGCCCGCTATCCCTACATCGACGTCAAGGAGCCGCAGGAGGAGCTGACCGAACTCGTCGAGATCGACGAGGAGCGGCCCTTCATCCTCCACCCGGGCGAGTTCGTGCTCGCCTCGACGCTCGAACGGATCCGGCTGCCGGACGACCTCGTTGCCCGGCTCGAGGGGAAAATCGACTGGCCGCCTCGGCCTGCTGATCCACTCGACCGCCGGCTTCATCGACCCCGGCTGGGACGGCCACGTCACGCTGGAGCTCTCCAACGTCGCCAATCTCCCGATCACGATCTACTACGCCATGAAGATCGGACAGCTTTCGTTCGTCCAGCTTTCCGAGCCGGCCGAGCCCCGTACGGCTCCGGCGGCCTGGGCTCGAAGTACCAGGGCCAGCAAGGCCCGACGCCCAGCCGCTACTACGAGAACTTCCGCGAACGCGTCCGATGAAGGTGCTCGTCACCGGTGCGACGGGGTTCGTCGGACCGGCGGTCGCGAACGCGATCGTCGACGCGGGCCACGAGGTCCGGGTGCTGGAGCGCACGCCCGGTTCCTGGCGGAAGGCGGGGATCCGCTGCCAGGAGGCGGTCCAGGGAGATATGACCGACGCCGACACTCTGCGCCGAGCAGCCGTGGACCAGGAGGTCGTCGTCCACCTCGTCGCGATCCGCCAGGGCAAGCAGGAGCAGTTCCAGCGGATCATGGTCGAGGGCACGCGAAACCTGCTCGCCGCGAGCACCGGAGCCAAGCGCTTCGTCCTGATGAGCGCGCTCGGGACGACCGAAGAGACCAAGGATCTCGTTCCCTACTACGGCGCGAAGTGGCAGGAGGAGTCGACGTGAAGGCGTCCGGCCTGGAGCACGTGATCTTCCGGCCGAGCTTCATCTTCGGGCGCGACGGAGGCATCCTCCCCACATTCCTGAAGCTCGCGAAGCTGGCGCCCGTCACCGGCGTCGTCGGCAGCGGCAAGCAGCGGATCCAGCCGATCTGGATCGACGACCTCGGCGCCTCCTTCGCGGCCGCCGTCGACAAGCCCGGGGCAGCAGGACAGACGTTCGAGCTCGGCGGGCCGGACACGGTCGACTGGGACGAGCTCTGGCAGCAGATCCGCGGCGCGCTCGGGATCCGTCGGCGCCCGACGATGCACCTGCCGACCGGGCTGATGAAGATCCCGGCCGCGGTGACCGAGCGCCTGCCGGGAAACATCCCGCTCACCCGCGACCTGCTCACGATGCTCGAGGCGGGCGACAACGTCGTCTCCAACGATCTCGCGGTCCGCACCTTCGGCATCCCGCTCGTCCCGCTGAACGAGCAGATCCGCCGCGTCGTGGCTTGATCGCCGCCGAACGGGCGGTCGCCGCGCCGCCGGAGCGCGTGTTCGAGTTTCTGGCCGATCTGCGGAACCACTGGCGGCTGGAGCAGCGGTTCCTGGAGCTGGACGAGCTGGGCGAGGACGGCGGGAAGATCCGGCTGAAGGGGCCGCTCGGGCTCTCGCGCACCGTCTGGACTCGGGTGCTCGAGGCAGAGCGGCCGACGC
Source organism: uncultured Actinomycetes bacterium (assembly GCA_963798935.1). Taxonomy (GTDB): domain Bacteria; phylum Actinomycetota; class Thermoleophilia; order Gaiellales; family Gaiellaceae; genus JACDAN01. Next base: position 4,005 of record CAWCVG010000021.1, read on the forward strand.
GCGTCGCCGGACGAGCCGACCTTAGCGGCGGCACGGTCGGGCTCGTCGCCTGGGACATCCGGCCGTCCGGCTCCGGCTCGACCGTGCGCCTCTCCGCCGAGGTTCCGCAGGCATCGGCGTTCGACCGGGTCTTCCTCGCGCTGGGGGGGCGGGCCTGGTTCCGCGGGCTCTTCCGGCGGGCGCTCGAGAACCTCGACGACGTGCTGTGAAGCGGCGCCTGACCACGGCGCTCACGCGCTACCTCGTGAACCCGCTCGTTCGGCCGGCGGTCAAGTTGCGGCTCCTGCCTGGGTGGGCCGTCCTCGAAACCCGTGGGCGAAAGACCGGCAGGCGGCGCCAGACACCGGTCGGAAACGGCCTCGACGGCGACACGTTCTGGATCGTCGCCGAGCACGGTTCGAAGGCCGGCTGGGTGCGGAACATGCGTGCTCGACCCACGCGTCCGGGTCTTCGTCGGTGGGCGCTGGCGGACCGGAACCGCCACGCCGCTACCCGAGGACGATCCGATCGAGCGGCAGCGGAGCCTCCCGTCGCTGAATGCCTGGGGAGTCCGGGTAATCGGCACCGAGCTGCTCACGGTACGGGTCGACCTCGACCCCGAGTGAAAGTCAGGCGGAGACGCGGGCCCGGACGAGTGCGCGGGCGGCGCTGGCGATCGCCTCGGCGTCGATCCCGGCTGCGGCGAGGAGCTCCGCTGGCTTGCCGGAGTGCGGGAGCTCGCGAACCGCGAGGATCTGCACCAGAGGCCGGTCCTCGACGTCGGCGAGCGCCGCGAGCACGGCCTCGCCCAGGCCGCCCTCCGCCCAGTGATCTTCGGCTGTAACGATCGGCGTCCGGATCCCGCGGATCGTCTCCGAGTCGATCGGCTTGACGGAGTAGAGGTCGATGACCCGCGCGGCGATGTCCTCGTCGGCCAGGCGGTCCGCCGCGGCCAGAGCCTCGTGCAGCGTGATCCCGGCGGCGACGATCGTGACGTCGTCGTCGTCCGTCGAGCGGACGGTCTTGGAGCCGCCGACCGGGAAGTCCTCGCCGGCGTCGTAGATCACCGGCGTGTCGGCGCGCGTCGTCCGGAGGAACGAGATCCCGTCGAGGTCGGCCATGGCCTGGACGAGCTTCGTCGTCTGATTCCCGTCGGACGGGTAGAGGACGGTCGAGCCGTTGACGGCGCGGAACTCGGCGAGGTCCTCGAGCGCCATCTGGGAAGGGCCGTCCTCGCCGATCGACACTCCCGCGTGCGAGCCGCAGAGCTTCAGGTTCGCGCGGCTGATCGCCGACATGCGGACGAAGTCGTAGGCGCGGCTCCAGAACGCGGCGAACGTCGAGGCGAACGGCTTCCACCCGAGCACCTGGATCCCCACGGCCGCGGCGGCCATCTGCTGCTCGGCGATGTACATCTCGAAGAAGCGCTCGGGGTGCGCGTCGCGGAAGATCTCGGCGTAGGTCGAGTTCGACACCTCGCCGTCGAGCGCGACCACCATCGGGTCCGAGCCTCCGAGCGCTGCGAGCGCCTCGCCGTACGCCTTGCGCGTCGCGACCTTGGAGCCGACCTCGTAGCTTGGCCACTCCGGAGTGCCCGGCGCATCGAACCGGTGTCGTTCCGCGGGCTCCGGCTTGGGGACGTCCACGGTGATGTTTCGGACGCCGCCGAGCTCCTCGACGGCCTCCTCCGCGACCGCCTTCCCGTGCCAGCCGCCCTGGTCCTCGACCTTCGAGTACCCCTTGCCCTTCAGCGTCTTGGCCACGATCGCGGTCGGCTTCCCGCTCGTCGACTCGGCCTCGCGGTAGGCGGCGTCGATCTGCTCGACGTCGTGGCCGTCGATCTCGATCGCATGCCAGCCGAAGGCGCGCAGGCGGTTCGAGTACGAGGAGAGATCCCAGCCGTGCATGGTCTCGCCGCGCTGGCCGAGGCGGTTCACGTCGACGATCGCCGTCAGGTTGTCGAGCTCGTAGAAGGCGGCGTGCTCGGCCGCCTCCCACATCGACCCCTCGGCCATCTCGCTGTCCCCGCAGATCACCCAGACCCGGAAGGGAAGGCGATCGAGGCGCTTCCCGGCGAGCGCCATTCCGACGCCGATCGGCAGCCCCTGGCCGAGCGAGCCGGTCGCGACGTCGACCCACGGAAGCGACGGCGTCGGGTGTCCCTCGAGCCGGCTGCCGAGCTGGCGGTAGGTGCCGAATTCCTCCTCCGAAAGGACGCCGGCGGCGCGAAACAGCCCGTAGACGAGCGGCGACGCGTGCCCCTTGGAGAAGATCAGCCGGTCGTTCGCGGGGCTCTTCGGCTCGTCGAAGTCGTAGCTCAAGTGGTTCGCCAGGAGCACGGCGGCCAGGTCCGCGGCAGACATCGACGACGTCGGATGCCCTGACCCCGCCTCGGCGCTGGCGCGCACCGCATCGACGCGCAATTGCTGTCCAAGCTCCCGCCAGAGGTCTGGGCCCTGCATGTAGGGGTAACGTAATCGAGCGATGCGTGTTGCGGTTGCCTTCGACCACAGGGGCGTCAAGCTGCGCGAGCGCGTCCTCGAGGAGCTGACGGCGCTCGGCCACGAGGCGCTCGACCTCGGGACGGACGCGCCCGAACCGGCCGTCGACTACCCGGACAAGGCTCGCGAAGTGGGCGAGGCGATTCGCTCCGGCGACGCTGAGCGCGGCGTGCTCGTCTGCGGCTCGGGCGTGGGCGCCTCGATCGCGGCTTCCAAGCTGCCGGGCGTAAGAGCGGCCATCTGCCATGACACGTACTCGGCACACCAGGGCGTCGAGCACGACGACATGAACGTCCTCTGCATCGGCTCCGGGGTCGTCGGCGCCGACCTGGCCGCCGAGCTCGTCCGCGCCTTCCTGGCGGCGGAGTTCGACGGCGGTGAGCGGTACCGCAGGAGGCTTGAGAAGATCGAAGCGATGGAAAGAGAGGCTGCGAATGCCTGAGTCACGACTTCACCAACTGAGCGCGCTCGGCCAGAGCGTCTGGATCGACTCGCTGTCCCGCGAATGGCTCCGGACGGGCGAGCTGCGCCGAATGATGGACGAGGACGCCGTCGTCGGCGTCACGTCCAACCCGACCATCTTCCAGAAGGCCATGTCCGAGGGGGACTGGTACGACGAGCAGCTCCGCGAAGTGATGTCCGAGGTCGACGACCCGAAGGAGATCTTCCTGCGGCTCGCCTTCGACGACATCCGGGAGGCGTGCGACCTGATGCGGCAGGCCTGGGACCGAACGGAGGGGCAGGACGGCTACGTCTCGCTCGAGGTCGAGCCGGGCATCGCCCACGACACCGAAGCGACGGTCGAGCAGGCCCAGCGCTTCCACGACGAGATCGACAGGCCCAACCTCTACGTCAAGATCCCGGCGACCGCCGCAGGTGTTCCCGCGATCGAGGAGATGATCGCCCGCGGTAAGCGGATCAACGTGACGCTGATCTTCGGGCTCGACCGCTACGCCGAGGTCGCGGAGGCCTACATCCGCGGGCTCGAGCGGCTGGTCGAGGCCGGCGGCGACCCCAAGCAGGTCACGTCGGTCGCGAGCTTCTTCGTCTCGCGTGTGGACACCGAGGCGGACAAGCGGCTCGAAGGCCATGACGACCTGAAGGGCAGGCTCGCGGTCGCAAACGCGAAGCTCGCCTATCAGCGCTACCAGGAGATCTTCTCCGGCCCGCGGTGGGACGAGCTGGCGGCGAAGGGCGCCTCGACGCAGCGCTGCCTGTGGGCGTCGACGTCCACCAAGAATCCCGAGTACCGCGACGTGATGTACGTCGAGGAGCTGATCGGGCCCGAGACGGTGAACACGATGCCGAAGGAGACGATCGAGGCGTTCCAGGATCACGGCGAGGTGCGGCCGACACTCGAGGAAGGCCTCGACGAGGCGCGCAAGCTCTTCGACGACCTGGCGGCGGCCGGCGTGGACTACGACGACGTGACCAGGGTGCTCGAGGAGGAGGGCGTCCAGAAGTTCGCCGACTCCTTCGACGAGCTCCTCGAAGGCGTTGCCGCCAAGCGAGCGCAGCTCGTAGCCGCTTGAGCACGCTCGCTCCCGCCGAGCTCGTCGAGCGGATCTGGGAGCGGGATCCGTCGGTCTGGACGGGCAGCGACGAGGCCCACTGGCTCGGTTGGCTCGATGAGCCGGCGCGGATGCGCGAGCGGGCACACGAGCTCGTGGGCTTCGCGGTGCGTATCGAGCCGGACGTCGACGACGTCGTCCTGATGGGGATGGGCGGCTCGAGTCTCGCGCCCGAGGTGATGCGCCGGTCTTTCGGCGCCGAGCGCTTCCACGTCCTCGACACGACGCACCCGACGGCGATCCGGCGGCTGGGAGAGCGGATCGACGCCGGCCGGTCACTCTTCGTCGCCGCCTCCAAGTCGGGGACGACGCTCGAGACTCGGTCGCACGCCGCCTACTTCCGCAAGCAAGGCGGTCGGTTTGCGGTCGTCACGGACCCGGGCTCGCCGCTCGCCGGGCTCGCGGACGACGTCTTCTTCGGGGAGCCGACGATCGGCGGGCGGTACTCGGCGCTCTCCGTGTTCGGGCTGCTGCCGGCGGCCTTGATGGGGATCGACGTCGGGCGCCTGCTCGACCGTGCCGAGGAGATGCGCGAGGCCTGCCGGCGCTCCGAGGGCAATCCCGGTCTGGAGCTCGGCCTGTGGCTCGCCGAGCAGCAGTTCCTGCAGGTGGACGGAGACTTCGGCCTCTGGGTCGAGCAGCTCGTGGCCGAGTCGACCGGCAAGGAGGGCAAGGGGATCGTCCCGGTGCGGGAGGGCGGTGCCGAGCCGGACATCCGGCTCGCCGACCCGTACGACCTGGGCCAGGAGCTCTTCCGCTGGGAGTTCGCCGTGGCCGCCGCCGGCTCGATCCTCGGCATCAACCCGTTCGACCAGCCGGACGTCCAGGCGGCGAAGGACAAGACCCAGGCTGTCCTTTCGGGCCGTGGCTCGGTGCCAGGCACCAAGCCAGGTCCCGAGGGGACACTGGAGGAGCTGCTCGCTGACGCAGGGCCGGGGCGTTACGTCGCGATCCAGGCGTTCATCGACCCCGAGCGCGAGGGCGAGCTCGAGCCGCTCGTCCGGCGGGCTCGCGAGACCGGCGCCGCCGTCTCGGTCGGGCTCGGGCCGCGCTACCTTCACTCGACGGGACAGCTCCACAAGGGCGGGCCGGACACCGGCCTCTTCGTCCAGGTCGTGGACGACCTCGGCGAGGAGCTGCGGATCCCGGGCCAGAAGTTCGGCTTTCGCGCCCTGATCCAGGCGCAGGCGGACGGAGATCTCCAGGCGCTCGAGGAGCGCGGCCGACGGGTCGTGAGGGTCCAGCTGTGAAGCTCGGGATGGTCGGCCTCGGCCGGATGGGCTCCGGGATGACCGAGCGGCTGCGCCAGGCCGGCCACGAGGTGCAGACCTTCGACCCGAACGTCGAATCGACTGCCGGTTCCCTTGGCGAGCTGGCGAAGCAGCTCGATCCACCGCGCCACGTCTGGCTGATGATCCCCGCCGGCGAGGTGACCGAGAACGCGTTCCGCGAGCTGCTCGGCCTCCTCGAGCCCGGCGACGCGATCGTCGACGGCGGGAACTCGAACTTCCGCGACTCCAAGCGCCGGGCGAGCCGAGGCGAAGGAGCGCGACCTCTTCTTCGTCGACGCCGGCGTCTCCGGCGGGATCTGGGGGCTCCGCGAAGGTTTTGCGCTGATGGTCGGCGGCGAAAGCGAGCCCGTCGGCCGCCTCGAGCAGATCTTCGAGTCGCTGGCGCCCGAGGGCGGCTACGGGCATGTCGGCCCGTCAGGCGCGGGCCACTTCGTGAAGATGGTGCACAACGGGGTCGAGTACGGGCTCATGCAGGCGTACGCCGAGGGGTTCGACCTGATGCAGGCGTCGGAGTTCGACCTCGACCTCGCGGCCGTCGCCGAGCTCTGGCGGCACGGCTCGGTCGTCCGCAGCTGGCTCCTCGACCTCCTCGCCAAGGCACTGGAGGAGAACCCGGGCCTCGAGAGCATCCGCGGCTACGTCGAGGATTCGGGCGAGGGCAGGTGGACCGTCGAGCAGGCGATCGACACGGCGGTGCCGCTCCACGTCATCACCGCGGCCCTCTACGCACGCTTCTCGTCCCGCCAGGACGAGTCTTTCGCAGCCAAGGTCAACGCGGCACTCAGGGAGCAGTTCGGTGGCCACGCGGTCAAGCGCGACTGAGCTCCACGAGAACCCGCTGCTCGAGGGGCTCGAGGTCCGGCGGCGGCCGGAGCCCTGCGTCCTCACCATCTTCGGCGCCTCGGGCGACCTAACTCGCCGGAAGATCTTCCCGGCGCTCTACGCGCTCGCCTTCAGGGATCTGCTTCCAGAGCAGTTCGCCGTCGTCGGCGTCGCGCGCACGGCAATGGTCGACGGGGAGTTCGTCGCGGCGATGGAGGAGGCGGTGCGCGAGTTCGGGCGGGACGAGTTCCGACAGGACGTTTGGGACCGGCTTGCGGCGAATACGCGATACGTCTCGATCGACTTCGCCGACGAGGCGAGCCAGGACCAGGTTGTCAGGACGCTCCTCGAGCTCGACGAGGACGTCGGCAGCCGCGGGAACCGGGTCTTCTACTTCGCGGTTCCGCCCGATGCGATGCCGAGGCTCGTGGAGGCGCTCGGGAAGCGCCGCACCCGTGCCGGCTGGAAACGCTTGATCGTCGAGAAGCCGTTCGGCCACGACCTCGTCTCGGCCAAGAAGCTCAACGAGCTCCTCGCTGGCGATTTCACCGAGGACGAGGTCTTCCGGATCGACCACTACCTCGGCAAGGACACCGTCCAGAACCTCCTCGCGCTGCGCTTCGCGAACGGGATCTTCGAGCCCGTCTGGAACCGGCAGTTCATCGACCACGTCCAGATCACGGTCGGCGAGTCGATCGGCATCGGGAGCCGTGCGGCGTTCTACGAGCAGGCGGGCGCGATCCGTGACGTCTTCCAGAACCACCTCCTCCAGCTCGTGGCCCTCACCGGCATGGAGCCGCCGATCGACTTCACCGCCGAAGCCGTGCGCAACGAGAAGCTGAAGGTGCTGAAGGCGCTGGCGACACCGGCGCCGAACGAGTTCGTGCGTGGCCAGTACGGCCAGGGCTTCATCGAGGGCCGGCCGGTGCCGGGCTACCGCGAGGAGCCTGGGGTCAGCCCCGCGTCGGAGACCGAGACCTTCGTCGCAGCGAGGCTCGAGATCGAGAACTGGCGCTGGGCGGACACGCCGTTCTTCGTCCGCACCGGCAAGCGGCTCCCACGCCGCGAGACGACGATCGCGATCCAGTTCAAGCGCGTTCCCCATCCGCTCTTCGAGGACGCGAGCGAGTTGCGGCCGAACGTCCTGATCATCCACATCCAGCCGAACGAGGGCGTCTCGCTCGCGATCGGCGCGAAGGTTCCCGGCGAGGGGATGCGGGTGCGCACCGTCCACATGGACTTCCTCTACGGCGGGGCGTTTCGCACCGGGCTTCCCGAGGCCTATGAGCGGCTGATCCTCGACGCGATGCTCGGCGACGCGACGCTCTTCACCCGGGCCGACGAGATCGAGGAGCAGTGGGCGCTCGTGGACGCGATCGTCGCTGCCTGGCGGCGCGACAAGCCGGCGTTCCCGAACTATCCCGCGGGCACCTGGGGCCCGCAGGCCGCACAGGAGCTGGTCGAGTGGCACCGGTAGCCCACGTCGAAGAGTGGATCGACGAGTGCGCCACGATCGCGGAGATCGAGGCTGCGCTCGTCGACCTCAGGTACCGGCACGCGCACGGCGAGGAGCCGGACCTCCGGACGAGCGTCCTGACCCACCTCGCCTGGGTGCCGCCCGAGTGGCACGAGGCCGCGGCCGAGACCCTGGCCGGGCTCGGCGAGCGCCACCCGTCGCGCACGCTCCTTCTCTTTCCGCAGAGCCGGTGTGGAGGACTCGCTCGCCGCGCGGGTGCATCTCGAGTGTTACGAGCTGGCGGGGATCGAGCGCCACCTCTGTAGCGAGGTCATCGAGCTGCGGCTTCACGGCGCGAGAGCGGAGGCGCCGGCCAGTATCGCCGTCCCGCTGCTCCTGCCCGACCTGCCGGTCTTCCTCCGCTGGCGCGGCCGCCCCGATTTCCGTTCTCAGGTGTTCGGGCAACTGGTGGACGTCGTCGACCGTCTCGTCGTGGACTCCGCCGAGTGGCCGGACGCCCCTGCCGCGTACTCGGAGCTCGCCGAGCTGTTCGACCGCGTGGCGGTTTCGGACATCGCCTGGCGCCGCACGCTGCCGTGGCGGCGCGCGCTCGCCGACGCCTGGCCCGAGCTCCCGGACCGGCTTACCGGGCCGCCGGCGGAGACGGCGCTCGTGGCCGGCTGGCTCGAGGACCGCGCCGGCGTCGAGGTCGAGCTGGAGCGGGCGGACGCGCTTCCGGTCGGGGGCGACAAGCCGCCGAGTGACCTCCTGTCGGACGAGCTCGACGTCTTCGTCCGCGACCCGGTCTACGAGGCGGCTGTCAGGAAGCTCGCGGATCGTCCCTGATCGCGATCCCGGCCGGGCCGCCCGGGAGCTTCTCCACGATCAGGTAGCTGTCGTGCTGGTCCATCACGCGCTCGAACTCGAGCAGCTCATGGCCGGGGACGATCACGAACCACTTGGGATCCGAGCGAACCTCCTCGTAGTCGTTGAGCGAGAGTTGGATGCGGTCCGTGCACGAGGTATCGGCGCACTCGCAGACGAAGTCGCTGACCTCGGTGACCAGGCTGAAGCTCTCTCCGAGCTCGCGGAGCCGCTCGTTCACCTCGCGAAAGATGACCTCGTTCTGGCCGACGCGCTTCCCCATGTCCTCCATAGAGCAATTATGGTTCCACGTGCCAACCTGTGCGAGTGGCTGGGGTCACGTGAGCGAACTCGAAGAAAGGGTCCTGGAGCGAACGGCGGCGCTCGAGGAGCAGCGTGCGTTGCTCCAGGCGGTGGTCGAGAACATCCCTGCCGGGCTGCTGGTGATGGACCAGGAGGGCGTCTCGCACACCGCAAATACGGAGGCTATGCAGATCCTCGGTGCCGAGTCGTTGGACTCGCCGAACCTCTCGAACTGGCGGAACCTCGAGGTCTTCCGGCTCGACGGCTCCCGCGTCGAGCTCGACGAGTTGCCGATCTCGCGCACGCTTGCGGCGGGCGCGGTGGTGACCGGCGAGCGCTACGAGGTCGTGCTCAGGGACCGCAGGGCGATCCTCGAGGTCAGCACGGCTCCGGTCATCGGGCCCTCCGGTGAGCAGACGGGGGCAGTAGCCGTCATACGCGATGCGACCGTACGCGAGCGCGCCGAGCGCGCTGAGCGAGACTTCGTGACCAACGCTGCGCACGAGCTCCAGAGCCCGCTGGCGGCGATCGTGAGCGCGATCGAGGTCCTCCAGGCAGGTGCGAAGGACGGGCCCGAGCGCGACGTGTTCCTGGGGCACATCGAACGGGAGGCCGACCGGCTGGCGCGACTCGTCCGCACACTGCTCGTCCTCGCCCGCACGCAGATCGGCCTGGAGGCTCCGCGAGACGAGCTAGTCGCCCTGTGCCCGCTTCTCGAGGAGATCCGTGCCGGATTGCGGGTGCCGTCGGGCGTAGAGCTGGTGATCGACTGTCCCGGCGACCTTGCGGTGGTGACGAACCGCGAGCTCGTGGAGCAGGCCGTCGTGAACCTCGCCGAGAACGCAGCCAAGCAGACCGAGAGCGGTCGGGTTGTGCTCAGCGGCGCGGACCTGGGCGAAGGGACTGTCGAGATCGCAGTGTCCGACACGGGGCCAGGCATTCCCGCTGCGGAGCGATCGCGGATCTTCGACCGGTTCTACCGGAGCGACGCCGACTCGAAGCCCGGTTTCGGGCTCGGTCTGGCGATCGTGCGTGCCGTCGCCGACGCGCTCGACGGCGAGCTCACGCTCGAGTCGGAGGTTGGAAGCGGCACGACGATCCGCGTCCGTCTCCGCAACGCTGCTGCGATGGTGTCGAAATGAGCCGCGTCCTGGTCGTCGACGACGAGCCCGCGATCCGCGACGCCGTCGAGTACGCGCTTCGGAGCGAGGGGTTCCAGGTCCAGAGCACCGACGACGGCGAGACGGGCCTTCGCGCAGCACTCGCGGACGAGTTCGACGTCGTAGTCCTCGACCTCATGCTTCCGAGGATGTCCGGCATGGAGGTCTGCCGCCGCCTCCGGAGCGAGAGCGCGATCCCGATCATCATGCTGACCGCGAAGGGAGCGGAGCTCGACCGGGTGCTCGGCCTGGAGATCGGCGCCGACGACTACGTCACGAAGCCGTTCTCCATGGCGGAGCTGATCGGACGGATCAGGGCGATCCTGCGGCGCCGCGAGCTCGACCGGTCGGGCGCGGCGAGCATCCTTCGCGTCGGCGACCTCGAGCTCGATCCGATCCGCCACCAGGTCACGCTCGGAGGCCGGCCGATGCGGCTGACGCCATCCGAGTTCAAATTGCTGCTCCTTCTCGCCGGGCAGCCTGAGCGAGTGTTCAGCCGTCGAGAGATCATGCAGCACCTCTGGGATTCGACCTACGTCGGGGACCAGCGCGCGTGCGACATCCACGTGTCCAATCTCCGGCAGAAGATCGAGGAGGACCCGGGAGACCCACGGCGTGTGATCACCATTCGTGGCGTCGGATACAAGCTCTCGGCGATCCAACCCTCTGTGAGCGAATCCACAGGCTTCCACAGCTGAAAGCCCAGGAAACCGCGGCTACGGTGGGCCCATGGAGCTCGATTTCGAGCTGAAGACGGCGGGCATCGGAAACGACGCCTTCGTCGTCTCGGTCAGCGGCGAGGCCGACCTGCACCGCGCGCCGGAACTGGAGGAGGAGCTGCGGGATGTACTCCAGCTCGGCGGCTCTTCGGTCGTCGTCGATCTCGCCGAGGTCGGCTTCATCGACTCGTCCGTGCTGGGCCTCCTCCTCCGGTACCAGCCCCGATTCCGCGACCGCGGCGGCGATCTCGTGCTCGTCTCCGACGACCGCCGGATTCTGCGCACGCTGCAGATCACGGGGCTGGACCGGATCTTTCGGATCGAGAACCGGCTCGGCGACGCGGTGGCGGAGCTCGCAGGCCGCTAGCGCCGGAGGACCTCGAGCGCCTCACCAACGGCCAGGACAAGTGCGTCCTGGCCCGGGCGGCCGACCACCTGCACCGAGGCGGGAAGGCCGTCCTCCGCCGGACCGGCTGGAAGGGCCAGGGCCGGCCAGCCGAGCGCATTGAACGGGTACGTGAACCGGATCAGGTCCTCGCGGATCGTCAGCTCGTCGTCCGGAAGCGGTGGAGCGACGAAGGCGAGCGTCGGCGTGAGCAGAAGGTCGAGATCGCCCATCGCGGCCTCCGCTTCGTCCCGGTACGCCTTGCGCCGGTCGAGCGCCTCCGCCGCCTCGGCGTCGGTGACTTGGAGACAGAGCTCGATCTTCGTCCGAACGTTGTCGCCGTAGCTGTCGGCGCTCGCGGCGAAGAGGTCGCGGTGGACGTCGGCGACCTCGCGCATGAACGCGTTGCCGATGGCTTCCGGGAGCGGGAAGTCAACGGCGCGGGCACCGAGCAGCGCCGCGGCTTCGCGGATCCGGTCACCGACGAGGGGCGCGCAGCGATCGGCCCAGGCGACCCCGACGGATACTCGCCGTACCGGCTCGCGCTCGAACTCCGGTGCCAGCGCTTCGAGCATCGCGGCGCAGTCGGCGACCGTGCGAGCCATCGGGCCTGCGTGGTCGAAGGTCGGCGCGAGCGGGAAGCACCCGTCGAGCGGGACGAGGTCGTACGTGGGCTTGAACCCGACGATCCCGCAGCAGGCGGCGGGGATCCGGATCGAGCCCCCGGAGTCGCTGCCGAGCGCTGCGTCGGCGAGCCCGGCTGCGAGCGCGGCGGCCGAGCCTCCACTGGAGCCCCCGGCGATCCGGCCTGGCGCGATCGGGTTCGGGACGGTTCCGAAGTGCGGGTTCTGCGAGGTGACGCCGTAGGCGAACTCGTGGAGGTTCGTCTTGCCGACGTTCACGTAGCCGGCGCGTTCGAGTCGAAGGAGCGCCTCGGCGCTCCGGTCGGGCACGTGGTCGGCGAAGAGGATCGACCCGTAGGTGGTCGTCAGGCCGGCCGTGTCGAAGAGATCCTTGACGGCGAGCCGAGGCCCGCCGGTCCGAGGAATCTCGTCAGGCTCGGCGAGGAAGATCCCGTCCACGGCGGGCCGTTGGTGTCGGACACCGCGGACTGTCAAGCCCGATCTGTGTCAAGACTGAGACAAGGTGTTCGGCCTCGAATCGGCTCTGCGAGCCGCTAGGCCAGGGCCAGATAGAGGAATGCGACCGCCCAGGTGCCCGCGAAGAGCAGCAGGAAGAGGCCGAAGAGCGCCCAGCCGAGCGCTGTGTTCTTCTTGGCCAGCGCGGCGTGCGGGTCCTCCGCCTCGACGGGATCAACCGGCTCCGGCACCACCTCGGCCGGCGGCGGCTCCTCGACCGGCTCGGTCAGGTGGTCGGTCACAGAACCACCATCGGGTCGACGGCCATGGCCACGAAGAGCAGGGCCAGATACGCGAGGGAGTAGTGGAACAGCCGTCCCGCCTGGGGCGGAGCGGTCGAGCGCCAGAGCCGAACCGCGAGCCGGATGAACTGGCCTCCGAGCACCACCGCGGCGACGAGATAGAGCCAGCCGAAGGTCCCGGTCAGCACCGGCACGAGCGTCAACGCGACGAGCACCACCGTGTAGAGGAGCACCTGCCTCGCCGTCTCGCGGTCGCCGCGCACGACCGGCAGCATCGGGATGCCCGCCGCCGCGTAGTCGCGCTTGATCAGCAGCGCCAGCGCCCAGAAGTGCGGCGGCGTCCAGAAGAACACGATCAGGAACAGGAACAACGCCGGCAGTGCGAGGTTGCCCGTCGCGGCCGCGTAGCCCACGAGCGGCGGCACCGCCCCCGCTGCTCCGCCGATGACGATGTTCTGCGGCGTGGAGCGCTTGAGCCAGCGGGTGTAGACCAGGACGTAGAACAGGTTCCCGACCAGCGCGAGGCACGCGGTCAGCACGTTGACCGCCGACGCCAGGAGGACGAAGGAGAGCGCCGACAGCGCCAGCCCGAACTCGAGCCCGAGCTCCGGGCTCACGCGGCCGTCGGCGACCGGACGCGAACTCGTGCGCTTCATCGAGCGGTCGATGTCACGGTCGAGCACGTGGTTGAGCGTGCTGGCGCCGCCGCACGCCAAGGCGAGGCCGACAAGCATCGCCGCGAACAGGCCTGGATCAGGGAATCCTTGTGCTCCAACGCACATGCCCGCCGCCCCCGTCAGGAGCAGCAGCGACATGATCCGCGGCTTCGTCAGCGCCACGTAATCCCGCCAGGCCACGCGTCCTGGACGCTCGCCGCGGTAGAGGAGGGCCGTGGCCACGGCTGTCGCGGCTGCGGCCACCGCGGCCAGAGAAACGTGCAGAACCGGCGCCCACCAGGTCGCCACGGCCGCCAGGAACAACACGAGAGCCGAGCTCGTCACATGGAACACAAGCCGGTCGGCCCACCAGGCGCGCACGACCATCGCAACGAGCAGCGGCAGCGCCACGAGCACGAGCGCGCGGTGGGCGATGCCGAGCTCGCCACTGGCGACGACGGCCACGACGGCCGCGGTCGCGCCCAGCCCGCACAGCCGCAGCCAGGGTCCCGCGCTCAACGCCGCTCCCCGATCCTGCGCCGCAGATCGCGCAACGGCCGCGCGCTCGTCACGTACGGAACCTTGTCGAAGTTGTGCGGCGGAGGCGGCGAGGTCGTGTACCACTCGAGCGTGTCCGCCAGCCACGGGTCGTTCGGCGCCCGCGGCTCGCGCCCCTTGCGCGACCAGAAGGCGTTGAACACGAAGACCAGGATCCCGAGCCCCATGATGTACGAGCCGATCGTCGAGACCAGGTTGTACTCCGCCAGGAGATCGGCGTCGCGGTAGTTGTAGACGCGCCGCGGCATCCCGAGCAGTCCCATCATGTGCTGCGGGAAGAACGTGAGGTTGAAGCCGACGAACGTGAGCCAGAAGTGCCACTTGCCGAGCTTCTCGTTCAGCATCCGCCCGAACATCTTCGGCCACCAGTAGTAGAGCGCGGCGAACACGCCGAACATCGAGCCGCCGAACAGGACGTAGTGCAGGTGCGCGACGATGAAGTACGAGTCGTGCACCTGCCAGTCGAAGGGGAAGACGGCGACGTAGATCCCCGACAACCCTCCGATCGTGAACACGGCGACGAAGCCGAGCGCGAAGAGCATCGCCGTATCGAAGATCAGGTTGCCGCGCCAGGTTGTCGCGATCCAGTTGAAGATCTTCACTCCGGTCGGAACCGCGATCGTCAGCGACGCGATCATGAACCAGACCTGCAACCCGAGCGGCAAGCCCACCGTGAACATGTGGTGCCCCCACACGAGCAGCGAGTAGAAGCCGATCGCGACCGTCGAGAACGCGATCGCCTTGTAGCCGAAGATCGGCTTGCGCGCGAAGACCGGGATCACCTCGGAGACGATCCCCATCGCGGGCAGGATCATGACGTAGACCTCGGGGTGGCCGAAGAACCAGAAGACGTGCTGGTAGAGGATCGCGTCGCCGCCCTCGTCGGGAATGAAGAAGCTCGTCAGGTCGGCCCGGTCGAGCAGCAGCATGGTGAGACCCGCAGTCAGTGCCGGGAGCACCACCACGAGCAGCGCCGCGTAGATCTCGATCGACCAGACGAAGAGCGGCAGGCGCATCCACGTCATGCCGGCCGTGCGCATGTTGTGAATCGTCGCGATGAAATTGATCGCCCCGGCCAGCGACGAGATCGAGAGGATGTGCAGGCCGACGATCCAGAGATCCTGGCCGTTGCCTGCGACCTCGGCGGAGAATGGTGGATATCCCGTCCAGCCCGACTGGGCGGCGCCTCCATCGGCGAAGAAACTTCCAAGGAGCACGATCCCGCCGAACAGGAACAGCCAGTAGGAGAGCGCGTTCAGGCGCGGGAACGCCATGTCGGCGGCGCCGATCATCAGCGGGACGAGGTAGTTCGCGAAACCGGCGAAGATCGGGACGACGACGAGGAAGATCATCGTCGTGCCGTGCATCGTGAAGAGCTGGTTGTAGTCGTCGCGAACGACGAAATCCATGTCGGGCGTCGCCAGCTGCGTCCGGATCAGAAGGGCCATCACACCGCCGGCCAGGAAGAACACGAGGCTCGTGACGATGTAGAGGATCCCGATCCGCTTGTGGTCGACGGTCGCGACCCAGCTGGCGACCCGGCCGGCCGTCCACGGAACCGGGTAGGTCGGTGTCTCGGCGCGGGTCGCCACTAGCTCTCCTCCGGGAACCGCTCGCCCAGGTAGTCGGTCAGCGCCTCCATCTGGAAGTCCTCCCACTCCTCCCCGATCGCGGGCATCCTCCCGCGGCCGTTGCGGACGATCTCCGCGATCGCCTCGGGATCGGCGACGCTCGCGGACGTGAAGCCGGGCCCGATCAAGCCTTCACCCTCCGGGCCGTGGCACTTCGCGCAGGCACCGACGAAGATCTGCTCGCCGAGGTCGGAGCTACCGGCCTCCTGGGCCTGCGCCTGCTCCTCGAGCCAGGAGTCGAACTCGTCGGCCGGCTTCACCTCGATCTCGGCCAGCATCGCGGCATGCTGGATCCCGCAGAACTCGGCGCACTGGCCCTCGAAGACACCGACCTCGCTCGACTGAAACGCCGTCTCGATCGTCCTGCCGGGGATGGCGTCGAACTTGCCGCCGACGCCCGGCACCCAGTAGCTGTGGTTGACGTCGCTCTCCGGCGCGGTGATCTCGAGCACGACGAGCCGGCCCTGCGGCGCCACCAGCCGGTCGATGCCGATCACGCCGTTCGGGTAGCGGTACTGCCAGTAGAACTGCCGGCCCTCGACCCGGACGCGCAGGTCCCCGGCCTCCGCCTCGTCCTCGAGCGTGATCCCGGGAAGCTTGTAGAAGGTGAATCCGGTGACGATCAAGAGGATCACGACCGGGACGAGCGTCCAGGCGATCTCCAGCCTGGTCGAGCCGTGGATCTGCGGGCCTTCGACGGTGCGGTCGCGTCCCCGGCTGCGGTAGCGGATGACGAAGATCGTCAGCGGAACGGCTACAGCGAGCAGCACGAGGGCTGCCCAGAAGGAGACGAACCAGTAGAGATCCCCGATCCGCTCGGCGTTCGGCGACTCCGCCGTGACGGGGGTCAGGCCGGTAGCGGCGAACAAGACTGCAGCGACCACGGACTGCGCCATTCTATGGGCGTGTCCGAAGACGAAGCCACATCGAGCGGCATGTCGCAAGCGGAGTCACGGGTCGAGCTCCCGGACGACGTCCCCGAGCGCTTCGAGGTCTTCGTGAACGGCGTCCCCCAGCAAGCGGGGCAGGATTACCGCGTGCAGGGCAGGACGCTCGTCTTCACTCGCTCGCTCGCCCAGGAGGGGAAGCTCGGTGCCCTGCGCTGGACGAGCATGTTCCTCGGCGTCGCCGGCACGTACCGGAAGCACGACACGGTCGACGTCGTCTACGAGCGGGACGGCCGCCGCGTGGTCGCAACTGGCCTGCGCCCGGAAGAGAGCAAGTAACACAGTGTTACTAGCCCCTCGAGGCCGCTCGCCGAGCCGCCTCCGGTCCCTTGTAACAACTTGTTACTTGGAGGAGAGCGCCAGGACTTCGTTTGCGCCGCTGACGGTCAGCCCCGGCTGGGGCCCGCCGGCGAGCGCGTACGCGCGGCCGCGCCAGCCGACCAGTCCGAGGCCGTGGCGCGACGTCCGCATCCCCGGCAGCTTCGTCCACCGCCGGGTGGACGGCGAGTAGGCGTACACGGTTCGAATCGTTCCGCCGGGCTCCTCGCCGCCGACCGAGAGGAGCCGTCCTGCGACGGAGGCCGCGGCGGTGCCGCCGCGCTTGCCCGGCACGGGCGGAACCGCCCGCCAACGCGCGCTGCGAGGGTCGAACGCCTCGACGACGTCCTGGTTCGTGTCGAGGCCGCCCGTTCGTCCCGCGACGGCGTAGACCCGGCCGCCGAGCGCGGCCGCGCCGAGGTGCTCGCGCGGCCTGGGCCCGCGGATCGTCGTCCAGCGCGCCGTGTCGAAGTCGAAGGCGAAGGCGGTGCGGGCCAGCCGTCCCGGCGCCTCGACGCCGCCGACGACGTAGAGCTTTCCTCCCACGATCGCCGCGCCGGCCGCCGCGCGCGGAGCGGGCATCGACGGCAGCGGCGTCCAGTGGCCGTGATGGAACGCGAAGGCCGTGTTGCGCGCGACGGATCCGGGTCCATACCCGCCGACCACGTACAGGCGGCCGGCGACCCCCGCCGCCATCGCATGATCCACAGTGACCGGAAGATCCGGAAGCCGGCGCCAGCGGTTCCGCGCCGGGGAGTAGGCGTCGGCGCGCCCCGTGTTCGCACCGGTGCGCAGGAAGCCGCCGACGACGGCGATCTCCTGGCCGAGCGGTGCCGCCGTGACCTCGGTGCGGGGAACCGGAACAGGTCGTGCGGGCCGCCAAGCCGGTTGTGCCGCAGCACCCGCACCCCCCGCGACCAACACGGCGGCTGCGGCTATCAGCACCAGCCTCACGGCCCGCACTGTAGTTGGAGCCGCACCTCCAACCACCGACCGGGCCGGGTCGTCCGGGCCTCGGGGCGCCACGCCGCATCTGGCCTCCCGGACCCGGACGACCAACCCGGTCGTTTAGATGGATGCCGGCGCCTCGGCGTCCTTGCGGTCTTGTGACGACTTTGTGCGCGTGGGCACGCGCGTGGTTCCCGCAACTGCGTGCGCACTGCTGCAGAATCCCCGCATGTCCTCGGATGGGATCGGCCGGATCGTCGTCGGCGTCGACGGATCCGAGCATGCACGGAGGACGCTCCAATGGGCGGTCGACGAGGCTCGCCTCCGCAAGTCGGTGGTGATCGCGGTTCACGCGTACACCGTCCCGACCTTCTTCGTGACGCCCGAGCCCATCCTCGGGGCGCCGCCTTCGATCCCCGATCCGTCGCTCATCGAGCGACTCGAGGAGGCGGCGGGAAGGCTGGTCGCAGAGGAGATCGACCAGGTCGCGAGCGACGACGTCACGATCGAAGCCCGTGTCGTCACCGGCTCGGCTCCGGACGCGTTGCTTCAAGCCGCGCGCGAAGGAGACCTGCTCGTCGTGGGCTCACGGGGCCTCGGCGGTTTCAAGGGCCTCCTGCTCGGCTCGGTCAGCCAGCAGGTCGTGCACCACGCGCCCTGCCCCGTGGTGATCGTGCCACCGGCCGAGCGCGACTAGCGATCGAGCCTGAACGGCGGGTACTCGTCGCGCATGAGCGCGGCGTAGGCGACGACGCGCGCGACCCATCTATCCATGCCGAGGACGAGCTCGTAGAGGCTGCGCGGGTAACGGCCCTTCACGAGCAGGACCACGCCTGCGAAGAAGACGAGGACGCCGATGAGCCCGGGGCCGTGCCATTGGTCGTACCACCAGCCCGGCCCGACGAAGAACGAGATCACGATGTAGTGCGGGATCGCGAGCAGCCACCACTTCACGAGGACGAGCCCGCGCGAGAGCCGCTCCGGGTACGGGACGTGAAGCCGGGCCGGATACTCGACGTCGGCCAGTGTGAACGGCGGATAGCGGTCGGTCCCGAGCCCGCCGTAGCCGTACCAGGCCACGCGCCAGGTCCAGCGCATCACGCCGAGGTTGAAGCCGAAGAGGCCGCGCGGGTAGCGCTCCGTGAAGAGGATCGCGAAGAACGCGATGATCGTGACGACGAAGAACGCCGCCCACAGGAACGCAAGCAGGAAGAGGTGCGGGATCAGCAGGAGCCACTTCACCAGCCAGAGCCAGCGGCTGAGTCCCGGCTCGAGCTCGCCTTCGACCTGCACCGGATAGACACCTGGCGGAGGCGGCGCCTCGGGCGCCGCGGCGACGGCGGCCGGTGCTCCGCGGACGGCGAGCGCGATCAACCCAGCGGCGGCCGCCCCGAAGAGGAAGCCGAGGCCGAGGAGGATGAGCACCGCCCAGAGGATCAGGTCGCTCTTGGCTCCGACGCTGACCTCGGCGACGATCCCTTGTGACGCGTCCGCGTTCATCACGACCGCCATCCACCGGCCCTCGTCGACGTCCCACTCGATCGCGCGCACGCCCCTGGCCGCCCAGAACGGCTGGGAGGCCGGCGGCGCAGGCGTGCGCTCGCCCAGAACGTGCCGATACTCGACTTCGAACGGGTCGATCTCGACGTCGACGACGATCTCGTGCTCGACGCCGTCGAGATATCGCTCGACGTCGCTTGCCGGCCCGATGCCGAAGAAGAGCCGCTTGCCCCGCTCGGCGCTCGCGCCCTGGAGCCGGATCGTCGCGAGCCGACCCTCGTCGAACAGCCAGTCCGGGCCCTCGGTTCCGAGATCGAGGTCGTCGGAGCGAAGGGCGTAGCCCTCGGTCAGGAAGGTTTCGTGCCGAGTCGTGTAGTAGCCGTCGTCGTCGCGCTGCGTCGTGTAGGCCCAGAGAGCCACGCCGCCGGTCGCGAGGAGCGCCAGCGAGACGAGCGCCACAACGCAGCCGGCGACGAGGAGGGCGATCCTGCCCGCGCTCATCCCGCGTCTCCGTCGGCTACGTCGACTAGTCGTCCCTAGCGCAGCGCCTCGACCGAGTCGAGCAGCGCCCAGTTCCCGCTGAGCGCTCGCTCCGCCGCGTCGACGATCCGGTCCGCGTCCTCAGGCGTCGCATGGCGCTCGAGGAGCTCCCGCGACTCGGCTGCGTGCTCGTGGTCTCGCTCGGCATGGAGCGTGAAGTACGACGTCGCCGGGCTCTCCGGCTCGAAGCCGTAGTGCTCGACCAGGCCGTCCAGCTTCGTCCGCGAGACGTCCGGCTGGCCGGCCTCGATCGCGTAGAGGACTCCCAGCGCCTCCAGCGGATCGCCCGCCGACGTCCACGCTGTGACGCACTTCGAGGTGCCCTCGAGACGAGCAGGGCCCGGACGGGCGTCGACGGCGGCCGCGAAGTCGTCCCAGAGGTCGACGTGCGCGCGCTCCTCGTCCACGTGCTCGGCGCCGGCGAGCGGCGCGGCCTGCTCGGCGGCGTCGGCGAGAGCGACGACGGCGTGGCGGTACTCGCCCGCGTACGCGGTCAGTTCGCTGCGCGAGAGCTCACCGCACTCCCAGCGCCGGTAGAAGGGATGCTCGAGAACGTTCCAGCGCCGCCGGGCGGCATCGAGGCGTTCGATCAGCTGCATGACGATCCTTCCGTCGAGGGGTTCCTCGATGCTAACGCGCCGCGCCGCCGTCAGCGGATTGCGGGGAGGCCGGCGAGTGCTCTTTCCGCTTCCTGCGTCCATCGAAGCAGTGACTCTGCGTAGAGACGCCCCCAGCGCCGGGCGATCGCCTCGAACGGCGAGCCGCCTTCTCCGGACACATCGAGCTCCTCGAGCTCGGCCAGGAGACGCTCGGCTTCCTCCGCCGTTCGCGCACCTGGCGGAGGAGTGCATCCTGGCTGGCGCCCTCGCCGAAGTAGAGCTTCAGCAGGATCAGATTCCGGCCGTGTCCGCGTCGAGCGGCGCCTCCTCGACCCACTCGCGCAGCGCTTCGCGGCCCGATTCCGTGAGCTCGTAGATCGTCTTGTTCGGGCGTGCGCTCTGGACGACCTTCTGCTGCGTCGCATGTCCCGATTCCACGAGCCTGGGCAGGGTGGCGTAGATCTGTGTCTTCGCCGGCGCCCAGAAGTACCCGACGCTGCGCTCCACGTCTTTCCGGAGGTCGTAGCCGGACATCGGGCCCTTCCGCAGCAGCCCGAGCAGCGCCGCCTCCGTCGCCGTCAGCATCAGCGCAATGCTGCCGCGAGCACAGGATCGCGCCCGCCGAACCAGTCCGCGGCAGTGATCTCGACCGGGACCTGCGGCATCGTCGCGACCCGCGTGTCGCTCGGGTCGCCGACGTACTCGATCGCCGTTCCGGAGTTCACGCCGAGCGAGGGAAGCGGGATCGGAACATGGTCGCCCCACTGGCTCGGCGCGCCGCCTGTCGGCTCGCCGAAGAAGCGAGCCCGGGTGCGGCGGTCGACGTCGGCGGCGAAGTTCCCGGCGGCGGAGAACGTGCGGCGTCCGATCAGGACAGCGAGCCTGTTCGGACGGTTCACCCGGCGGTGCCGCAACGCCTGGACGAGCCCGTAGTACGTCGTGTTGTTGCCGCCGCCATTCATGCGGAGGTCGACGACGATCTTGCGGACACGCTTCCGGGCGGCGAGCCGAACGAGCTTCTGGGGCACGCGACCGGGGTCGGTCGTCTGGTTGTACGACACGTAGAGGGCCCGCCCGCGGTCGATCACGGAGATCCCGTACGGGACGTGGCTCAGCCGGATGAAGAGCGGCGCGCGCCGCGACTGCTGCCACCAGCCGTCCAGGAGCGTCGACGCGTACTCCGCGTTCGAAATCGCGGCGAAGGTTCGCTCCACGCGGCCTCCGTTGCGCTGCTCGAGCTCCCAGGTCGGCGCGATTCCGAGACCGTCCAGCACCTCCGCCGTGACGACGAAGTACGGCAGGTTGTCGAGGAGGCTCCACTCGTTGTCGCGTGGCACGAGCGGCCGGACGCGAGCCTCCACCTCGGCCATCGGCAGGCCGCCGATCGACACGACCCGGGCTCCGACGAGGCCGGCCTCCACCGACCGGATCACGTGCATCCCCTCGGGGAATCGCCACAGCCGCAGCGGGTAGGAGTGCAGGCCGCCGTAGTTCGACGGGATGAACGGGAAGAGGCCGCTGTGGCCGTCCCGCTCGCCGAGCATGTGCATGAGGCGCATGACTCCGACGATCGTCTGGCTCCTCGTCAGCCCGGGACTGCGAGCGGCGAGGGCGTCGGCGGCGCGGTGGAACTCGTCGCGCGAGACCGCGTGGTACGGGTCCGGGTGGCGCAGCTCCAGCTCCGCGACGAGGTTGCGGATGTCCGAGGAGGCATCGAGGCGTGCTGCAGACCCGCCCGGGACGAGCACGGCCGAGACGGCGATGATCACAAAGATAGTCCGGAGTGGCATAGTCCCTACCGGACTATAACGCCGTGCCGCCGCAGAAGTTAGAAGCTCACTCCCACGTCCCGAGCGGGCCGGCCTCGAGGTAGAGCCGGAGGCCGTACGGCACGCTCTCGGCGTCCTCCGGATCGCGCTCTTCGGGTGCGGCGGCGGAGACGTACCGGTGCCAGGCGAGCGCCCGCCCGAGCGTCCCGGTTCGATAGGCGAGGTCGGCCGCTGCGGCCGGCGCGCCAAACGGCTCGAGATAGGCGTCCCGGAGACGAAGCAGCTGCTCGGAGCCCGGCTGGATCCCGTGCCGCCAGGCCAGCGCCCGAAGCGTGACCGTCAGCGTATGAAACGGGTGCGAGATGCAGCTGTCGCCCCAGTCGAGGATCCGGGAGTGGCCGTCCCGCACGAAGACCTGCCCGTCGTGGAGGTCGTCGTGCTGGATCGTCTCGGGGATTCCGAACGCCTCCAGCCGCTGGACGAGCGCGCGGAGCTCGGGCAGCCGCCGGCGGAGCTCGTCGCGCCCTCGGGGCTCAGCTCCACGGACTCGCCGAGCATGAGCGCGCGATCGTCGTCGAGCAGAGCCTCGACTTTGCCGGGAAGCCCCGCAAGACGCTGGTCCGGGACGCCGAGCGCCAGCAACTCGGCCGCTCTCGGCGCGACGGCGATCTGCAGCTCGGCGTACCGGGGGAGGATCGTCTCCCAGGCGCCGAGATCCGGCGGCTCGAGCTCGCGCAGCCGGGTGCCGGCGTCCCGCATCAACATCCAGGCCCGGCCGGCGTCGATCTCGACGAGCTCGGTCACCCGGTCGGGCCGAGTCTCCGCAGGATCTCCGTGAGCCGCGGCTCGAAGCCGTGCACCTCCTGCGTCGTCGCCTTGAACCAGAGCGGATCCCCGGCGGTCGGAACGGAGACGGTCGACCAGCAGACGTGCGGCTGCTCGATCGCACCGGCGACCTCGACGCGCCCGCGGATCCACGCTCTTCGGCCTTGGCGCGCCAGGAGGGGTCGAGCCAGTGCAT
>CAWCVG010000022.1:0-44152 GCA_963798935.1 uncultured Actinomycetes bacterium
TTCGCGCGCCGACCGGATCTGCTCCTCGGGCGTGAGCTTCTGCTCGTCTCCCATGGCGGCTGAACGTTATGCGAATGGCTCGAGCAAGCGGTCGGCTACGCTCGCCCACGACCACCGCTGCTCCACGACACGGCGGGCGCGGCGGCGCAGTTCCTCGCGCTCCGATTCGGAACGGCCGAGGAGCGATTCGAGCTTCTCGACCAGGTCGTCGACGTTGTCCGACTCGAACGCGGCCGGGACACCCTCCTCCTCGAGCGCATCGGCGATCTCGGCCAGGCCGGAGTGGCGGGCGACGAGCGGGAGCGAGCCGCCGGACGCGGCCTCGGCGGCGACCATGCCGAAGGCCTCCGGGAAGATCGACGGAACGACCGTGACGTCGGCGAGTGGGATCAGGTGGACGAGGTGTCTGTGCTCCAGCGGCCCCGTGAACAGCACGTCCTGGACCGGCCATGGCCTCGAGCTCCCGCCGGTAGTCCCCGAACCCGACGATGACCGCCCGGGCATCGACGCGCCGGAGCGCTTCGAGGAGCAGGTGCACGCCCTTGTTGCGAAGCAGCTTCCCGAAGTACAGGACCGTCGGGCGGTTGGGCCGGAGGAACTCGGCGAGGCGGTCGGCATTGCCCTCGTCAGGCAGGCGCTCGTTTGCGTTGCCGGGGTTGGGCGGATCGCGCCTCGACTCCCCGACCAGGTTCGCGAGCGCGTCGCCTCGCCGCTCCGGATGGAACTCGTCGACGTCGACCCCGGGCGGAACCTCGTGGACGCGGTCGACGTGCCCGACCACGTCCTCCAGCACCTCGCGGATGTGTCCCGAACCGACGAAGACGGCTCTCGCGTCGGTGAGCGCGTCCCGTCCCCAGCGTGAGAGCTCTTCGTTCCCACGCATGGAGTACTCGAGCTCGGAGCCGTGGGCCTTCACGGCGAAGGGGAGGCCCGAGGCCGCCCCGACCGGCCCGCCGAGCAGGACGTGATTCGCAAAGACGAGGTCCGCCGGCGCCAGCTCGCGGAGCGCCGCGGCGTTCGCGCCCACGAAGCGCTCGCGCTCCTCCGCCGTCGTGTCCTGGAGGAGCTTCGCCTCCATCCCCTCGTACCGGTCGAGCACGAACACCGGGAGGAGGCCGCCGACGTCGGGGCGCACCGTCTGGGCACCGCCCAGGTCGAAGAGCTCCGGATCGGGCTCCTGCGAGACCACGACGACGTCATGGCCCGCGCGGCTCCACTCCCGCGCGACCGACCGCGTGTAGACGTTCGAACCGGTGCCGCCGAGCAGGTAGCCGTGCCAGAGCAGGATCCGCATGGTTCGGCAGTTTCACCCGTATCGGTGGCGCGCCGAGACTCTTGCAGCGCTACGCGAGGTGGAAGTAGAGCGCGTAGAGGAGCTCGACCGCGGGGTTCGACGTGTGGACCGCGACGTCCTGCGGCGTGTCGAGCAGCGCCTCGGAGTAGTTGAAGATGATCCGCACGCCCGCGTCGATCAGATCGTCCGACGCCGACTGGGCGCTCTCGGCGGGAACGGCGAGCACGCCGACGACGATGTTCTTCTCCCGGACGGTGTCGGCGAGCAGCGAATACTCGCTGACCTCCACGTTGCCGACGCTGCGGCCGACCTTGTCCGGATCCTTGTCGAAGATCGCCGTGATGTTGATGCCGTGCTCCGCGAAGATGGGCGAGCTCGCGATCGCCTCGCCCAGCCGTCCCGCGCCGACGAGCGCGATGTTGTGCTGTCCCTGGGTCCGGAGAATGCGGCGGATCTCGCCGAGCAGGCCCTCGACGCTGTAGCCGACCCCGCGCTTACCGAACTTCCCGAAGGTCGAGAGGTCGCGGCGGATCTGGGTCGCGTTGATGTTCGTGTAGTCGGCGATCTCCTGCGAGGAGATCCGCTCCTTCCCCATCTTGCGGGCCTGCGTCAGAACCTGGAGATAGCGGCTGAGCCTGGCGGCGACGCCGACGGTGAGGCGATCAGGAACCGACCCCTGCGGTGACGCTTGTAACACGACACAAGGATTGTGCCAGTGCTGATCGTTCCTTGCGTCGCGTAGTCACAAAGTCCCCTCTGGGCCCTGAGCTTGTGCGACCTTCCGGCGGAGCGCTTCCGGCTCGACGAAGTACGTGAAGGCACGCTCGCCGTCGATCTCCACGACCGGGATCCACTCGCGGTAGCTGCTTTCGAGCTCAGGGTCGCCGCCGATGTCCACTTCCTCCAGCTCGAAGCCGAGCTCGTCCTGCGCGGCCTGGACGACACGCTTCGCCGCCGCGCAGAGGTGGCATTCCTCGGCCTGGTAGAGGGTGACGCGGGTTACGGGTAGAGGCCGCGGGTCATCGTGGCTTCCGAGACCCGCTGGACGGCGAGGCCGTACGCCGCCGTCCGCATGGTCGAGCTCCGGCTCTCGTAGCTCGCCCAGGTCTCGTGGAAGGCGCGGGAGGTGATCTCGTTCAAGCGCCGGTTCACCTCGTCCTCCTTCCAGAAGTACTCCTGGAGGCCCTGCACCCACTCGAAGTACGAGACGACGACACCGCCGGCATTGGCGAGCACGTCGGGCAGCACCATCACACCTCGCTCGTCGAGGATCTCGTCAGCGGTCGGCGTCGTGGGGCCGTTCGCGCCCTCGACGACGATGCTCGCCTTGATCCTGTCGGCGTTCTCGGAGGTGATCACCTGCTCGAGCGCACACGGGGCGAGCACGTCCGTGTCGAGCTCGAGGAGCTCTTCGTTCGTGATCGCCTCGGTGTCCTTCAGGCCCTCGAGGCTGCCTGTCTCCTGCTTGCGCGCGAGCGCGAGCTGTACGTCGATGCCGTCGGGGTTGTAGACGCCGCCCACGGAGTCCGACACGGCGATCACCGTCGCACCGTCCTCCTGCACGAACCGGGCGAGGTAGCTGCCGACGTTGCCGAACCCCTGGACGGCGACCCGCATGCCGTCGAACGACTTGCCCTGCTTCTTGGCCGCCTCGCGCAGGATGTACAGCGCGCCGTGGGCGGTCGCCTCCAGCCGGCCCAGGGAGCCGCCGACGTTCAGCGGCTTGCCGGTGACGACGCCGAGCACGGAGTGGCCCTTGTTCATCGAGTAGGTGTCGAAGATCCAGGCCATGACGGCCGGTGTCGTGCCGACGTCGGGCGCCGGGATGTCCTTCTCGGGGCCGATCTCGTTGATGATCTCCGAGGTGTAGCGCCGGGTCATCTTCTGGAGCTCGCCGGGGGACATCTTCTTCGGGTTGCAGACGACGCCGCCCTTCGCGCCGCCGAACGGGATCCCCATCAGGGCGCATTTCCAGGTCATCCACATCGCGAGCGACTTCACCTCGTCGAGGGTGACATCCGGGTGGTAGCGGATCCCGCCCTTCGAGGGGCCGCGCGCGATGTTGTGCGTGACGCGGAAGCCCTCGAACGTGTGGATCTGGCCGTCGTCCATCACGACCGGGATCGAGACGGCCACGGTCTTCTTGCACTGTTCGAGCACGCGGACGAGGTTGTCGTCGATCTGGAACTCTTTGGCAACGCGCCGAAGCTGGTGCTGCGCGATCTCGAACGGGTTCTCGCGAAGGTGCGAAGGTGCCTCGACGGTGGTCACGCCGGGCGAGTATACGGCTCCGCTACTGGATCGTGAACTGTACGAATTGCCTGCTTGGAGGCGCATCTCCGGGCGGATAGCCGAGCAGGCGGAGCGTGTAGCGGCCAGGCTGCAGGCGGCGGCCGGCCGGGCCCCGGCCGGTCAGACCGAACGTGTAGCGGCCGGGCAGGAGGTTCCGGAGCCGGGCGAGCCGCCCGACCCGTTCCCTGCCGCGCCACAGCTCGAGGTCGAGGTACGACAGCGGGAGCACCTCGCTGCCGGTCCTCCCTTCGGCCAGGCGGCCGGCTCGGAGCTCGAGCAGCGCCGGCGCAGAGTCGGACGCCTTGAACCGGTTCGTCGAAAGCTGGACGGAGCCCAGGAGGTCCCGTTCGTAGCGCCCGAGGGTCAGCGTCCACGGAACCCGCGTCGGCGCGCCGCCACCAGCCCGGAGCTCGAAGTTGGCCGAGAGCAGCCGAACGCCCGGCGGCATGTACGCCATCCTGGCGACGACGAAGACCTTGCGCGTCTCCTGTGGCCGGAGCCGGAAGCGCGCCGGGGAGACGGCGAGCGCCGCGCCGCCCACCTCGCCGAGCTCTCCCGTGGAGACGGCGATGCCGAGCTGTCGCTGGGAGACGTTCCGCACCGTGAACCGGGTCGTTCCCTGCCAGCCGCGGGCGTTCGCGTGCCCGAGCGGGACCGACGCCGGCTCGGCGATCGCCTCGACCACAGCCGCGGCGCCGAGGTCGAGCCGGCGGGCGCCGTCCACGGGGGCGGCGGTGCCGACGAGCGCGCCTCGCAGCCCCCTCGCGTCCAGGTCCGGCCTGGCCTGGGCCAGGAGCGCGGCTCCGGAAGCGACCACCGCCGCGGCCGCGCTCGAGCCGCTGACGGTGCCGAACGCCGGCTGACCGTCGGCGCCACGTCCCGGCTCGGAGGTCAGGAGCGCGATGCCCGGGGCGACGACCTCCGGTTTCGCGCCGCCGTCAAAGGCGAGCCCGCGCGAGGAAAACGCCGCCGGGCCGCCCGAGAACGGGTTCTCGCGCTCGC
This sequence comes from uncultured Actinomycetes bacterium, assembly GCA_963798935.1. Classification (GTDB taxonomy): domain Bacteria; phylum Actinomycetota; class Thermoleophilia; order Gaiellales; family Gaiellaceae; genus JACDAN01. The sequence goes on from CAWCVG010000022.1 coordinate 4,589, forward strand.
GTGGCGCGCCGATTTCGATCGTGGCCGGCTCCCCCGCGCGGAGCAGGCGTTGCGCCTCGGTCGCAGCTCCAGCCGGGACACTGACGATCGGGACGCCGATTCGCTCGTCTGTGCCGAGCGAGCCGGCCGGGATTCGCGAGTCGTGCAGGACGACCGCGGCGGCGCCTGCTCGTGCGGCTGCAGCGGCCGCCGTGTCGGGCGAGTCGCCTGCCGGCGCGAGGGCGGCTTTGCCCGCCACACGGCTGTAGCCGTTTCGGTCGAAGAAGTCCGCGATCGAGAGCGGCGGCGCACCCTGGGCGAGGTCCGACGGAAGCTGCTGACTCGGCGGCGCGGGCGCCGCGAGGTCGAGGGTGAGGGATTCGCCTGGACCGCGTGCTCCTCCGAGAGGCACCTCGCCGTCGAAGACCACGCGAAGGCCCGAGCGGATCGCCACCCGGACGTGCTCCATCGTGGGCCGGTCGTCCGCTGCTCCGACCGTGAGCGCGTCGCGGGCGCCACCCGGGCCCGAGATGCTGCCGTAGCGGGGCCCGGCCGGCCCGTCGTTTCCGGCAGGAGCGACGACGAGTGTGTCGAGTGCGAGTGCGCCGGCGACCGCCCGCGCGGCTGGGCTGTCGTCGAAGGCGGCGTAGGGCTCGGCCACGCCCACGATCGCAATGCGCGCCGCGTCGAGGGCGTTCCCGTCGCCGTTCGGGTCGACCGCCCGCTCGAGACCGGCGATCAGCTGGTCGGTTCGGGAGTAGACGGCCCACCGGCCTGCGACGTCTCGCTGCCAGCCGGCGACCCGGATCGGGAGCACCGTGGCGTTCTCCGCCAGGCCCGAGAGCCCGCCGGGCCCTCCCGAGCCGACGACGAGGCCCGCGAGCTGCGTCCCGTGGCGCTCCCACTCGGAGGGCTCGTCAGGGTGCCTCTTCGCGCTGGCAAGATCGTCGCCGTCGAGGATGTCGATCCCTTCGAGGACGGCGCCCGCGAGGTAGTCGTGCGTGTGCTGCACTCCGGTGTCGAGGAGCGCGACGGTCACTCCCCGGCCGGTGAAACCGGGAAGGCCGAGCCGGGCCCGGACACCCGAGCCCGGAGCGAGGTCGTCCCGCTCGAGCAGCTGGCTCGCGGTCGACGCCGGGTAGGCGATCCGAACCGGGTAGACGCCCTCGACCTCCGGGAAGCGCTGGAGGAGCGCGACCGCACGGGAGTCCAGCGGTGCCGAGAAGCCCGAGAGCACGCGCGAGAAGCTGAACTCCGGCCGGAGCTGGAGGCCGGCGACGCTGAGCCGAGCGAAGAGCTGGCGCTGCGCTGCCTGGGCAGCGGTGTGCCAGCGGCGCTGGTTCGCCTCGCTGGCTCGTCCGCCCGCCGCCGCGACGCGCCGCGCGAGCGACGGCGTGCGGAGGACGACGATCATCCGCTGCCCGACCGGCACCTCCGGACGCGGCCCGCCGACGAGGCCGCGCCACGAGACCGGCTCGTCGCCGGCGCTCTCGGAGGAGCCTCCGGTCGCGGCGGCGACTGAGATCGCGGCCGCGGCGAGCGCGACGATCGCGAGCAGGCCGAGCTGGGCGAGCCGTCTAGGGGAAGGCGTCGAGCGCAAGGTAACGAGGGTAGGCGATCGGCTCGACGAACCGGGCGGCCGAGGCGATCATCGCGGCGTTGTCGGTGCAGAGCTCGAGCGGCGCCTGCGCGGCGTCCGGGAGCGCGGCGCGGAGCTCGGAGTTCGCCGCCACGCCGCCGACGACGGCAATCCGCTCCGCGCCGGTCGACTCGGCGGCCTCCTGCGTTCGCTCGACGAGCGCACGGACGATCGCGCGCTGGTAGGAGGCAGCGAGGTCGGCACGCCGGTGCTCGGTCTCCTCCGGCCCGAGGTCGCGAACCGTGTAGAGCAGCGCCGTCTTCAGGCCGGAGAAGGAGAAGTCCAGCCCGGGCACACGGGCGACCGGGAACGAGAACGCCTCGGGGTCGCCGTCCCTCGCGAGCCTGTCGATCTGCGCGCCGCCGGGGTAGCCGAGCCCGAGCAGGCGCGCCCCCTTGTCGAACGCCTCTCCGGCCGCGTCGTCGAGCGTCGTCCCGAGCACCTCGAACGCCGCGTGGTCGCGCACGTCGAGCAGCAACGTGTGACCGCCGCTGGCGAGCAAGCAGAGAAACGGCGGCTGGACCTGTCCCGCGGAGCCATGACGAGTGTCTGACACTCCGTCCACAGCCACAAAGAGGGAAGCGACATGTCCGTGCAGATGGTTGACCGGGACGAGCGGCAGCCGGCGTGCCCAGGCCAGGGCCTTTGCGGACGAGACCCCGACGAGCAGGGCGCCGATGAGGCCGGGTCCCTGCGTGACGGCGACGAGGTCCACGTCGTCGAGCGACGCGTCGGCGTCGTCGAGCGCCCGTCGAACCGCCGGAAGCAGCAGCTCGAGATGGTGGCGCGACGCGACCTCGGGGACGACGCCGCCGTACCGCGCGTGCAGCTCGGCCTGCGAGGAGACGACGTTCGCGAGGAGCCGGCCGTCCTCGGTGACGAGCGCGGCCGCAGTCTCGTCGCAGGAGGTCTCGATTCCGAGGATCACGCCGAAGCGCGTTCCCGAACCGGGTCCTTCCACATGATCAGCGCGTCCTCCCGGTTGTCCGTGTAGTACCCGCGCCGGATCCCCCGCGCGACGAACCCGAGCCCCTCGTAGAGCTTGATTGCGTCCCCGTTCGAGACCCGAACCTCGAGCGTGTAGCCGCGGCGATCGTCGGTCGCGGTCAACTCGAAGAGGCGGTTGAGGAGCTGGGTCGCGACCCCTCGGCGGCGGTAGTCCAAGTCGACCGCCACGTTCATGATGTGCCAGGCGTCGGCGTAGCGGGAGATGATCAGGTAGCCGACGAGGAACTCCTCGTCATCGGTGTCCACGGCGCCGAGGCAGATCGAGGACTGCTTCGCGATCTCGCCGGCGAACATCGAGCGCGACCAGGGCGTCGGGTAGGCGCTGCGCTCGATCCGCTCGATCGCAGCGAGGTCGCTGAGCGTGAGGGGGCGAAGGTCGATCACGTGCGAGGCCTGTCCACGTCCGGGATACGAAGGTACATCGGCTCGACCAGGTCGGGCGCGCCGAAGCCCTGCGCGAGCTCGGCATGGAACCGGGCACGCGGCAGGTGGAGCTCGCTGTCGTCCGGCGGCACCTTTCCCCCGCGCCCTTCGATCTCCTCTCTGTACCGGACAGCGCCGTCGCCGACGTACGACCGGCCGGCCTCGACAGCGAGCTCAGCCGGCGGGACGACCACCGGCTCGCCGGCGACGTGGGCGAACACCTCCCCCCTGCGCGCGTCGATCACGGGAACCGCGCCCGGCGCCCCCGCCGCGAGTGCGTCGAGCGTCGAGACCCCGGCGAGGCCGGCACCCCACGCGAACGTGAGTGTTCGCGCGGTGATGAGGCCCATCCTGAGACCGGTGAAGCTCCCCGGGCCGATGCCGACCGCGATGCCTTCGACCTGGGAATCGCGGACGCCGCCACGGCGGAGGAGCGCGTCGAGGTCCTCGAGCACGGTGACAGGACGCGAGACGAGCTCGCCGAGCACCTCGCCGTCCCAGACGAGCGCGCTCGTCGCGCGATCGGTGGCGGTGTCGAAGGCGAGGATCAGCATTCCGTCACCGTGATCCGGCGCTCGTGCCCGCCTTTGTGCGTGAGCACGACCTCGAGGCGCGGCGGCGGGAGCACTCCCTCGCCCGCCTCGGGCCACTCCACGAAGCAGACCGCGTCCTGGAAGTACGGCTCGAGGTCACCCCATTCGGCGGCCGAGACGCCTGCGAAGCGGAAGAGGTCGAGGTGGGAGACGGGCGTACGGCCGGGATAGCGGTGACCGATCGTGTAGGTCGGGCTGGTGACCGGCCCCTCCACGCCCAGCGCTCGGCACGCGCCGCGCACGAGCGTCGTCTTCCCGGTCCCGAGCTCTCCCGAGACGGTCACGACGTCGCCCGGGGCCAGGCCGTCGGCGAGGCGCGCACCGACCTGCTCGGTCTGCTCGGGGGACGAGGACTCGACCTCCACCCCGTTAGTCTGGCCGTCGTGCGGCCGCGCTGGGACATCGACGAGCGAGGTCAGGGCGTCGGCGACGCCGGCCGGCTGCTTCCTGGGGCGGGTGCGCTGCTGGAGCGCATGGACACGCCCCTCTGGGTCACGGAGGACGCCGATGCGCATCTTCTGCCGCACCTACGGCGGATGTGCGAGGAGGGCGAGGTTCCGCTCGGGCTCGTCGATGCGCGAACCGAAGAGGACGGGACGCTCGTCGTCGACTGCCGCCTCGAGGGCGACTGGGACGGCTGGAGAGCAAGCGTCGCGGCTTTCGCGCTTCTTGGGCGTGTCGCGGAGCCGGGGACGTTCGTCGAGAAGCGCGAGACGGACGACCGCCTCGAGCTCGATGTCGTCACCGGGGTCGTCTCGGACGAAGGGCGCTTCGCAACCCACGGCCACACGCTGCTCCTGCGCGTCACTCCTTGACCCGGCGAATCGTCCCGCTCGCGTTCGCGCTCGCGCTCCTCGCCTTCGCCCTGCCATTCGCAACGGTCTCGTGCGATGAGTCGTCGGTCGAGGTCTCCGGAGCCGAGCTCGTGCTGCGCAGCGCACCGGAGACGGAGGGGTTCGCCGCCCCAGAGGGAGTCGAGCTCGGCGAGCTGGTCGTGGCGTACGGAGGCGGCCTCGCGACGGCGGCGTTCCTGGCGTTCGTCCTGAGCCTGTTGGCGTCGGTTCGGGGTTGGCAACCGGGTTGGGCGCCCCTGGCAGGCATGGTCGGAGTCCTCGCACTGCTCTTCCTCAAGACTCGCGACGCCGGCGGTAGCGGGCCGGAGGACATCGCCGAGGTCGACGCGCGGCTCGGCGGATTTCTCGCAGCCGGCGCGGGAGCGGCAGGCGCGATCGCGGCAGGAGCGGTCTGGTTGCGCAACGACCGGCCGGCCGTCCCTCCGTTGGCTCCTGTCATTGCGGCGGGACTGCTGCTGTTCGGCTACCTGTACCCGTCTGGGCACTCGCCGCTCCTCGTGGTCGCCTATGCCGACACGCTCAACCTGAGGCGCCCGTGGGACGGCGCGTTCTGGCTGCTGCCCGTCGTCGTCGGCGTCCTGGTGCTCGCGCGCCGGCACGCCGTCTCGCGCATCCTCGCGGGGTTCGCCGTCGGGGTTCTGGCCGTCGCGGGGGCGGACGTCGCCGACGAGATCTGGGGACTGCTTCGCGAGGACGACGCCCAGCCGGGTGTGTCGGCGATTGCATTCCTCGCAGGAATCGTGACGGCCGGCGCCTGGGTGGTCGCAACGGAGCTGCGGGGGCTGCGGCGACCGGCTCCGCTTCCGGTGGCGGCGGGCGCGGCGATCACGCTCGTCGCGTGGCTCGCGAGCCCCGCGAACTAGCTAGAAGAGGCCGAGCTGAACGGCCGGCTCGGGTGCGGCCAGCACGGGCTCCGGCTCGAGCTCCGGGATCTCCTCGCGGCCCATCAGCTCGGGGATCCGCCGAAAGTCGTCATGGAGGACGTTCAGCATCGCGGGCGTGTAGAGCGCGGCGGCCGGGTGGTAGAGCGGGTAGAGGAGGACGCGGTTGCCGCCGAGCGTGACCTCCTGCTCCTGCCCGTGCACGCGTGTGATCCCGGTCGGCTTCCCAGACAGGAGCTTGGTCGCGAAGTTCCCGAGCGTGGCGACGACACGAGGCTGGATCAGCTCGATTTGCCGGAACAGGTGCGGCTCGCAGGACTCGATCTCGTCGGGCTGGGGGTCGCGGTTCCCGGGCGGCCGACACTTGAGCACGTTGGCGATGTACACCTCGGAGCGCTCGAGGCCAATGCCGGCGAGCAGCTTGTCCAGCAGCTTTCCGGCCTGACCGACGAACGGGACGCCCTGCTTGTCCTCGTGGAAGCCGGGCGCCTCGCCGACGAACATCAGGTCGGAGTCAGGATTCCCGACGCCGAACACGACCTGTGTGCGTCCCTGGGAGAGCCGGCAGCGCGTGCAGCCCGAGACCTGTTCCCCGAAGGTCGCGAGGGCTTCCATGGGGGCCGAGTCTACGCCCGGCGCAGGACGACTAGCCGCAGCCGCAGGAGCCGCCGCAGCAACCGCCGCCGGCGCGGGGCGACGGGTTCACGCTGACCTGCGTGGCCGTCCCGTGGGCGGCGAAGACGGAGAGCTGCTTGCGCACGTCCGCCGCGCCGCACTCGGGGCAGTCGGGCTGCGCGCCGTTGCGGACGAGCTCCTCGAAGTGGGACTCGCACTGCATGCAGACGTACTCGTAGATCGGCATCGGCAAGCAGTTTACGCGCCCCACCAAATCTCTCGGTCTGGCGAGAGGCAGGCGCGGAGCCCGGCTCCGCCGGGCGGGAGTGCCCGCCGGCCAGGAAGCGAGAGAAGGTGGCGGGGGCCAGGCTGCGGCCGACCGGCCCCCACCGTGCGAGCGCTCCTGGGCGGCTAGCGCTCGAGCTCGAGGACGGCACTCTCCGACTTGAGGTACGCGAGCCGGAACCGGCCGTCACGTCTGTAGCGATGCATCTTCACGGTAGCGCCAAACCCGAACGCATTGAGATCCATACCCGCGGGGAAGCGACATATAACCGTATGGCCCTCGCTGCTGCGGAGTGGACGGACGTTTCGGACCTGGCGTCCAGCGTCTGCTCCCAGAGCCGAGGACCTCTCTCCCCGGCGGTCGCAGGGTCGTATCGCCGCGCTATCGGCCGGAATCGCCGCTCCTGGGGAATTCACCCACTTGAGCTAGCCGGACCGGAGCTACACTCCGTCGAGCCCGGTATCCGAACCGGAACTGGAGCGAATGACGATCGAAAGCGTGAACGTGATCGGCCGCGGCCGTGTCGGCTCGGCTGTCGCCGCTCGCCTGGAGGAGCGGGGCGTCGCGCTGCGCGAAGAGGATGCAGACGTCGTTCTCCTGTGCGTTCCGGACAGCGCCATCGCCGCCAGTGCCGAGTGTCAGACACTCGTCATGTCCCAATGGGTCGGTCACACGAGCGGCGCCACGCCGTTGACCGCAATCCCGCACCCGCGCCGCTTCGGCCTGCACCCGTTGCAGACGTTCAACCGGTCCGGAGACCCGGCCCAGCTCGACGGGGCATACGCGGCCGTGACCGGTGAGACCGAGGAGGCGCACCAGGTCGGCCAGGAGCTCGCAGCGCTGCTCGGCCTGACCGCGTTCGACCTGGCCGAGGAGGACCGGGCCGTTTATCACGCCGGCGCGACGATCGCCTCCAACTACCTCGTCACCCTCCACCAGGCGGCGAGCGGGCTGTTCGAGGAGGCCGGAGCGCCGCCGGCCGGGCTGGAGCCGCTAATGCGCCGGGTGATCGGAAACGGGTTCGAGCTGACCGGTCCGATCGCCCGCGGCGACTGGGAGACGGTCGAGCGCCACCTCGAGGCGCTTCGGGCGCGGAAGCCGCAGCTCGAGCCCCTCTACCGCGTGCTCGCCGAGGCTACCGCGCCGTGAAGATCGCCCGCACGATCGCCGAGCTCCAGGCCGAGCGGCCGGACGGGACGGTAGGCCTCGTTCCGACGATGGGGTCGTTCCATGAGGGTCACCTGTCGCTTTTCCGGGCCGCCCGCGAGCGAGAACGACGCCGTCGTCGTGAGCCTGTTCGTCAACCCGGCGCAGTTCGACGACCAGCGCGATCTTGTCGCCTATCCGCGCGACGAGGAGCGCGACGCCGAGCTGGCCGAGCGCGCCGGCGTGGACGTGCTCTTCGCCCCGAGCGCGGAGGAGCTCTACCCCGACGGGTTCGAGACCTGGGTCGAGGTCGAGCGGCTCGGCTCGATTCTCGAGGGCGAGGTTCGCCCGGGTCACTTCCGGGGGGTGGCCACCATCTGCCTGAAGCTGTTCAACCTCGTGCGCCCGGACCGCGCGTACTTCGGCCAGAAGGACGCTCAGCAGGCCGCCGTCGTCCGCCGAATGGTCCGCGACCTGAACGTCCCGGTCGAGATCCGCGTCCTTCCGACTGTCCGGGACGACGACGGGCTCGCGCTCTCCTCGCGCAACGCCCTGCTCTCGGCCGAGGAGCACGAGCAGGCGCTCGCCCTCCCCCGCGCGCTCGCGACCCACGATCCGGGCCGGGCACGCGAGCTGCTCGACGGCTTCGAGGTCGACTACGTCGAGGTCGTAGAGCTCGAACCGAAGGTTCTCGCCGCCGCCATCCGCGTCGGATCCACCCGTCTCATCGACAACGTCCTCCTGGAAGGAGCGAACAAATGACGTCGCATCCGAACCCGTCCACGAAGGTGTCGCTGACGGAGCTTGCCAATCGAAAGAGTCGCGGCGAGAAGGTCGTGATGGTGACCGCCTACGACCATCCGGGGGCTCGGCTCGCGGACGCGGCCGGCGTGGACATCATCCTCGTCGGCGACTCCGCCGCCGACAACGTCCTCGGCTACGACACGACCGTCCCCGTCAGCGTCGACGAGCTGCTCGTGCTCGTCAGGGCCGTCGCGCGGGGAACCGAGCGCGCGCTCGTCGTCGCGGACATGCCGTTCGGCTCGTTCCAGGTCTCGGACGAGACGGCGGTGGCGAACGCCGTCCGGTTCGTGAAGGAGGCGGGCGCCGACGCCGTGAAGATCGAGGGAGCAGGGCCGTCGCTCGCGCGTGTCCAGGCGCTCGTCGGCGCCGGCATCCCGGTGATGGGGCACGTCGGCCTGACGCCGCAGTCGGCGACGATGCTCGGCGGCTTCAAGGCGCAGGGCCGCACGGCGGCGAAGGCGCGGCAGCTCCTCGCAGACGCCCGGGCCCTCGAGGCGGCGGGCTGCTTCGCCGTCGTCCTGGAGGCAGTCCCGGCCGAAGTGGCACGTCGAGTGTCAGACACTCTCCATGTCCCGACGATCGGTATCGGAGCCGGACCTGACTGCGACGGGCAGGTCCTGGTGTGGCACGACCTCCTGGGGCTCAACGACCGGAGGCCGGCGCGGTTCGTGAAGCGCTACGCCGACATCGGCGAGCAGATTCGGCGGGCGCTCGAGGCCTACGCCGAGGATGTCCGCTCGGGCGCGTTTCCGACCGCCGAGCACACCTACGCGATCCCGGAGGAGGAGCTGGCGCTATTCGACGCCGCGGCCGAGGAGCGCGAGCACGCTCAGGACGCCGGCCGCTAGGGCGCCGAGCCACACCACGGCCAGCCCCACGGCCGCCGCCGCGCGGTTGTACGACCAGCGCTGCACGACGGCGAGCCCCAGCACGAGCAGCGCGATCGTCCACAGCGCCGGCAGCGCCAGCAGCGGAGCGAAGATCAGCCACGCCGGCAACGCGAGCACGAGCGGCACGAGGGCGAACGCGAACACGTGACGCGTCCGGCGCCGGCTCCCGCTGCCGCCGAGCCGCTCGACGACGAACGACAGCGCCCAGCCGAGCAGCCAGTAGCCGACGAAGCCGTAGGCAAAGCCGGTCGCGAAGAGCCAGACGAACGTCTCCAGCACATCGAGGTCGTCGAGCCCGCCGGCACTGGCGGTCGCGAGCGCTGCCGCGACGCCGCCGACGAAGGCGAGCGCGACAACGACGTCCTGTCGGTCTTCGGCCGTCTCCGCGGAGTCTTCTCGCAGCGCCTCGAACACCTCGCGCGGACGGGCCAGCACGAGTCCCGCGCGGCGCGCCCACGCGCCCTGGCTCACGGTCTGCGGGCCACGACGGTGATTCCCTCGCGGAGGCTCCGCGGCAGAGCCCGGCCCAGTGCCCTATACACATGGTTCTTCCGCGAGCCGTGGTCGAAGTAGTTCTCCGTCAGGACGCGGGTCACGTGGAGACCGGCGACCTCTGTGGCCGTGACGAGCTCGCCCACCGTGTGCTCGTGGAAGTGCCCCGGATTGGCGGTTTCCTCGCGGATCGGGTCGTACGGGTTGCGGCCGAGAACCATCCGGATCCGCTTCGCGAGCGCCGTCGCGTTCGGGGTCTGCAGGATCAGGTGCCCGCCCGGCGCGAGGCCGGAAGCCAGGAAGCGTAGGACCGGGACGACGGCGACGTGCAGGTGCTCGATCACCTCGCTGCAGATGACGACGTCGTGCGGCTCGAGCGGCGGATAGTCCGGGTCGTTGAGGTCAAACTGCGTGTGCGCCTCGTGCTCGCGGAGCGGGAACCGGTTGTCGTGCCAACCAAGCGTGTTGACGCTCGCGTCCGGGAAGGCGTCGCGGAGCAGGACCGTCTCGTAGCTCGGGCCCACGACGAGGATCCGCCCGGGAGCAAGAGGGCGCACGAGCTCGAGCAGCCGCTCGTACCGCTGCGCATGGGTCCGGAGGTAGATCTGCTCCTCGGGCGCCGTGTAGCGCTCGAGCAGGCTAGGCGGCGGCTGCGGCAAAGGCGGGAAGGACCTCGCGCAGGAACTGCCCCGTATAGGACTCGTCCACGGCCGCGACCCCCTCCGGCGTGCCGGTCGCGAGCACCTCGCCGCCCGCCTCGCCGCCTTCGGGCCCGAGGTCGACGAGCCAGTCCGCCTGCTTGATCACGTCCAGGTTGTGCTCGATCACGAGCACCGTGTTCCCGGCGTCCACGAGCCGCTGGAGCACCTCCAGCAGCTTCTCGATGTCGGCGAAGTGGAGGCCGGTCGTCGGCTCGTCGAGGATGTAGAGCGTCCGCCCGGTTGCGACCTTCGAGAGCTCAGAGGCCAGCTTGACGCGCTGCGCCTCGCCGCCCGACAGCGTCGTGGCCGGCTGGCCGAGCTTGATGTAGTCGAGCCCGACGTCATGGAGCGTCTGGAGCCGGCGCCGGAGCTTCGGAATCTTGGCGAAGAAGTTCAGCGCCTCCTCCACGGACATCTCGAGCACGTCCGCGATCGACTTGCCCTTGAAGCGCACCTCGAGCGTCTCGCGGTTGTAGCGCCGGCCGTGGCAGGTCTCGCAGGGGACGTAGACGTCGGGCAGGAAGTGCATCTCGATCTTGATCGTGCCGTCGCCCTTGCAGGTCTCGCAGCGCCCGCCGCGGACGTTGAACGAGAAGCGGCCCGGCTTGTAGCCGCGCACCTTCGCTTCGGGCGTCATCGAGTACAGCTCGCGGATGTGGTCGAAGAGCTTCGTGTAAGTGGCCGGATTCGACCGCGGCGTCCGGCCGATCGGCGACTGGTCGATGTCGATCACCTTGTCGAAGCACTCGATCCCGTCGCACCCGAGGTGGTCGCCGGGCTTCACGCGCACTCGGTGGAGCCGGTTCGCGAGCGCCTTGAAGACGATCTCGTTGACCAGCGTGGACTTGCCCGAGCCGGACACGCCCGTCACGCACACGAGCTTCCCCACCGGAAACTCGACATCGATCCCCTTGAGGTTGTGCTGGGAGGCGCCGCGCACCCAGAAGGAGCCGAGGTCGTCGGTGCGCCGCTCGGGGACGGCGATCTCGCGAGCGCCGGAGAGGAACTGGCCGGTGATCGACTTCGCGTTGCGCTCGACCTTGGCCGCCGGGCCCTCTGCGACGACGTAGCCGCCGTGCTCACCGGCGCCCGGGCCCATGTCCACGAGCCAGTCGGCCGCGCGCATCATCTGCTCGTCGTGCTCCACGACCAGCACCGTGTTCCCGAGGTCGCGGAGCCGGTCGAGCGTCGCGATCAGCTTCCCGTTGTCGCGCTGATGGAGCCCGATCGACGGCTCGTCGAGGATGTAGAGCACGCCGACGAGCTGGGACCCGATCTGCGTGGCCAGCCGGAGCCGTTGCGCCTCGCCGCCCGAGAGCGTCGCCGCGGCACGGTCGAGCTGGAGGTAGCCGACGCCGACGTTGTCGAGGAAGGTCAGCCGCTCGCGGATCTCCTTGACGATCCGCGCGCCGATCAGCTGCTCCGTCTCCGTCAGGTCGAGCTCGTCCAGGAAGGCGAGCGCGCGCGTGACGGACATCCTCGTGAACTCGTGGATGTTCTTGTCGCCGACGGTGACCGCGAGCACCTCGGGCTTGAGCCGGGCGCCGTTGCACTCGGGGCACGGACGGAAGCTCATGTACTCCTCGATCCGCTCGCGCATCGACGACGAGTCGGTCTCGCGGTAGCGGCGCTGGAGGTTCGTGACGAGGCCTTCGAAGGCGAGCATGTACGACCGCTTCCGGCCCATCCGGTTTCGGTAGCTGACGTAGATCCGCTCGCCCTTCGTGCCGTGGAGGAAGAGGTCCTGGTGCTCCTCCGTCAGGTCCTGCCAGGGCGTGTCCAGGTCGATCTCCCAGCGGTCGGCGATCGCCTGGATCACGGCCTCGTACCAGTTCCCGTTCAGCGGGACGAGCGCCTCCGCGAGCGGCAGCGTCGGGTCGGGGACGAGCAGGTCGGGATCGATCTCCTGCTGCGCGCCGAGCCCGGTGCAGCGCGGGCAGGCGCCGTGCGGCGAGTTGAAGGAGAAGATGCGCGGCTGGAGCTCCGGCAGCGAGACGCCGTGCTCGGGGCACGCGAAGCGCTCGGAGAACGTCAGCTCCTTCTCCTCGTCGAGGAGGTCGATGACGACGAGGCCCTCGGCGAGATTGACCGCGGTCTCGACGGACTGGAAGAGGCGGCTGCGGAGCTCCGGCTTCATCCGGAGGCGATCGACTACGACCTCGATGGTGTGCTTGAACTTCTTGTCGAGCGGGATCTCGTCTTCGAGGAGGCGCTGCTCGCCGTCCACCTTCACGCGCGTGAACCCGTCGCGTCGCAGCTCTTCCAGGAGCTCGCGGTACTCGCCCTTCCGGTCGCGGACGACGGGCGCATTGACCGTGAAGCGGGTGCCCTCGGGGAGCTGAAGGATCTGGTCGACGATCGCCTCGATGGACTGGCCGGCGATCGGGCGGCCGCAGATCGGGCAGTGCGGGCGGCCGATCCGCGCGTAGAGGAGGCGGAGGTAGTCGTAGATCTCGGTAACCGTGCCGACCGTCGATCTCGGGTTCCGGCTGGTCGTCTTCTGGTCGATCGAGATCGCCGGGCTCAGGCCGTCGATCGAGTCCACGTCCGGCTTCTCCATCATCTGCAGGAACTGGCGCGCGTAGGCCGACAGTGATTCCACGTAGCGGCGCTGGCCCTCCGCGTAGATCGTGTCGAATGCCAGGCTCGACTTCCCGGAGCCCGAGAGCCCCGTGACGCAGATCAGCTTGTGCCGCGGGAGGCGGACCGTGATGTCCTTGAGGTTGTGCTCCCGGGCGCCGTGAACGACGAGTTCGTCCTGAGCCATAACAGGCCAGTTTAGCCGCGCGGTCATGGGGGAACAGATGTTCGCTTTCGCGTCGGACGGCGGTCCAGGGCCAGTCGGCCGGGTCGCTGACGAGTCCCGCGCGTACGGGGTTGTTGACGATGTACTCGAGCGTGTTCTCGTAGTGCTCTTCGTCGTGGATCACCCAGGAGGAGAAGCGCTCGCGGAAGAGCGCGCCCTTCCGGCCGAAGCGGGCGTTGTGCTCTCGCGCGTAATGGCTCTGGAACCACTGGACTGCCGGCGAGAGGTCGTCGATCCGGGCGTCTACGAGCGCGTGGTAGTGCGTCCCCATCAGGCAGTAGGCGTGGAGCCCGATGCTCCAGCGCTTGACGCCTTGCTTGAGCAGCGCGATGAACGCCCGGTAGTCGTCCCCGTCGCAGAACAACCAGGCCTCGTGGACGGCGTTCGCCGTCAGGTGGAAATAGCCGTCCGGGAGCTGGGTGCGGAGGATTCGCGCCACCATTCGACCCTACGGCTACGGCCGTCCGTCCTGGCCCGTCCGACTCACTTCCTCCCCACTTTGGACACGACTTCGCGCGCCTGGGCGAGTGTCAGACACTCGCCGTGGCCCGACTGGCCACGGCGCTAGCTGGCTAGGCGTTCTACGAGGCGGTAGACGCTCCTCGGCTTCGGGACGTGGTCGAGAGCCAGCGGGCCGACGACGACGGTGCCGTAGCCGAGGAGCCGGCCAACCAGCGTCTGTTCGAGCTCGACGGCGTCGAGGCCGGCGAGGCGGACCGAATGAGCGCGGCGACGAAACGTTCCACCGACGAGGAACACCTTCTCCGTCGTCACGACGACGCGAGTCCGCTCCCACTTCCATACGGCCCGCAGCGCCAGGAACACGCCCAGAGCAATGAGCGCGGCTCCCGCGAGCGAGTACGGACGCGGCGCCGTCGACACCACGCCGCCGACACCCGAGAGCACCACGGCCCACAGAAGCGGCCGCGCCAGGACGATCCCGTGGCGCCGGGCCTCCAAGCAGACCTCCTCGTCGCGATCGACGATCACGTCACGCGGCTTCGCCGCTATCCAGGACGTTTCCTCCCGCACAAGGAGCGGAACACCAGGAACGTGACGGAAACCGCGCGTCGCGCCTTCGTTGCCTCCATGGTCGTCCTCGGGGTCGTCGTCGGCGCCCTTGCCCTCTGGCAGCTGAAGATCCTGCTCGCGCTGCTCTTCCTGGCGTTCACGGTCGCCGCCGCCATGCGTCCGGGGGTCGAGGCGCTCCGCCGTCGAGGAATCCCACGCGGCGCCGCCGTCCTCCTGCACTACGCCGCGCTCGTCGCGGCGCTCGGACTGCTCCTTTGGGCGGTCGTACCGCGCGCGATCACGCAGGTGCAGAACGCGATCGGAGATTCCGAGGACGAGACCGGCCTGAAAGGAGAGCTGCTCACCTGGCTCGACCAGCGGCTCGAGCGGCTCCCCCGCCCCGAGGAGCTCGTCGACCCCGCGCTGGAGGTGACGCTGCTCGGCGTCGAGATCGCCGTCGGTCTCCTGTTCGTCTTGGCGTCCGCCGCCTACTGGATCTTCGAGCGCGACGACGTCGTCCGCTTCGTGACTTCACTCCTCCCGCAACGCCACCGGAAGCTCGTGCACGACACGTGGGACCTGATCGACCTGAAGCTGGGCGCGTACGTGCGCGGCCAGGCGCTGCTGATCACGCTCGTCGCCACCGTGCTCTCGATCTGCTTCTGGGCGATCGGGCTCCCGTTCTGGCTCTTGATCGCGATCTTCGCCGGGATCGTCGAGATCGTCCCGGTGATCGGGCCGCTCATCGCGGGCGCGCTCGCAGTGGGCGTAGGCCTGACGGTGTCGCTCGGCGTCGGGATCGCCGCCGGCATCGCCGTGCTCGTCGTCCGCCTGCTCGAGGACTACCTGGTGATCCCGCGCGTGCTGGGCGATGCGGTCGGGCTCTCGCCGCTCGTCGTCCTCGTCTCGGTTGCCGCTGCGGCGCTCCTGTTCGGCGAGTTCGCCGTGCTGCTGGCAATTCCGCTGGCGGCGGTCGTGGCCACCCTCTTCGACGTGATCGTCAGGAACAAGAACCCGGCCGAGGAGGACGTTCCGACCGTTCTCTTCCCGGCCCAGGACGCCGAGACTCGCTGAACGTCTTCCCCCGGCCTGCGCGCGAATCCTGGACAGGGCCGCTCCGGACATGACGAGTGTCTGACACTCCCCGTGACCGACGGGTTAGTCCAATCTGGTCGCGTCCGATCTGGACATGACGAGTGTCTGACACTCGTCAAGGCGCGAACAGAGGGGCGAGAGCCCGCCGGGCGCGCGGCTGCGAACTACGCCCTACGCCACTTGCCGAAGATGAGGCCGCCGATCGTGAACCCGAGCCCGAACGTCCCGAGCGCGAAGGCACCGAGCGTCACGGCCTTGCGCACCTTCGAGAGGCGCTGCCACCGGCCGAGCGCTTCCTGTTCGTCGGTCGTCAGCGGCTCTCCACGCCGCTTCTTGCGTAGCGCGCCGCCCGCTCTCAACCCGAGATAGAGGTCGTCAAAGATCTCTGTGGGCTCATCGACCACGAGTCTGAGTGTATAGCCTGCCCCGTCCGTGGCCGGTCAGCGGATACGAGTTCTGCACCTTTCTGACCTGCATTTCGGCAGCCATAGCGACACTCGTCTGGAGCCCGGGCTCGAGGCGCTCATCGCGCGAGCCGACCCGGAGCTGATCGTCGCCAGCGGCGACCTGACGCATCGTGGTCGCTCCGAGCAGCACGAGCAGGCGGCCGCCTTCCTGCGCGGGCTCAACCGGCCCGTTTTCACGGTGCCCGGGAACCACGACATCCCCTACACGCCGATCGCGCGGTTCACGAGCACGTGGAAGCAGTTCGAGCGCCACTGGAAGACGACGGAGCCCGTTTACCGCTCCGACACGCTTTTCGTCGTCGGGCTGAACTCCGTGCGCCCCTGGCTCCACCAGTCGGGCCGACTGCGCTCGGCGCAGCTCCGGCGCGCGGCCGAGCTGCTGGGCGAAGCGCCGCCGTCGGCCCTGCGGGTCGTCGTCCTCCACCACCACCTGCTCGGCGCGCCGTGGCGGTCCAGCAAGAAGCCGGTAGCCAAGCGGAGCAAGGTGCTCGCCACGCTCGTCGACGCCGGCGCTGAGCTCATCCTCGCCGGCCACATCCACCAGGCGGCGGTGAGCGAGCGGCACGAGTTCGAGGTCGTGCGCGGCGACATCCGAGGCGTCACCGTCTCGATCGCGCCCGGGCTCGGCCAGCCGAGGCCGGACCGGAGGGGCGAGGCGCGCGGCCTCCTCGTCTACGACTGTGACGACGCCACGCTGACGGTTGAGACCTACATCTGGCGGGAGGACGACTGGGGGCTTTCCGCTGTTCGCCGCTTTCCGCGAGGGCGCGGGCCGCTCGCCGCCCAGCCGGTCCCACCTAACTGAAGCTCAGTACCAGCGGCCCCTTGCGAATCCGCCGAAGGCGATGAGTCCGATCAGCGCGATGATCAGGCCGATCCAGAAACTCCAGACGATCATCAGGATGATCCCGACGATGACCAGGATCCCACCAAGACCGATTCCGCCCAATGCTGCCTCCTTCAGGTCGCTCTACGTGACCGTACGTCGAGTACCGCCGGCAACCATTCGGTAGATCACGAGCAGGATCATGGCTCCGACAATCGCGGTCAGCCAGCTCGAGATGTCGAAGAACTCATCCATTGGATCCGCGCCGAACAGTGCCGCTGCGAGGAATCCTCCCAGGATTGCGCCGACGACGCCGATGATGGTGGTGACGATGATCCCGCCGGGGTCGTCTCCCGGCAGCAGCGCCTTGGCGATCCAGCCGGCCAAGAGGCCCAGGATGATGAACGCGATGATGCCCATTTCCGTCTCCTTCGCGAGGGTGTTTATGGCGACGGAGTTCCCTTAGATGGCAACGGGGAAACGCCTCCTACAATCTCGACCCCGGCCCCGTAACCGTGCGCTTCTGCACGAGTCGCCGGTAGGCGATCACGAGCAAGGTCGCGGCCAGCACGGAGAGGACGAAGACGCCGCCGACGCCGAATCCGAGCGCGATTGCCACCATCCCGCCGACGAGGGAGCCGGTGATCCCGATCAGGATCGTGAGCCAGAGCGGCATCGGGTCACGGCCCGGGACGGAGAGTCGCCCGAGCGCACCGACCACGAGGCCGGTGAGGAGAATCGCGACGACGTCGCCGAGGGACATCGCCCGCACCTTAGAGCGACCGCGCGCGGGTGGGAATCCGGCGTTAGGCTCCGGCCGTAGAAGGAGGCGACTATGCGATCTCGTGTGTGGATCCTCGGAGCGGTCCTGGCGGTGCTCGTCATCGGAGCGGCCGGCTGCGGAGGCGACGACGACGAGTCCGACGGCGCGGCCACCACGGCCGAGACGACGACCGAGGGCGGCGCCGACGGAGCGGCCGTCTTCGCGAGCGCGGGCTGCGGCGACTGCCATACGCTCGCGGCCGCAG
This sequence comes from uncultured Actinomycetes bacterium, assembly GCA_963798935.1. Classification (GTDB taxonomy): domain Bacteria; phylum Actinomycetota; class Thermoleophilia; order Gaiellales; family Gaiellaceae; genus JACDAN01. The sequence continues at coordinate 22,133 of CAWCVG010000022.1, forward strand.
GCTCGAGCGGCACCTCCGGCCCGAACCTCGACGAGCTCATGCCCGACACGGAGACGGTCGAGGAGCAGGTGCGGAACGGCGGCGGGGCCATGCCGGCCTTCGAAGGTGAACTGAGCGACGCGGAGATCGAGGCCGTCGCAACGTACGTGGCCGAGTCGGCCGGCTCGTAGCCTCTCGCAGAGCTAAGGGAGCCCGCCGCCTGGCGGCGGGCTCCCGTCGCTACCGAGTCAGCTCTCGGCCGTGATGGCCGGACAGGCCGGCGCCGCCGCCGGGTTGCTGTCTGTGCACTCGATCCGGTCCTGGGTCGTCGTCGGACTGATCGGCGAGTTCGCCGTGACGTAGTCCGCGACGACCTGATCCATGATGTCGAGCGACGTCACCCGCGGGTAGACGTTCGGATACCCGTCTCCCCCGCTCGCCATGAAGTCGTTCATCAGGACCCTGTACGGGCCGCCGGTCGCGGTCAGGTCGATCGCCGGCCCGGTGCACGAGCCGTCGGCCGCCTGACGCACGGCTCCCGTGACGCGGCTTGCCGGACGCCGCCTGGACGTCCCAGGTGAAGCACAGCCCCGACACCTGCGGGAACCGGCCCTGCGGCGAGATGACCGGCGTTCCGGCCGGCGGAACGGGACCCGCTGAGGGTTGGACGCTCTGCGAGACGCCGTTCTCGAGCATCGCCTTCAGCTCGGCGCCCGTGGCGTTCGGAAGCGTGACGACGATGTTCCCGAACGGCAGGACGCCGTTCACCGAGCCCCTCGTGATGTTGAAGGGAGGCGGTGCCGTGGCGTACGGCGGGCAGAAGTCGTCCGGGTTGTCCGTCGCCGGACACGTCAGGTCGGCCCTGAGGCCGCCCGAGTTCGTGATCGCGAAGTCCGCTCCCGGCGTCGTCGCGTACGTGTTCCGCATCGCGTCGGTCACGAAGTTCCCGACCTTGGACTCGCACTGCCGCCCGTCTGAGCGGCCGCATTCGTCGGAGCGCGGAACGGCCGTCGACGACTCGCCGATCACGAGGCCGAAGATCGGCCGAAGCAGGTCGTTCAGCCGATTGATCTCCGCCTGGATGGCGGGATCCGGGGTGACGCCGATGTTCCACGGCTTGTGGAAGTCGGCGGTCTTGTAGATCACCTTGTCATCGTTGATGACCAGGCGGATCCGCGTGAACCGGATCCCTCGTCCGCGATTCTGCGTCAGGAGCACGCCGTTCGGCCGCGTCGCCAGCACCTGGAAGTCGTTGTGATCTCCGATGACGACGTCGATGTTCTGAGCCGCGTCCGCGAGGTCGACGACGGGGCCGGTCGGGTTCGTGAGCGTCCCGCCGTTCACGCCCTCGTGGCCGAGCGCGATGATCGCGTCCATCCGTTTCCGTGCAAGACGCGCGGCCTCCGCGTTCACCGTGGTGATGTCGTCCGCGAGGTGGAACGGTCCGAGGTTCCCCGGGAAGATCAGCTCAGGGGTGTCCTCGGTCGTGAAGCCGACGATGCCGATCTTCACGTCTTTGAACCGGTAGGTCGCCGACGGCGACCACTCCGGCGGCGTGTTTCCGGCCGCGTCGACGACGTTCGCCGACAGGATGTCGAAGTCGGCGAGCGGGATCAGCTCGCTTCGGAGATACGCCTCCCCGCGGTCGAACTGATGGTTCCCGACCGCCTCGGCGTCGAAGCCCATCATGTTCATGATCGGCGGGACCGGCTTGTCGCCGAAGGCGTTCGCGATCGGCGGCGTGGCGCCGCCGAAGGAGTCGCCGCCGGCGACGAGGAGCGAGCCGTCACGGACGTCCTTGCGGTAGTCGTCGAACCACGTATCGAGGAACGCCGCTCCCGCAATCGAGAACGTCGGCCCGACCGCCGCCCCGGTCGGGAGCCCGTCCGGGCCGATCACGAAGTCGGCCGCTTCCGGCGTCCCGGGCGGGATCTGCGCATGCCAGTCGCTGATGTTCAGGACCGTGATCTCCCGGAATTTCCCCTTCCCCTTGATGATCGAGTAGAGGATCTTGCCGCGGGCGTTCTGCGGCCCCGGAATGCCCATCAGGAAGGCGATGGTCGGGGCGACGTCGATCGCCTGGACCTTGGTCTTGGCGGCGGAGAAGTGCTGGATGCCCGGACCGGCCGCGACGAACGTCCCGTGCATGTTGACGTTGTCCTTCAGGTCGACCAGGTCCGGCGTGTAGCCGTGCTGGCCGAAGAACTGGGAGAAGGCGATGTCCTGCCCTGCGGTCGCCGCGTCGAACTGGTACGGCGGCCGGGACACGACGACCACGTCGCCGCTCCGGTTCGGATGCAGCGCGTCGGTGCCGTCGACGTTCCGCAGCTCCTCCTTGTTCATGATCCTGAGGATCACCTGCGAGTTCGTCGAGCTGGGACGGTTGGCTGCACCGGGATCGGTGAGATTCGCGAACGCATTCCGCGCTGCCGTGCGTACCTGCTCGTACGTGACGCCGGCCGGAAGCGTCGGGTTGATGTAGATCTGGACGGTTCCGCCTGCCCAGCACGCCTTGGCGAGCTCGGCAGGAGCAGACTGTCCCGGACCCGGAGCCGGCAGGGCCTGGGCCCGGCAGTTGCTCAGAGGGCTGCCGCCTGGTGGGTTCGGGAACGTGAGGGCCGGGTTCCCGCTCGGGTGCAGCGAGATCGGCGTGGGATTCGGATTTCCCGTCGTCGGTGCCGGCGTGATCTTCGCGTCGAAGAGGATCTTTCGCGCGTTGATGGCGAGCCACTGCGGCGCGAAGCCGTGGTCGGAGGAGGCGAAGACGGTGGTGTCCTTCTTGCCCATCAGCTCCCGGCCGAGACCGAGTGTCTCGTCCGCCTCGTGGTAGGCGGCCCTGATGTAGCCCTCGCGCTTCGCGAGGAGCCCGTCCTTCGTCCCGTCGCCGTTGACGTCGTCGAAGTACGGATTCGGGCGACCGTCGATGTCGGTCTTCGAGAGCAGCCCGAGGAACTGGTGGCTGAACTCGTCCGTGACGGGATTGCCGAGGAACAGCATGTCCGCGTCGACGTTCAGCGTGTCGAAGATGTAGTGGAGGTACGCGAAGGTCGAGTCCTTCCACTTCAGACCCTGTTCGACGTAGGTGTCCTCGTCCACGATCAGCGCCTCGAGCGGAGCGAAGTCCGCCGCCGTCGAGGTCGGGAAGTCGCGGGCGAGCGTCTCGTTGAACCCCGCGGAGCCGGTCGCACCAAGGGCGTTGTAGGACGCATTGACACGCTGGACCGAGGTGAAGTAGAGCCGGAACTGCGAGGCGTCGGCGTTGAGGTCGATCAGCTTCATCAGGAAGCCGGCCGTCCGCCCGGCCAGTGCGCCGGCCGTGGCGGTCAGCGTGAGCTTTCGGTCCTCCCACTGACCTCGCTGGAGCGGCGCGACGCCCGCGCCGTTCTTCCCGGCGCTGCGATTGACGACGACGATGCGGTCGTAGTTCACCCTGCTGTCGTTGGTCGAGTCGTAGATGTAGACGTCCCAGTTCCCGTCGTCGCTGCCGGTCGTGGTGTCCGGCCCGTCACCGGGAACCCGGTTGTCGCCGTGGCGGAAGAAGGTCTCCTTCGCAGTGCTGAACGAGGTGGGGACGTTCGTCCAGCCCGTCGCATCCGCGAGGTCACGGCGCTGGTACTGGACGCCGAAGCTCTGCGCGAGCCCCGGCTGACCCGGAAGGTCGTAGTTGAGCGTGATCCCGCGACCTCCGATGAACGTGCGGAAGTCGATCACCGGTCCCTGCAGTTCGGGCCTGAGCGCCCGAGCAGCGACCCACTCGACCGCGACGACCGTCTTCCCGGCCCGCTCGGCCGACTGGAGGATCGTGTCCGCCTGGAGGACGCCGTTCGTCGAGAAGCTCGTCGTCGTGTCGAACCCGGCACCGGTCCGGTGGAACGTGTTGTTGGTCGAGCCGTGCTCGCTCGGCCAGGTTCCGGTCGCGAGCGTGTGCCAACCGACGCCGGTGTTCGGCGGGAAGCCCTGCAGCAGGCCGTTCTTGCCGCGGACCCCGCGCTTCAGCAAATCCTTGAAGGTGGGCATGATGCCCTTGTCCGGCATAGCGCTCCATCAGGTCGGGGCGCATCCCGTCCGAGGCGAACATGATCGCCTTGGACGCGAGCGGCTCCGGCGGACCCTTCGGCTTCTTGCCGTGGCCGGCGCCGGCTCCGGCGAACGCAAACGTGGCGAGCGCACTGACCGCGAGCACGGCGGCGCCCAGCCGTCCAAATCTCTTCAACGTGACTCCTCTCCCTCGTTCCCCTGAAATGTGAACGGCTCGATCCTATGCGGATCTGATGCAAACAGGTAGAGGGAGGCATGGTGAAAAGGGCGTTAACCTCCGATCGTGCGGAGAGTGGCTGCGATCCTCGCCTGCGGCCTGGTCGCAACGATCGCGGTCGGCGTCGTCTGCTTCGGCCAGGCGGCGCCGGCGAAGCCGACGTATTTCCAGGACGTCAAGCCGATCCTCGACTCGCGCTGCTCCGGATGTCACTTCGCCGGCGGGATCGCGCCGTTCGCGCTTCGCGGCTACAAGGACGCGTACCGGCGTCGCGACGCGATTGCCGCCGCGGTGAAGAGCCGTGCGATGCCGCCCTGGCATGCGGACTCCCGCGTGCGCAGGCTACTGCACGACCCGTCGCTCACGAACGGCCAGATCGACACGATCGCGCGCTGGGCAGCGCGCCGGGCGCCGAGAGGCGACGCGTCTCGGCCGGGACAGGCGCTGCCCTCCGTCTCACCGCGCCTCTCGCGCGTCGACGTCCGGACGCCGATGCCGGCCGCCTACCGCCCGCAGCGGCGGCCGGGCGGCGACGATTATCGGTGCTTCGTCCTTCCCTGGACGCCTGATCGGGAGACCTACGTCACCGGCTTCAACCTGCGCCCGGCCGGCCGAGCCAGGTGCACCACATCATCGTCTACCTCGCCGCGCCGGGAAGCTCCGGGATGCTCGCAGGCTGGGAATCGCAGGACGCGAGACCGGGCTACGGCTGCTACGGCGGGCCCAGTGCGACGGGCCGGCAGGGGCTCCGCTTCCAGTTCCTCGCAGGCTGGGTGCCGGGGTCGTTCGGCAGCGACTTCGCGAGCGGACACCGGCATCCAGGTCGCGCCCGGCTCGCGGCTGGTGCTGCAGGTGCACTACAACCTCGAGTCGGTGAAGACGGTGCGGCCGGACCGGTCGACCGTCGAGCTGAAGCTCGATCCGGCCGTCGAGCGGCGCGCGGTCTACGCGCCGTTCGTCGACGCCGGCTGGGTCCTCAGCCCCCGCAGCTTCGCGATCCCTGCCGGGCGAAAGCGGGTCACGCACACCTTCCTGGGCGAGCCGCGCGAGCTGTTCCGGATCCTCGCCGGCATGGACTTCCCGGACGGCTTCCGGATCCACTCGGTCCTGCCGCACATGCACAAGCTCGGCCTGGAGACCCGTGTGACGGTGCAGCGAGCCTCAGGCGAGCGCGAGGTGCTGGTCTTCATCCCGCGCTGGCAGTTCCACTGGCAGCGCGAGTACCACCTCGCCGAGCCCGTGCGCTTCCGGCCGGGCGACAAGCTCCTGCTGCGCTGCGATCACGAGAACCGCACGAAGGTCGCGCGAACCTGGGGCGAGGACTCCTCGGACGAGATGTGCATCTCGTTCCTCTACGTCTCGGAGCCCTGACCGAGCGCGACGAGGCCCGAAGACGCGTCTTGCGCGAAGAGCCGGCGAATGCGCGGGAGCGGATCGCTTACCGCGAACAGAGGGAGCGCGAGGAAGACGAACGGCGCGCGGCGGAAGGCCGCTCCTAGGCGGCAGCTTCCGCGGCCTGGAGCTCGCGCGCGGAGCTCCTTGATCTCGTCCCGCAGCTTCGCGGCGTACTCGAAGCGGAGGTCGTCCGCGGCCGCGAACATCTCCTCCTCGAGGGTCACGATCAGCTTCTGGAGCTCGCTCGGCGGCATCGCGTCGACCTTTTGAGCGCCCCGCCGCCGCCTTCCCTTCGGCACCGTCGGCGCCTCGAGCGAGAGGAACTCGGCGATGTCGGAGACGCCCTTGATGATCGACTCCGGCGTGATCCCGTGCTCCTCGTTGTAGGCGAGCTGGACGGCGCGGCGACGGTCGGTCTCGTCGAGCGCGCCCTTGATCGCCTCGGTCTGCTTGTCCGCGTACATGACGACCTTGCCGTTCGTGTTCCGCGCCGCGCGGCCAATCGTCTGGATCAGCGCCGTCTTGCCGCGCAGGAACCCTTCCTTGTCTGCGTCGAGGATCGCGATGAGCGAGACCTCGGGCAGGTCCAGCCCCTCCCGGAGGAGGTTGACGCCGACGAGGACGTCGTACTCGCCGAGACGCAGCTCCCGGATCAGCGTGATCCGGTCCAGAGTGTCGATCTCCGAGTGCAGGTAGCGCGCCCGGACCCCTGACTCGAGCAGGTAGTCCGTCAGGTCCTCGGCCATCTTCTTCGTCAGCGTCGTGACGAGTGTCCTCTCCCCCAGCTCCTCGCGTCGCCTGATCTCGTTGAGGAGATCGTCGATCTGGTTCTTCGTGGCCCGCAGCTCGACCTCGGGGTCGACGATCCCGGTCGGGCGGACGAGCTGTTCGGCCACCCGCGTCGAGTGCCGCAGCTCGTAGGGGCCCGGCGTCGCCGAGACGAAGACCATCTGCGGGACTTTCGCGAGGAACTCGTCGAAGCGAAGCGGCCGGTTGTCGAGCGCCGACGGGAGCCGGAAGCCGAAGTCGACGAGCGTCTGCTTCCGCGACCGGTCGCCCTCGTACATCCCGCCGATCTGCGGCACCGTCTGGTGCGACTCGTCGATGAAGACGACGAAGTCGGACGGGAAGTAGTCGATCAGCGTGTACGGCGCCGAGCCCGGCGGCCGCCCGTCGAGGATCCGCGAGTAGTTCTCGATCCCGTTGCAGAACCCGAGCTCGACCATCATCTCGACGTCGTACTCGGTGCGCTGCCGGATCCTGTGCGCCTCGAGCATCCGGTTCTCGGACTCGAACGTCCGCACCTGCTCCTCGAGCTCGTGGCGGATGTCCTCCACTGCGCGCTCGATCGTCGGCTTCGAGGTCACGTACTGCGTCGCCGGGAAGATGTTCAGGTGCTCGAGCTTCCCGAAGACCTCGCCGGTGAGCGGGTCGAAGTGCGTGATCTCCTCGACCTCGTCGCCGAACATCGAGACGCGATAGGCCGACTCCTCGTACGCCGGCTGGATCTCGATCACGTCGCCCTTGACGCGGAAGCGCCCGCGGCCGAGGAAGGCGTCGTTCCGCGTGTAGTGGATGTCGATCAGCTTGCGGAGCATCAGGTCCCGGTCGGTCTCCTCGCCGACCGCGAGCGTCACGAGCCGGCTCTCGTACTCCTCGGGCGAGCCGAGGCCGTAGATCGCGGAGACGGAGGCGACGACGATCGTGTCGCGGCGTGAGAGCAGCGACGAGGTCGCCGAGTGCCGCAGTCGGTCGATGTCGTCGTTTCGGGACGAGTCCTTCTCGATGTAGAGATCGGCCTGAGGGACGTAGGCCTCGGGCTGGTAGTAGTCGTAGTACGAGACGAAGTACTCGACCGCGTTGTCGGGGAAGAACTCGCGGAACTCGTTGCAGAGCTGCGCGGCCAGCGTCTTGTTGTGGGCGATCACGAGCGTCGGCTTCTGCACCTGCTCGATCGTCCACGCCATCGTCGCCGTCTTGCCGGTGCCCGTGGCGCCGAGGAGCGTCTGGAAGCGGTCGCCGCCGTTCAGGCCGGCGGAGAGCTGCTCGATCGCGAGCGGCTGGTCGGCGGTCGGACGGTAGGCGTCCGATGTCTTGAACTCGGGCATTGCGGGGAAGGCTAGCTCCGGTGGCCGTGCAGACCGAGAGACCGCCCTACGAGGCCTACGCCGCGATCGCCGGCACCCTGGTCGCCGGACTGGGCGCCGTGGCGGCGCTCTCTCGGAGGTCGCCGCCGGCCTCGGCGCTCGACCTCGTCGCCCTCTCGGCGGCGACGTTCAAGGCCTCGCGGACCCTCTCGCGGGAGAAGGTCGCGAGCTTCATCCGAGAGCCCTTCGTCGAGGGCGAGACGGGGGTCGGCGAGGAGGAGCGGCCGGCCGGCGAGGGCTTCCAGCGGGCACTCGGCGAGCTCGTCCTCTGCACGCGCTGCGTCGGCACGTGGAGCGCCGCCGCGCTGGCGTCGAGCCAGATGCTGACCCCGCGCTTCGGCCGCGTGCTCACCTGGACGCTCGCGGCAGGCGCCGCGAACGACTTCCTCCAGGCCGGCGTTCACGAGCGCTGTGCGCGAAGGCGAACGAGCTGGAGCGCGAGGCTTAGGCGGTGGGGCCCGCCTGCTCCCGCCACCAGGCGTAGAGGCGCCGGAGGTCCCGCCCGTAGGCCGTCGAGTAGATGTCGCGCCGGGCGTCCGTCCATTCGATGCCGGCCCACCCGTTCTGCCGGAAGCAGATGACCCGGCCGCTTGCGGCGTCCCCGCGCCGAAGTCGATCGGTGTGCCCGGTCTCACCCAGCGCCTTCCAGTCGCGGAGCGCCTCCGAGTCGGGACCGCACCGCCCGAACGGCCGGACGGAGGCGTCCTCGAAAGCCAAGCCGCGCCCGATCGCGCGCTGGAGAAAGTACGCCCGCATGCGATTTCCGCTCTTGGCGTGGTTGTACTCGACGCGGTCGACTGCTCGCGTGGCGATGAGGCAGAGCATTCGCGCGTCGAAGTCGGGCGTCAGCGGGCTCGTCGGTCGGCAGCGGCCACGGAAGGCTCCCGGGATGCGGTTCAGCAGGACTTCGTCTTCGGGCGAAAGCTCCGTTCCCTCGGCGGCGATCACCTGGGGGTCGTAGCCGACGAGCGCATATGCGCCGGCTCCGAGCGCCGCGGCCACGAGGAGGGCTACGGCGAGTAGCGCCGGGCGCCGAAGTCGCGACGGCTCGCGGTCCTCCGACGCCGAGGCGGGCTCCGCGGCGATCGGTTCTCGGGTCGGCGCGGCAGCCAGACGCGTCGAGGCATCTGGGACGCCCTCGAGGGCGGTTCGCAGCTCGTCGATGAGCTCCCGGGCGGTCGCGTACCGGTTGGCCGGATCCTTGGCGACCGCCCTGGCGAGGACCAGGTCGACAGCACCCGGCAGCTCGGGCCGCAGCTCCGTCACCGGCGGCGGTTCGTCCCGCATGTGCGCCCACAGCACCGCGACCTCGGTCTCGCGCTTGAACGGTGTCGCCCCCGCAAGACATTCGAAGAGGACGCAGCCGAGCGAGTAGATGTCGGTCCGCCCGTCCACTTCTCGCCCCTCGATCTGCTCCGGCGACATGTAGTCGATCGTTCCGACGAACTGGCCCGACGCGGTGATCCCGCTCCGCGACTCGAGGTGCTTCGTCAGACCGAAGTCGGCCAGGTACGCGTGAGGGGCTCCGCCGGGCTCCGAGGCCGCGTCGAGCAGGATGTTCGCCGGCTTCACGTCGCGGTGGAGCAGGCTGCGAGCATGTGCCGCGTCGAGCGCGCTTCCGACCTGGCCGACGACCGAAAGCGTCTTCGCAAGAGAGAGCGGCCCTTCGCGCGCGAGTAGCTGCTTGAGGTCGCTTTCGACGTACCGCATCGCGATGAAGAGGACGCCGTCCTCGTCCCCGGCGTCGTAGATGGGAATGACGTTGGGGTGGTTGAGCGATGCCGCGGTGCGCGACTCGCGGACGAAGCGCTCGCGGAAGCTCTCGTCGTGCGCGAGCTCCTCCGCGATCAACTTCAACGCGACCTTGTTGCCGAGCCGCGCGTTCTCAGCGCGGTAGACGACACTCATCCCGCCACGGCCGAGGAGTGCCTCGACGCGATACCCGGCGAACTCGGTGCCTATACGTGGGACGACCGCCATCCTCCATCGGTTGTAACAGGTTGTTGCGCTCGTCTCTATCCTCGGACCCGTGGGGAGATCCGCTGCGCTCGAGCTCCACCCGGGTGACCGCCTCGGCCCGTACCGTCTCGTTGCGCCGCTCGGCGAGGGCGGCATGGGAATCGTTTTCCGCGCTCAGCGGAGCACGGGCGGAGACGCGGCGCTCAAAGTCCTGCGGCGCGAGCTCTCAAGCGACGAGACCTTTCGCCGCCGCTTCGAGCGCGAGGGACGGATCGCCGCGCAGCTCGACCACCCGCATCTCGTCGAGGTCGTCGACTCGGGCGAGGCGAACGGACTGCACTACCTCGCGTCCCGCTTCGTGGAGGGTGAGACCCTCGCCGACCGGCTCGAGCGCGACGGTCCTCTCCCCCTCCCCCAGCTCGTCCGGATCGCCGCTGAGCTCGGCACCGGGCTGGACACGCTGCACGAGGCCGGGCTCGTCCATCGCGACATCAAGCCGTCCAACGTGATGCTCGGGGCCGACGGCGCCGCGCTGACCGACTTCGGGCTCGCCCGCGGGCTCGCCGACAGCGTGCTCACGGCTCCCGGGCGTGTCGTCGGGACGCTCGACTACCTAGCCCCTGAAGTGATCCGCGGAGAGCCGGCGAGCCCGGCCGCTGACATCTACTCCCTCGGCTGCCTCGTCTACGAGTGCGTCTGCGGCTCGCCGCCGTTCGGCTCGCGACCCTTCGCCGAGGCTGCAGTTGCGCACCTGTCCGAGGAGCCGCCGGATCCCTGCGGCATCCGAAACGACCTTCCGCTTGCGTTCTGGGACGCCCTCAGGCACGGCCTCGCCAAGGATCCAGGCGACCGCCCGCCGACGGCGACCGCCTACGCGCTCATGATCCGCGTGTCAGCGAAGACGAGCTAGCTCGGCCCGCACGTCGTCGAGCAGGCCGGCGATGCGACCGGCCTGCGCGTTCAGCCGGTCGGCGGCCTCCTCGAGCTTGCGGATCGTCGTGTCTGCGCCGGATGCAGCAGCCTGGTCGGTCTCGCCGGCCACGAAGTAGCTGAGCGGCTTTCCGGTCGCATCGGCGACCAGCCGCAGGACGTCGAGATCGGGTGTCGTCGCTCCCCGCTCCCACCGGGAGACGGTGATCGGCTCGACCTCGACTTCCGACGCCAGCTCCCGCTGCTTCCACCCCTTCGAGGCTCGAGCCTCGCGGATCCGACCGCCGAGCTCGGCCTTTGCGTTATGCGTCATAGACAGGACTATAACATGAACAGTCTAATCTTTACGCGACCTTAACTAGACAGTACTTGAATATTCATAGCTTGCCTACTAGCCTGGCTAGTCAGATGACGGCTAGCACAGGAAGGGAGGCGAGAGATGATCCGCAAGCAGCTCATCATCATGCTGGCGAGCGTCGCTGCAGCGCTGATGCTCGGCAACCTCGGCGGCGGCAGTTATCCCTGATCGCCCACTCCTCGGCGATGCATGGAGAGCCCGGCAAGGGGCTTTCTCGTGCGTGGTCAGACGACTTCCGCGTGCGAAAAACGGGCACGCGCGCGCCGGGCAGATGCAGTGTTCTGCTTCAGGTCGAACGCCGCCAGCGCCTCCTCCACCCGCTCAGCTGCCTCTGCCCTCCGACTCGCGCTCGTGAGAACCTCGGCGAGATCGAGCAAGACCTCCCCCCGCTCCGTCATCACATCCGTGGCTTCGGCGATCGACACCGCCTCGAGCGCCAGGGCCTCGGCTTCGTCCTGATGCCCCACCTGCGCGAGAAGCTTCGCCTTCAGGCTCCGCCACGAGAATTGCGCCACGATGTCTCCTGGAGGTGCGACCTCCTCGCTGAGGCGGCTCCAATGCTTGGCGTCGGCGTGTCGTCCCTGCGAGCAGAGAACCTGCCCCAGCTCAGAGCCAACTGTTGAGAGCGCAGCGTTGTTCTGAAATCGCTCGAAGGTCTCGCAGCACCGTCGAAAGACCTCCTCCGCAGCTTGCGGATCACCCGTGAGGACGTGGATCCGGCCCCGCATCCGGCCGCTGACGTCCGCGAGCGACCACAAGTCGCCAAGGTCTTCGTAGATCTGTTCTGCCGTTCCGACCATCTCGAAGGCTTCGTCGAACTGCTCGCTTAACGCATGGAGCCCTCCGCAGAAGGCGAGAACATGCGCCGTACCCGGACGGTCAGGAGCCTCGGCCAGCAAGTCCTCGCAACGCGCTAGCGCCACCGGCACGGGCGTCGGACCGTAGAACAGTGCAGCCGCAATCTCCGAGAGGCAGCCTGAAGTCGAGAAACCGGATCGACGCACGTACGGCAGTGATCGCTCGGCCGCCTCGAGCCACTCCGCGCACTGACCCTGCATCGACCCCCGCACATAGCCCAGGGCCCGCCACGCGCGGCCGGCCGCTCGGTCGTTGCCGCTCGACTCGAGCTCCGGCAGGGCTTCCCGAACGAGCGCAACCACCTGGTCGGGATCGCCTCCACGGTGAAGTCGAAGCTGGGCACGCTCGATCCGAGCACGCAACTCGGTGGGACGGTCGTTGGCCTGGGACGAAGTCTCGATCGCTTCGGTGAGCGCGGCTTCCGCCGAGACGGGTTCTCCGAGGACGTTCTCGGCAAACGCGAGCTCACAGAGCACCTCTGGGCGCCGAGCGTCGACACTCGGAAGTAGCGAAACGGCACGGCCGAGCAGGTTGGCGGTCGCAGGCGGATCAGCGCGCCTGAAGGCGCGGATTCCCGCCTCGGCCAGCCGATCGCCGGCCCGCTTCGCCAGCCCCGGCAGCCCGGGGTCACCCGGACGAAGCTCAGCTCGGTAGCGGTGCGCTTGCTCGAGGTGGTAGCCGACGATCTCGTCCGCGCCTTCGCGCTGCTCGAGCCACGTGCCGAACCGTTCGTGGAGGTCCGCGCGCCCCGCCTTCGTGATCCCCGAATAGGCGACATCGCGGACGAGGACGTGGTGGAAACGGTGCCTGTCCTCGCCGGGCCGGAGCAGACCGCGGCGGACGAGCGCGCTCATGCGGCTGTCCAGGGCGGCAAGCTCGGCGGGCGGCGAGAGGTGCACGAGCGCGCTGCGTGAGAACTCGCGGCCGATCACAGCCGCGCGCTCGAGCAGCGCACGATCCTCCGGCTCGAGTCGGTCGAGGCGGCCGGCGATCAGCGCCTCGACCGTCGGCGGCACCGCGGCGAGCGCCTCGGTGCCGGCCTCCTCCGTGAACGCGAGCAGCTGCTCGAGGAAGAGCGGATTGCCCTCTGCGACCTCGACGATCCTGCGCGCGTCCGCTCTCGTCGAGCTCGTCGCCCGCGATCTCGGCGACGAGGGCCTGGGCCTCCTCTTCGCCAAGGGGTTCCAGCGTGAGCACGCGGTCGGCACCCCACCCCGGCCGCTCGTCCCGCAGCTCGCGGCGGGCGAGGCAGAGGACGAGCAGGGGCGCCTCCGCCGTCCAGGCGTCGAGGTACTCGACGAGGTCGAGGAGCGTCGGCTCCGCCCAGTGGATGTCCTCGAGGACGACGACGAGCGGGTGCTCCAGCGCGAGCGCCTCGAGGAAGCGTCTGACGGCCCAGAAGACCTCCCCGGTCGAGGCAGCGCCCTCGGCCTGGCCGGTCAGCTGCGTCACGCGCTCGGCGATCAGCGGCGCCTGGTCGTCTTCCTCGAGGAGCGCCGCGATCGCCGCCCTCGGCCGCTCGGGGACGGCCTGGCGGACGATCTCGGCCAGCGGGAGGTAGGTGGCGCCCTCCCCGTACGAGACGCAGCGGCCGACGAGCGCCCTCGCGCCCGAGGTCCGGACGAACTCCTGCGCCAGACGCGTCTTCCCGACCCCGGCGTCGCCGAGCACGGTCACGACCTTGCTGCGGCGCTCGGCCTGGACGCCGGCGTGCGCCGCCTGGATCCACGCCAGCTCGTCCTCCCTGCCGACGAGCGCGGCGGTGCCGACGGGCCGTGCGACCTCCTCGACGCCGAGCAGGCGGAACGCTTGCGCCCGGCCGAGCGCGCCCATGTCGACCGGCTCGAGCGGCTCGGCACTCGACGGCATGGCTCACGAGCCGGCGAGTGGCCTCGCCGAGCACGATCTCCCCCGGCAGCGCCGCCTGCTCGAGCCGCTGGGCGATGCTGACGGGTGCTCCGGTGGCGAAGGCCTCGCCGGAGCCGGAATCGGCGACGAGCACCTCGCCGGTGTTCAGCCCGATCCGGACCTGCAACGCGACGCTGTGGGCCTCGGCGAGATCCGCGTTCAACTCGCCGAGCGCATCCCGCAGCTCGGTTGCGGCGCGAACGGCACGGAGCGCGTCGTCCTCGTGCGAGGTCGGAATGCCGAACGCCGCCATCGCCGCGTCGCCGATGAACTTCTCGACGATCCCGCCGTGGCGCTCGACGATCGTCCGAACCACGTCGAAGTAGCAGGTGAGGACGCTGCGCATGACCTCGGGGTCGAGCTGCGCGCCGAGCTCGGTGGAGTCGACCAGGTCTGCGAACAGGATCGTGACCGTCTTGCGGCGGTCGGGCTCGGGCAGCGCGACGCGCTTGCGTGGTGGCGCCTGGAGGTCGAGGTCGGAATCCTGGCGCAGGATCGCCTGCTCGAGGCGCTGGAGCTCGGGCGAGGGATCGATGCCGAGCTCGTCGACGAGCGTCTCGCGGGCCCGGCGGTAGGCGTCGAGCGCATCCGCCTGCCGGCCGCCCCGGTAGAGCGCGAGCATCAGCAGGCCGACGGGCCGCTCCCTCAGCGGATGCTTGGCGACGAGAGACTCGAGCTCGCCGACCACCTGGGACGGGCGGCCGAGCTCTAGCTCCGCCTCGAGGCGGTCCTCCCAGGCGGCAAGGCGCGCCTCCTCGAGCCGTGCGGCCTCGGCGACCATGGCGTCCTCGAGCTGGACGTCCGCCAGCGCGGGCCCGCGCCAGAGTGCGAGCGCCTCCCGGAGATTCGCTGCCCGCTGCTCGGGAGCGGCGTTTCCGGCCTCGCGAACGATGCGTTCGAACCGGTGGACGTCGACCGCATCCCGCGGGATGTCGAGGACGTATCCCGGCGAGCGCGTGACGAGCACGTCCGCGCCGAGCATCTTCCGCAGCTCGGAGACAAAGTTCTGCAGCGAACCCACGGCAGCCTTGGGCGGCTCGTCGCCCCAGAGCTCATCGACGAGCCGATCCGTCGAGACGACCTCGCCGGCGCGCAGCGCAAGGAGCGCGAGCAGGGCACGCTGCTTCTGACGGCGCACTTCGAGGCGGCGACCGTCGACCCCCACCTCGAGCGGCCCGAGTAGCCGGACCTCGACGAGTGTCACCGTTCAATTGAACACCGTGATTCGGCCCGCCGCTAGTGCGTGAGCCGTGCGTGAGCGTGGCATGAGGACTGCTCTCGACGCTCGTTGCCATGGCGTTTCCATGGCGAGTACTCGGCTTCAGCGTCGTCGTCTCCGCCCTTGCGGTCGTGGCGGCCCAGCCACCGGATCGCAGCTCCGGCTCCGAAACCCCACCGGGCAGGGCAGTGGCGGGGGTCGCAGGGTCGGCGTCGGGCGGCATCGAAGCGGTGTTCGTGCGCGACAGCTACCGGCCGGGGATGCGCGGCAGGCTGAGGATCCGCAACCAGCTCCGCCGAGTCACGATCCAGATCTTCCAGGCCGGCCCGGGAGAGCGGACGCGCCGGAACGACGAACTCAAGGGTCGTCCGGTGTCGAAGCCGGTGCGGCACTCGTGGCCGCGGCGCACTTCCCGAATCGTCGCGGTTGGAATCGGCAACTGGGAGTCGGGCGTCTACTTCGCCCGCCTCACGGCGGATGACGGCCGCGTTGGGTTCGCGCCGTTCATCGTCGGTCCAGCGCGCCTCGGCCGGAATCGCGTGGCGATCGTCCAGCCGACCTACACGTGGCAGGCCTACAACTTCCGCGACGACGACCGCGACGGCGTCGGCGACACGTGGTACGCCGACCGCAGCCGGCCCACGGTGCGACTGAGCCGCCCGTACCTCAACCGCGGCGTGCCGATGCGCTTCCGGTCGTACGACCTGCCGTTCCTGCGCTGGCTTTCAGCGACCGGACGCCGCGCGGACTTCCTGTCCCAGACCGACCTCGAGGGGGTGGCAAGCGGGAGGGCGCTCCGGCGCCGGTACGACCTCGTGATCTTCCCGGGCCACCACGAGTACGTCACGGCCCGCGAGTACGACCTGGTCACGGCGTACCGCAACGTGGGCGGGAACCTGATGTTCCTCTCGGCGAACAACTTCTTCTGGAAGGTCGAGCGGCGCGGCGAGCTCCTGCACAAGATCGCGATGTGGCGCGACATCGGGTGCCCGGAGGCGGCGCTCGTCGGCGTCCAGTACGTCGCCTACGGGAGCCACCTGCGCGGCCCGTACGCGGTGCGTGACGCCGGGGCCGCGCGCTGGTTGTTCCGCGACACAGGGCTGAGAAACGGCTCGAGATTTGGCACGTTCGGGATCGAAGTCGACCGGCTGCATCCGGCGTCGCCGCGCGGGACGCGCGTACTGGCCGAACTGCGGAACGGGCAAGGGCGCGCCAACCAGGCGCAGATGTCGTATTACGAGTCCCGCGGCGCCAGGGTGTTCGCGGCCGGCGCGTTCACGCTCGCCGGATCGGCGACCCGCTCGTGTGGAGCGCGGCTGCTAGAGAACCTCTGGTCTCACCTAACACGGGGCTGAAACCGCATGTGAGCGGCCTGTGACCGCCACGTGAGGCTCGCGGCGCATCGTCCCGTCCATGACGTTAGCCGAAGAAGCGCAGCTCTACCTCGAGGTGATCGAGGTCTTCCGCGCCGAAGGGCACGAGCCCCGCTGGCGGCCCGAATGGGTCGAGCCGCCGGTCGTTCGGCCGCTACGTGATCGGACGGTCCCCGCCGATCCCGCCAACGGAAGGAGAACGTCATGTTGAGCAAGCAAGGGGCTGCTCGCGCGCTCGCTGTGATCGTGGTCGTGGTCGCCGCAGCCTCTTTGGCGGGGCGTGCAAGCGCAGTCGCCCCTGAGAACGACTCGTTCGACTGCGGCTGTCGAGCTCACCGGCCGCTCGGACACTGCGTTCGGCACGAACAAGGACGCGACGAAAGAGCCGGGCGAGCCCGAGCACGCCGACGAACCCGGCGGTGCGTCCGTGTGGTTCCACTGGACAGCGCCGACGGGCGGCGAGACCACGATGACGACGTGTGGCAGCGAGATCGACACGCTGCTCGCCGCATACACCGGCGATGCCGTGAACACTCTGACCGAGGTCGCGAGCAACGACGACGCCTGCGGCTTCGGCAGCTCGATCACGTTCACGGCGGAGAAGCGGGTCAGAGGTACCGGATCGCCGTCGATGGCGTCGACGGCGAGACCGGGCTCTTCAACCTCCAACTCCGGCTCGCGCCGCCGAACGACGACTTCGCCGACGCCGTGGTCGTCAGCGGCGACGTAGGCTCGGTCGCCGGGACGAACGACGGAGCGTCGCTCGAAGCATCGGAGCCGGGAAATGTCTCGGGCTCGGTGTGGTACCGGTGGACGGCGCCGTCGACCGGGCCTGCGACGTTCATGACGTGCGGCGCCACGTTCGACACGGCGATCGCCGCGTATATCCGGGTCGGACGCTCCAGTCTCTGAGGCTCATCACGTATCAGCGACGATGATGCGACCTCGCGAAGCATCGCGACGTTCGAGGCGACCGCCGGCACGACGTACAACGTCGCCGTCGGTGGGTGCTGCGGTGAGTCGGGCGACTTCACGCTCGCCTGGAACCGGAACCCGCCGACGCCGTTGGCGATCGACTCTCCGTCGATCAGCGGGGTCGCACGCGAAGGCCAAACACTGACAGGCTCGCCGGGCCAGTGGATCGGTTCTCCCACCTTCGCCTATGCGTGGGGACGCTGTGATGCGCCCGTAGACGAGTGCGACCTGATCCCCGGCGCGACGGGCCAGACGCTACACGGTGACGACGAGCGACATCGGGAACCGGCTATTCCTGCTCGTGACCGGCACGAACGTGTCCGGTTCGAGGACCGAGGACTCGGACGTCACCGCGATCGTCCGGCCGGGTGGTCCGGCGAACACTGCCGCGCCCACAGGTCTTCGGTCGGGCGGCCGTGGGTGAGTTCATCGACTCGACCGCCGGCAACTGGACGGGTGCGCAGCCGATCACGTACGCCTACCAGTGGCAGCTCTGCAACTCCGCCGGCAACGGGTGTCGCGATCTTGCCGGTGCACAGGCCGCGTCGATTCGCGTGGAGGCGGCGCATCTCGGGAGCACGCTTCGCGTGGTCGTGACGGCCTCGAACGTAGACGGCGCGAGGGCGTCGACCTCGAGTCCGACGGGCGTCGTCGTGAGAGCTCGGCGGACGCAGGTGCGGCGCTGCGTCGTTCCGAAGCTTCGGGGAAAGACGCTGCGTGCGGCGCGTGCCGCGATCCGGCGAGGTTCGTGCCGGATGGGGCGGGTTCAACGGCGCTTCTCGAGCAACGTGAAGGCCGGCCGCGTGGTCGCTCAGCGTCCGCGGGCTGGAGCTCGGCTGGCCGCGAACGCTCGCGTTCACCTCGTCGTGAGCAAGGGCAAGCGGCGCTAGCCGACCGTACTGTGGAGGGCGGCTCGCGCCGCCCTCCACAGTCCATCTTGTCGCCGCGTGAGCGCCGTGTGAGTGCCGCGTGAGCCGCGGCGCGCACGCTCACCTCATGAAGATTCTCCTGATCACTCTCGTTGCGCTCGTCATCGCTCCGGCCGCGGCCGCTGCGCCGCCGCCGAACGACAACCGAGCCGATTCCTTCTTGCTGCCGGACTTTCCCGCCACTGTGCACGGGACGACGGCGGAGGCGACCGTGGAGCGTCTCGATCCGCAGGTCTCCCGGTGCGGCCGGATCGAGTCCACCGTCTGGTACCGGGTCGAGGCTGCGCCCGACGGCACCATCGTCGCGACTGCGCAGGCCGCCGCAGGCTTCACTCCCGTCCTTCGCATCTATCGACGCGGTTCTTCCAGCATCCAGGAGCTCGACTGCGCCACCGCGAGTGCGGGCGGCAAGGCGGTCGTCTCGGTCCAGGCCGTTCGCGGCGCCGGCTACTTGATCCTCGTCGGCCGGCGGCCAGGGACCAGCCGACGGCGAGTTCGATCTGCGCGCCGAGCTCTTTCTCCCGCCTGCGAACGACGAGCGCGGCGGCGCAGTTTCGCTCGGGCGCCCGCCGGCAACGGTGCGTGCGACCACCCTCGGTGCAACAGGTGACGCCTCGGACGTCTCGGCCTGCGGGATGTCCGGCGGAACCGTCTGGTATCGGCTGACCGGCCCCTCGAGCAGGCGCGTGCTCCTCCGGCTCTCAGCGTCGGAGGAGCTCGACGCCGTCGTGGCCGTGTTCCGGCCCGTCCGTTCGCGACTCGACCTCGTCGCCTGCACGCCGACCGACCGCAAGGGCAGCGCGGTTATCGGTTTCGCGGCGCGGCCCGGGGCGAGCTACCTGGTCGCGGTCGGCGAGCAGCGCAACTCTCCTCCGGGCGCGTTCAGCATGAACCTCCAGCCTGCCGAGGCGCCGGAGCGTCATCCCGGCCGTGCGCTGCGCCGCGGCGGCGTTCGGGACTCGGTGAACGGCCTCACCGACGTGAACGACGTCTGGTCGGTTCGGCTTCGTCGCGGCACGACCTACCGGGTCGCCTTCAGCTCGAGCCCGTGCGCCCGCGCGACGCTGCATGCCAGGGGCAGGGTCGTCCGACTGAGCTGCCGAGCCCACTCCACGTTCACGCCGGGCCGTGACGGCGGAGGCCGCTACGTGGTCGAGGTCCAGGCGTCTCCGACCGCCACACGCCAGCGCTACCGCCTGCACGTCGCGGCCGCGGGAGCGGACGATGTCGGCGTCGGCGTCGAGCTCAGGCCGGGATCCAGCGCACGCGGCTCGCTGTCGCCGAGCGGCGTGGACGTTCTCGACCTCTACCACTTCGACGTCGAGCGGTTCAGCGAGGTGCGGCTGCAACTCTCCGGCGGCTCGTTCGGGCTCGTCGTCCTCACCGACACCGGAGCTCGCATGGCGACCGGTGGAGGCGACTTCCGGCGCCGTCTCGGCCGCGGCCGCTACGTCGTGGCCGTCCAGGGAGCGGTGGGAAGCCGCGCCGGGCGCTATCGCCTCTCGCTCCGGCTCCGGGACGTGACGGCGACCTCGGTGCTCGCCTCGGGGCGCACCTCGACGGAAGTCAGCCCGGGCTCCTCCGTGACGCTCAGCTGCCTCGTCTCTCCTGTAGCCAGTGGCCGAGTCGAGCTCCAGATCGACCGGTTCGACCCGCTGACCGGCTGGCACTTCCACCGAGTGGTGCGGATCACGGCTGGCGCGAGCGTCTCGTGGCGCCCGCCGGCTGCCGGGCGGTGGCGTGTGCGCGCCCGGTACCTCGGAAGCGCGCAGTCGGCGCCGAGTACGAGCGGCTACGCCCAGATCCTCGTAGCGAAGCCGATCCGCTGACAGGGCTACCCGAAGGAACCGTGTGGGGGCGGCGCGCCCGCCTCCACACGGTCCGCGCTCTCCGACCCGGCCGTGCGCGCCCGGAGCGCGGCCAGCGCGACGGCCGCCATCACGATCGTCTGGATCGCCGCACAGATCACGAACACCGGCGTGACACCGAACGCATCGAGCAGCGGACCGGCGCCGAGGATTCCGACCGGCATCGCGAGCGCGTGGAGCGTCATCAGGCTCGACAGCACCGTGGGCCGGAGCTCGGGCGGGATCCGCAGGGTGATGATCGCGTGCAGGCTCGGGTTGATCAGACCGTTCGCCAGGCCGCAGACGGCGATCACGGCGACCGCGGCCCAGGCGGGAACCTCGAAAACGAGGATCCAGAGAGGGAGTGCCTGGCCCAGTGCGACTCGCGCGATCAGGGTCAGTCCGTCCATCCGCTTCACGAGGCGATACGCGATCGTGTTGCCCAGCACTGCGCCGACGCCGATCGCCGCGAACAGCGCGCCGACGATCTTCGGGTCACCGTCGTACCGCACGATGACCAGCACGGGGAACGCGATGAAGATCGCCTGCCAGGCGATGTCGCCGACGACCAGGCACAGGCGCCACGCGCGGATCAGCGGCTCCCTCGAGACCCACCGCAGCCCGGCGCGCAGGCCGCGGTCCTCCTCCTCCCCGGCTCCAACTGGCTTCGGCTTCGTCGCGGGCACGAAGAGGGCGACGAGCGCGACGGCGACGACATAGGTCGCAGCGTCGATGGCCAGAACCGTGGGCGCTCCGATGAAGCCGATCAGCACGCCGGCGACCGGCGGCCCGAGCAGGAGCGTGATCCGCTGGGCGCCCTGGAAGAGCGCGCTTGCCTGACTGACGACACGCTCGTCCTCGCCGAGGAGCTCCGGGACGATGATCCGCTGGGCGGAGAAGTGCGGCGCCGTCAGCGCGCCGATCGCGAACGCGACGCCGACCAGCACGCCGAACGACAGCGCGTCCGCCCAGTGCAGCACCGGGATCACGAGCATCAGGGGAGCCCGGGCCGCGTCGCAGATCATCATCGTGCGCCGCGCCCCGACCCGGTTCAGCAACCGGAAGCCGAACAGCCCGAGCAGCGCCAGCCCGAGGGCCTCCGCGGCGATCACGACGCTCATGCGCGTCGCCGACCCGCTCGTCGTCAGCACGAACCAGGGCAGCGCGATCCACGTCATCTGCGCGCCCGTCGTCGAAACGACCTCAGCCGCGAGGAGGGCGAGGACGGAGCGGTTCCGGAGCGGCCGAACGTCCATCAGGACGCCTCGGCGACCTCGCGCAGGCGCGGGATCGGTGAGAGGAAGAGCCAGAGGACGCCGGCGAGCGCGCCGATCGTGCCGATCCAGAGCGTCGTCTGGAGGCCGAGCACCGTCCCGAGCGCACCGCCGAGCAGGGCTCCGATCGGCCGGATCCCGTAGTTGACGAAGCGGAACGTCCCGGACGTGCGAGCGCGGACGCGGTCGGGCGTCCGGAGGAACGTCAGGCTTCCGGCGTTGACGTCGAGGATCATCACGCCCACCGACGAGAAGAACTCCGCAGCGCCGAGCATCAACGCGATCCTCAGCTCGGACCCAGAGGCGAGCGGCACGAGCACGAGCGGCAGCGGGAAGAGCACAGCGCCCACGACGTACGCGGGGCCGATCCCGATCGCGCGCTCGACGCGCGTCGCGATCAGCGCGCCGGCGATTCCGCCGACGGCGGCGGCGCCGAGGATCATTCCCAGCAGCCCGGGCCCCACGCCCAGCTCACGCGTCGCGTAGAGAACGAAGATCGCATGGAAGACGAAGTTGAAGAGGTTGATCGTCGCGACGCACAGGAGTGAGGAGCGGATCAGGTCGTCACCGAGGACGAAGCGCAACCCTTCGCGGAGCCGCTGGACGACCCCGTT
>CAWCVG010000023.1:0-113456 GCA_963798935.1 uncultured Actinomycetes bacterium
GCTTCAGCACGGTCGTCGCCACCCTGATGCCGAAGCGGCCTGGTGCGAGAACGATGTCCCACACCTGGTTGACGACCCCGCCGCCGGGGAGCTCCTCGGTGATGGCGTCGACGATCTCGTCTGCGCCCTCGATCAGTTCCTCTCCCATGTCGGCGAGGCCTTCCGCCGACGGCACGGCCGCCAGGGCGATCTCCTTCGTGATCGTCGGTGCGAGCTGCTCCAGTGTGTCCCTCACGGCCTGCTCCGCCCGGTCGCGGGACTCCTCGATCGTCCCCGGCTCCCGCCCGGTGCGTTGCTTCGCGCGAGCCCACAGCGCGAGCGCGAGCAGCGCGCCGACCGCCGACCATGCCAGAGCGAGCACGAGTGCGGCCAGCCAGCCGTCCATCACGGTCGACAGCGCCAGCACGGCCGACGCGTTCGCGAGCACGAAGGCCGTCAGCAACGCTGCGACGACCCCTATGGCGGCGACGACGTCACGCGCGGCACGCTTGAGCTCCGGTGCGTTGCGCGAAGCAGCGAGGCGGCTCTCGTAGTAGACGAGCGTCGCGATCTCGCGCCCGAGCTGCCCGAGGAGATCGGTCAGCGACTTGTCGTGCTCTTCCTCCTCGGGAGAGGGTGCCGCCGAGTCAGTCTTCTCCTCCGCCACGACTCACCACCTTCGTGTGGGGTGCTGCAGCGATTCTCCCATTGGTCGACGAACGCGTTAGCAGGCCCCGCGAAGGATGAAGCGCCTCAGCGCTTCGGCGCGCGTGCCGGTGGTTCAGCCGGTGGAGTCGGATTGGCGGCGCGGGAGGGCTTCGGCTTCTCCGCCGCGCGCGCCGGAGCGAGGGGCTTGGGCCTCGGCTTGGGCTTCCTTGTGTTGGCGGGGCCGACCTTCTTGCCCACCTCGGGTCGTTTTCGAGCCCTGGTCGGCGCGGGCTTGACCTCCGGCTTCGCCGGCCGCGACTTGACGATGACGTCTCCGTGCACTGGATGGACCTTCCAAGCGCTTCTCGCCTTCGTGACCTCGTGGGCGCGCGACTGCGCGGGCCTAGTCCGCGCCAACTTCGCCTTCGTGGTCTTGGCCTTCGGACGCGCGTCCGCCGGCCGAGCGCGGCCGGGCCGAGCGCCGCGGGCGAGCGCCGCCTTGACGTCGCCTGCGCGTCCGCCCCGGCGGGTAAGCGCGACGGCCGTAGCATGCTGGGCCTTCGGTTTCGCCCTCGCCACGGCGTCGGGAGCCGTCGCGACGCCGTAGCTCACGCCTCCGGCAACGACGGCGGTCGCTGCGACGACGGCCGCCTTGGCCGCGACCCCGCCGGCGATCCCGGTCCCGCCCACTGTGCCGAGGCCGAGCGCCGTGGACCCGCCGGCCGATGCAGCGCCCGCGCCGAGCCCAGTGGCAGCTATGGCCGGGTCACCGCGGAAGAGGAACAACGAGGCGGGGATCGGCATCACCGAGATGCCCTTCAGCAGCGCACGCTGGCGCTTCTGCTTCTCGGCGAAGAGGACGCAGGGCGAGCACTCGCGCAGATGCGCCTTCAGGCGCCTCGCGTCGCGGCGCGGGAGGCGGCGATCGAGGCGGCGAAGAACTGCCTGCTCCGCCTCGTCGCAGGTGGGCCCACCCTCGAGGTGCTCGGCGAGCGATCTGCGGGCTCGGAATATCAGCCCCTCGAGCGCGCTCTGACTCACGTTCATGATCTGCCCGATCTCCCGGTACGAGCGGCCCTCGAACTCCCGCATGACGAGTGCCTCGCGCTGCGGGGGCGGGAGGTGCTGAAGCGCCCGAAGAACATCGGCAAGACTCGGCTCGGGGCGCTCCTGGGCAGGATGGGGTAGACGCTCGTCGAGCTCGACCTCGACCGCCCTCATCTGTCTGTTTCGAAAGTGCCGGCGAACCTCGTTGTGGGCGATCGTCAGCAGCCAGTTCTCGGGCTTACGCGGCTTCGTGCCCTGTTCAAACGCGCTGTAGGCGTTCATGAACGTCTGCTGGGTCACATCCTCCGCGTCCACGTTGTTGCCCAGCACCGCGAAGGCGTACCGGTAGACGGCCGGCGCGTGTCGGCGATAGAGGCGGTCGAAATCGCCCGTCCTCGCGCGGAAAAGAGCTGACATCGCACTAATCATGCGCGGTAAGCCGGTCGTCTACACCTCGCTTACGGAAACTTTACGAGCGAACTGCGCGAGATTCGGTGGAAGCCTGGATCTACCACCCCGAGACACCGCGCATCCCACCACTACTCCGAAGGAGCAATCATCGTGAAGCGTTTTCTTCAGTTGTCGATCCTCGTTGCCGCGGCGGTGACGGCATCGGCTGCGTTCGCCGCCAACGGCGAGGGGCAGGGCAAGAGCCCTGCGCAGTTCTGTAAGAACGAGCTCGCCGTGCTCGGCGCGGCGAACTTCAAGTCGCTCTACTCGCCCGGCGGCTCCGGCGCGAACGCCATGGGCAAGTGCGTCTCGAAGCACGCCCGCGCAGCGGCTGCCAATCGTACGAACGCGGCGAAGGCCTGCAAGGCCGAGATGGAGATGCCTGAGGCCGAGTTCCGCGCGACGCACGGCGGCAAGTCGTTCGCCGAGTTCTACGGCAAGAACAAGAACGCCAAGAACGCGTATGGCAAGTGCGTGTCGACCAAGGCGCAGGCAGCCGACGCACAGCAGGAAGCCGCGACGATGAAGGCGGCCAAGTCCTGCAAGGCAGAGCGCGCCGCGAATCGTGTGGCCTTCATCGCCAAGTACGGCGGCAAGGCTGCCCCGGCCTTCGGCAAGTGCGTGTCGTCGAAGAAGAAGCGGCAGTAGCTGGAGGCCGGCACTGCGGCCCGAGGGGGAGGCCTCGCGCCTCCCCTCGCAACGCCTGGTCTACAGAGAGAGCCCTCGTTTTCGGGGGCTCTTCTTTTTCGCGCCACGCGGCGCCGCCCGGGAGCCTGGTCTAATTCGCCGCATGCAGTTCGATCGGCACACGCTCGTGCTGCTCGTGCGTCGGCCCGATGCACCGGAGCTCACGGACGAGGAGGCGGCGGAGCTCCAGGATCGGCATCTCGCCTTCCGAGCCGATCTGCGCGACCGCGGCTACCTCATCGGCGGAGGGCCGCTCGTCGACCAGGACGACGAGCGCCTGCGCGGCGTCTCGATCATGAAGCTGCGACCCCGAGACGGCGCGCCGGCTCACCAACGAGGACCCGGCGGTGCGGGCGGGCCGGCTCGCGGTCGAGGTGATGACCTGGATGGTTCCCGCGGGCAACGTCCGCTTCGAGAACGTGCCGGCGCCGCGGTCGATGGCCGAGGCGGCGCAGGACTGACAAGGACTCGTCCCGCGCGCCGATCAGCCACACTTCCGTGATGGCCACTGGCCTGAAGGTCGGCGGCGACGTCGAGCGTGCTCTCGATAGCGTCGGCGTCCCGAGCTACGTCCTCGATACGACGGGGATCGTCCGGTGGATCAATCCCGCGGCCGAGCGGCTTGTCGGCGACGTTCGCGGTCGCCAGTTCACCTCCGTCGTTTCGCCCGAGGACAGCCGGCGCGCACGCGAGCTGTTCTCTCGGAAGGTGCTCGGCAGCGCTCCGGCCACAGACGCAAGCGCTGTCTTGGTTTCGATCGCCGGCACGCGCGTGCCTGTGGAGATCAGCGCGGTGCCGCTCATGAGCGGTGAACGGGTGGTCGGCGTCTTCGGGCTGATCGAGGAACGGCCCAACGACAGGCCCACAGCGCCACACCCGCATCTCACCCCTCGTCAAGTCGAGGTGCTTCACCTCCTGGAGCGGGGCCGCTCGACGAAGCAGATCGCCGCCGAGCTCCACCTGAGCACCGAGACGGTCAGGGGCCACATCCGCCGCCTCTTTCGCAACCTCGGCGTCAATTCTCGACTCGAAGCCGTCGCCGCCGCCCGGGCCGCATCACCCTACTGACCGGCCACGAGCCCGACTCGCGCGCTGACGACCTCCTTCGCCGGGCCTGCCCGAGGGACCGACCGGCTGACAAGATCAGATACTTGACGGTCCGCGAGGTCGACACTCCGCACGGTCCGGCGCGCGCCTACCTACGTGCCGTCGAAGATCCGTCCGGGGCTCTGATCCTCGGCCACGGCGCCGGCGGAGGTGTAGAGGCGCCCGATCTCGTCGCCACGACGGAGGCTGCCCGCTCGGCCGGGTTCAGCGTCGCGCTGGTCGAGCAGCCCTACCGCGTCGCCGGCCGGCGCTCTCCCGCCGGCGCGCCGCAGCTTGATGCCGCTTGGATCGCGGTCGTGGAGCGCCTGCGCGCGAGCGAGCTACGCGGCTTGCCGGTTGTGGTCGGCGGCCGCTCGCTGGGCGCCCGCGTCGCCTGCCGCACCGCGGAGGCGACAGGCGCCGTCGCGGTGCTCTGCCTCGCCTTCCCGCTCGAGCCGCCTGCCCGCGCGGGCAAGCCGAAGCAGAGCCGTCTGGCCGAGCTCGACGCAGTGAAAGTGCCGATGCTCATCGTCCAGGGCGAGAGCGATCCATTCGGGATGCCGCTCTCCGGCCCGTCTCGGCAGGTGGCGAAAGTGCCCGGTAACCACGGCCTCAAGACAGACCTCGAGGCGGTCGCCGCGGAGGTGCGAGCGTGGCTTCCCGGCGGCGTCGTTGCGGCGTCGCCGGTCGCGTAACGATGTGTCGAGAGTGAGAGGCACGCTCTCGTTCCGATAGCAGCGCCGTCGTAACGATTCTGGGCCTTACAGACTGTTTACTCAACTTACCGTCTCCTCGTTACAAGTGGTGACGATACTTACCGCTGCATGGCCGATCCCCTGACAACCGTGAAACGGGCGACAGCGCGTCGCTCCGAGGCCAACGCCTCCTGGCGCGCAGCGATCCGCCAAGCTCATGCCGAGGGCTCCAGCCTTCGCAAGATCGCCGCTGCCGCCGGCGTTTCGCACGTGCGCATCCTCCAGATCGTCAAGCAACGTTCGAGTGCGTAAGCCGTTGGTCGCTGCGCGCCTCGCCGTCCTCGTTGCCCTGCTCGTTTCCGCGCTCACGTTCGCCGGTGGCGCCTCCGCCGCGCTGCGCACCGGCGTTGCCGACGACCTCGGCAAGTACCCCGACCAGAGCGCCTGGTTCCTCGACAGCCTGGGCGAGCTCGGCATGAGCGAGAACCGCATCACGGTCAACTTCGACCCCGCCGCGCCGACCACGATCCCGGATCAATGGCAGCTCGATCTCTACGTCCCGCTCGCAACCCTTCGCGGTGTCCGCCCGGTCTTCTCGGTTTCCCCCACGAAGGCGAGGGCGGTCGCGGAGAATCCGAACGCACCCGCGCTCTACGCGCAGTACGTGGCGCTCCTGGCGCGCCGATACCCGACCGTCAAGGGCTTCATCATCGGGAACGAGCCCAACCAGCCGCGTTTTTGGCAGCCGCAGTTCGGGAGCTCGAGGCAAAACGTCTCGGCCCGCTCGTACTACAGGCTGCTCGCCGCGTCCTACGATTCCCTCAAGGCTGTCGACCCCACGATCCGAGTCATCGGTCTGGGGCTTTCACCGCGCGGCGGCGACCGGCCGGGTGCTGCGAACAACGTCTCGACCTCCCCGGTCCGCTTCATCAACGCTCTCGGAAAGGCTTATCGGGCGAACGGCCGGAAGCGGCCGATCATGGACGAGCTCGCCTACCACCCGTATCCAGATCGCGACCGAGACCCGCTGATGAAGGGCTACCGGTGGCCGAACGCCGGCGTGCCCAACCTTGGCCGCATCAAACAAGCGTTCTGGGACGCCTTTCGCGGCACTGCCCAGCCGCTCTTCCCCGAGGGAACAGGATCGAGAGGAATGAAATTCCGGCTCGACGAGCTCGGCTGGCAGGCCAATGCCGCCCCCTCGGCTGCGTTCGCGTACTACGGCCGGGAGAGCATCCGGCCGACGAACGAAAGCGGGCAGGCCCGCATCTACGGCGACGCGATCCGCTACCTCGCATGCGACGCCTCAGTCGATTCGGTGCTCTTCTTCCTGCTCCGCGACGAGCCCAACCTCGATCGCTGGCAGGCTGGTCTTGTCCGTGCGGACGGCACCCGCCGACCCTCGTTCTACTCGGTCAAGTCCGCGATCGCGCAGACTCGTGGCCGCTGCCAGAGCAAGATGCGCCCCTGGCGCCATACGACCCGCGTCGTGGGCGCCCGCGTGAAGTGGCCGCGGAAACGGACACAGCCCGCCCGGAAGGTGGGCCTCGAGCTCGTGCTCAACGCCCAAGAGGACGCGCGCTTCGAGGCAGGCCTCTACAACCCGCGCGGAAAGCGGGTACTCAACCGGGTCGGCAACATCGACGCTTACCGCTCGCGCGTCGTCCGTTTCAACACGCGCTTCCGCCCCGGTCGTTACAGCCTGCGTGTCCAGCTCAAGGCCGAGATGAACGGTGCGCGGAAGAGCAGGTACTCCACACAGCTCCGCTTCACCGCCCGGCGCTAAACCCGCGCGCTTGTCACGGTTCGATGAGCTCGAGCGCCTCCTCGACGTCGTAGCCGAGCGCGAGTGCGAGCTTCGGGGCGCACTGGACGACTCGCGCTGCCCCAGTAACCGGGGTCACGGCCGCGAGGGTGGCGACGATCTCGTCGTTTGTAGCGCCCACCGCGAGGGCAAGCGTCACCGCGCGCTGGAACGAGGAAGGCGCTGCATCAACGGCAACTGTTGCGGCGACGCGTACGAGCGCCGCAGTCCTCTCATCGAGCGCTGATTCGGCGGTTTCCTCGGAGAGGTTCGCCTCGATCAGCGCATCATCGTGCAATGCGAGCCGACGCAACTGCTCCTTGTACTCGTCCATCTCGGTCGGAGACATCCGACCTGTAGCCGACGCCGTTCGCGTCACCCATCCAGGGTGAGATTCGCCCGCGGCGGTAAGACCGTTGCCTCCAGGAGCCCGAACTCGACGGCACGGTCGATCGCCTCGCTGCGCGAGGACGCGCTCAGCTTGCGGTAGATCGCGACCGCCTCGGTCTTCACGGTGTTGCGTGAGATGAACAGCCTGGCCCCGATCTCCGGAAACGTGAAGTGGGTGGCGAGGTACGGCAGTAGCCGGAGTTCGGCAGCCGTCAGGCTCATTGCCCAGGCGCCGGCCGGCCCGACGGCCGCCGCAACGTGCTCCTTCAGCTCCCGCGCGTCCTCTATGAGAGAGCCCATGTTCGGACGGAGCTCGAGCACGCGCTCCGTCTCGGTGAGGATCGTGCGGGCGGCCCCGGCGTCGCCGAGCGCCAGATGCACACGCGCCAACGCGAGTCCC
Organism: uncultured Actinomycetes bacterium; assembly: GCA_963798935.1. Lineage (GTDB taxonomy): Bacteria > Actinomycetota > Thermoleophilia > Gaiellales > Gaiellaceae > JACDAN01. Next base: position 7,187 of record CAWCVG010000023.1, read on the forward strand.
ACCTGGATGGTTACCCAGGGAATGGCGTGGTCCAGCTGTGGTCGCAGGCGGTGCGCCCGTGTCAGCGCCGCGCGTGCGTCCTCGTGTCTCCCCTCGTGGAGTGCAACACGCGCTGTCGCCGCGCTCGCCAAAGCGCTCGTCGAGTAGTCCCCGAGGCCGCCCTCCTCGACGATTGCCTCGGCCGCCTGCGCGCGTCTTGCTGCCTCACCCCAAGCTCCTTGTTGCACCGCGACGAGCGCGAGCTGTGCATATGCCACGTAGGACTCTTCAACGGCGCCGAACGCCGGGGCCCGCTCGATCACTGCGGTGAGGTCGTCCGTCGCACGATCCGTTGCGCCGAGCAGCGCGTGCGCAGCCCCTCGTACCACCAGCGTGACGGGAATCCAGATACTTTCGGTCGGAAGCTGGTCCAGCGCCCGATCAGCGAGGGTGAGCGCCTGCTCGACACCGTCCTTCATCATGTGCGCACGTAGCGTGGCGACCCACGGCTCGATCGTGGGGCTGCCGTCCGAGAGCGGAATGGCCGAGGTAGCCCCGTCAGCCAGAGCGAGCCAGCGCTCTGCCTCTTCCGGCCGGCCCGTCAGCGCACGTAGCCAAGCTCCGATGACGGCGAGTGCAGGATACCGTGCAAGCTCGTCGTCGCTGAACCACCCGAGCCATTCATCCACCGTCTCCATGCGGCCGTCGTAGTGGAGCGGGAGCGCCATGACGTCGATCAAGCCGGCGACGGTGTCCGTCTCGCCAGCTTCGTGACCGTAGACGATCGCTTCCTCGGTCATGTCGTTCTCGATGCACCAGGCCATTGCACGAGCGTTGAGTGCGGTAACGACAGCCGGCTCGGTGCGTTCGAGCTCGTTCCGGAGCAGTTCGCCGAACAGGTGGTGGTAGCGGTACCGCTCGCCGCGCCGATCGAGGGGGATGACGAAGCGGTTCGAGCGCTCGAGTGTTTCGAGTTGCTGTACCGAGCCGGTGGTCTCGAGCACGGCGTCGCAGAGACTCCCGGACATGCGATCGAGGACCGAGGTGTACTTGAGGAACTGAGCCTCGGTCGCCGGCAGCCGGTCGAGAAGCTCGAGGCGGAAGTACTCGGCGACGAATCGGTCGTCGCCCCCGAAGCCCTCGATGTCCGCCGACCTTGTCCCGCCGGCGTGGATCGACAGGGCTGCGAGATACAGGCCGGCAGGCCAGCCTTCGGTCCGGTTCGTTAGCTCGGAAAGCTCATTTGCGTCGAGGTCGACACCCGCAGCTTCGAGCAGCAACGCGGCCTCCTGAGTGTCCAGCCGGAGGTCTGCCACGCCAATCTCGTGCACCGCCCCCTGCGCCCTCCAGCGGGCAAGCGGCAGTCTCGGCTCTTCTCTACTCGCGACCGCGATCTCGGAGCCGGCCGGGACGTATTCGAAGAGCCCCGCGAGCACGTCCAGACACGTGGGGTTGGCGACAGCATGCAGGTCGTCGAGCACCAGCACCACCGGGCGCTCCAGTCGGGCCAGCGCGCTCCCTACACGCGGAACGCGTTTCGACCAGGTGGAGCCCCCCGGGCCGGACAACGCCTCGAACACGTCGGGTGAGAGGGGCTCGACCTGGTGAATCGCTGCCGCGACGTACCGCATGAACATCACGGCGTCGTCGTCGGTTCGCCCGTCGAGCGCAACCCACGCGAACTCACGCGGATCAGCCTCAGCCCACCGCGCAAGAAGCGTCGTCTTGCCGTAGCCAGCGGGCGCGACGATGGTCGCGAAGGGCACGTCTGCCGCGCAGAGACGTGCGATTAGATCCGCTTTCGCGACGGTGCCGGGCCGAACTGCCGGGGCGGCGAGCTTGGCCTCCGCAAGTTCGAAAGGAACCTCGGCGGTCGCCATGGCGAGACGATGCTAGATGGAGGCCCGGGTCCCACAACGCCAGAACGGGTGACGGATTGCGCCCACCAGGTGTCTTTCACCCCAACGGTATGACGAGCGCGGGAGTGCGCAGGCCTACGCTCGACCTGCGAGTGCCTCACCGATCACGGGGCGATCGCCCCCGGGCGAGATCGAGCCCGTGGCCTGGGAACCCAAAAAGGAGACCGAGCAATGAGCGCAACAGCAGACACCTTCGCATCGATCGCGACGCCCGACACAGTGGAGACCAGGCTCGGGACGCTCGAATTCGATGATGGCGCGCCGTCGGAGGCGACGGCCGAACTGCTGTACGACCATCTCGACTTCCTCCACGGCGTGGAGGCGTTCCTGGGTGCGCTGCCCGGCGCATCGCTCGCGGCCGTCCGTCGCGGGTACGCGTCGATAGGAGTGGAGGACAACGACTTCGCGTTCTTCCCGGAGCTGATGGATTCGGCGTCGGTGTTCCTGACCGCGAACTGCGACACGGTCTACTTCTGGGGGTTCCTCGATTTGTCCGACGGGCCGATGGTGATCGACGTGCCGTCGATCGAGGCGCCGTCGGGGGTCCTGGGGTGCATCGACGACATGTGGTTCCGGTGGGTGACGGACTTCGGGCTGTCCGGCCCGGACCGCGGCCAGGGCGGTCGCTATCTCCTGGTGGGGCCGGGCTACGACGGCCCGCTGCCCGACAGCGGCTTCCACGTCTCGCACGTTCGAACGACGCGCGCAACCGTGATCGGCCGGGCGTTCATGATCGACAACGATCCAAAGATCGCAGTCGAAGCAATTCGGACCGGCTTTCGTGTCTCTCCCTACATCCCGGGTGCCCAGGGGACCGCGGTCGGCTCGTTCCTCGCCGGGGAAGCGCCGTTGGGGGCGGTCGCTCCGGTGCCGGAGACGCGTTTCGTCGAGGCGACGGGCAAGTCGTTCAACACGGTCTACCCGAGCGACTTCGGGTTCTGGGAGCTGGTCAACGAGCTGGTGCAGCAGGAGCCGCCGGACGCGAGCGATCCGGACCTGCTCGGCCTGCTCGCGGCCGTCGGCATCGTTCACGGCGAGCCGTTCGAGCCCGACGCGCGAATGCGCAAGATCCTCGAAGAGGCGGTCGTGGTCGGCAACGCCACCGCCCGTACCGTCACGTTCGCGGCACGCCCTGAGGAGGGCTTCGCCTTCTACCCGGACTCGGCGTGGGAGAGCGCGCTCTTCCTCGGTGGCTATGAGTTCCTCGATCCGCCGCCGGAGATCACCGCGGACGGCGTGGTCGCGGCCCCGAGCGACGGTGCCCGCAAGCTCAATCCCCGCACCAACTTCTTCTACATGGCCACCGGGATCACACCGGCGATGTGCATGCGCCTCACCGGCATCGGCTCGCAGTACATCTACGCGATGCGCGACAGCCAAGGCGAGTACTTCGACGGCTCGCGCGACTACTGCCTCACGCTTCCGCCCGACATTCCCGAGAGCCGGTTCTGGTCGGTGATCCTCTACGACCGCCAGACCCGCTCCATGCTCCAGACCGATCAACACCTGCCGCGGCTCGGCAGCCAATCCGGCACCGTCGAGACGAACGCCGATGGCTCGACCGACATCTACTTCGGGCCTACGGCTCCCAGTGGCAAAGAGTCCAACTGGCTCGAGACCAATCCCGACAAGGGCTGGTGGGCGATTCTTCGCCTCTACAACCCGCTCCAGCCGTTCTTCGACAAGAGCTGGCGTCCGAGTGAGATCGAGCCCCTGAGCTAGTAGCAATGAAAGTCGACCGAAAGGAGCCACATGGCTGACACGACCACCGAGACTCCGGTTCGCGACCTGCTCGTGAGCATGACCGCGGAGTCGATAGCGGCGTCGGATCTCGATCCGGAAACGCTGATGCTCGTTCGGATCGCGGCGCTGGTCGCGGCCGATGCACCGCCGGTCTCGTACATGCTGAACCTCGAGGCAGCGAAAAGCGTCGGTATCGACGCAGACAAGGTCAGCAGCGTGATTGCCGCGATCGCGCCGATCGTCGGCACTGCCCGAGTCGCGTCCGCGGCCGGCAGCATCCTCAAGGCGCTCGCGATCGAGATCGAGATCGAGCTCGAAGAGCTCGAAGAGCAGGCCGAGCAGGACGCGCAGTAAGCGAGTCGGTGTCTGCCGCTCCTCTTCGCGAGGGGCGGCAGACACGGCCGCTGCAACGAGTCGAGTCGCAGCCCTCAACCTCTGGAGGTAGAAATGCTCTGGTTCATCATCGCCGCAATCATCTGGATAGCGATCGCGTTCTGGCCGGCCCGCGTCGCCGCACGGAAGGGGCACAGCTTCTTCCTCTACTTCCTGTTCAGCCTGGTGTTCTTCCCCCTGGCGCTCCTCGTTGCCTACATGGTCGACGACCGGAGCCTCGCTGCAGCCTGACGAGCGACGGATCGAGGGCTGGAGCCGGATCCGCATCCGCCTCGCCGAGCTCGTTCGCCCGCACGAGCTGCAATCTCATTCCGTTGGTATGAGGAACACCAGGTGCCGCGGTGATTACGTCTGCGGAGACAATCCGGGCGCTCATTCGCACGACGCTCGGGAGAGGACAAGGAGGAAACATCAATGGCCGTCGCAGAACACCCCAACGCCACGATTCCGGACAGCGTCGACGTGCCGCGTGTCGGCACGTTGCAGTACGAACTGGGCTTCCCGACCCCGGAGACGACCCAGAAGCTCTTCGACGAGATGGACTTCCAGCGCGCGGTGCAAGCCTATTTGTGGGGCTACCCCGCAGTGTCATTCGAATCGATTCGGGTCACTGCCAAGCAGGACCTGGGCATGGACTACAACGATTTTGGGATCGCCGACAACTTCGTGGACCCGAAGTCTGGGTGGCTGACCGCGAACGACACGACGATCTACGCCTTCGTCAACATCGATCTGACCGACGAGCCGGTCGCCATCGAGATCCCACCCGGAGCCATCGTGGGCCTGCTGGACGACTTCTGGCAACGCTCGGTGACCGATGTCGGCCTGCCTGGGCCTGACGCGGGGAAGGGAGGCACGTTCCTGCTCGTGCCGCCCGACTACGACGGCGAGGTTCCTGCGTCCGGCTACTACGTACTTCACGCCACGATGCACAACCACAATCTTCTGGTCCGGGGCATCATCGCCAACAAGGACGAGGTGCCCGACGCCGTGGAGCGCGTCCGAAAAACACGGGTCTACCCGTGGAGCGAGCGCGAGAACCCCGAGCCGAACAGGTTCGTCTCGATCTCGGGCGCGCTGATCGACACCACGCCCCCGGGAGGCATCGAGTACTGGGCGCGGCTCCATACGGTCATCGAGAACAACCCCGTTGAAGAGCACGACCGCTTCTTCATGGCGATGCTCAAGCCGCTCGGCATCGAGAAGGGCAAGCCGTTCGAGCCCGACTCACGGCAGACGGCCATTCTCGAGGAGGCCGCCGCGCTCGGCGACGTGATGGCACGCAACGTGATGTACGAGAACTCCCAGCGCAAGAGCGACCCGACGCCGTTTCCGGGCACCAACTGGGAGTTTGTGATCCTCGTGAAGCCCAGCCAGGAGACCGAGAACTACAGCCAGCTCGACGAGCGGCTGCAGTACACCTATGGCGCGATCTACTCGTCGCCCGCCATCGGAGTGATGAAAGCGGGTCCCGGGGCGAACTACATTCAGACCTTCAGGGACAAGAATGGCGATCACTTCGACGGCGGCAGGTCCTACCGTCTGCACGTACCCGCCAACCCTCCGGTCTCGGCCTTCTGGTCGTTGACGCTGTACGACAGCGCAACGCGCTCCATGCACCAGAACCCGACGAACGATGCGGCCCGCTCGGGGTACGACGAGCTCGAGACCAACGCCGACGGGTCGTTCGACCTGTACTTCGGTCCCGAAGTGCCGGACGGCCAGCAGAAAAGCAACTGGATCGAGACCGTTCCCGGCAGGGGCTTCTACCCGATGTTCCGCTTCTACAGCCCCACCGCGCCGCTGTTCGATGGCACGTGGACACTGCCGGACGTCGAACCGGTGTGACGCTCGCCCGCACTGAGCGGCGGCGCGCTCCGTCGCAACGAGGGCCGCGCGTAGCGCCGCCACGGGGTGGAACGCGCCAGGCGAGGCGAGCGAGATGACTTGGGCCCAGCGGTTCCGTCTGCGCCAGAGCCTGCGCGAGAGCCTCTGGGTCATCCCTCTGGCCGGAGCCGTCCTCGGTGGGGCTCTCGGCATCGCCGTCTCGTTCGCCGACGAGCACATCGGGGCCCCGTCTCTGTGGCAGTACTCGCCGTCGACCGCGAGCACCGTCCTGTCCGCGATCATGGGCGCGACGGCTGCGCTCACGGGCTTCGTCGTCACCGTGACCGTTCTCGTCGTGCAAATGGCGACCGGGACGTTCTCGGCCCGCATCCTGCGCCTCTGGTACCGCGACCACCTTCTGAAGGCAACGCTCGCCGTTCTCGTCGGCACTCTCACGTTCTCGTTCTCGGTACTCCGGCGGATCGACGACGATTTCGTCCCGGACCTCGGCGTGACCCTGTCCGGATTCCTCGTCTCGCTGTGCCTGCTCGTCTTCGTCTTCTTCTTCGACCGATACTTCCGTCGCCTGAGGCCGGCGGCCGTCGCTACGGATGTCGCAAGCGAAGCCCACTCCATCTTCGAGCAGATCGTGCGCTTCGCTGATCGAACGGACATCCGGTGGGAGTACCGGACGGCGCGCGCGGATCCGACACTCGTCGTGCGAGCCAGCCGCAGCGGCGCCATCCAGGCCGTCGATCTCGACGGTCTGGTCGAATGGGCTCGCGCTCGCGGCGCCGAGCTCGTCCTGCCGCACCTTGTCGGCGACTTCGTGCCGACGGGTGGAGTGCTGGTGTGCGTCTATGGAGGCGAGCTCGGTGATCGTGCCGTGAAGGAGCTCGAGGGAATGATCGCGCTCGGAGACGAGCGCACCTTCGACCAGGACCCCGCGTTCGCGCTCCGAGCCATGGTCGACATGGCCAACAGAGCCCTCTCACCCGCGGTGAACGACCCCACGACCGCCATGCAGGTCCTCGACCACATCGGAGAGGTTCTCGCACTCATCGGGAGGACGGATCTCGAGGAGCGTACGAAGCAGTCGAGCGTCGACACGCCGGCCGCGGTCGTCATGGTGGCTAGTCGCTGGGAGGACTTCGTGACGCTTGCATTCACCGAGATCCGCGAGTTCGGCGCAACGTCGGTGCAGATCATGCGACGACTCCGAGCACTGCTCGAGGAGCTGCTCGAGACGGTACGACCCGAGCACCGAGCAGCGCTCGAGGAAGAGCTCCGCCGCCTGGATGCCACCGTCGCCGACGCCTGGCGCGACTCGGTCGACCTCGATCGCGCGAGCGAGGCCGACGGCCAGGGGATCGGTGCTCCGGCGCACGGCTCGATGAGCACGTGATGTTCTTGTTAGCGTAGGCCGACTGTTCATGCAGGTGAGGCCGTGCTCGTCGCCTCTTCGCCCTCAGGCTCGTGCCGATCGCGCAGCTCGTCGTACAGCGAGCTGTTGAGGACGGGCGCGATGACGACGAGGAACGACGTCATGTACATGAAGAAGAGGAACGTCGTCGTGGCGCCGAGATCGCCGTACAGCGACGTCGACTTCTCGAGCTTGGGCACGAGGAAGGTGCCGACCAGCTCGTGGAGCACCTGAAATCCGATCGCGACGACCAGCGCTCCAGGCAGCAGCGCCTGCCAGGGAGCATCGCGGTGCGGAAGGTGGAGAGAGACCAGCAGCCACAGCGCCGCGAGGGGTGCGAATGTGAGCACGGGGGCGAAGAGGCCCGGCCAATCGTCACGGACCCACCAGGTGAGTGCGACCGCGGCGAGAAACGCACACACCCCGCCGGTGAAGGCAAGCGACGCGAGGAGTGGTTTCGGCTTCGGAGGGGGCTCGTCCCAGACGAGCGAATGGATGAGCTGAACTGCCTTTGCGCCGCCGAATCCCGCCCAGAGGAGCAGCGGAACGCCGACCGCGAAGAGCCACCACGAATCCGACTGTGCGGAACGCGAAGCGTCGCCGATCGCATTGGTGACCGCTCCCGGAATGCCTCCGCCCTCAACTGCGTCCTCGGTACTGTTCGCGTTCGAGAGGCCGAGCCCGCCGCCGAGGATCAAGGCGAACGGCAGCAGCCAAAGGAACAACTTGTAGGCGAGTCCGCCGGCGAGCACACTCGCCGCGACGCGCCGGTTTCGTTCTGCCGCCCGAAGTGGGACCGCGACTGCGATGTGACGGTCGTCCCCACTCTTCGCGCTCGCGTAGCGTCTCCCATCAGCCCGATCCCTCTGTCCTGAGCCTTCGCGCGTCGGTGGCCATGTCACTCGAGCGCCTTTCGGACGCTCGGCTCGGCTCGGTCGGCCACCAGCCTGAAGAAGCCTCGCTCCCGAAGCCGGCCGACGGCGTTGCCTCCGATCACGGTGAAGGGCACGGCCAGGATGAGGCCGACGATGCCGAAGAGGAAGCCGCCGAGCGCTGTGACGACGAGCACCATCAGCGGGTGGATGTCGAGAGTGCGGCCCATCACCTTCGGCTCGACGAAGTTCTCCAGCAACAGGTTCGAGGCGAGAACGACCACGAGCATGACGGCAGCGACACCGATCCCGCCTTCGCCCCAGGCAACGAACACCGCCAGCCCGCCGCCGAGGAAGGCGCCGATGTAGGGGATGTAGCCGCCGATGAAGTTCGCCACCACGATGGTGAACACAAGCGGAAGGCCGAGCAGAAGAGTGGCGATGCCGACGACCACGGCGACGATGGCGGACATGGCGGTGCGGCCCCGCCCGTAGTCGCGGAGGATCCGGCATGCGTCAGTGATGAAGCTGTCGACCTCGTCCCGGATCGAGGGGCTGACCTTTGCGACTAGCGAGCGGCGGAGGCTCGTGCCGTCCTTGAGCAGGTAGTACATGATCAGCGCTCCGAGGATCAGGCCGCCGGCCAGGCCGACCAGTGCTTCGACGCCGGACACCACCTTGGTGACGAAGCCCTCGGCGACCGCCGGCGGCGTTTCCTCGGTCGCCGCCCGGGCTTCGTCCAACGTGGCCTGATCGACGTTGAGCTCGGCGCTCGCGTTCTCCAGCGCCGCGTCGACGGAGGCACCGATCTCATCTCTCTGCGCGACGATGCCTCGCGCGGTCGCAACCACGACGACGGTCATCAAGGCGAGCAGCCCCAGTACGACCAAGCCGGCCGCAAGGGTCGGCTTGAGCCCGCGGCGTTCGAGCTTCCGGACCAGGGGCTTGAAGACCACGGCAAGAACGGCCGCGAACACCAGCGGGAGCACGATCTCGCTGACGGCGCCCAATGCGGTGACGACGATGATCGTCGCCACCACGAAGCCCACGAAGCTCCATGCCCAGACTCCGATCTTCGGCACGGAGCTCAGGTCGCTCACCCCGATCTCCTCGGTTATCCCGGCTCAGCAGGAGCTTCCAGCGCCGCGTGCGCCGCGGCGACTCTTGCCCTGCGAGCCTTCGTCAGCTCCTGGATGAAGATCTGGATCGTCGCTGCGAGCGGAACCGCGGTGAGCGCGCCGAGGACGCCGAGCAGCGCGCCGAAGAGCGTGACGGCAACGATGATGAAGAACCCCGAGAGGTTGACTGCCACGCCCTGGATCTTCGGCGTCAGGACGTTGTTCTCGACCTGCTGGTAGACCAGCAGCACGACGAGCATGATGAGCGCCGCGGTCAGCCCTTCCTCAGCCCAGAGCACCGGAACGAGGATGACCCCGGCGAGGGTGGCGCCAAGGTTGGGGATCATGTCGAGCAGTCCGGCAATGACCCCCAACGCAAGGGCATAGCTCGACCCGAGCAGCCAGGCCGTCAGCCCTTGCGTCGTTCCCGCGATCGTGGCGATCACGACGACGCCGATTGCCCAGCGGGAGATCGAGGTGGTCACACGCTCCCAGACTCCGATCCAGCGCTCGTCCTCGCCCGGCATCAGCACGCTCCCTAGCGCCCGCTTCAGGTTCGCGATGTCGCTGAGCTCGAGGTTCATACGATCGGTATGAGGAGGTTCGACGGGCCGAGGGTCAATGTTGCTGCCGGGATGAGCGCAAGCGCGGAAACGCCGGCGATCGATGTCGACGCCCGACGAGCTTGAAGCGCGGCCATCGGCCGTGCATCCGTTCAACGACCCGTCCCGCCGGAGACGCCTGGTCAAGATCGCCGGCTGGCTGGTAGGCATCGCGCTTGCCGTCGTCGTCCTGAACCTGCTCGGCGTCGACGTCATCGGCTGGCTGTCCGACCTCTGGGACGAGATCAAGAGCGTCCCGACGGGCTACATGGTCGCGGAGTCGTCTTCCAGACCGGCCAGACGGTCTTTGCCGGGCTCTCCTACTACGGCATCCTGCGCGCCGCCTATCCCGGCCAGGTCGAGTTCTGGCCGATCGTGACCGCCTACGCCGTGGGCGTGGCGATGAACAACTTCCTGCCCGCGAACATCGGCACCTTCGCGACGCTCGTCATGTTCGTGGCCATCATCCCGGCCTGCACGTTCGCCGGAGCGGTCGCGGCATACCTCGTCCAGAAGATCTTCTTCACGATCGCCGGCACATTCGTCTACCTCTACTTGTTCCTGTCGGTGCCCGGCTCGTTCAACGAGAGCTTCGGCAACATCTCCGAGAACCCGTTGACCACGATCCTCATCGTCGTGGGCGGGGCCTTTCTCATCGTGCTCCTCGGCCGCATCTTCTGGAAGCAGCTGAAGAAGCTCTGGGCGAAGGCGAAGCAGGGCGGAGTGATCCTCTCCCGCCCGAAGGAGTACCTGACGTATTCGTTCCTTCCGGCGTTTCTCTCGTGGCTCTGCAAGCTCGCGGTGGTCGGGATCTTCCTCGCGGCCTTTGCGATCCCCGTGACGTTCGAGTCGATCATGTGGGTGGTCGGATCGGGCTCGCTCGCGAACGTCGCGTCGTTCACACCGGGCGCGGTCGGCATCACACAGGCCACCAACGCCCTCGCGCTCGACACCTGCTGCGACGTCGCGAAGAGCACTGCGATCGACTATTCGACCGCGCAGCAGCTGATCACCACGGCGTGGAACGTCGTCCTCGCGCTCATCCTCGTCGTCTCGGTCTTCGGCTGGAAGGGCGGCAAGCAGCTCGTGACGGAGTCGTACGCCGACGCGAAGGTCAAGGTCGCGGAGCAGAAAGCTCAGCACGCCGAGAAGAAGGCGGAGAAGCGAGCGGAGCGCGCCGAGTCCGGGCGAGGACTTCTCCATCGACACCAAGACAACGGCGCCGCGGAAGACGCGGCTTCATCCACGCCCGCAGGAGGAGAACGTGATGACTAACGGTCCCGAGCCGGCCTACGGCCAGTCCACAGACTGGAAGCCCGAGCGCCCGCGCTTGCGGCTGTTCCCGCTCCTCATCTCGTGGCTCGCCACAGGCGTCGCGCTGATGGTTGCCGCCGCGATCCTGCCCGGCGTCGACATCGAGAGCTTCTGGGGCGCGCTGCTCGTCGCGGCGATCGTCGCGGCACTGAACGCGGTGATCCCGCCCGTGCTGGCTGCGCTGAAGCTGCCGCTCACGCTCGTCCTCGGCTTCCTGCTCGTTCTGATCGCGGACGCGGTCATCCTCCAGGTTGCTGCCGAACTGGACGTGACCGACGGCGTGCTGACAGTCGACAACTTCGGCTGGGCCCTTCTCGCAGCGCTCGTGGTCGCCGCCGTGAGCGTCGTGCTCGCGGTGATCCTGGGCTCGGATGACACGTCCTCGATCCGCATCGCGCAACGGATCGCCCGGCGGCAGGGGATCATCGCCAGCACCGACGTCCCGGGGATCGTGTACCTGGAGATCGACGGGCTCGCGCTGCCCGTGCTGCGCCGGGCAATGCGGGACGGCAACGCGCCGAACATGGCCCGTTGGCTGCGCGACGACACGCACCGCGTGGTCGAGTGGGAGACGGATCTCTCCTCGCAGACGGGCGCCAGCCAGGCGGGGATCCTGCTGGGGTCGAACGAGGACATCTCCGCCTTCCGCTGGGTGGAGAAGGAGAACGCGACGATGATGACCTGCTCTGCGCCGCCGGACTGCGCGGAGATCGAGCGGCGTCGTGGGACCGGCATCGGCCTGCTCGTCGACGGCGGCGCCAGCCGCGGAAATCTGCTCTCCGGCGAGGCCGAGGACGTGATCCTCACCGTCAGCCGGATGGAGGCGGAGAAGAAGTCCAACCCCGGTTACCGCGGCGTTCTTCGCGAACGGCGACAACGCCACGCGCACGCTCGTCCTCTTCGGATGGGAGGTCATCCTGGAGTGGACCGCAGCCCTGCGCGCGATCCGCAGGGACGTGCACCCGCGTGGGCACCGCGGCGGCATCTACCCGTTGATGAGAGGTGCCCTCTGCGTCTTCGTGCGCGACCTGATCGTCTCGGGCGTCCTCACCGACATGATGCGTGGCCGGCCTGCCGTCTACGCGACGTTCTCGAGCTACGACGAGGTGGCCCACCACTCCGGTCTGGAGCGCAGCGACACGCTCGAGGCGTTGCGCAAGCTCGACGACAAGTTCGGTCACATCGAGCTGGCGTGCCGGTATGCGCCGCGGCCCTACGAGATCGTTGTTCTCTCCGACCACGGGCAGACCCAGGGCGCTACCTTCAAACAGCGCAACGGCTACGGGCTCGACGAGCTGGTCGAGCGCTCGCTCGCGCGCGGCGACGTGGCAGAGCATCGCCGGCGGCGACGAGCAGAGCGCCATGGTCGGCAACGCCTTCAGCGAGGCGACGGGCAAGAAGAAGAAACGGCCCAAGAACGACGTCTCCGACCGCGACGTCGTCGTGCTCGGCTCCGGCAACCTCGGCCTCGTCTACCTGATGGAGGAGCGCCGCCGGCTGACACTCGAGGAGATGAACGAGCGTCATCCTGAGCTCGTGCCCGCGCTCCGCGAGCACCCGCATGTCGGCTGGCTGCTCGTCCGCTCGTCAGAGCACGGGGCGGTCGCGCTCGGCGCCCGCGGGGCCCATTACCTCGCGGACGGGCGCGTCGAGGGCGAGGACCCGCTCGCGCCGTTCTCGCCGCACGCGCCCCAGCACCTGCTCAAGGACCGACGGCTTCGAGCACGTCGCCGACATCATGGTCGGGAGCTTCTACGACCCCGAGCTCGACGAGGGCTGCGCCTTCGAGGAGCTGATCTCGTTCCACGGCGGCATCGGCGGGCTCCAGACGCGACCGTTCATCCTCCACCCGACGCACCTCGAGGCACCGGCGGGACCCATTCTCGGCGCTGCGAGCGTGCACGGCATCCTCGCGAGCTGGCGGCGTCAGCTCCAAGCCGGCAGGAACGCTGCGGTGAAGGATTCCACGCCAGTGCGTGCTCACGCCCAGCAGGGAGGACCCTAGAGCGGCAGCGATCAGGCGCGCGGCCTCGACCGATCGCGGTGACCACGCGCTCGTCGGCCCAGCCCCACGCGAGTGCGTGCGCGACTCCCCAGGCCGCGCTCGCTCGCGGTCGAGGCCGAGCTCGCCGAGCGCGTCTAGCCAGCGCCGAACCGCCGCGGTGCCGCCGTTCCACGCCGCGTTCCTGAGGAGGCCGACCGCGTCCAGCTCGCGCTCCCCGACGAGCGGCTTCGGGTCGATCACGAGCCACGGCTCTCGCTACGCGCTGAGGATGTTGCCGCCGTGGAGATCCTGGTTGACCAGCGCCGTCGCACCCGGGTCGGCGGACTGCGAAGACGTCGAAGGCGAGCTCGACCGAGCGATCGCTCGAACGGATCGTCCGCCGAGCCGCGTAGCGCGCGGGCACCTCATCGGCCCACCGCCGGGCCTCTTCGGCGGCGAGCCTGAACGGATGCGGTGCTCGGCGGCGTCGCGCAAAGCCGCGGCAGGAGCTCGGCGACCACCGAGCAGCTCGTCGGCGCCGGAATCCCAGAGGCGCGATTCCCGGCCGGCAGCGCTCGATGAGGAACGCGCGGTGCCGATCGTCCCGCGCTACGAGCCTGACGGCTCCGCGGCCGTCCCACGACGCCAGCGCGTCCGCTTCGTGGTCGGCCTCGTAGTGCGAGGGCGCGTTCACCTTCAGCACGACGTCACCTGCCGGGACCACGAGCGAGTGCGGTGTGTCGACAGGCTCCTCGAGCGCGAGGCCCCACTCCGCGGCCAGCTCCGCGACCTGCCCGGGTAGTCCTTCCAGCCATTCCGGCTCGCTGATCCAGTTCTCTCTGAGGGCCGTCGGGAGCTCCATCCGGCCCCAGTTTCGCGCAAAACCCCTGCAAAACGGCGATTGATCGGTCAATCGGGTTTAGACATGCGCGCGCGCAGGGGATTTCGGCGCATTGGACGCGGCCCGCGTCGCCCCCGTGCGCCGGGCGCCACTGCAAGGAGAGAGGAACACTCAGATGAGGAAGCGGCACCGGTTCAGGCTCGTCATGGCCGGGCTCGCCGTCGCGATCGTCGCGATCGGCGTCGGCTCTGCGGCCGTCATGAAAGAGGGAGCGGCGACAGCCGCCTCCTGCCCGCCCGGCTACAAGCCGGCCGCGGCGAACGCCTGCGTCTCGCTCAAGCATCCCGAGTCGCTGATCGAGCTCGAGCTCCGCGGTCGGCAGTTCGACGCCGTCCGCGCGGCGCCACACGCGAAGACGCACCCCGGCGCCTTCGCCGGCGCGCTCGAGCAGCGCGCCGCGATGCCCACGTCGGTTCCAGGCAGTGCCGGCACCTGGCGGCCGTACGGCCACGGCCCGCTGATCTCGAACGGCGCGGCCTACAACTCCGTGAACGGGCTCGGGCTCGTCAACCTGATGGGGCGGATCGACAGCCTCACCTACGACCCCGCGACCAAGCGGCTCTTCGCCGCGAAGGGCACCGGCGGCATCTGGATGTCGACCGACAACGGCGACACCTGGCGCTCCGTGGGCGACGGCCTTCCGAGCCAGATCGTCGGCGCGGTCGCCTGGTCGTCCGCAAGCGGCGGCACGCTGCTCGCGGTCAGCGGCGACCCGACCTTCGGCTCCGGTGGCTACACCGGCTACGGCGCCTTCTACAGCACCAACCTCGGCAAGACCTGGAAGAAGGCGAACGGCGTCCCGGACGGGGCGCTCGGCTTCGAGATCGAGGTCGACCCGACGAACCCGCTCGAGGTCTACGCGGCTACCGGGCTCGGTCTCTTCCGCTCCACCGACGGCGGCAAGAACTACGTGAACGTGAACCTGCCGACGGGTGAGTGCTCCGGCGTCGCGGGCGGCGGGAGCTGCCAGCTCGCGAACGTCGTCACCGACATCGCGATCAAGGGCTCGGGCGGCGTCAACTCCGACGTCGCGCCGGGCACGGTCGTCGCCGCGATCGGCTGGCGCGCCGGCGCCCGCAAGAACGCGGACGGGACACCGCAGTCCGAGCACAACGGCCTCTATCGGTCGACGAGCGGCTCGCCCAACACGTTCGTGAAGCTCGGCGGCTCGGGCTTCACGCCGCAGGAGCGCATCGGCCGGATCGAGTTCGGCCCGACGACCGGCGCCGGCCAGGACAAGGACTACCTCTACGCGATCGTGCAGGACGCGGTCGTCCTCAACGGCGGCGTAGACGTCATCGACGCGCCGGAGAACTTCCCGCCCAGCCCGGCCGCGGGCGGAACGGTCCTGAACGGCATCTACGTCTCGAAGGACTTCGGCGCGACGCTGGGTCCGGATGGCCGACGACAACCAGATCGCGAAGAACCCGGCCACGGGCTCGGCGCTCGTCGGCGTCGGCAGGCGCTCGGCTTCGAGCCGGGCGTGCAGGCCTGGTACAACGAGTGGATCGCGCCGGATCCGACGCGCCAGAGCGCGACCGGCGTCCCGACGCGGCTCGCGTTCGGTCTCGAGGAGGTCTGGCAGAACGAGCTGCCGGTCGCCCAGGACGGCCCCTCGACCTTCAAGGTCATCGGCCGGTACTTCAGCGACAAGGCCTGCCTGATGCTCACGGTCGGCCTGCCCGAGTGCCCGACCAACCGGCCGCCGACGACGTCGAAGACGACCCACCCGGACCAGCACGAGGGCGTCTGGGTCCCGGACACGCTCGGCGGCGTCACGCTCGCGGTCGGCAACGACGGCGGCTTCTACAAGAACCACGTCGCACCGGGCCACGAGCTCGACAACGGCGGCTGGGGCGACGGGAATCAGACGGGCTTCAACACGCTCCTCCCGTACGACGTCGCGATGGCGAACGACGGCACCGTCTCGGCCGGCCTCCAGGACAACGGCCACATGAAGATCACGCCGGACGGTGAGCAGTTCATGGTCTTCGGCGGTGACGGCACCTTCGCCGAGATCGATCCGGCGAACAGCGACGTCATCTACGAGGCCTACGTCTTCAACGACATGAGCGTCTCGACCGACGGCGGCAAGTCATGGCGCGGGATCGACCCGGGCCTGACGAACACGCGGTTCGTCAACCCGTTCGAGATGGACCCGACGGACGCCAAGCACATCGTCACCGGCGGGAACGAGATCGCCGAGACGAGGCACGGTCCCGAGACCGAGGCCGGGCACGACGCCGGGGGCAAGACGTGGACGGTCCTCTACGACCTCGGCACGCAGCAGCACCCCGGCGATGCTGCGGCGACGCCGTCTGCGACCGATCCCGCGAACGGGATGACGTCGATCGACGTCATCGGCGACACGATCTACGCCGGCTACTGCGGCGTCTGCGACACGCTGAACGCGACCGCGCCGTTCAAGAGCGGCATCGCGACGAACGCGGGCGGCACGTGGCACATCGCCGCGGCGTCCGGACTGCCGGAGCGGTTCGTCACCTCGGTTGCGATCGATCCCACCGACGCGACGGGCCGAACCCTCTACGCGACGCTCGGCGGCTACACCCGCCGCTGGGTGCCGCCCGGCACGCTGCAGGACCAGGGCACGGACCCGGGCGTCGGTCACCTGTTCAAGTCGACCGACGGCGGCGAGACCTTCGTCGACATCTCGGGGAACCTGCCCGACGTTCCGGCGACCTGGGTCACGCAGCGCGGGGCCAGCCAGCTGATCGTCGGCACCGACATCGGCGTGTTCTCGAACGCCGTGACCGGCGGCACGACCTTCGCGCCGCTCAGGGGCCTTCCGGTCGTCCCGATCACGACGATGAACCTGAAGCCCAACGACCCGAACGTCCTCGTCGCGGCGACGTACGGCCGCGGCATCTGGACGTACACCTTCTCTCAGACGATTCCGGGCGGCGGTGGCGGCGGCGGCCCGGTCGAGCGTCCCGGAACGCCAGCCGGCGTCTCGCTCGCGGGCCCGTATGGCTTCGAGCTCGACGCCGAGGGGTGGACGACGGCGCAGTCCGGCAACCCGCTGCACGCATGGAAGCGAGCCGCTCCGGGCCACAATTCGGGCTCGAGCTTCCAGCTCACGCCGTACTTCGACGAGTCGACGGCGACGGTGACCTCGCCGGCGGTGAGCCACCCCGGCGGGTGGGTCTTCGTCGACTTCCGGAACCGGCGTGACACGGAGCCCGGCTTCGACTTCCTTACGGTCGAGTGGTCGACTGACGGGACGAACTGGAGCGCGGCGAAGTGGATGTGGGATCCGGCGAGCGGCGACTGGAGCGACCAGCTCGCCCTCGACGGGCAGAACGCCGGCTACCCGGCGTTCGCCGCAGAGAAGGTCGCCTTCAACGCGCCGGCCGGGCAGCTCCAGGTTCGGTTCCGCTTCTCCGCCGACCAGTTGATCTCGTCTCCGTTGTTCACGGGCGTCCACGTGGACGACGTGGCGATCGGCCGCTGACGATCCTCCCGAACGGAACACGGAGGCCGGGCCGGCGCCCGGCCTCCTCCGTTTCGGACAGGACGAGTGTCAGACACTCGTCGTGTCTCCAAGTGACAGGTCTAGGATCACGGCGTGAGCGAGCCCGGACGCGAGAGCGACGCCCCGCTGGAGCGCGAGGCGAGGGAGGCGGCGCGAGGCGAGAGCGAGAAGACGCCGCTGCTCTTGATCGGCGGTGTCGGCGGGACGATCGCGATCGTCGCCGGCATCCTGATCGTCGCGATGCTGCTCGTCTGGCTCTTCGTGTAGCCGCGCGGACCGAGCCCGTTCCTCGGCGTCAGGGCCTTGGAGGCTTGAGCACCGCGAACGGATCAGTTACTTCCAGCTGCGGCGAGCTGAAGCGGAACACTGACGCTGGTCTGCCACCTGTCCGGCCCGGCTCCCGGCGTCGGCCGGTGGGCTCGAGGACTCCTCGCCGAACCAGCACACGATGGAGGTTCGTCGCCGAGACGTCGTGGCCGAGCGCCGCCGCGTAGATCGTGCGGAGCTGGGAGAGCGTGAACTCCTCGGGCGCGAGCGCGAAGCCGATGTTCGTGTAGGAGAGCTTTGCCCGCAGGCGCGCGAGGCCGGAGCCGACAATCTCGCCGTGGTCGAATGCCGTCCGCCCGAGCCGGTCGACGGGCAGCCATTTCGTGTCCTCCGGGACTGCGGGATCGACGTCGCTCGGAACCAGGCCCAGGTATGCGGTCGCCAGCTCCCAGTCCTCGGGATTGCGGGTCGGCTCGCTGCGCGTCTCGAGCTGTTCCAGGTGCGACAGCTCCCGGACGTCCACCTTCGCCGCCAGGTGTCCCCTGATGGACTCCGCCAAGGTCTGCCCGGGCTCGAGATCGCCGCCCGGCAGGGCCCAGCGACGCGCGAACGGCTCCCGCGCCCGCTGCCACATGAGCACCTGCAGCGCGTCGTCGCGAACCTGGAGGACAACAGCAAGCGTGACGTGCCGTGGGGCGGCTCGGATAGACTTCGCCACCGGGTTTGAGACTATCAGGCGAAAACCTCCGCTCAGTCGTCGCAGCAGCCGGTGTCGTGCTCCTGCTCGCGGCCTGCGGCGGCGACGACGGCTCGAGCGCGGGGACGACCGAGCCCGCCGAGGGCACGACCGAGTTCAAGATCGGGCTCGTCACCGACGTCGGGCAGCTGAACGACCGCGGCTTCAACCAGCTGGCCCACGAGGGCTCAAGCGGGCGGAGAAGGACCTGGGCGTCGAGATCCGCGTCGCGCAGTCGCGGACCGCCGCCGACTATGTCCCGAACCACACGACGCTGGCCCGCCAGGGCTTCGACCTGATCATCGGCGTCGGCTTCGCGCAGGGCGAGGCCGTCGCCGCGGCGGCGAAGAGCTTCCCCGAGAGCCGCTACGCGATCATCGACGTCGACCAGACGACCCTGCCGGGCAAGCCGGCGAACGTCCTCGGCGTCCTCTTCCGCGAGGAGCAGGCCGGCTACCTCGCGGGCGTGCTGGCCGGGCTCGCGGTGAAGAAGGATCCGCCCGTCGTCAGCTCGGTCGGCGGGTACAAGGAGCCGCCGGTCGATCGCTTCATCGCCGGCTACCAGGCCGGCGCCAAGTTCTCGAAGCCGGGCGTTCAAACCATCAACGGCTACTCGTCGGACTGGGACGACCAGGCGAAATGCAAGGAGATCGCCCTGAACCAGATCGAGCGCGGGTCGAGCGTCGTCTTCCAGGTTGCGGGCGGCTGCGGGCTGGGCGCCCTCGACGCCGCCGGGGACCGAAACGCATGGGGGATCGGCGTCGACGCCGACCAGTCGTTCCTCGGCAACTTCGTCCTCACGAGCGCAATGAAGCGCGTGGACGAAGCGGTCTTCCGGATCATCAGGTCGGTGACCGACGACACGTGGCAGGGCGGCCTGAACGTGACCTTCGGCCTCGCCGAGCACGGCGTTGGACTGGGGAAGATCAACCCCGAGGTGCCGCAGGAGCACCGCTCGATGCTCGAGGACGTCCAGCGGAAGATCCTCGCGGGCGAAATCGAGATCCCGAAGTCGCTCTAGCCGCCCGCGACCGCGGCGATGACGCGCAGCTCGCCGGCGTCAGCCACCGGCGTGTGCAGCCCGTCGAGCCCGCGGGTGTCCTTTCCGTCCACGTAGACGTTCACGAGCCGCCGCAGCTCGCCGCTCTCGTCGAAGAGCAGATCCGCCACCGGTAGCTGGCGGAGCGCGTGCTCCACGGTCGCCGCGTCCACCTCGAACCGCCCCTGCCCGCCCGCCTGCGTGGCGAGCAACGAGGGCAGGACGACTACGACCACGAAACTTCGACCGACAGGATCGGCGGCAGCTGGCGCGCGACCTCCGTCCAGCCCGCTCCGCCGTCGGTCGACGCGAACACCGAGCCGCTCTGCGTCCCGAAGTAGACGCCGGACGGCTCCAGGCCGTCAAACGTGAAGCCCTCGCGCATGACCGCGCCCCAGGCGGGCTCGGGGAGCCCGTCCGACACGAGCGCCCAGCCGGCGCCGCCGTCGTCCGTCCGGTAGACGCCGAGCCTGCCGTCCGGCGTCACGCGGTTCTCCGCGCCCTCCTCGGGGATGACGTACGCGACGTCGGGATCGCGCGGGTCGAGGGCGAGCGGGAAGCCGAATCCGCTCGGGAGCCCGTTCCCCTCGAGCCGCTCCCAGCTCTCGCCCCGGTCGTCGGACCGGTAGACGCCGCAGTGGTTCTGCTGCCAGAGGCGGTCCGGCCGCTCGGGGTGGAGGAGCAGCTTGTGGACGCACTGGCCGACCTCCGGGAAGTTGTCCGGCTCCGGGAAGAAGTCGGCGGCGACGCCCTGGTTCGCGGGAGACCACGACTCGCCGCCGTCGTCCGTGCGAAACGTCCCGGCGGCGGAGATCGCGATGTACATCCGGTTCGGGTCGGACGGGTCGAGCTGGATCGAGTGGCAGCACATCCCGCCGGCGCCGGGCTCCCACTTCTCGCGCGTCGGGTGCTCGAGCACGCTCTTGACGGGCTCGAAGGACTCGCCGCCGTCGGCCGACCGGAAGAGGACGCCCGGCGTCGCACCGAGCCAGATTTCGTCGTCCTCACGGCCGGGCTCGACATGCCAGGTCTCTTCGAGCTTCAGCTCGGAGCCCTCCGGGAGGCCGAGCCCCTCCGCCCGCTGCCACGTCTTCCCGTCGTCGTTCGACCGCTGGAAGGTGCCGCCGTAGACGAAGTTGTTCGCCGCGACCTGGAGCGAGCCGTCGCGCCGGTCGCGGATCGCGTGGAAGACCGACCAGCCGGTGAGGAGCGGCCCCTCGAGCTCCCACGCGGTCCGGTCGTCGTTCCCGTGGAGGAGGAAGAGGCCCTTCCGCGTTCCGCAGAGCAGGAGCACCCGGTTAGCCTATGCAACCTCTGTGGCCGGGTTGACCGAAGAGCAGGCGAGCCTTCTCAAGGGCAAGAACTTCGCCGTCGTCGGCACCGTCGGCGACGACGGAGCTCCGCAGCTGACGACCAACTGGATCGACTGGGACGGCGAGCACGTCCTCGTCAACACGGCCGAGGGACGCGCCAAGCCGCGCAACATGCGCCGGAACCCGGTCGTCAGCGTCTGCGTCTACAACCACGAGAACCCGTACCAGTCGCTGACCGTCACCGGGCCTGCCGAGCTGACGCACGAGGGCGCCGAGGAGCACATCAACGAGCTCTCGCATCGCTACTTCGGTCGCGACTACCACTACGTGCCGGGCGAGAGGCGGGTGATCGCCCGGATCAAGCCCGAGCGGGTCTTCGCCCGCGGGTTCTGACCTTGCTGCGGGAGGTCGGGCCGCGTGACGGCCTCCAGAACGAGCAGGAGGTCCTTCCGCCCGAGACGCGGGCGGAGCTCGTCGGGCGGCTGTCCGCCGCCGGGCTGAAGCGGATCGAGGCGGCGAGCTTCGTCAACCCCGAGCGGGTGCCGCAGATGGCCGGCGCGGAGGAGGTCGTCGCGGCGCTGGATCGCCGGGACGGGGTCGTGTACTCGGGCCTCGCCCTCAACGAGCGCGGCTACGACCGGCTCCGCGCCACCGGGCTGGACGAGGTGTCGTTCGCGGTCGGCGCCACGGAGAGCTTCTCGGAGCGCAACGCGGGCGCGTCGGTCGAGGCCGCGCTGGAGGACGCCGAGCGCATCGTCGAGCGCGCCAAAGGAGACGGGCTCCACGCGAGCGTCACGGTCTCGGTCGCCTTCGGCTGCCCGTTCGAGGGCCCCGTGGATCCGCAGCGCGTGCTGGCGATCGGGGAGCGGCTGGCGGCGACGCAGGCGGACGAGCTCGTCCTCGCGGACACGATCGGGGTCGCGACGCCGATGCAGGTCATCCCGCTCGTCGAAGGGTTCGTGGAGCTCGGCAAGCCCGTCGGCGGCCACTTCCACAACACGCGCAACACCGGCTATGCCAACGCGCACGCCGCGCTCGCGGCGGGCGCCACTGCGCTCGACGCCTCGGTCGGCGGGCTCGGCGGCTGTCCCTTCGCGCCGAAAGCGACGGGCAACGTGGCGACGGAGGATCTTGCCTACCTGCTCGAGGGCGAGGGCATCGAGACCGGTGTCGACCTCGAGGCGCTGATCGGGGTCTCCGAATGGCTCGAGGAGCTGCTCGGGCGCCGGCTCGAGGGCTACCTGTACCGCGCGGGCCTGTTCAGATCACAGCCCTGACGAGCAGGAAGATCGCTGCAAGCGCGGCAAGGCTGAGGAACAGCGCAAGGAACCCGACCAGCACGAGCTTCCCGAGCTTCTCGGGTGAGTCGTCCGGCGAGCCCGGCTCGAAGCCCGCGAGGACCTGCTCGTGAACCCTGCGCTCGATCTCGGCGGCCAGCGCATCCGCGGAGCTCGTGGGCGCCGCCGTCTTGAGCGGTGGGAAGGCGTCCGGCTTGTCGGACAGCGAGAGCTCGAAGATCCGCTCGTGCTGGATGTCCTTCAGATTGGCCTCGCCGAGATCGCGTACGGCGGTGCCGTCCGGGATGCTGTTGCCGACCAGCGCCCGTGTCGTTTCGGAGAGCAGGATCTGCCCGCCGTGGCCCGCCGAGCAAATGCGGGCAGCGCGGACCACGTCCATCCCGAGGTAGCCCTCCTCGCCGACCGTGGGCTCGCCGGTGTGGATGCCCATCCGGACCTTGACCTCGGCGCCGTCCGGCCAGCTGTGCGCCGTCAGCTCGCGCTGGGCGGCGACCGCACCGGACACGGCGTCCCTTGCGCGCTCGAAGGAAAAGAAGAAGGCGTCTCCCTGCGTGTCGACCTCACGGCCGCCGGCACCGCCGAGCTGCTCGCGCAGGATCCGGCGATGCTCGCGGTGCACGTCCCCATAGCGGTCTCCGAGCTGCTCGAGCAGCCGCGTCGACCCCTCGATGTCCGAGAGGAGAAAGGTGACCGTGCCGCCGGGAAGGGTCAATCCGGTGGAAGCAGGCCGAGGCTCTCCTCGGCGCTCAGGCCCGGATCGTCGTCCTCGCGGGGCTCCTCGTCCGGCTCCGGTGCGTCCTCCGGCTCGAGCAGGTCGTCGGGCGTCTCGGTCACAGGGCTAGCCTAGACGGATGAACCGTCTCGCAAACGAGACGAGCCCCTACCTCCTCCAGCACGCCGACAACCCCGTCGACTGGTTCGCCTGGGGCGACGAGGCATTCGAGCGCGCGCGCGCCGAGGACAAGCCAATCCTCCTCTCGATCGGCTACTCCGCGTGCCACTGGTGCCACGTCATGGAGCACGAGTCCTTCGAGCACGAGGAGACGGCGCAGCTGATGAACGAGCGCTTCGTGAGCGTGAAGGTCGACCGCGAGGAGCGGCCCGACGTCGACGCGCTCTACATGGACGCGGTGGTCGCGCTGACCGGGCACGGCGGCTGGCCGATGACGGTCTTCCTGACCCCGGAGGGCGAGCCGTTCTTCGGCGGCACGTACTTCCCGCCCGAGCCGCGTCACGGGATGCCGGCGTTCCGCGACGTGCTCACCGCGGTGTCGGATCTCTACCGCGAGCGCCGTGGCGCTGCGGCCGCGTCGGCCAAGCAGCTCGTCGAGGCGATCCAGGCGTCGAGCGCAGTGCGTCCGTCGACCGATCCGCTGACCGAGAGCCTGCTCGGCGACGCGGCCCGAGCGCTACGCCGCCAGTTCGACCCGGAGTGGGGCGGCTTCGGCGGCGCGCCGAAGTTCCCGCCGGCACCGGCGCTCGAGTTCCTCCTCCGCATGCACCTCCGCGGCGACGACGAGGCCCTGCCGATGGTCACGAAGACGCTCGACGCCATGGCCGCGGGCGGCATGTACGACCTTCTCGGCGGAGGCTTCCACCGCTACTCCGTCGACCGCCGCTGGCTGGTGCCGCACTTCGAGAAGATGCTCTACGACAACGCGCTGCTCGCCTCGACGTACCTCCACGGGTGGGTCGTCACGGGCGAGGAGCGCTACCGAGAGGTCGCGGAGGAGACCCTCGACTACGTCCTCCGGGAGCTCGCCCTCCCGGAGGGCGGCCTTGCCTCGGCGCAGGACGCGGACACAGACGGCGTCGAGGGCCTGACCTTCACGTGGACGGCCGACGAGGGTGTTCCCGAGGAGGTGCTCCAGCCGTTCGAGGACGGCCGCTCGATCATCCGCGGCGAGCTCGACGAGGAGCTCCGCCGACGGCTCTGGGAGCTCCGCGAGGAACGGCCGAAGCCCGCGCGCGACGACAAGGCGATCGCGTCCTGGAACGGCCTTGCGCTGGCGGCGCTCGCCGAGGCCGGCCGCCGGCTGGAGCGGGCCGACTTCGTCGAGGCGGCCCGGCGGATCGGCGAGTTCTTGCTCGGCCCGCTCTCGGATGACGAGGGTCGGCTGCTTCGGAGCTACCGCGACGGCCGCGCGAAGCACACCGGCTTCCTCGAGGACTACGCCGACGTCACGCACGGGCTGCTCGAGCTCCACGTTGCGACCGGCGAGCTGCGCTGGCTCGAGGAGGCGAACCGGATCGCCCGGCTCGCCGTCGAGCTGTTCGGAGACGAGGAGCACGGCGGCTTCTTCCGCACGCCGGAGCACGGCGAGCGGCTGATCGCGCGCCAGAAGTCCTTCGACGACAACCCGACGCCGTCGGGGAGCTCGATGCTCGCGTACGTGCTTTTGCGGCTCGCACGAATCTACGGCGACGACGAGCTCGAACGGCGCGCGGTCGGCGTCTTCCGGCTCGTCGGCCCGGCACTGTCTCGCGCGCCGCAGGCATTCGGCCATGCGCTCTGCGCGCTCGACCTGCACTTCTCGCCGCCGCGGGAGATTGCGGTCGTCGGCCCGCCCGACAGCGAGGTGGCCCGGGCGGCGCTCGCGCCCTTCGACCCGAACACGGTCGTCGCCGTGGGCCCCTCGGACGAGGTGCCGCTGCTCCGCGGCAAGGGGCTCGTCGACGGGAGGCCGGCGGTCTACCTCTGCGAGAGCTTCGCCTGCCAGGCACCCGTCGTGGACGCCGAGAACCTTTCCGGAACGCTTACGAATTCCTAACCGTATTTCTCCGGCTTTCGGGGAAGACTCCCGCACGATGCAGACGAAGGCACGCGAGATCCTTGCGGCGACCTTGGCGCTCCTCGCGCTCTCGGCGGCCTTCGCCTCCTCGGCGACGTCCGAGATCCAGCAGACGCAGAGCCAGCCGAACATCGTCGTCCTGATGACCGACGACCAGACGGTCGAGTCCATGCGGGTCATGACCAACGTGAACACGCTGCTCGCCGCGCGCGGAACGACGTTCACCAACAGCTTCGCTTCGTACCCGCTCTGCTGTCCGTCGAGGGCGACGTACATCACCGGCCAGTACGGCCACAACCACGCGATCATGGGGAATGCCGCGCCGAGCGGCGGCTACGAGAAGCTCGCGCCGACGCACTCGAACACACTCCCGGCGTGGCTGCGCGCAGCGGGCTACCACACCGTCCACGTCGGCAAGTACCTGAACGGCTACGGCCGCGTGCGGCCGACGGAGGTTCCGGCAGGCTGGGCCGAGTGGTACGGCTCGACCGACCCGTCCACCTATCGGTTCTACAACTACACGCTGAACGAGAACGGTCGGCTCATCACCTACGGGACGGGCGCCGCGAACTACCAGACCGACGTCTACGGGAGAAAGGCCGTCGAGCTGATCCGCCGCCACGCGCCCTCGACGCAGCCGTTCTTCCTCTCCGTTGCGTTCCTCGCGCCGCACAGCGGCGGGCCGCGGGAAGCCGGCGACCCGGCCAACCAAGCGACGCCGGTTCCGGCGCCGCGCCATAGGAACCGGTTTGCGTCGGAGGCGCTGCCTGCGCCGCCGTCGCTGAACGAGGCGGACGTGTCGGACAAGCCGTCGGGCATCCGCAACCGCGGTGTGATCGGGCCGGCGCGCCTCAACGCGATCCGCGAGAACTACCAGCAGCGGCTGGAGTCGCTGCTCGCCGTCGACGAGGCGATCCGCGACATCGTCGCCGCGCTCGAAGCGTCAGGCGAGTCGAACCGAACGCTCATCGTCTTCACCGCCGACAACGGGTTCTTCCACGGTGAGCATCGCGTCCCCGCAGGAAAGGTGCTCGTCTACGAGCCGTCCGTGCGCGTGCCGCTGATCATCCGCGGCCCCGGCGTGCCTGCCGGCGCGCGCCGCGCGAACCTGGTCGCGAACATCGACCTCGCGCCGACGATCCTCGACGCGGCGAAGGCCCGGCCTGGAAGGCGCCAGGACGGCCGCTCGCTGCTGCCGTTCGCGCGCGACGGGCTCCTGCGGTCGGGCAGGGACATCCTGCTCGAGACGCCGAGCTACAGCGCGATCCGCACGCCGCGGTTCGAGTTCGTCCAGCACACGAACGGCGAGCAGGAGCTCTACGACCTGGCCCGCGATCCCCACCAGCTCCAGAGCCTGCACGCGGATGGACGGTTCACGAGCGTGAAGACCGACCTCGCCGCGCGGCTCGGCCGCGCCCGCGCCTGTGCCGGAGACGCGTGCCGCCGCGGGCCCAACCTCAGGCTCCAGGCGCGCTACCGCCGTGGGCGGGCAGGCTGCGTCCGCTCGACGGTCCGCCTTCGCGTCGGCGGCTCGGCCGCATCGCGGATCTCGACCGTGAACTTCTACCGCGGCCGGACGAGGATCAAGCGCGACTCGCGGGCGCCGTTCACGGCGTCGGTGTCCCCGCGGCGCCTCCGCACGAGGACGCTCGTCCGGGCGCTCGTGGGGCTCCGGGACTCGCGAAGCGCGACCCTGGATCGCCCGCTCCGGGCTTGCTAGCGCCGCCCGAGAAACCTTTCCAGAACGCTTACGAACCTCTAACGGCGATTCGTCGTTTCAGTCTCTGAAGGCGGGCACAAGGGCCGGGGACGTGGGGGGTCTCACTGGCATCGCTAGCCGATGTCGCCGTCCTCGGCCTCGCTCGCCGCTCCGCACCGCCGCTCAGGTCCGGCTGTCACCCTCGCCGATCTCTCTCCTCGATGAGCGGCGGTGCGGAGTCGGAACCAGGACGGGTGACCTAGCGCCGCTTTACGATCCTCCGGCCTTGGCGCTGCTGGAGGTCAGGAACGTCACCCGCCGGTTCGGCGGCATCGTTGCGCTCGACGACGTCTCCTTCGACGTCGAGGCCGGGCAGATCTCGGGCTTGATCGGCCCGAACGGGGCCGGCAAGACGACGGTCTTCAACGTGATCACGCGGCTCTACCGCCCCGACGCCGGGGAGGTCGTCTTCGACGGCTCGAGCCTGCTGCGCACCAAGGTGCACAAGGTCGTGAAGCGCGGTGTCGCGCGCACCTTCCAGAACGTGGAGCTCTTCCCGGGCATGTCCGTGCTGGACAACGTGCGGGTAGGGACGCACGCGCGGAGCGGCTGGTTCGCCGAGCGGCGGGGGCGGCGACGGGCGATCGAGGCCCTGGAGGAGGTCGGCGCGGCCGACGTCGCGAGCCGTCCCGCGGTCGGGCTCCCGTTCGGGACGCTGAAGCGCGTCGAGCTCGCTCGCGCCCTCGCCGCCGAGCCGCGGCTCCTGCTGCTGGACGAGCCGGCGGGCGGCCTCAACCACGAGGAGGTCGGCGCCCTCGGCGACCTGATCCGGCGGATCCGGAAGCAGCGCGACCTGACGATCCTCCTGGTCGAGCACCACATGAGCCTCGTCATGTCCGTCTCGGACCGGGTACAGGTGCTCGACTTCGGCAGGAAGATCGCGGAAGGCACGCCCGCCGAGGTGCAGCGGAACCCGGCCGTGATCGAGGCCTACCTGGGGGAGGTGCCGCCATCGCCCTCCTCGAGCTGAAGGCCGTCGAGGCGAGATACGGGCCCGTGCAGGCCTTGCACGGTGTCTCCCTGACCGTCGACGACGGGGAAATGGTCGCTGTGCTCGGCCCGAACGGCGCCGGCAAGACGACGACGCTTCGCGCCGTCTCCGGGACCGTCTCCCGTCGCGGAGAGATCCTCTTCGACGGTCGTGGCCTGCCACGATCGGCCGAGCGGACCGCGCGGCTGGGCATCGCCCACGTGCCGGAAGGGCGAGGCACCTTCTCCGAGCTGACGGTGCTCGAGAACCTCAGGCTCGGCGCCTACACCCGGCGCAACGGGCTCGGCGACGAGCTCGAGCGGGTGTTCGAGTTCTTCCCGTGGATGCGCCAGCGCCAAGACCAGCCGGCAGGGACGCTGAGCGGCGGGGAGCAGCAGATGCTCGCCCTGGCTCGCGCGCTGATGGGGCGCCCGCGGCTGCTGCTGATGGACGAGCCCTCGCTCGGGCTCGCGCCGATCGTCGTCCGTGAGATCTTCGGGATCGTCCGCCGGCTCAACGAGGAGGAGAAGCTGAGCGTGCTCGTCGTCGAGCAGAACGCGGCCGTCGCGCTCGAGTCGTCGAGCCGCGCGTACGTCCTCGAGTCCGGCAGGGTCGCCGTCGAGGGGGCGAGCGAGGAGCTCGCGCGCAACGAGGACGTCCGCCGCTCGTACCTGGGCTACTGATGCAGGAGCTCTTCCAGCAGGTGGTGATCGGGCTCGCATCGGGGTCGATCTACGGGCTGCTCGCGCTCGCGCTCGTCCTGATCCATCGCGCGACGGGCGTCATCAACTTCGCGCAGGGCGAGATGGCGATGTTCTCGGCCTACATCGCCTGGCAGCTCGTGCAGTGGGACGTCCCGTACTGGGTCGCGTTCGCCTCGACGCTCGTGATCTCGTTCCTCGGCGGGCTGGCGATTCAGCGCGTGGTGATCCGGCCGGTCGAGAACGCGCCGATCTTGACCATCGTGATCGTGACCCTCGGGCTGCTGGTCATCTTCAACGGCCTGGCGACCTGGTTCTGGTCCGGCGAGGTGCGGACGTTCCCGCCGGACAGGCCGTTCCCGACGAGGACGTTCGACATCGGCGGCGTCGTGATCAACGTCCAGGACATCGGGATCATCCTGGTCACCCTCGCCCTCGTCGCCGCGCTCTGGGCGTTCTTCCGGTTCACGAAGATCGGCCTCGCTTTGCGCGCCGCGGCGCTGTACCCGGACTCGAGCCGGCTGGTCGGGATCCGGGTCGGCTGGATGCTCGGCGTGGGGTGGGGGCTCGCGGCCGCCCTCGGCGCCGTCAGCGGGATGTTCACGGCTGCGGCCTTCCCGCCGCTGGAGCCGTCGATGATGCAGGCGGTCCTGATCTACGCCTTCGCGGCGGCCGTGCTCGGCGGGATCGACAGCCCGCTCGGCGCGCTCGTCGGCGGCCTCGCGCTCGGCGTCTTCCTCAATCTCGTGGGCACCTACTCGGACGACCTCCAGGATCTCGGCTTCCCGCTCAACCTCGAGGGCCTCCGACTGCCGGTGGCGTTCGTCTTCATCCTCGGGCTCCTGCTCGTCCGGCCGCAGGGCCTCTTCGGGCGAGCGGCGGCGAGGCGCGTATGAGCCCAAGTAACACTGTGTTACTTGCCTCGCCCTGCCGTGCGACCCCGCTCCAGGAGCCAACGCGAGGGGCGGATGCGGAGCTAGTAACACTGTGTTACTTGCCCGTGGCGTGCGGGTGCTCGGGGTCGTGGCCTTCGTCGTCGCGATCGCGATCCTGCCTCGGTTCCTCAGCGACTTCCGCGCCTCCGAGTTCGCGCGCGTGGGGATCTTCTTCATCGCCCTGGCCGGGCTGCAGATCCTCACCGGCTACACCGGACAGATCTCTCTCGGCCACGGCGCGTTCATGGCGGTCGGTGGCTACGTCAGCGCTCTGCTGATCCTGGGGAGGCCCGGACTGGAGGCGTCACAGCTCGAGGCTCCGAGCTGGCTCCCCGTCGGCGACGGGATGCAGGACGTCTGGACGATCCCGATCGCTGCACTGGTCGCCGGGATCGTCGGCTTCCTGCTCGGCCTGCCGGCCCTCAGGCTCCGCGGCCTCTACCTCGCCCTCGCCACCTTCGCCTTCGCCGTCTCGATGCCGCTGATCCTGCGCGAGCCGGAGACCCTGACCGGTGGGACGAACGGGCTCAACCTCTTCGGGACGACGGAGGACAGGCTGACCGGCGCGATCGACAACAGCGTCCACATCCCGGTGCTCGACAAGGACCTGACCTTCAACGACTGGACGTACTACCTCGCCTGGACCGTGGGGCTGATCGGGCTGGCCGTCGCCTGGCTCGTCCTCCGCGGCCGGCCGGGCCGCGCGTTCCGTGCGATCCGGGACAGCGAGGTCGCGGCGGCCTCGTCCGGCGTCAGCCTCGCCTCCTACAAGACGCTCGCATTCGCGATCAGCGCCGCCTACGCGGGAGCTGCCGGCGCGCTCCTGACGATCGTCTCGACCATCGTCACTCCCGGGAGCTTCCCCGTCTTCCTCTCGATCCAGCTGCTTGATCGGCGTCGTCGTTGCCGGGCTCGGCTCGCTCCTCGGCCTGATCCTCGGCGCGCTCTTCGTCTACTACCTCCCGGTCGCGATCCAGGAGCTCGCCGAGTTCGGCTCGCTGCCCGACGGGCTCCAGGACGCGGCCAAGTCTCCGGGCATGCCGTCGGTCATCTACGGCGTCGTCCTGATCGTCGTCATGTTCCTGCTGCCGCGCGGTGCGGCGAGCTTCCTCTCGAGGCTTTCCTTTCCGCTAACAAAGCGTCCGTAGCATCGTCTCCGAACGGGGATGCGGAGGACGTCCATTCTGATCGGGGTCTTGGCGGCTGCGTTGGCGGTCGCATTGCCCGCGGCCAACGGCCGCGAGACGGCCGATCCCGGGGTCACCGGAAACTCGATCCTGATCGGCGGCACGACGCCGCTTTCGGGCGTGGCCTCGGCATACGCCTCGGTCGCCCGCGGCGCGGAGGCGTACTTCAAGTACGTGAACGCGCGCGGCGGCGTGAACGGGCGGCGGATCAACTACAAGTACCTCGACGACGGCTACAACCCGTCCACGACCGTCCAGCAGACGCGCCAGCTCGTCCAGCAGGACCGCGTCTTCGCGATCTTCAACAGCCTTGGCACGGAGCACAACCTCGCGATCCGCGACTACCTGAACTCCGTCCGGGTCCCGCAGATCTTCGCGGCCACCGGCGCCCGCACCTTCGGCACCTCCTACCGCAAGTACCCGTGGACGATCGGCTACCAGCCGAGCTACTACGGCGAGTCGATCATCTACGGCCGCTGGATCCAGAGGAACCGCAAGAACGCCCGGATCGCGGTCATCTACCAGAACGACGACTACGGCAAGGAGCTCCTCAACGGGCTCCGGAAGGGCCTCGGCCCGATGGCGCGCCGGATCGTCGCGACACAGGGCTACGAGGTGACGGCGACGGATGTCCAGTCCCAGGTCGCGCGCCTGAAGACGTCGAACGCGAACACGTTCATGGTCTTCGGGACGCCGCGCTACGCGATTCAGTCGTTCATCTACGCGAACCGGCTCGGCTGGAAGCCGCTCATGTTCGTGAACTCCGTCTCCAGCGCGTCGAACATCATGGAGATCGCCTCCGACGCCGGGAACAACCCGCGCGTGCGCGGCGCGATCTCGATCCAGTTCCTGAAGGACCCGACGGACTCGACGCGGTGGGCCGGCGATCCGGGGATGAGGCTCTACAAGCAGATCATGAAGAAGTACCTGCCGCGCGGGAACGCGAACGACGTCTTCCACGTCTACTCGATGGCGGCGGCGCACAGCTTCGTCGAGGCGCTGCGGAAGGCCGGACGGAATCCGACCCGCGCCGGCGTCATGGCGCAGCTCGCCAAGCTGAACTCGAAGAACCCGTTCACGATCCCGGGAGTCGCGATCAAGACTGGTCGCGTCGACCGCTTCCCGATCGAGCAGGTGCAGCTCACCCGCTGGTCGGTGAACCGCAGGGGCGACGGTCGCTGGGTGCGGTTCGGCCCCTTGCAGCGCACTCCCGGCTAAGCGCTACGCGCCCTAGTATCGGCCCGTGGCGGCGCGGGCATTCCTCGAAGCTTCGACGGACGAGCTCTGCGCGGAGGCGCGGGCGCTCCGGCGCGGGACGCTCGTCACGTACTCGCCGAAGGTCTTCATCCCGCTGACGAAGCTCTGCCGGGACGTCTGCCACTACTGCACCTTCGCCCGCCCGCCGAGGCGCGGCGAGCGCGCGTACATGTCGGAGGAGGAGGTGCTCGAGGTCGCCCGGGCAGGCGCGGAGGCCGGTTGCCGCGAGGCGCTCTTTACGCTCGGCGACAAGCCTGAGCTGCGCTACCGGGTTGCGCGCGACGAGCTTGCCGAGCTCGGCTGCGAGACGACGTTGGAGTACCTCGCGCGCTGCGCGCGGCTCGTCATGGACGAGACCGGGCTCCTGCCGCACCTCAACCCCGGCCTGATGTCGCGTGAGGACCTGGCGGCGCTGCGCGAGGTCTCCGTCTCGATGGGGCTGATGCTGGAGACCGCGTCCGAGCGGCTCTCCGCACGGGGGATGCCGCACTTCGGCTCGCCGGACAAGCTGCCCGTGCGCCGTCTCGAGACGATCGCCCTCGCCGGCGAGCTGGCGATCCCGTTCACGACCGGCGTCCTGATCGGAATCGGGGAGACACGGCACGAACGGCTCGAGGCGCTGGAGGCGATCGCCGGCCTGGCCCACCGGTACGGCCACGTCCAGGAGGTGATCGTCCAGAACTTCCGCGCCAAGCCGGGGACGAAGATGGCCGACCATCCGGAGCCGTCGCTCGAAGAGCTGCTGTGGACCGCAGCCGCCGCGCGACTGATCCTGCCGGAGAGCGTCCACGTCCAGTGCCCGCCGAACCTGAGCTACGACGACTTCCCACGCCTCCTCGACGCCGGCATCGACGACTGGGGCGGGATCTCCCCGGTCACCGTCGACCACGTGAACCCGGAAGCGCCGTGGCCGGAGATCGCGCGCCTCCGCGAGGCGACCGAGGGTGCGGGGATGACGCTCGTTCCCCGCCTCGCCGTCTACCCCGATCTCGTCTCCGGCCGGTGGATCGATCCCCTGGTGATGCCGGCGGTCCTCCGTGCCTCGGACGGCGAGGGGTACGCGCGTGACGACCGCTGGGCCGCGGGCACGCACGCGCCGATTCCGTTCACGCCCCGAGACGCACTTCCGATCGACTCGAGAGACGAGCTCGGCGAGGAGGAGATCGTCCGGGTCTTCGCCGCCCGCGGAGCGGAGCTCCACCGGGTGCTCGCCGCCGCCGACGGGCTCCGCCGGGAGGTCAACGGCGAGACGGTCACCTACGTCGTGACGAGGAACGTCAACTACACGAACGTCTGCTACTTCCGCTGCGGCTTCTGCGCGTTCTCGAAGGGACGGCTCGCAGCGAACCTGCGCGGGAAGCCGTACCTCGTCCCGCTGGACGAGATCGTCCGCCGGGCGCACGAGGCGTGGGACCGCGGCGCCGTCGAGATCTGCCTCCAGGGCGGAATCCACCCGGGCTTCACGGGCGAGACGTACCTCGACATCTGCCGCGCGATCAGGGCCGAGCTACCCGACCTGCACGTCCACGCCTTCTCGGCGCTGGAGATCTGGCAGGGCGCCGCCACGCTCGGGCTCGCGCTGGACGAGTACCTGGGCGCGCTGCGCGAAGTCGGCCTGGCGTCGCTTCCCGGGACCGCGGCCGAGGTGCTCGACGACGAGGTCCGCCGGATCATCTGCCCGGACAAGGTCACGACCGGCCAGTGGCTCCGTGTCCACGACACGGCGCATCGCGCCGGCCTTCGCTCCACGACGACGATCATGTTCGGCCACGTCGACGGACCCCGGAACTGGGCGCGGCACCTGGTCGCACTCCGCGAGCAGCAGCGGCGGACAGGTGGCTTCACCGAGTTCGTCCCGCTGCCGTTCGTGCACATGGAGGCGCCCATGTACCTGCGCGGCCAGGCGCGGCCGGGCCCGACCTTCCGGGAGGCGCTGCTCATGCACGCCGTCGGGCGGCTCGCGCTCCATCCCTGGATCACGAATGTCCAGGCGTCGTGGGTGAAGCTCGGCGTCGAGGGCGCGCAGGCCGTCCTCCGCGCGGGCGCGAACGACCTCGGCGGGACGCTGATGAACGAGTCGATCTCCCGCGCCGCAGGCGCCGATCATGGCCAGGAGTTCCCGCCAGAGGCGATGGAGGACGCGATCCGCGCGATCGGCCGGACGCCGCGGCAGCGGACGACGCTCTACGGCGAGCCGGCGCCCGACCGCATCGCCGCGTCCTTCGGCGCCGCGCCGCTCGAGGAGCCGCTCAACCCGCCAGCGAGAGAGGCGGGACTGAAACCGCTGCCGATCCTCGACCGCCCGGGCCTCGCCGCTTCAGCCTAGTCCGGCCAGCCGAATCCCTCCGGCACCCCGCGCCCGTCGCCCGGCCCCGTGTTCGGCGCGCCGATCTTGATGAAGATCGCGTCCTCGTCGCCGACTGCCCTCAGCGCGCGCGGCGTCTCCGGCGGGACGCGGATCGCCGTCCACGTCTCCAGTTCCACGAGCTCGTTGTCGCCGAGGAGGGCCTGCGCCCGGCCCGACACGAGCACGTAGACCTCCTCCTGCTGGTTGTGCGTGTGGCCCTCGATCGAGAACCCCGGCCTGTAGCGGGCGAAGGTCACACCGGCGTGCTGCATCCCGAGCGGATTGCGCATGAACCTGACCTCGTAGTCGGCCGGGTCGTGCCCGAGGTTCTCCGCCTGGTCGGGGACGTCTGCCACCTTCACGATCGTGTACTCGGCCATGCGCACTCCTTTCGGGGTTTCGAGCTTCCGAGCCCGGTGGTATTGTCAATCTTGATGACGCAGCTTCTCGAGTAGCGCAGGAAGCGACGCGGCCCGGCTGCGGTAGCTTCCCACGGCCTCTCCATCGAGAGGCTTTTTTGTACCCGGAGACGGTGATGGAGCGATACGACCCACAGCAGATCGAACCGAAGTGGCAGCAGGTCTGGGAGGACGCCAGGGCGTTCGAGACGCCGAATCCTGCGCCGGAGGAGCTAGACGACGAGCGCCACTGGTACCAGCTCGAGATGCTCCCCTACCCGTCGGGGACCCTGCACATGGGACATGTCCTGAACTACACGATGGGCGACGTCGTGACGCACCTCCGCCGACGGAACGGCTGGAAGGTGATGCGCCCGATGGGCTTCGACTCGTTCGGCCTCCCGGCCGAGAACGCCGCGATCAGCGAAGGCGGCCACCCGCGGGAGATCACGGAGCGGAACATCGCTGCGATCCGGGTCCAGATGCGGCGCCTGGGCCTGGTGATCGACTGGACGCGTGAGATCTCGGCCCACGAGGTCGATTTCTACAAGTGGACGCAATGGCTGTTCCTCAAGTTCTTCGAGCGCGGCCTGGCGTACCGCGCCGCCGCCCCGGTCAACTGGTGCCCGAACGACCAGACCGTGGTCGCGCACGAGTACGTCGTCGACGGTCGCTGCGACCGCTGCGGGACACTGGTCGAGGCGCGGAACCTGGAGCAGTGGTTCTTCAAGATCACCGCGTACGCCGACGAGCTGCTCGAGTACGACCTGCCGGAGTGGGGTCACTGGCCGGAGCGGACGAAGACCATCCAGCGCAACTGGATCGGCCGGTCCGAGGGCGCCGAGGTCCTGTTCCGGATCGAGGAGCTGGACGCCGACGTCGCCGTCTTCACGACGCGGCCGGACACGCTTTTCGGCGCCACGTTCTTCGTCCTGGCGCCCGAGCATCCGCTGGTGGCGCGCATCGCGAACGACGCCGTGGAGGACTACGTCAAGCGGACAGCAGCCCGTCGGGGCGAGGCGCGCGCCGCGGAAGAGGTCAAGACCGGCGTCTTCACCGGCCACTCCGTGACCAACCCCGTGAACGGCGAGCAGCTGCCGGTCTGGGTCGCCGACTACGTGCTGATGGAGTACGGGACCGGCGCGATCATGGCCGTCCCGGCCCACGACGAGCGCGACCGCGAGTTCGCCGAGACCTTCGCGTTGCCGATCCGACAGGTGATCGACGAGGAACAGGGCGTCCTGATCGACTCCGGCGACTTCACCGGCCTGCCGGTCGAGGATGGGAAGCGGAAGATCGTCGACTGGCTGAGCGAGCAGGGCAAGGCGGAGCCGGCGGTCAGCTATCGGCTCCGCGACTGGAGCTTCTCCCGCCAGCGCTACTGGGGCGCGCCGATCCCGATCGTCTACTGCGACGACTGTGGGCTCGTTCCCGTCCCCGAGGACGAGCTACCCGTCGAGCTCCCCGAGGTGGAGGACTACCGGCCGAAGGGAGTGCCGCCGCTGGCCTCCAACGAGAAGTGGCTCCACGTCCCGTGTCCGAAGTGCGGGAAGGCCGGGCGCCGCGAGGCGGACACGATGGACACGTTCGTCGACTCGTCCTGGTACTACCTGCGCTACGTCGACCCGCGCAACGCCAAAGCGCCGTTCGACCGGCGACTCGTCGACTACTGGTGCCCGGTCTCGCAGTACATCGGCGGGATCGACCACACGACGGGGCACCTGCTCTACTCGAGGTTCTTCGTCCGGGTGCTCCGCGAGATGGGGCTGGTCAGCTTCGGCGAGCCGTTCGGGCGGCTCTTCCATCAGGGCTGGCTGCAGATGGGCGGCTCGAAGATGTCCAAGTCGAAGGGAAACGTGGAG
The DNA here is from genome assembly GCA_963798935.1 of uncultured Actinomycetes bacterium. GTDB lineage: Bacteria > Actinomycetota > Thermoleophilia > Gaiellales > Gaiellaceae > JACDAN01. The sequence continues at coordinate 43,616 of CAWCVG010000023.1, forward strand.
GGCCCGGACCCCCTGGTGGACGAGTACGGGGCGGACGCAGTGCGCACGTACATCCTCTTCATGGGCCCGGCCGACCAGGACATGGAGTGGAAGGAAACCGGCATCGAGGGCGTCGTCCGCTTTCTGAAGCGGCTCTGGCGCGTCGTGCTCGAGGTCGCCGAGCGCCCGGTTCCGACGGGCGAAGCAGTCGACACGCCGCTGGCGCGCAAGGCGCACGCGACGGTGGCGAAGGTCACAGACGACATCGACCGGCGCTTCCAGTTCCACACGCCCATCTCGGCGGTCATGGAGCTGACGAACGAGCTGGGGCAGGCGCCGGACGATCCCGCTGCGCGCTTCGCAGCCGAAACCGCGGTCTCGCTGATCCAGCCCTATGCGCCGCACCTGGCGGAGGAGCTCTGGGAGCGGCTGGGCCACGAACGGCTGTGGGAGACGCCGTGGCCGCAGGCCGACCCGGCGCTCCTCGAGCGCGACACCTTCGAGCTGGTCGTCCAGGTAAATGGTCGGGTGCGCGATCGAATGGAGGTCTCCGCCGACTTGCCCGAGGAGGAGCTGGTCGAGCGCGCCAAGGCGTCGCCGCGGGTTCAGGCGCATTTGGACGGAACGGAGATCCGGCAGACGATCGTCGTGCCGGGGAAGCTCGTCAACATCGTCACGCGCTAGGGTCCTCACCCAACAAGGGGGAGTCCTGCGCCTGCCGACAACGATCCCCGGGTCCGAGCACGGAGGCTTGGGATGAGGGTTCTGCTGGTAGATGACGATGCAGCGCTGCGGCTGCTGCTTCGAACGACGTTCGAGGTCTTCGACATCGACGTCGAAGAGGCAGAAGACGCCGACTCGGCGCGGCGACTGATCTCGGCTGTGTCACCCGACGTCGTCGTGCTCGACGTCCGGATGCCGGGCATGGACGGCCTCGAGTTCTGCCGTCACCTGAAGACCGATCCGGCGACCAACGAGATCGGGGTCGTGATGCTCAGCGGGTCCGACGGCGGCACCGCGACTTCCGCCGAGGAGGCGGGAGCCGACGCAGCCGTCCGCAAGCCATTCAGCCCGCTCCAGCTGCTGGCCGTGGTCGAGCAGCTCGCCGGCTCCCGGTACGGCATCCCCTTCAGATCGGTTCGCGTCGACGATCCACAGGAGCAGCTCCTGTTGTACGCGCGCGACCTGCGCCACGTCCTCGAGATCGAGAAGGGCCAGCGCTCCCTCGTCCAGCGCGCCTACCGCGAGACGGTCGCGGCGCTTGCGAGCGCGGTCGAGGCGAAGGACACCGGCACCCGCCAGCACTCTCAGCGCGTGCAGCGCTACGCGATGGCGCTCGCGCAGGCCGTTGACGCCGAGCTGCTCGAGGACCCGAGCACGGAGTACGGCTTCCTCCTCCACGACGTCGGCAAGATCGGGATCCCCGACCGGATCCTCCAGAAGCCCGAGCCGCTGACCACGGCCGAGTCGCGGCTGATGAAGACGCATACGGTCCTCGGCGAGCAGGTGCTCTCCGGTGTTGCGTTCTTCCACGGCGAGGGCCTGCGGATCGTCCGCTCGCACCACGAGCGCTGGGACGGCGACGGCTACCCCGACGGACTGGCCGGAACGGACATCCCGCTGGCGGCGCGCGTCTTCGCCGTCGCGGACGCGCTGGACGCGATCACGAGCAACCGGCCGTACCGGCGAGCGCGGCCCTGGGTCGATGCCGGTCGCGAGTTCGTCCAGCAGTCGGGCAAGCAGTTCGATCCCGACGTCGTCAGCGCGTTCGTCGTGCACGAGGCCCGTCTTCGGGCCATCCGCGAAGAGCTCGAGTCCGGCTCCAACTCCGGCTAGAGGGTTGGTGGGAAATTCGGCCGCAGTCGGGGGCGCTCCAGACCAAGCCGGGCAGTGCGGTCGTTCGCGGCGCGTAGCAGCGCTACGTGTCGCGGGCGAACGCGCTGATCCGGCGCCGTGTCTGGGGCGTCATCCGGCCCGGCGGAATTTCCCATCAGGCCTCTAGGCGCGCTCGAGCAGGCGCTGGTCGGCGTGGCGCCGGTACGCCCGGTTGCCGAAGAACGCCGCCAGGCCGAGCACGATGAACGGGCTCGCGACGATCAGGGCGTAGGCGGCGATCACGAGCTCTGCGAGGAGGATTCCGACGGCGTCGTCGAGCGCGCGGCCGAGCCGGCCAGGAGCTGCGGCGGGCGCCTTCGGCTCGTGGGTCGTGAGGTCGAGGTTGACCGTCGCGTACGCGGCCTGGCGGTTGATCTGCACTCGCTGGTTGCGGAGGGCTTCGATCTGGGCCATGAGCCGGGCGCGCTCGGCTCCGCCGGCCTGGGCGGCGCGACGCTCGAGGTCTCGGATGCGCCGCGTCAGCTCGTCGAGGCCCTGCTGGAGATCGGTGATCTGCGTTTCCTGCGTCAGGATGCGGCCCATCCCGCTGAACTCGACGATCGCGGCCTGCACGCGCGAGACGGGGATTCGGAGACGCACCGCCGCCGTGCCGTCTCCCGGCTCCGGCGTGCTGTAGTTGACGGAGACGACGTAGCCGCCGAGGCCGCCTGGCGACGCGGAGCGCCCGCTGGGTCGTGGCCGACAGCTCGTCCGTGCCGTCGACGAGCAGGGTGAGCGTCGCGCGGTAGTCCTGCGCGCGGCCCAGCGCCGGGCCTGGCGCCGTCGAGTTCTTGCGGCGCGCTTCGCGATCTTGCTCCGGTCGCCGGCTTCGCCGAGCGGGCCAGGGGTGGTGGCGTCCTGCGCCGGCGCTGCCTCGAAGGTCTCGGGCGTGGCGCCGGGCCGGCTCGGGGAGACGGCGGTGTTCAGTCCGACGGCGAGGGCGACGGCGAGCGAGAGCCCGGCCGCGACCGGGACCGCGAGCGACAGGATCCGTCGGCTCGTGAACCGGCGCTGCGGCGGCGACGTGGCCGTGACGGCGGCGATGCGCTCGCGCAGGTGGCGCGGTGCGGCCGGCGTCTCGGCGCGCAGGGCGTGGACGAGGTCAGGCGACATGCTGGGCTCCCACCTTTTCTTCGAGCCGGTCGAGCGCCCGTGAGAGGCGCGTCGTGCAGGCAGAGGGGCTGATCCCGAGCACGCGGCCGGCGTCCGCCGGGTCGAGATCGAGGACGATGCGGAGCGCGATCACTTCGCGGTCCGCGGCCGAGAGGCTCGCAAGCGCGTGCTGGAGCCAGGGGGAGAGGATCTGGACTTCCAGCTCTTCCGTCCGTTCGGCGAGCGATGCGTAGCGCTCCTCGCGGCGACGCCGACGCTCCTCCGCTCGGAGGTGATCGAGCGCCGTCGTGCGGGCGATCTGGCAGAGCCAGGTGCGCTCGGAGCCTCTGGCCGGGTCGAATCGGTGCCACAGCCGGACGGCCCGCTCGAAGGTCTCGGCGGTCAGGTCCTCTGCGGCCTGCGGGTCGCGCGTGAGGTAGAGGACGTAGCGGTAGACGTCGTCCAGGTGCCTTTCGGCTGCGTCGGCGAGCGAGCGAGTCACGGCCCTCATACACCTCATATACGCCGCTTGGGCCGAAAGAGTCACACCCGACCTGCGTTCGGGGGAGGAAAGACCGTTACCCGGCGACGGCTGAGCGGATCTCCGTGAGGTACTCGTCGAGCTCGGCTCGACCGTACGCCTTGTCGTGGTGGCCCTCGACGAAGATCTTCGCGCCGAACCCGAGGACGGCGTCGAGGAGCGGTTGTGCCCGTTCGGCCGTGTACCCGCCGCTCGGTGCCTCGTAGAGGCAGTCCCCCAGGAAGAGCACCCGGTCGGGCTCGACGTGCACCACGCACGAGTCGGAGGCGTGGTCGCCCGCGACGTGCCGTACCCGGACCGTCACGCCGCCGAGCTCGAGGTCGAGCCCGTCCTCGAAGACGACGTCGGCCTGGGCGACCTGAACCTCGCGCGGCGAGGGCAGCTCCTCCTTCACGTTCGCCGCGTGCTGCTCCGAGTCGATTCCTTCCGCCACCCGGCGATCGAGCGCCTCGTCGCTCCAGTCCGTCTCGGCCATAGCGGCCAGCTTCGCCGCGGTCTCCACGTGGGCGATCACCGGCGCGCCGATCTCGGCCGCGCCGAAGACGTGATCCCAGTGCCAGTGCGTGAAGGCGGTGAGGCTCGGCAGCTCGATACCGAGCTCGGAGAGGCCGTCGAGGACGAGTCGCGCGTGTTCGGCTGAGCTCCCGGCATCGAGCATCAGCGTCCGGCGGGCACCGACGACCGCGCAGAGGGACGGCCGGTCAGGCGGCCCGGGAGGCAGCCAGTAGACGTGGTCGCTGATGTTCGTCAGTGCGCTCATTCAACCCTCAGCTCGCATGTTGATCCTCGGCGGCGACCCACGCCGGTTAATCGCCTGTGAACCGTCACACCTTTGGCGCATTCCTGCGACAGACACGTGACGGGTCTGTCGCGACGATCGGCTGTATGCACGACCTCCAGGTCACGCGTACGCGTGCGATCGTCGGTGCGGCGCTGCTCGTCGCTGCGCTGTTCGTGGCCGGGCGGTTCTTCGTCAGCAGCGGCACGGCGACCGTCGAGCGTCCGCCGGCTGACGCTGGGGAGATCGAGGCCGCGGCACCGGCGCGCCTCGTCGTCCACGTCGTCGGCGCGGTTCGGCGGCCGGGGCTCTATCGGCTCGCTCATGGCGCGCGGATCGCAGATGCGGTTCGGCGCGCCGGCGGAGCCACGCGCCGCGCCGACCTGAGCCTGGTCAACCTCGCGGCACAGGTCGCGGACGGGAGCCAGGTCGTCGTTCCCCGCCGGGAGGTGGTTCAGGCCGGCGCGGCCGGGGAGGCAGAAGAGGGCGAAGCGGCCGGCGCGGTCGGCGGTCCGGTGCATCTGAACACGGCGACGCTCGAGCAGCTGGATGCGCTTCCCGGTGTAGGGCCGGTCACCGCCCAGAAGATCCTCGACCACCGCGAGCAGCACGGCGCGTTCAGCTCCGTCGACGATCTCGATGCGATCCCGGGCATCGGTCCCGCCAGGCTGGAGCAGCTCCGTGAGCTGGTGGCGCCGTGACCGTCGGGTTACTGGATCGCTACTCGTCCCATCTGCTCGCCGGTGCGCTCTGCGCGGGCTTGGCGCTCGCGAACGTCGTTCGGAGCTCTTCGAACGCAGTCCTGTTCCTTGCGCTCGTGGGCGCCGTCGTCTCGGCGGTCGTGGTCGGGCGTCGTGGGCGTGTCGCGGCCCTCGCGCTGGCGCTGGGCGCGGGAGGGTTGTGGTGGGGCAGCGTCCGCCTCGACGCGCTCGATCGGAGCCTCCTGGTACCGCGCACCGGGGAGACAGGCCGCGCGCTGCTCGAAGTCACCGGGCCCGCCCGCCGAACGCCGTTCAGCATTCGCGTCCCCGCGCGCGTTCGCTCCTTCCGCTCGCTCCATCTGCGTGAGACCGTTCTCCTGGAGCTTCCTCCCGGCCGGGCGCCGCCGCAGGGTGGCCTCATCGAGAGTGCGGTCGAGCTGCGAGAGCCTCGGGGGCCGAGCGACGGCTTCGACGAGCGGAGGCTGCTGCACCGCCGCGGCGTTCACGTCGTCGCGCGCGGGCGGGAGTGGCGTCTCGTCGGGCGGCGCGGCGGGCTCGCCGGGGTCGCGGATCGGATCCGAGAGCGGCTGGCCGCCTCAATCGCACCCGGGCTCGCGGGAGAACGGCGCGCGGTCCTCGCCGGGCTCGTCCTCGGCGAGGACGAGGGGCTGAGCGAGGAACTGCGCGACGACTTCCGGTCGTCCGGGCTCTACCACCTGCTCGCCGTGTCGGGGCAGAACGTCGCGTTCGTCGTCGGTGGCGTGCTCGTGCTCGCGTGGCTGCTCGGGATCTCGCGCTTCGTCGCGGAGGTCGCCGCGCTCGGAGCGATCGGCGCCTACGTGCTCGCGGTGGGGTGGCAGCCGTCGGTGGTCCGGGCCGGCGTGGCCGGGGCGCTGGCCTCGCTCGCCTGGCTCGCCGCCCGCCCCCGGGACCGGTGGTACTTCCTCCTGCTCGGGGCGGCGCTCCTCCTGGCCTGGAACCCGTACAGCCTCTACGAGCCGGGCTTCCAGCTCTCGTTCGCAGCCGTCGGGGCGATCTTCGTGCTCGTTCCGCGCCTCGAGCGCGTGCTCGAGGGCTATCCCGTCCCGAAGTGGCTGGCGACGATCGTCGCCGTCTCGGGCGCCTGCGGTGCCGTGACGGCGCCGATCCTGCTCGTCCAGTTCGGCTCGGTTCCCGCGTACTCGATCCTCAGCAACGCGCTGGCCGCGCCGGTCGTCGGGCTCTCGTTCAGCCTCGCGCTCCTCACTGCAGCCCTCGACCAGTTTCTGCCGTCCGCCGCCGTTGCGTCGGGCTGGGTGAACGGCTGGCTCGCGGCCTACGTCGCGGTCTGCGCGCGGTTCGTCGGAGGGCTGCCGGGCGCCGACGTCGAGGCGTCGTCGGCGCTCGTGATCGTCGCCGGGGCCGCGGTAGCCCTCGTCGCCTGGGCTCGCCTTCCTCGCTGGAGGCGGCCAGGCCTTGTGCTGGTCGCCGGCCTGGCCGTGCTCTTCACCGCGGCCTGGCAGATCTGGCCGCAGTCCTCGCGTCCACCGCCGTCGGGATTTCGCCTGACGGTCCTCGACGTCGGCCAGGGAGATGCCATCCTGCTCGAGGTTCGCGAGGGAGCGGTCCTCGTCGACCAGGGCCCGCCCGAGGGTGACGTCGACGACCAGCTCCGCAAGCTCGGCGTGCGGGAGCTCTCGCTCGCCGTCCTGACCCACCCCCAGCGCGACCACGTCGGCGGAGCGGCGGAGCTGATTCGGCACGTTCGCGTCGCCCGGATCCTCGATCCCCGTATTCCGGCCGAGAGCCCGGAGGAAGCCGCGGCGCTCGCCGAAGCCCAGGAGCGCCGGGTGCCCGTGCTGACGGCTCGGGCAGGGCTCGTTTTCCGGCTCGGCCGGCTCCGCCTTCGGGTGCTCTGGCCCGTGAGCGAGCCGCCCGCGAACGAGGACCCGAACCTCTGGGCCACGGTGATCCTCGCCTCGTACGGGAGCGTCGACGTACTGCTCACGGCGGACGCCGAGTCACCCGTGACGCTGCCGCTCAACCCGCCGCCCGTCGAGATCCTCAAGGTCGCGCACCACGGATCCACAGACGACGGTCTTCCGCGCCTGCTCGCGCTCACCCGGCCGCAGGTCGCGGTGATCTCCTGCGGCAAGAACAACGACTACGGCCACCCGACTCCGTCGACCCTCGCCACTCTGGAGGCGGCTCCCGGTCTCGATGTCTTCCGCACCGACCGCCAGGGGGAAATCGTGATCGAGAGCGACGGGCAGCGGATCACGACCCGGACGGGCGCGTGACTATGCTTGCCCGCAGTGTCCAGCGAGCCGCTTCTGCCGGTCTATCTGCTGGCCGGAAGCGATCGGCCCAAGGTCGCGCGCGCGCTCCGCCGTCTTCGCTCGCACTTCGGAGACGAGTCGATCGAGCAGCTCTTGGCGGACGTCGCCGGCGGTGCCGAGGCCGTCGCGGCCTGCAACGCGCTCGGCCTCTTCGCCGGCGAGGACGGCGGCCGTCTCGTCATCGTCGAGGGCGTCGAGCGGTGGAAGAAGGCGGACGTCGAGGCGGTCGTCGAGTACCTGGGCGATCCCGTTCCGGGAGCAGTCCTGGCCCTCGTCGCACACGAGGCTCCGAAGAGCGACGGGCTCGCGAAGGCCGCCGCCGCGACCGGACAGGTCCTCGCGTTCGACGCACCCAAGCTGCGCGATCTTCCCGCCTGGGCTCGGGCCCAGTTCGAGCGCCTAGGCGCGACCGCCGATCCGGACGCCGCCCGCGCCCTCGTCGAGATCGTCGGAGACGACCTCGTCGCACTCGCGACCGAAGCAGACAAGATCACGATCTGGGCCGGCGGCCGTCCGATCACGCGGGCGGACGTCGAGGCACTCGCTGCGCCTGCGCGCGAGGCCACGGCGTGGGCGATCACCGACGCCTGGGGCGAGCGGGACGGCGCCGCGTTGATCGCCGCAGCCGAGGCCGAGCTCGAGCGCCGAGAGCCTTTCGCGATCGCCGTCAGACTTGCGGCGCACGTGACCCTGGTCCGAAGCGTGAAGCTGCTCGCGGCCGAGGGTGTCGGCGCGAGGGACATCGCGAAGCGAGTCAAGGTGCACGAGTTCCGGGTCCGCAAGGCGATCGGCCACGCGGACCGCTACTCGCAAGAGGAGCTCGACGCCGCCCTCGTCCGCCTGGCAGCCCTGGACGCGGCGCTCAAGGGCGCGAGCCGGCTGTCGAACACGCACGAGCTCACCCGCGCGCTCGGGGACCTCGTGGGCCCGGCGAAGACGGCGGCCCGCCAGACGGCGTAAGAGGCGGGGCCTAGCGGCTCGAGACGAGGCGGGCGGCCTGAGCCTTCTTGCGCGCCGCAGCGTTGCGGTGGAGCGCCCCGCGCGCCGACGCGCGGTCGATCCACTGCTGGAGCTCCTTGTGCGTCGCCGCGATACGGTCGGCATCGCCGTCCGCGACAGCGGACTCGAGGCGGCGCGTGAGGGTCTTGACCGTCGAGCGGAAACGCAGGTTCTGGAGCCGCTCCCTGGCGGCCGTTCCCACTCGCTTCTTCTGCTGCTTGATGTTCGGCATCGGGCGAAAAAGTGCCCGCAGATGCGGGCGGCGGCATGCTAGCAGCCGCCCGCGTGCCGCAGGAGGCGGCGAGGGCCGCTCGTATCCTGCGTCTGTGGGGAACCGCCGGTGAGCGAGGTCGGTCCAGAGGCACCGGGGTCTCCGTCCCGACGGCTCGCCTGGTCGACGGCCGTGTTCTCGGCCGCAACGGGCCTCTCGCGCGTCCTCGGGCTCGTCCGCGAGATCGTCGTTCGCGGGTTCTTCGGTGTCGAGGGCGCCGGCATCAACGCGTTCACGGTCGCGTTCCAGGTGCCGAACCTGGTCCGAGCGCTGGTCGCGGACGCCGCGCTCTCTTCCGCCTTCGTGCCGATCTTCACGGAGCTGCTGGAGAAAGGGGAGAAGGCGCGGGCCTGGCGCGTCGCGTCGAGCCTGATCTGGATCCTGCTCCTGGGCCTGACCGCGGTCACCGCGTTGTTCGTCCTTGCGGCGCCGTGGATCATGGCGCTGTTCGGCTACACCGGCGAGGACGGCGAGCTGGCCGTCACCCTCGCGCGGATCCTCTTCCCGATCGTCATCCTGCTCGGGATCTCGGGCGTCATCGTCGGGATCCTCAACAGCTACGAGCACTTCACCGTCCCGGCGCTCACGCCCGTGGCGTGGAACCTCGTGATCATCGCCGGCCTCCTCATCGGCGTTCCGCAGGCGGACTCGGAGGAGGCCGAGCTGTACGTCTACGCCGGCTCGATCGTGCTTGGAACCGTGGTTCAGCTTCTGCTTCCCCTGCCATGGCTGGCCGGCCGCGACGGCCGCCTCCGGGTGGCGATCGACATTCGCGACCCGGCGGTGAAACGCGTCTTCGTGCTCATGCTGCCGGTCACGCTCGGCCTCGGGCTCATCAACGTCAACGCGGTCATCGGGACGTTCTTCGCGGCCCGCTACATCGACCCGAATCTCGCACCGAGCGCGATCGACGCGGCGTTCCGCATCTACATGCTCCCGCAGGGGATGTTCTCGGTCGCCGTGGCGACCGTCCTCTTCCCGGCGCTCGCACGGCTCGCGACCCGGAACGAGCTCAACGGCTTCCGGAACACGGTCGCCTCGGGCCTACGCCAGATCGCCTTCCTCCTCATCCCCGCCAGCGTGGTCTCCGTCGTGCTCGCCGAGCCGATCGTCCGGCTGCTCTACGAGCGCGGCGAGTTCGGACCGAGCGAGACCCGCGTCGTCGCGGGCGCGCTCGCGGCCTTCTCGCTCGGGCTCACGTTCAACGGCGCCATGCTGATGCTGAACCGCGCCTTCTTCGGCCTCCAGCTGCCGTGGACGCCGACCGCCGTCGCGCTCGCCACGCTGGTCGCCAACACGGCCCTGTACGTCGTCTTCTACCGGCTCGGCACCTGGGGGATTCCGCTTGCGATCTCGGTGGCGAACATCTTCGGCGCGGCCGCACTGGTCGTCCTGCTGCGGCGCCGGCTTGCCCGCCTCGAGCTCGGACAGACGATCGACTCCGCGCTACGGATCACCGCCGCGGCCGCCGTGCTCGGGGCGGTCGCGTTCGGTGTCTGGTGGGCGCTCGACGAGGTCCTCGGCAGAGCGTTTGTGGCCCAGCTGATCGCCGTCCTCGGCGCCATCGCCGTCGGCGGCGCCGCATACCTGTTTTCCGCCCGTTTGCTGGGAGTTCGTGAGCTGAATGCGTTGCTATCGTTGCGAGCCCGCGCCCGGCCGGCCGACTGACCTATGCAGCAGAACCGAATCCGCAACTTCTCGATCATCGCGCACATCGACCATGGGAAATCGACCCTGGCCGACCGCATTCTCGAGGTCACCGACACCGTCTCCGGCCGCGACATGCGCGAGCAGGTGCTCGATTCGATGGACCTCGAGCGCGAGCGCGGGATCACGATCAAGGCGCAGGCGGTCCGCGTGCTCTGGAAGGGCCACCAGCTCAACCTGATCGACACGCCGGGCCACGTCGACTTCACCTACGAGGTCTCGCGGTCGCTGCAGGCGTGCGAGGGAGCCGTGCTCGTCGTCGACGCCGCGCAGGGCGTGGAGGCGCAGACGGTCGCCAACGCCTATCTCGCGATCGAGAACGACCTCGAGCTGCTCCCGGTCGTCAACAAGATCGACCTGCCGCAGGCCGACCCCGCCGCCGCCGCGGCCGAGATCTCGGAGCTGATCGGCGGCGACCCCGAGGATGTCCTGCGCATCTCGGCGAAGACCGGCCAGGGGATCGAGGAGGTCCTCGACGCAATCGTCGAGCGAATCCCGCCGCCGTCGGGGGAACCCGACGCGGCCCCGCGAGCGCTGATCTTCGACTCGTCGTACGACCAGTACCGTGGCGTCGTCGCGTTCGTCCGCGTCGTCGACGGCACCTTCCGCACGGGGGAAGGGCTGCTCGCCATGGCCCAGGGAACCCGGTTCGAGGCGGAGGAGCTCGGCTTCTTCTCGCCGACGATGCGGGCTTCCGAGACGCTCGAGGCCGGCGAGGTCGGCTACGTGATCACCGGGCTCAAGGACGTCAGCCGGCTCCGTGTCGGCGACACGCTGACGTCGCGCGCGAATCCTGCAGCCGGCCCGCTCCCGGGCTACAAGGACGTGAAGCCGATGGTGTTCGCCGGGCTCTTCCCGACCGACTCGGACGAGTACCCGGAGCTGCGCGACGCCCTCGAGAAGCTGAAGCTGAACGACGCGGCGCTCTTCTACGAGCCAGAGACGTCGAACGCTCTCGGCTTCGGCTTCCGCTGCGGTTTCCTCGGCCTGCTCCACATGGAGATCGTCCGCGAGCGCCTCGAGCGCGAGTTCGACCTCGATCTGCTCGTGACCGCGCCCAACGTCGCTTACCGGGTCGTCACGCTCGCGGGCGAAGAGGTCGAGGTGCACAACCCCGCCGAGATGCCGCCGGACATCGAGCGGGTGGAAGAGCCGTACATCCGCGCCTCGATCATCGTCCCGAAGGAGTACGTCGGCCCGGTGATGGAGCTCGCCACGGAGCGGCGGGGTCGCTTCGATCACATGGAATACCTCTCGGAGGAGCGCCCGCTCTTGATCTACGAGCTCCCGCTGGCTGAGGTCGTCGTCGACTTCTACGACCAGCTCAAGTCACGGACGCGCGGCTATGCCAGCTTCGACTACGACGTGATCGACTTCCGCGAGGGCAGCCTCGTCAAGCTCGACGTCCTGATCGCCGGCGAGTCGGTGGACGCGCTGTCGCTGATCGTGCATCGCGACTCGGCGTACGGCCGCGGGCGGGCGCTCGTCGACCGGCTGCGGGAGGAGATCCCGCGCCAGATGTTCGACGTCCCGGTGCAGGCGGCGATCGGGTCGCGGATCATCGCGCGCGAGACGATCAAGGCGAAGCGGAAGGACGTGCTCGCCAAGTGCTACGGCGGCGACATCACGCGCAAGCGCAAGCTGCTCGAGCGCCAGAAGAAGGGCAAGAAGCGGATGAAGCAGGTCGGCGCCGTCGAGGTGCCCCAGGAGGCGTTCCTCGCCGTCCTCAACCTGAACGAGAACGGGAAATGAGCGGCGCTCGCCACCTCTACGTCCACCTTCCGTTCTGCGCGCACCGGTGCGGGTACTGCGACTTCGTCACCGTGGTCGGCCGGCGGGGAGAGCACGGCTCCTACGTCGACTCGCTGCTGGCGGAGCTGGAGCTCGAGCGGCGGCTCCTCGCCCCCGAGCTCGAGACCGTGTTCCTCGGCGGCGGGACCCCGACCTTCACCGAGCCGGCGGAGCTTCGGCGGCTGCTGGACGCGCTGCCCGGCTGCCCGAGAGCTGACGGTGGAGGCGAACCCAGAGACGGTGACCCCAGACCTCGCCCGCCTCCTGCGGGAGGGCGGCGTCACTCGGGTCTCGCTCGGCGCCCAGACATTCGACCCGGATCTGCTCCAGGTGCTCGAACGCGTTGCCGGTCCCGACGACGTCCGGCGCGCCTTCTACCATCTCCGTGATGCCGGGTTCGACAACATCTCGCTCGATCTCATCTATGGGATTCCCGGCCAGAGCGCCTCCGCCCTCGACGCCGACCTCGACGAGGCGCTCGCGCTCGGTCCCGAGCACCTCTCGTGCTACGAGCTGGAGGCGAAGCCCGGGACGCGCTTCACGCACCGGCACGGGGAGGAGCTGGCTCGGCAGGCGGAGGCGCTCGAGGGGTACTTCGAGCGCGTGGTCACCCGGCTGACCGCCGCCGGCTACCGCTGGTACGAGACCGCCAACTTCTGCCGGCCGGCTGAGGCCGCCGGCGGGCGGGACGTTCGTGCCCAGCACAACCTCGGCTACTGGCTCGGACGTGACTACCTCGGGATCGGAGTCGGCGCGGTCTCGACCGTGCGCGGCCGGCGCTGGCGGAACACGCCACGCCTGCCGGCATATACCGCCGCGCTCGCGCGCGGGGACACGCCGCCGCGGGAGGTCGAGGAGCTGACGGCAGCTGTCCTGCTGCAGGAGCGGGTGATGCTCGGCCTGCGGTTGGACGAGCCGCTCTTGCTGGACGGCCTCGCGCCGGTGCTGGACGGTCGCGCGCTCACACGCCTCGAGGGCCTCGAGCTGGTCGCGCGCGGTCCAGCGGCCGGCGGCGAAGCGCTCACGCTGACGCCGCGCGGGCGGTTGCTGGGCGGCGGGGTGACGGCAGAGCTGCTCGCCTGAGCCCGGCTCGGGTGCGTGCGGAGCGCCGACTAAAATTCCTGCAAACAGCATGGCTCAGCCGACGCTCACAGATCGTCAGCGCGACCTCCTCCGGCGCCTCGTCGAGGAGTACATCGCGACCGGGCAGCCGGTCGGCTCCAAGCACCTCGTCGAACGGACCGGGCTGCCGATCTCGCCTTCGACGGTGCGCGGTGAGCTCGCCGAGCTGGAGCGGCGCGGCCTGCTCACCCACCCGCACACGTCTGCGGGGCGGGTCCCGACGGAGACCGGCTACAGGCTCTTCGTCGAGGGACTGCTGGAGCGGCTCGAGCCTCGCCCGGCATCGCTTCCCCTCGACCTGAGCGGGCCCGCCGCAGAGGTCGAGGGCGCGCTCCAGGCGACCACCGAGGCGCTCGCCCAGATGACGCGGCTACTCGCACTCGTCTCGGCGCCTCCTCTCGAGGCGGCGACGGTCAGGCATGTCGAGGTGCTCGAGCTTCAGCCGCAGGTGATGGCGACAGTCGTGATCACCTCGACGGGCGGCGTGACGAAGCGCGTGTTCGCATTGGGCGAGCCGCTCGACCAGGGGCTCGTCAGCTGGGCCGCGGAGTACTTGAACGAGCGCACTGTCGGACTCGCGCCCGGATCGCACGCGCTCAGGCAGGTCTTCGCGGAGGAGGGGCTGACCGAGCGGGAGCGCGCGTTTCTCGAGCTCTTTCGGGCCGCGTTCACCGATGCCGCCGGCTCCGAGGAGCAGCGGCTCTACGTCGGCGGGACCGCGATGGTCCTCGGAAACGTCCGCGGCAAGGACCTCGAGGCGTACCGGGGCCTGCTCGAGGCGCTCGAGCATCGCGCGGTCGTCCTCCAGATCCTGGGTGAGGCGCTCGGGAAGCGGGGCCCGTTCGTCCGGCTGGGCGTCGACCTTCCCCACCCGGCGCTCCAGAGCGCCTCCCTCGTCGGCGCGACGTACGGGCTCGCCCACCGCCGCCTCGGCGCCGTCAGCCTGCTCGGCCCGTTCCGCATGGACTACGAGACCGCGCTGCACTCGGTCCGCGGAGCCGCGCGCGAGCTCTCCCGCTTCGTCGAAGAGATCTACGCCGACAACTAGGAGGGCTACCCTCCAACGAGGATGGCGACGGCGGAGCGCGACTACTACGAGGTGCTCGGCCTGCGCCGAGACGCCGACGACGCCGAGATCAAGAAGGCTTTCCGTGGGCTCGCGCGCCAGGTCCATCCCGACGTCTCGGACGCACCCGATGCGGACGAGCGCTTCAAGGAGGTCGTCGAGGCCTACGAGGTGCTGTCGAACTCCGAGACGCGGGAGCTCTACGACCGCTATGGCCACGCGGGGCTCCGCAGCGGCGGCTTCAATCCGACCCAGTTCGACTTCGGGAACCTCGCCGACATCTTCTCGGCCTTCTTCGGCGACGACCTCTTCGCCGCCGCGCGCGGCCGCGGCGCCGACGTCGCAGCCGAGGTCGACATCGCGCTCGAGGAGGCGGCGAAGCGGCGTCACGAGAGAAGTGCCGTTCACGGTTGCCGTGGGCTGCTCGCGCTGTGCGGGACAGGGAGTGGAGCCGGGCACCGAGGTCACGACCTGCCCCACGTGCGAGGGCGCCGGCCGGATCCAGCACGTCTCCCGCAGCGCCTTCGGCGAGTTCATCCGGACGCAGGCCTGCCCGCAGTGCCGCGGTCGCGGCCAGCTCGTCCAGCACCCCTGTGAGCGCTGCGAGGGCGCCGGGCAGGTGCTCGAGGAGCGCCGGCTCGAGGTCGAGATTCCGCCGGGGATCCACGACGGCCAGCGGATTCGCGTCTCCGGTGAAGGGCACTCCGGGCTCGCCGGGCGGCGGGCCGGCGACGTGTACGTCCGGGTGCGGGTTCTCCCGGATCCGCGGTTCGTCCGTGAGGGGGACGACGTGTTCTCCCAGGTGCACCTGACGATGACGCAGGCGGCGCTCGGCGCCCGCGTCTCGGTCCCGACGCTGGACGGCGAGGAGGAGCTCGAGTTCGGTCCCGGCACACAGCCGGGCGAGGTTCGAGTGCTTCGCGGGCGCGGCATGCCGGTACTCCAAGGCTTCGGCCGCGGTGTCCAGCGCGTGCTGGTCAACGTCGTCATCCCCCATCAGCTCACGGACGAGCAGCGCGAGCTCCTCGAGCAGTTGGATCACGTTTCAGGCGAGGACACCTACCGGCGCGACGAGGGGTTCTTCGAGAAGCTGAAGAGCGCGTTCCGCTGAGCGAGCTACGGCGGGTCGCTCTCGCGGTGCCGGCTGAGACGCTGGAACAGGCGAGGGCGCGACTTCTCGAGCTGCATCCTGAGGGCTTCGAGGAGGCGGAGGGCGAGCTGGCGGTCTACACGGACGCCGACGGAGAGGCGCGCCTCAGGAAGCTCTTCGCGGAGGTCTCCACCCAGCAGATCGAGCCGGGCTGGGAGGAGCGGTGGCGCGAGTTCCACAGACCGGTCTGGATCGGGCCGCTCTGGGTCGGGCCTCCCTGGGAGGAGCTGCCCGCAAATGCGATTGCGGTCGTCGTCGATCCGGGCCGAGCGTTCGGGACCGGTTCGCATCCCACGACTCGCCTGTGCCTCGACTTCCTCGTGTCGCTCGAGCCGGTCAGCCTCGTCGATGTCGGCTGCGGCTCGGGCGTGCTCTCGATCGCCGCGGCGAAGCTCGGCTTCGCTCCTGTCACGGCGATCGACCACGACGACGCCGCCGTGGAGGCCGCGCGGCGAAACGTCGAGGCGAACGAGGTGACGGTCGACGTGCTGGCCGGCGACGGGCTCGGCGGGGAGCTTCCGAGCGCCGACGTCGGCTTCGCGAACATCGATCTCGCCTCGGTGGAGGCACTCGGCACCGCGATCGACGTCGGCACGCTCGTGACGTCGGGCTACTTCCACAGTCGCACGCCTCGCCCCGCCGGTTACGCGCACCGAGAGCGCCGGATCGACGGCGGCTGGGCGGCCGATCTGTTCGTCCGTAAGTAGATTCTCGGCCTGAATGGCCACCTTCTCGGTTCGCTTCCTCGGCTGCAAGGTGTCCCACTCGGACGCGCAGGCAGTGCGTGAGCGCCTCCTCGCCGACGGCCACGAGGAGTGCGCAGAGGGCGCGGAGATTGCGGTCGTGAACACGTGCTGCGTGACGCACGAAGCCGTGACGAAGTCTCGGCAGGCCGCGTCGCGGGCGGCTCGGACGCACGAGCGCGTGTACGTCAGCGGCTGCTCGGCGAATCTCGGCGGTGACGCGATGGGGGGCCTGCCGGAGAACGTGATCGTCGTCGCCAGTCCGAGCGAGGGGGTCGCCGACGCCGTCGCTCGTGATGTCGGCGCAATCGGGTGCGTGCAGGCCGATGCCCGGCTGGATCGCATTCGCGCCTTCGTCAAGGTGCAGGACGGCTGTAGCTTCAGCTGCAACTTCTGCGTGATCCCGCTGGTTCGCGGTCCGTCCCGCAGCCGCCGAGCTGCCGCGGTGCTCGCCGAAATCGAGAAGCGCGCGCGGCAGGGACATCGCGAGGTCGTCCTGACCGGGATCAACCTCGGGTGCTTCCGAGACCGCGATGCGGGCTTCACGCTGGCGCGGCTGATCCGGGAGGCCGGCGCGGTGCCCGGACTCGAGCGGCTTCGCCTCTCGTCCATCGAGATCAACCACGTGAACGACGATCTCATCGCCGCCCTCCGGGAGACGCCCAGCGCGGGCCGCCATCTCCATGTGCCGCTGCAGTCCGGCGACGACGACGTGCTGCGCGCGATGGGGCGCCGCTACACCGCGGCGACGTACCTGCGTCGGCTGGCAGGGCTGGAGGACTTCAACCTGACCGCGGACGTCATCGTCGGCTTCCCTGCAGAGGACGAGGCGGCCTTCGAGCGAACCGTGGACGTCGTCGAGCGAGCGGGAATCACGAAGCTTCACGTCTTTCCCTACTCGCCGCGGCCGGGCACGGTGACGGCGGAGAGCGACTCGGTTCCGCCGCAGGTGAAGAAGGAGCGCAGCGCCCGCCTCCGGGCCATCTCACACGAGGCCTGTCTCGCGCGGTGGCGGACGAAGGTCGGCCGCGAGGACGTCGTGCTCGTCGACCGGACGGGGCGTGGATACGGCGACGACTACTCGCCGTGGCTCGTCGATCCGGGCGAGCCGGTCGGTCGTCTGGTGCGCGTGCGCGGTCGCGCCGTCGGAGAGGAGGGGATTCTCGCTGCCTGAAGACGACTGCCTCTTCTGCAACCTGGTACGCGAGGGCGACCACGTCCATGCGGCCGACGGCTTCGTGGCCGTTCACGACATCAATCCGCAGGCCGAGACCCACATGCTCGTGTTGCCGGAGCGCCATGTCGACACGTTTCGCGAGGTCGGCGCGTTCACTCCCGAGGAAGCGAAGCGGATGCTCGAGTTCGTCGCCGAGACCGCGAAGATCGCGGGCCTCGAGGACTACCGCGTCGTCGTCAACGTCGGGCCGGGTGCCGGGCAGACGGTCTTTCACCTTCACTGGCACATCCTCGGCGGTCGCATGCGAGGCTTGCCCGGATGAGCCTGATCGCCCGGATCCAGGACGAGCTCAAGGAGGCGATGCGCGAGCGTGACAACGACCGTCGCGACGCGCTGCGTCTGATCCTCAGCAGCCTCCAGTCCGCGGAAAAGGAGCTTCAGCGGCCGCTCAACGACCAGGAGGAGCTCCAGGTGCTCCAGCGTGAGCGCAAGAAGCGCGTCGAGGCGGAGGAGGCGTTTCGGACCGCGGGCCGGGAGGAGCAGGCCGATGCGGAGGACTACGAGCTCGAGGTGCTCGAGGAGTTCATGCCGGAGCCGCTCAGCGAGGACGAGCTGGAGGAGATCGTCGACGACGCGATTGCCGAGAACGGGGCGACGAGCCTTTCCGACCTCGGCCGCGTCATGGCCGACGTGATGCCGCAGGTCGCCGGCCGGGCAGACGGCTCTGCGGTCAGCCAGCTGGTGCGCGAGAAGCTCGCCTAGGGGCACCGATCCGCCGACGTTTTCTTAGGCGCACCCGGCCTCCTCCCCAAGGCGATCGTATTGAGAACGGGCGCGCGGATGTGAAACGGAAGTGCAGCGAGGCCACGACGATTCCTCCAGCGTCAGCCGGTCTGTAGTCGACGTGTCCCGAGCTCGAGGAGCACGTCGGCGAGGAGATCGACGTCCGGCTCGGTCGTCCGCCAGTTGACGATCGCGGGACGGAAGGCGACCTTCCCGTCGAGGCGAGTCGTCCCGACGAAGACGCGGCCGTCGTTCAGCACGTCCTCACCGAGCGCGAGGTTGTGGGCGTCCAGCTCCTCCGGGTCCATTCCGGCGGGCCGGTGCCGGAAGCAGACGATGTTGAGCTTCACGGGCGCGAGGAGCTCGAGCTCGGGCTCGTCCTCGACCCGCTGCCCCAGCCGCCGGGCCAGCGCGAGGTGGCGCTCCACCATCGTCCTGTGCCCCTCACGCCCGTATGCGCGCAACGTCGCCCAGACCGCGAACGACCGCGCGCGGCGAGAAGCTTCCGGGCTCGGCGTCTCGTCACTCGGAAGGTAGGCCGCCGTCAGCCTGAACGGCTCCTTCAGCAACCCGGCGTCGCGGACAAAGGCGAAGCCGCAGTCGTACGGGACGTTCAGCCACTTGTGGCCGTCGGCGATCACCGAGTCGGCCCGCTCGACGCCCTCGGCGAGAGCCGCGGCTTCCGGCGTCACTCGCGCGAAGAGCCCGAAGGCGCCGTCCACGTGCAGCCACGCGCGATGCTTCTCCGCGAGGTCCGCCAGCCGGGCGATCGGGTCGAAGTCGCCGGTGTTCACGTCGCCTGCATTGCCGATCACGATCGCCGGGGCCCCGTCCAGCGCAGCCAGCTCGTGCTCGAGGCCGTCGGCCTCGACCAGATGTGCGGTGTCGCGCCCGAGACCCACCATCGCGAGCGCCTTTCGGGCGCTGGCGTGGAGGTACGGCGTCGAGAAGACCGGGACTGCCGGAAGCCCTGCGAACCCCCGCTCGTCGATGTCGACACCGTGCTCCTGCGCCCACCAGCGCCGACCGCATGCGAGCCCGACGAAGTTCGCCATCGTGGCCCCGCTGGTCAGGACGCCGCTCCAGTCCTCCGGCAGGTCGAACAGGTCGACCAGCCAGCGAATGGCGATCTCCTCGAGCTGCGCGCCGAGAGGAGAGCTCACGGCGGAGAACGCGTTCTGGTCGAGCAGCGAGGTCAGCCAGTCGGCGCCGAGCGCCGCCGGAGTCGTGCCGCCGGTGACGAAGTGGAAGAAGCGCGGGCCGGACGACCGGGTCGCGACGTCGCTTCCGGCGAGCAGCTCGGTCAGCGCCGCGAGGGCGCCGGAACCGGTCTCCGGGAGGCTCCCGCCGAAACGGCGGCCCCGAGCCGGCAGCACCGGAGAGTCGTCGAGCTCCGCCAGGTAGCGCCGGGCTTCGTCGAGGACGAGGGCGAGCGCGTCCGACTCTTCGCTTCGGCGGTCCAGCGGATCGGACACGCATCGAACCTACACTGAGAACGGTGCAGGAAACCCTGTCCGTACCCAACACGGTCGCCGCCGAGCTGGCCTCGATCGGCGACGGCGTCCTCGAGCATCTGCGCGACCGGCTTCGCGTGGCGATCCACCTGCGCGGGAACCGGCTGACGATCGAGGGCGAGGACGACCAGGTCGGGCAGGTCCGGACGGTGATCGACGAGATCGTCGAGCTCG
Source organism: uncultured Actinomycetes bacterium (assembly GCA_963798935.1). GTDB lineage: Bacteria > Actinomycetota > Thermoleophilia > Gaiellales > Gaiellaceae > JACDAN01. The sequence goes on from CAWCVG010000023.1 coordinate 63,397, forward strand.
TCGAGGGAGGGCACGAGATCTCCCCGTCCACTGTCGACGCCGTCCTCGGCGCCATGGATCAGGGCGAGGACGTCCGTGAGGTGTTCGAGGACGTGGTCTGGCGCCATCGAGGGAAGCGGATCGCGCCGAAGACGGTGATGCAGAAGCGCTACGTCGACGCGATCCGGGACCACACGGTGACGTTCGGCGTCGGGCCGGCGGGGACCGGCAAGACGTACCTCGCGATGGCTCTCGCCGTCGCCGCGCTTCAGGAGCGCCAGGTGAACAGAATCATCCTCACGCGGCCCGCGGTCGAGGCCGGCGAGCGGCTCGGCTTCCTTCCCGGCGACCTGCTCGCGAAGGTCGATCCCTACCTGCGTCCGCTGTACGACGCGCTGTACGACATGCTCGAGGCTGACAGGCTCAGCTCGTTCATGGAGCGCGGAATCATCGAGGTCGCGCCCCTCGCGTTCATGCGCGGCCGAACGCTGAACGACTCGTTCATCATCCTCGACGAGGCGCAGAACACGAGCCCGGAGCAGATGCAGATGTTCCTGACCCGGCTCGGGTTCGGTTCCAAGGTCGTCGTGACCGGCGATGTGACGCAGGTCGACCTCCCGAAGGAACAGGCCTCAGGGCTGATCCAGGTGCACGACATCCTCGGAACCATCGAGGGGATCGCATTCATCCAGTTCGGACACGAGGACGTCGTCCGCCACAAGCTCGTGCAGCGGATCGTCGAGGCCTACAAGTCACACGCGGAGGAAACCGGCACCGCACGGCGGAGGTAGCGCCGTGGTCGAGGTCGAGGTCTCGAACCGAAGCGGTGTCGCCGTGGACGAGGACGAGGCCGTGCGACTCGCGCTTCGGGTGCTGGGGGAGGAAGGAATTGCGGACGGCGAGCTCGGGCTCGCGTTCGTCGGCGGCGAGGAGGGGCGGGCGTTGAAGCGCGAGCACCTCGGAATCGACGAGACGCCGGACGTGCTCTCGTTTCCGATCGACGGCCGCGAGGAGCTCCCGGCCGGCATGCCGCGCCAGCTCGGCGATGTCGTCGTGTGTCCCGAGGTCGTCGGTGACGAGTGGCAGGAGCCGCTCGTCCACGGGCTCCTGCATCTCCTCGGCTACGACCACGGCGAGGAGATGGAGGCCCGGGAGGAGGCGCTTCGCTCGTGAACGTCGGCCGTAGCCCCTCCGTCCTCCAGAGCTTCAACTTCGCGTTCGAGGGGATCATCCACGTGCTCCGCACCCAGCGGAACATGCGGATCCACTTCCTGATCGCCGCCGGGGTGCTGATCGCGGCGCTGATCGTCGGCGTCAGCAAGCTCGAGCTCGTCGTCCTGCTGATGGCGATCTCGTTCGTCTTGATCGCCGAGATGATCAACTCCGCGCTCGAGGCCGGCATCGACGTCGCCACGACCTCGTTCGACCCGCTCGCGAAGCTCGCAAAGGACATCGCGGCCGGCGCCGTCCTGATCGCGACCATCAACGCGGTCGCGGTCGGCTACCTCGTCTTCCTCGATCGCATCAAGGATCCGAGCTCGCGCGCCCTGGACAGGTTGCGCGATGCGCCGACGGAGATCACTCTCGTCGCGCTGGTGCTCACGGTGATCCTCGTGCTCGGTGCGAAGGCCTACACCGGGCGCGGTCGGCCACTCCGCGGCGGCCTGCCCTCCGGGCATTCGGCGATTGCGTTCGCGGGCTGGATGGCCGCGACCTACATCCTCGGCGACTCGACTCACTGGTTCCTGATCTCGACGCTGACGTTCATCATGGCCTTGCTCGTGGCACAGACCCGGGTCGAGGCCGGCTTCCACTCCTTCGTCGAGGTCCTCTCGGGAGGCGTGCTCGGTGCGCTCGTGACGCTCGTCCTCTTCCAGCTCTTCTGGTCGTGACCGACGCGGATCGCGAGCTGCTGGAACGGGCGGACGCGGCAGCGGCGAATGCGTACGCGCCCTACTCCAGGTTCCTAGTCGGCGCAGCGGTGCGGACGCGCGACGGCCGAGTATTCGTCGGCGTCAACGTCGAGAACGCGGCCTATCCGCTCGGGATCTGCGGCGAGAAGACTGCGCTTGCGGCGGCCGCGTCCGCCGGCGTGCGCCCGGGCGAGATCGAGGCGCTCGCCGTGAACGCTTCGCCGTGCGGCGGCTGCCGGCAGTGGTTCCACGAGTTCCGGATCGATCGCGTGATCTACCGACAGGCGGATGGCGGCGTCGCGGTGACGACGCCCGACGAGCTCTTGCCGGACACATTCGAGCTGTGAAGTCGGGGTTCGTCGCTGTTGCGGGGCGGCCGAACGTCGGCAAGTCGACGCTCGTGAATGCGCTGGCGGGCGGCAAGGTGGCGATCACCTCGGACAAGCCCCAGACGACCCGCCGAAGGATCTTCGGCGTCGCGAACGGCCCCGATTACCAGCTCGTCCTGGCCGATCTGCCCGGGTTCCAGCGTCCCCGCGATCCGTTGACCGAGCACATGCAGCGCACCGTCGATTCCTCGTTCGAGGACGTGGACGCGGTGCTCTTCGTGCTGGATGCGCGCGATCGGATCGGGTCGGGGGACAGGTTCATCGCCAGGCGTGTCTTCGAGCTCGGCGTGCCGGTCGTGATCGCTCTCAACAAGGTCGATCGGCTCAAGCCGGGCCACATCGCGTCGCAGATGCAGACGGCATCACAGCTCGGCGACTTCCACGCGCTGCATCCGGTGAGCGCGAAGACGGGCGACGGCATAGACGGGTTGCGAGACGAGCTTGTCGCCTTGCTGCCCGAAGGCCCCGCCTATTTCCCGCTCGACCAGCGAACCGACCTCTCCGCCGAGGAGCAGGTCGCGGAGCTCGTGCGCGAGAAGGCGATCCAGCTGACCCGGGACGAGGTGCCCCACTCGGTCACGGCCGAGGTCGAGGAGATCGAGGGCAAGGTCGTCCGTGTCGCGGTCTACGTCGAGACCGACTCGCAGAAGCAGATCCTCGTCGGCAAGGGCGGCGCGATGGTGCGCGAGATCGGAACGCGGGCGAGACCGGAGATCGAGGCGCTGCTCGAGCAGCAGCCGGTCTTCCTGGAGCTCGCCGTCAAGGTGCGGCCGAAGTGGCGCCGCGACGAGCGGATGCTCGAGCGCCTCGGTCTCTAGCGGCGCACTTTCTGCCCGGGTTGGGCACAGACACGCGCGGCTTTCCGAACTAGCATCGATAGCGGGTGGTGGCCCGGGGTGGCCCCAGGCGCCGCGGCCAGTGGCCTCACCTGACCCGCAAGAGCGCAAGATCCTGCGGCGGATTGCCTTTCGCTCCCTCCGGGACGTACGACAGCAGCTCGAAGTGCGGCTCGACCAGCACCTCGAACGTGCTGCGGGGATGGAAGGCTGTGCAGAGGTTCGTCCCGGCGACCACGCCCCAACGGACGACCACTTCGCCGGAGTCGAACTGCCCGAGCTCCTCCACGGTGAGCCGCTCGCGATACGCCTCCCCGTGCACGCTGAGAACAACCCACTCGCGGCCCACGCGCGCCAGCTCGTCGAGCCAGCGGCGCTGCGCCTCGACAGGGAGATGGGTGAGCACCGACAGCGCATAGACGAGGTCGAATGAGTCGTCCGCGTACGGGAGCGGCGGGTCGGGCCCGTTCACCTGGAAGTGCCCGAACGGAAGGTTCTCCCGGCACCACGCGACCAGCGTCGCGTTGGAGTCCGATCCGTGGATCTCGGCAGGGAGGTCCTTCCACTGCCGGAAGACGCGCCCGCAGCCGCAGCCGAAATCCAAGATCGAGCTCATCGATTCGAGGGGGGCGGGCACGGCGTCGCGGATCGACAGCGCGGCCGCCCGGCCACCCTCCAGGAACCAGTCGGCCTGCGGCACACCGGCGACCATGAGCCGAAGCCGAGCCGGAGGCAGCGGAAGCCCGTCGTCCGCCGTTCCGCCGACGCCGCGCACCGCCCGCAGCGACTCGTATGCACGGTACGCCGGAAGGAGCAGGCCGAGCCTGTCCAGAACCGAGAGGAGGCGCTGTTTCACGGCCGGCGCAATCTATTCGCGCGGCAGTTCGCCCACCGGGGGAGGGCTACACTCAATCGATGGCCAAGGCGCCTGCGCTTCCGTCCGGCTTCGAGCTACCGCTCGAGCCGAGACTGCCGCGAATCGGCTCGATCGACCAGGTCGCAGTCGAGGAACGCGCGGCGTCGCTCGCCCGCCGATCGATCAAGCGCGAGGCCAAGGTTTTCGCGCTCGATCTCGCCGTTCGCATGATGGACCTGACGACGCTCGAAGGCCAGGACACGCCTGGAAAGATCGCCGCGCTGACCTCGAAGGCGATCCGCCCAGACCCGTCCGATGCGAGTGTCCCCTCCGTGGCTGCGGTCTGCGTCTACCCGAACCTCGTGCCCACGGCCGTCGAGCGAGTTCGCGGCTCGAGCGTCAAGGTGGCCTCGGTCGCGACCGCGTTTCCGTCTGGCCAGAGCCCGACGAACGTCAAGGTGAGCGAGGTCCGGGAGGTCGTCGACATGGGCGCCGACGAGGTCGACATGGTCATCGACCGGGGCGCCTTCCTCTCGGGGCGGTACGCCAAGGTGTACGACGAGATCGTGCAAGTGAAAGAGGCCTCCGGCGACGCCCATCTGAAGGTGATCCTGGAGGTGGGCGAGCTCGGGACCTACGACAACGTCCGCCGCGCCTCGCTTCTGGCGATGGCCGCCGGCGCTGACTTCATCAAGACATCGACGGGGAAGCTCCCGCAGGCGGCCACTCTGCCGGTGACGCTCGTGATGCTCGAGGCCATCCGAGACGTCCACGAGGAGACGGGACGCAAGGTCGGCATGAAGCCGGCCGGCGGCATTCGCCAGGCGAAGCAGGCCGTCCAGTACCTGGTCCAGCTCTATGAGACGCTCGGCACCGAGTGGCTGACGCCCGATCTGTACAGGCTCGGCGCCTCGACGCTGCTCAACGACGTCCTGATGCAGATCCGGAAAGAGAAGACCGGCCGCTACCAGAGCCCGGACTACTTCACGATTGACTGACCTCGAGCGCCGCCAAGACCGCGCGCCGGTTCCCTCCGGCTGGGACTACGCGCCCGCACCAGAGTCGCGCGACATCGTCACGCTCCAGGAGCGGTACGGCCTCTTCATCGGGGGCGAGCTCGTGGACGCGAGGTCGGGCGAGTACTTCCCGAGCCTCAGCCCGGCGACCGAAGAGGTGCTCGCGGAGGTCGCCCAGGCCGGGCCTGAAGACGTCGACCTCGCCGTGCGCGCCGCGCGCGACGCCTACGAGAACGGCTGGTCGACGATCTCGCCGGCCGAGCGGGCGAAGTACCTCTTCCGCATCGCGCGCATCCTGCAGGAGCGCTCGCGCGAGTTCGCGGTTCTGGAATCGCTGAACGGCGGCAAGCCGATCAAGGAGTCACGCGACGTCGACCTGCCGCTTGCGGCCGCCCACTTCTTCTACTACGCCGGGTGGGCGGACAAGCTCGAGTACGCGTTTCCCAACCGCCGCCCGCGGCCTATCGGCGTCGCGGGCCAGATCATCCCGTGGAACTTCCCGCTGCTGATGCTGTCGTGGAAGATCGCACCGGCGCTCGCGGCCGGCAATACGGTCGTGCTGAAGCCGGCCGAGACGACGCCTCTCACGGCGCTGCTCTTTGCGGACGTCCTTCGCCAGGCCGAGCTGCCGCCCGGGGTGGTCAACATCGTCACGGGCGATGGGCGTGCCGGCGCGGAGCTCGTCAAGCACGAGGGTGTCGACAAGATCGCGTTCACGGGCTCGACCGAGGTCGGGAAGGCGATCCAGCGCGAGCTCGCCGGAACCGGCAAGCGGCTGACGCTCGAGCTCGGGGGCAAGGCCGCGAACATCATCTTCGACGATGCTGCCCTCGACCAGGCGGTCGAGGGGATCGTCAACGGGATCTACTTCAACCAGGGGCATGTGTGCTGCGCGGGGTCTCGGCTCCTCGTCCAGGAGTCGATCTACGAGCCGGTGATCGAGAAGCTCAAGCGCCGACTGACGACGCTCCGCGTCGGCGACCCGCTCGACAAGAACACCGACGTCGGAGCGATCAATTCGAAGCAGCAGCTCGAGAAGATCGAGGAGCTCGTGCGGAGCGGCGAGGAGGAAGGCGCGGAGATCTACCAGCCGCCGTGCCGCCTGCCGGAGAAGGGCTACTGGTTCGTCCCGACGGTGTTCACGAACGTCGCGCAGAGCTACCGGATCGCGCAGGAGGAGATTTTCGGGCCGGTGTTGTCGGTCCTCACGTTCCGGACGCCCGACGAGGCGGTCGAGAAGGCGAACAACACGCCCTACGGGCTCTCGGCCGGCGTCTGGAGCGAGAAGGGGTCGCGGATCCTCTGGATGGCGAACCGTCTCGAGGCAGGCGTGGTGTGGGCAAACACCTACAACCGCTTCGACCCCACCTCACCTTTCGGCGGCTACAAGGAGTCCGGGTTCGGGCGCGAGGGCGGTCTTCACGGCCTCGAGCCCTATGTCGACCTCGAAGACTCGGAGGTCCGCGGGTGAGCCGGCTTCCGGTTCGCAAGACCTACAAGCTGTTCATCGGCGGCGACTTTCCACGCTCGGAGTCGGGACGGACATACGAGGCGCAGGGCCAGAACGTCGCGCGCGCGTCGCGCAAGGACGTCCGCGACGCGGTTCGCGCGGCTCGCGGCGGTTTCGAGAAGTGGCGGAAGATGACCGCGTACAACCGCGGGCAGGTGCTCTACCGGATCGCCGAGATGATGGAGTCGCGGAAGGAGGAGTTCGCCGACCTCAGTTCAGGCCGCAAGGAGGTCGAGACCGCGGTCGATCGCTGGGTCTGGTACGCGGGCTGGGCCGACAAGTACGCCCAGGTGCTCGGCACCTCGAACCCGGTGGCGGCGCCGTACTTCAACTTCACGATCCCCGAGCCGACGGGCGTGGTCGGGATCGTCGCTCCGGACGAGCCGGCGCTGGACGGGCTCGTCGGCCGGCTGGCTCCCGTGATCGTTGGTGGAAACGCCGCCGTCGTGCTCGCCTCCGAGACCGCGCCGCTCGCGGCGATCGAGCTCGCGGAGGCGCTGGCCACTTCGGACGTCCCAGGCGGGGTGGTCAACATCCTCATGGGGTTCAGGTCGGAGCTGGCGCCATGGCTCGCGGGTCACATGGACGTGAACGCGATCGACGTGGCGGGCGCGGACGGCGAGATCCCCGAGCTGGAGCGCCTGGCGGCCGACAACGTCAAGCGCGTCGTTCGTGGCCGCGCCGACCGGCAGAGCCCGTACGAGATCGCGGCGTTCCTCGAGTTGAAGACGGTCTGGCACCCGATCGGCGTCTAGCCCTCGGGGGCCTCCAACCTCCTCCCCAATATCGATCGTAGTCGTCTCGAGCGCACGGATGTGTGACGGGAGAGCGCCGAAACGGTGAAGATGCCCGGGGTGACTCCGAGGACAGCCAGATGACGAAGCGCCGACTGAGCCAGGCGATCTCCGAGGGCGACGGGATCTCAGTGATCGCCGCCGTCGAGAGCTCCGACGCGGCGCGGGACGCAGAGGCTGCCGGCGCCGAGGGCGTCCTCGTTCCCGGCGTGCGCACAGAGACCCTCGCAAGCGTCCGCGCGGCGACCGAGCTCCCGATCCTTGTGGTCTACGACCCGGGCCGGACGCAGCCCGAGGCGGCCGACGCCTGCATCGTCGACGTCGACGGCGAGGATCGCGAGTGGCTCGAGCAGGTCCGCAACGACCTCGCAGAGCGCTGCGAGCTCGCACCGCGGATCGGCAAGGAGGAGCACCTCGAGTTCGTGCTCGAAACCGTCGATCCTGAAGTGCTCGTGCTGCGCGCCGACGGCGACGAGCCGCTGGCCCAGGCGCTGGAGCTCCTCGAGGACGTCCCGGCCGGCAAGCTGGCTATCGCCGACGTCGGAGCGAGCACCCCCGACCAGTTGGCCGAGCTCGAGCGTGCCGGCATGGACGCGGTCATCGTCTACGCCGGGAACATCGCCGACCTGGTCGGGTCGGCCCCGCCCGAAGTCTGATCCGCACGAAGGGCTTAGCCGAGCCGAGCCGGTGGGGCAACCGCTGGCTCGCCCTCGGGGCGCTCCTCGCCGGCGCGGCGGCGCTCCGGCTCGTCGGCGTCCAGTACGGCCTGCCCTTCCCGCTCCTCAACCCTGACGAGGAAAGCATCGTTCCACGCGCTTGGCGGATGAGCCACGGGGGTGGGCTCGATCCAGAGTGGTTCGAGTACCCGAGCCTGCTCATGTACCTGATCGCGCCGTTCCAGAACTGGGCCGGCGAACCGTGGTACCTCGCAGGCCGCCTGGTCGTCGTCGCGCTCGGCCTCGCAGGCATCGCGGCGGCGTGGTGGCTCGGCAGTCGTGCGTACGGGACGATGGCGGGGTTCGTCGCTGCCGCTGTCACCGCTGTGGAGGTCACGCACGTCGCCTACTCCCGGATGGCGGTGACCGACGTGCCGATGACGCTGGGCGTCGCCGTCTCGCTCGGACTGATGGTCACCCGGCGCCTTCCCGCTGCGGGCGTTGCGATCGGAGTCGCCGCGGGCTTCAAGTACCCGGCGTTCACGCTGCTCGTGCCGCTCATCGTCGCCGGCTGGGGACAGTGGCGTCGGCTCGCGATCTCTGTTGCGCTCGCGCCGCTCGCGTTCGCCCTCACGAGCCCGTTCTTCCTCGTGCACCTCTCCTCCGCGCTCGGAGACGTCCGCCGCGTCCAGGAGCTCGGTCGCAGCGGCTGGCTCGGCTTCGAAGACGACTGGCCGACGCCGATCGCGTTCGTCGACCGCCTGTGGGAGGGGATGGGCCCGGCGCTGCTCGTCGCCGTCCTCGGGCTCGTCCTCGCCCTCATCCAGCGCGCGTACGCCGACCGGATCCTGGCCGCGTTCGTCCTTGCCTACTTCGCGACGCTGCTACCGCTCGACGCCCATTTCGACCGCTACGTCCTGCCACTTGTCCCAGCCCTGGGCGCACTCGCCGGACGGGTTCGCGGACTCGCGCCGGTGACGCTGCTCCTGCTCGTCATCCCGCTCGTCTGGTCGATCGGAGACGCCAGGGTGCTCGCGAAGACCGACACGAGGGTCGTCGCGCACGACTGGATGGAGGCCAACGTGACGCCCGGCGTGCTCGTCGCTGCCGATCCCTCGACGGCGACACCGGACACCGTTCGGGTGCTCCGGCTCGCGCTTCCGGGGCCGGGGCGCCCATCCGATCCCGAGCGCGACGTCGACCGGCTTCGGCAGCTCGGCGTCGGCTACGTCGTCGTCACGGGCGCAGTCGCGGACCGGGTCGCGGCCGCCGAAGACAGCTATCCACACGACGCGCGCTTCTACGACCAGCTCGAGCGAGAGGGGAACCGGCGCTTCTACCGGACCGCGACGGGCACACTTGCGGGGCCTTGGGTAGCGGTGTACGAGCTGTAGAGGGGGTCCCCGTGGCGAATCGGCGGCATGGCTTTGCGGTGGCCGGCGCCGTGTTCGTCTCCGGGGCCGTGGTCCTCGGGATGGAGATCGCGGCCAGTCGCGTGCTCGCGCCGTTCTTCGGCAACTCGCTGTTCGTCTGGGGCTCGCTCATCGGCATCGTCCTCGCCGGGCTGGCGATCGGGTACTGGGCGGGCGGCATGCTCGCCGACCGCTGGCCTGAGCCGCGGCTCCTTGCGATCGTCATGGGCCTCGGCGCTCTCGGCGTGCTGGCGATCCCGGTCCTCGACGGGCCCGTCCTCGAGGCGATCGTGGAGTGGGATCCCGGCCCTCGGCTGAACCCGCTGCTCGCGGCGATCGCGCTCTTCGGGGCGCCGAGCATCATCCTGGCGGGAGTCGCGCCGATCGCTGTCCGTCTGCACGCGAAGTCGCTGGCGACCCTCGGCCAGACCGCCGGCCGCCTCTTCGCGATCTCGACTGCCGGCTCGATCGCCGGCACCTTCGCGACCGCTTTCTGGCTGATCCCCGAGTTCGGCACCGATCAGTTGCTGGGGATCGCGGCGGCCGCGCTCTTCGTCGCAGCCACACTCTTCGCGTTTGCCGAGCGCCTCGTCGGCACCGCTGCTGTCGCGCTCTGCGGCGCGGTCCTGGCCGGGGCGGCTGCGGTCGCGCTTGCGCCCGAGACCGGAGGGACGATCAGCGACGCGGAGGCGCGCAACTGGTCGCCGCTCTACCGCCGCGCCGGATCGGTCACCGGACAGCAGCCGACCGACACCGCCGGCCTCACGCTCCGTTACTCCAAGGACACGAGGTACCACCGGCTCAGCGTCGCCGACGACGAAGAGAACCGGTACCTCCGCTTCGACAACTCGTACCAGAGCGGGATGATCAGGGCCCGCCCGTTTGCGACGGCATTCCAGTACTCGGACTACTTCCACCTCGCCCGCGCCTACAAGTCGGAGGTGAAGGACGTCCTCTTCATCGGGCTCGGAGGGGGCTCGTCGCCCAAGCGGCTCTGGCAGGACTTCCCCGACCTGCAGATGCAGGCAGTCGAGCTCGACCCGGTGGTCGTGGACGTCGCGCACGAGTACTTCGAGCTGCCGCGCGACGCACGCATCAAAGTGGACGTGGACGACGGCCGCCAGTGGCTCGACGACGACGACCGGAAGTGGGACGCGATCATGATCGACGCCTTCTACGCCGACGCGATCCCGTTCCACCTCTTCACCGCCGAGTTCATGCAGCTCGTCCGCTCACGGCTCAACCCCGGCGGCGTGGTGGTCACGAACACGATCGGCGCGATCACCGGCGAGCAGTCCCGCCTGTTCAGGTCCGTCTACCGGACGTACCGAACCGCCTTCCCGACCGTGCTCGTACACCCGGTGAAGACGCCCGGCGACGAGGGGGACTCCAGCGTGCGCAACCTGATGCTCGTCGCCACCGAGCAGGCGGAGCCCACCAAGGAGTTCCTCAACGAGCGCTGGCGCGGGGTCCGCGCCGACTCGCCCAGCGCCCCGGATCTGACGCAGGCGATCAACGACAGGTACGACCAAGACGTCTCGGTCGCCGGCGTTCCGACGCTGACCGACGACTACGCGCCGACCGACGCCCTCCTGCTCATCGAGTGACCTGGCTACCCTCTTGTGGGGTGCGCAAGGCTCTCGTGATCGTGCTGCTGGCGCTGGTGAGCGCCGGCTGCTCCATGGGTGACGACGGCGTCGAGGAGACGGCGTCGGCGCGCCAACCGTCGGCCGGCTGCCCGGCCGCCTGGGAGCCCGGCTGGCAGAAGCTCGCCGACGACGTCGGCATGCGCGTGTACTGCCCGAGCTGGATGCCGAGCCCGATCGACGCCGAGATCGGCGGCCAGTGGAACAGCGACGGCGCGATCGTCGACAAGGACAAGAGCTACCTCGCAGGGTTCCTCTGGCACGAGGCGGGGAGCGGCGACGTCCACGTCAACTTCCGCGGCTATCCCGGCAAGACCGCGATTCCGCAGTGCCTCGACACACAGACTTCCGGCGGGAAGACCCGCCGCCGCTCGGTGCCGTGCTTCAGCGACCGCCAGGGCACGCGGGAGGTCGGCGGCAAGAGGGTGACCGTCTACACGGTCTCGCGGGACGCCGACCAGTGGCACGTCACCTATACGTGGAAGGAGAACGGCTCGCTCTACGCGGTCAGCGAGCACGTCGCGCCGCCGCTCACCTTCCGGCGGGTGCTCCAGAACCTCGACCGGATCGTCGGCGGGCTCGAGGGCATCGAACCAAGCGCATAGGGTGAAGCTCACTCGGAGAGAGCTGCTGGGCGGTGCGGCCGCCGGCGCACTCGGAGCTGCCGGGATCTACGAGCTCGTCGACCAGCTCGTCGACTCGCCGCCGCGCGCCGAGGCCGGCGAGCTGAGGGAGGAGCAGTACCTCCTGACGGGGATGAAGCTGCTCACTCACGAGGGGGTCGAGGTCGTGGAGCCGCCGCTGCACCACCAGGTCGTGACGGCGCGGCTGCCGGGCGGGCGCGGAGGCCGGGACCTCCTCGACGCCCAGCGGACGCTCGAGGACGCGATCGGCCGGATCGAGCGACGGTACGAGCCGAACCCTGCCGGGCTGGCGGTCACGGTCGCGTGGGGGCTGCCCTACTTCCGTCGCGTGGTCCCCGGACCGGCGGGCGAGCATCTCCCGGTCGACCGGCGCGCCTCGACGAGCGTCGACCGTCCGGTTTCGGCGCTGCTCGACGCGCAACGCTTCCCGAGCGACCCGGACACGACCATCCTCGAGTCCAACGACGTCGCGTTCCTGCTCAGAAGCGACGAGCGCGAGCACGTGGCCGACGGCGCGCAGTCGCTCTTCGCCGACACGGACGGCCTCTTCGAGCTGACGAGCATCCGCAAGGGCTTCCAGGGCGGCGGGTTCTCCGGCGGGCCGGGCCTGCCGAAGTCGATGGCGATCGCGGCCGGCATCCAGGGCGCCGACCTGATCCCCGAAGGCGCGCAGCTCTTCCTCGGGTTCACCTCGACCCAGCGCGACACCCAGGGCCAGTCGCGGATCGCGAGCTTCGAGACGCTCGGCCTCGTCGACGTCCGCGACGGGTACTTCCGCGGCGGGACCCACATGCACCTGTCCCACCTGTTCGAGAACGTCGAGGCCTGGTATCTCGACTTCGACTATCGCGGTCGTGTGGACACGACCTTCCGGCCGGGCTTCGAGGCGCAGGAGGGAGCGCAGACCCTGCCGCAGGCGCCTGAGGACGCGGCGTCCGAGGACGACCTCAAGGGCGACTTCACCCGAACCGGCGCGATCGGGCACAGCGGCTCGATCCAGCCCACGTCGCGCCTGCAGATGGACACGACGGGCGCCGACGGCGAGGTCTACGCCAAGGGCTCGGCGATCCCGCTCCGCGCGGACTTCAACACGCTCGACAACCCGTTCTTCTGGACTTCGGATCCCGAGCGCGACCGCCACTTCGAGCAGCCCGACGCCGGGCTGCACTTCATCACCTTCAACCCGTCGAGCGACGACTTCCGGCGAAATCGCCTGGCGATGGACGGCGTGCTGCCGGACGGCACGCAGCTGCCGCTGGAGGCGCGCTCGCGGGCGCAGGGACTGAACTCGGTTCTGCGGACGACGCACCGCCAGAACTACCTCGTGCCGCCGCGGAGCCGCCGCAGCTTCCCGTTGGTCGAGCTGCTCCGCTAGGGGTCAGACCCAGCCCTCGCCGCGCCTGGTCATCAAGGCGGGAGCGCGTGGCGGGGCGGCTTGGGGTCAGACCCCATGAGCCGCCCAGACTCAACCGGCCGAAGCGGACCTGGCCTAACCGAAGAATGCGCGGGCCGTGTCGAACCACTCCGGCGGGACCGTCTTCAGCTGACGCGTCGCGTCCTCGAGCGCGACGTCGACGATCGCGTCGCCCTGGAGCGCCGCCATGCGGCCGAAGCGGCCTTGATCCACGAGGTCGGCCGCTTTGAGGCCGAAGCGCGTCGCGAGGACGCGGTCTCGGGGCGTGGGGGAGCCGCCTCGCTGGACGTGGCCGAGGACCGTGACGCGCGTCTCGTAGCCCGTCTGCTCCTCGATGTCGTGTGCGAGCGCCTCGCCGACGCCTCCCAGCCGGACGTGGCCGAACTGGTCGGTTTCCGCCTCCTGGACGACGGTTCGCTGCTCGCCGGACTCGTAGGTCAGCTCGTACCCCTCGCTGACGACGACGATCGAAAAGTCCTTCCCGCGTTCGTGCCTCCGCCGTAGCTCGCCGCACGCCGCCTCGACCGTGATCGGCTGCTCGGGGATCAGAATCGCGTCGGCCCCGCCGGCGATCCCGCTCATCACCGCGATCCAGCCGGTGTGCCGGCCCATCACCTCGACGACCATCACGCGGTTGTGCGACTCGGCCGTCGTGTGCAGCCGGTCGATCGCCTCGGTCGCGATCGCGACCGCCGTGTCGAAGCCGAACGTGTAGTCGGTGCCGGACAGGTCGTTGTCGATCGTCTTCGGAACGCCCACGACCGGGAACGCATGCTCGGCGTGGAGCCTGGCGGCGACGCCCAGCGTGTCCTCGCCGCCGACCGCGACGAGGGCGTCGAGGCGCTCCGCCTCCGCCGTGTCCAGGACCCGCTGCACGCCGTCCTCGCTCTTGAAGGGATTCGTCCGGGAGGTGCCGAGGATCGTGCCGCCTCGAGGGAGCAGGCCCGAGATCGCCCGGTAGTCGAGCGGGTGGAACAGCCGATCGGTCATCCCGCGCCAGCCCTCGCGGACGCCGATCACCTCGGAGCCGCGGTCGAGCGAGCGGCGCGTGACCGCGCGGATCACCGCGTTGAGCCCGGGACAGTCCCCTCCCCCGGTGAGGATCCCGATCCGGCCAGCCACAGGGCTACCCTAGAGGGAGCGCCGAAGTGGCGGAACTGGCAGACGCGCCGGACTCAAAATCCGGTGGCCTTCGGGCCGTGTGGGTTCGATTCCCACCTTCGGCATGCGCGTCGGCGCTGCGCGCCTCTCGTTTCGCGGAAAGTCTTACGACTTTCCGCGACCTCCTGGAAGCCGGGGCGGGCTCCGCCCGCCGCGGCGCGACGGTCGGCCCCAAAACTGTGGCGTTGGCCGGAGGTCTCCAAGCGGAACGGGCAAAGCCCGTTCCGCCGCAACGATGCCGCGGCGGCGGATTCACTCCGCCGTCGCTTGTTGACGCTCGTGTATCCCCGCCACCGGGCCCAGCAGTCGCGCCGCGCGGGCGAAGCCCGCCCGGCTTCCGGGAGGTCGCTCGAAGTCGTGAGACTTCGAGCGAGAGCGAGGCGCCGCAGGCGCCGACGCGCATGGCGAGGGTTCTAGCTTGCGGTGGAGAACGCCAATCCCGATACTTGCCCAAGCAAAGTGGCGATGGAGGAGGCGTAGTGATTTTGAAGAAGCGAGGGGCACTCGGATTTCTGATCTTGCTCGTTGCCGTCCTGGCCCTGGCAGCGGCCGGCTGCGGTGGTGACGACGACGACGGCGGAGACGGAGGGTGGCGGCGGCGGCGCCGTCGAAGCGCTCCCGTCGGCATCCTGCGGCCCCATCCGCCAGGGCGAGGAAGAGCCGGACGCGCTGATCGCGTCGGACTTCCCCTTGCAGGGCGCCAACCGCGCGCTCACCACCGAGATGGCAGACGCGATCGAGTACATGCTCGAGCAGCAGGACTGGAAGGCCGGCGACACCGTGCTCGGCTACCAGTCGTGCGACGACTCCACGGCGCAGGCCGGGAGCTGGGACTCGGCGAAGTGCTCGTCGAATGGGCGCGCTTACGCCAACAACGCAAGCGTGATCGGCATCGTCGGCACGTTCAACTCCGGTTGCGCGAAGCTCGTGATCCCGATCGCGAACCGCGAGTCGCTCGCGATGGTCAGCCCGGCCAACACGTATCCGGGCCTGACGGAGGGCGGCCCCGGCACGGAGGCCGGCGAGCCTGACAACTACTACCCGAGCGGCACGCGCAACTACGCCCGCGTCGTCTGGAACGACCAGTTCCAGGGCGCCGCGAACGCGCAGTACGCGGAGGAGCTCGGCCTGAAGAAGATCTTCATCCTCAACGACGGCGAGACGTACGGCCTCGGAATCGCGACGCTGTTCGCCGAGTACGCGGAGAAGCTGGGGATCCAGATCCTCGGGAATCAGAAGTGGGACAAGAAGGCGTCGAGCTACGAGTCGCTGGCGAGCCGGATCAGCTCGGCCGGCGCAGACGCTGTCTTCCTCGGCGGCATCGTCTGCAACAACGGCGGCAAGCTGATCAAGGACATCGTGGCCGGTGCCCCGGACGTTCAGCTGCTCGGCCCCGACGGGTGGACGCCGATCTCGGCGACCATCGAGGGCGCGGGTGCCGCGGCGAACGACATGTACATCACCCAGCCGGGCGTCCCGGTCGATCAGCTGACCGGTCCCGGCAAGGAGTTCGTCGACGGGTTCACCGAGAGTGCCGGCAAGGCGCCGAACCCGTACACGGCGTACGCCGCGCAGGCTGCCCAGGTGCTTCTCGATGCGATCGAGAAGGGCGGGACCGATCGTGCGGCGGTCGCCTCCGCGCTCTTCGAGACCGACATCCAGGGCGGCATCATCGGGGACTTCCAGATCGACGAGAACGGCGACACGACGCTCGGCTTGGTCTCCGTGTACCAGGTGAAGAACGGTGAGGAGACCTTCGTGAAGAGCGTCACCCCGGAGCTCGAGTTCGTCGAGGGCTAACTAGGACAGTTCATCGAACGCGTCGGGGGAGGACAGCCGTCCTCCCCCGACTTTTCGAAAGGACGAATGGCCACTCAGGCGAAGCGTCTTCCGTTTCCCACACTCGCCGGCAGGCTCCCGCAATACATCGCTCCGGCCTTCGCTGTGCTCCTCGTCGGCCTGCTGGTGATCTGGCTCGGCGTCAACCTGATCAAGACGCCGAGCGAGTTCTATCGCCTGTTTCTGATCGGGCTGACGAACGGGGCGATCTACGGCCTCGTCGCGCTCGGGTACTCGCTCGTGTACGGCATCCTCGAGCTGATCAACTTCGCCCACGGCGACGTGTTCATGCTCGGCGGAATGCTCGTCGCCACCATGGTCTCGAGCTTCGGTCTGGCCGGGGAGTCGGGTCTCTTCCTCTGGCTGATGATCCTGCTGATGCTCCTGATCGTGATGGCGTTCTGCGCCGTCATCAACACGACGATCGAGCTCGTCGCCTACCGCCGCCTCCGCCACGCGCCTCGCCTTGCGCCGTTAATCACGGCGATCGGGATGTCGTTCATCCTCCAGAACATCGGCCTCGTCTGGAAGGGTGCGCGGCCGACCTCCGTCGACTCGATTCTTCCGAAGGGCGAGGTCTTCACGATCGGCGGCGTCGCCTACACCTGGGACAAGTTCATCGTCCTGCTGTTCACGGTCCCCGTGCTGCTACTGCTGATCTGGCTCGTGCAGCGAACCCGCCAGGGGAAGGCGATGCGGGCTACCGCCCAGGACCGCGACGCCTCGGCCATGATGGGCATCAACGTCAACCGGACGATCTCGTTCACGTTCCTCATCGCCGGCGCGCTCGCCGGCAGCGCGGCGCTCCTCTACGCGCTCTACATCACGAACATCCGCTACGACGAGGGCTTCCGGCTCGGCCTCATCGCGTTCACGGCCGCCGTGGTCGGCGGGATCGGGAACCTGCCCGGCGCGGTGCTCGGCGGCCTCGTGATCGCGATGATCGAGTCGTTCAACAACGGGCTCGGCTGGGCGACGCCGGGCAGCGACTGGACGCAGTCGATCATCTTCGGTCTCCTGATCATCATCCTCGTCTTCCGGCCCGAGGGCCTCCTCGGGGAGCAGACGCCAGAGGGCGGCTAATGGACGTTCCCGGCCTCCCGCCCGAACGCCGCGCAGACTTCGACCGGGAGTTCCGGCGCCGCATCGTCAGGGGCGGTATCGGGTCACTGGCCTGGATCGTGCTCGTCATCATCTTCTCCGGCTTTACGACGTCGCTCATCATCTCCACGGCGATCATCCTCGCGCTGTACGCCGTGCCGTGGGACATGCTCCGCCGCGGGAGGTTTGTCGTCCCGGCGGTGGCGATCCTGCTTGCGATCACGTATCCGTACTACCGGGACGAGCTGTACGAGGTCCCGTTCTTCGGCCCGTTCCCGTCCGTCGACACCGCCGTGACGATGACGATCTTCATCATGATGGCGATCGGCCTGAACATCGTTGTGGGGTACGCGGGCCTCCTCGACCTCGGATACGTCGCCTTCTACGCGATGGGGGCCTATACGGCGGCCTGGTTCGCTTCGCCGCACTTCGGGGAGAGCGTCGGCAACGTTCACCTGGGCGCCGTCGGTGTCAACCCGGAAGCGGCGGGGTTCCACGTCTCGATCTGGTTCGTGCTCATCGCGGCCGGCATCTTCACCGGGATCATCGGCGTCCTGATCGGCCTTCCGACGCTGCGACTTCGCGGTGACTACCTCGCGATCGTCACGCTCGGATTCGGCGAGATCATGCCCCAGATCGCACGTAACGGCGACAACCTGTTCAACACCGGGTTCAACCTGACGAACGGGGCGCAGGGGATCAACCCGATCGACCCGCCGGGCTTCGGCGAGACGATCTCCGGCTGGACCGGTTTGCCCGCGGACTACCTGAGCTTCAACTCTACGTTCCTGGGGAGGGAGATCGGCGGCGTCGAGGTCTTCTACTGGACCGCGCTCGGGCTGCTGCTCTTCACGGTGTTCTGCTCCGTGCGCCTGAGGGACTCACGCCTCGGCCGTGCCTGGATCGCGATCCGGGAGGACGAGACAGCTGCAGCCGCGATGGGGGTGCCGCTCATGCGGACGAAGACCTGGGCGTACGCGGCCGGAGCGTTCTTCGGCGGGATCGCCGGTGCTTATTACGCGAGCTTCAAGGGCGGCACCTTCCCCGACGACTTCTTCTTCAACATCTCGGTGTTCATCCTCTGCATGGTCATCCTCGGCGGGATGGGGAACGTCTGGGGCGTGATCGTCGGCGGCGGCTTCCTGGCGTACCTGAACCAGGAGGGCCTCGGGAACATCGGCGCCGAGATCAACGAGACCTTGGGCACCAACATCGACGTGCCGCTCTACCAGTTCGGGATCTTCGGCGTGATCCTCGTGGTGATGATGCTCTTCAGGCCGGAGGGCCTGATCCCGAGCGCCCGGCGGAAAGCTGAGTTCGAGGAAGGCGTCCACGACGAGCCGCTCTACGACGTGCAGCATTGAACAGCCAGCAACCCTCAATCCTTGTCGCAGAGAAGGTCCGCAAGGAGTTCGGCGGCCTGGTCGCCGTCAACGACGTCGACTTCACGATTCCCGAGGGCTCGATCATCAGCCTCATCGGGCCGAACGGGGCAGGCAAGACGACGTTCTTCAACATGCTCACGGGCGTGTACAAGCCGACGGGCGGGCGGATCGAGTTCAGCGGCGAGGACGTGACCGGCAAGCCGCCGCACGCGATCACCGAACGGGGCATCGGCCGCACCTTCCAGAACATCCGCCTGTTCCAGAACATGACCGCCCGCGAGAACGTGATGGTCGGGATGCACTCGCGCCTCAAGGGCGGGATCGTCAAGAGCGTGCTGCGCACGCCGGGTGTGAAGCGCGAGGAGCTCCGGGCGGCGGAGCGGGCGCGCGAGCTGCTCGCGTTCTGCGGCCTGCAGCGGAGCCAGTGGGAGGAGTACGGGCGGAACCTCTCGTACGGCGACCAGCGCCGGCTCGAGGTCGCGCGGGCGCTTGCGACCCAGCCGAAGCTCGTCCTGCTCGACGAGCCGACGGCAGGCATGAACCCGCAGGAGACGGCCGACTTCACCGCCTTCGTCTCGCGCCTGCGCACGGAGGAAGAGCTGACGGTGCTCCTGATCGAGCACGACATGCGGGTCGTCATGGGCATGTCCGACCGTGTCACCGTCCTCGACTACGGCGAAAAGATCGCCGAGGGTGCGCCGCAGGAGGTGCAGCGCGACCCGAAGGTGATCGAGGCGTACCTCGGCTCTGCGGCGGTGTCCCAGTGACCGAGACGCTTGCGGAGCGCGAGCGCGTGGAGGCGCCGGCCGATCGCAGCAAGATCCTCGAGCTCGAGGACGTCCACACCTACTACGGCTCGATCCAGGCGCTGAAGGGCATCTCGATCGAGGTCTACGACGGCGAGGTCGTCACGCTGATCGGCGCGAACGGCGCCGGGAAGTCGACCACGCTCCGCTCGATCAACGGCCTCAACCACCCGCGCGAAGGCCGGATCCGGTTCCAGGGCCGTGACATCACGAACGAGTCACCGCACGACGTCGTCAAGATGGGCATCAGCCAGTCGCCCGAGGGCCGCCGCCTCTTCCCGCGCATGAGCGTGATGGAGAACCTCGAGATGGGCGCGTTCCAGCGCGACGACAAGGCGGGGATCAAGGCGTCGCTCGACCGGGTCTTCGAGCTCTTCCCGCGGTTGCTGGAGCGGAAGAACCAGCGGGCAGGGACGATGTCCGGCGGCGAGCAGCAGATGTGCGCGATCGGGCGGGCGCTGATGGCGCAGCCGAAGCTGCTCTTGCTGGACGAGCCCTCGATGGGGCTCGCGCCGATCTTCGTCGAGCGGATCTTCGAGATCGTCGTCGAGATCAACAAGCAGGGGACGCCGATCCTGCTCGTCGAGCAGAACGCGCTGATGGCGCTCGACGTCGCCGACCGCGGCTACGTGCTGGAGACGGGCTCGATCGCGCTCGCCGACGACGCGAAGGCCCTTGCCCAGAACGAGCAGGTTCGCAAGACCTACCTGGGCGAGACCTAGCGCGGACCCGAGGCGCAAGTAACAACTTGTCACTAGCGGCTGTTTCGCGCGCAGATCAGCGGCGTTCCGGGCTCGTAACAAGTTGTTACTAGGTCAGGAAGGCCCTGTGCGGATCGGGAAGTAGGGCGGGGCGACGAGGAACCCGACCCTCGGCGAGCCGCTCGTCCGCGCCCTTGCCATCGAGAGCGCCGTCGAGAGATTCCGCGTCGGGACGAACCCGAACTGGCGCGCGGCCATTGCGTCCCGGCTGCCGGCGACCAGGACTGCGCCGAGGCGCTCCACCGCGGGGAGGCAGCCGGCCCACTCGACGAACGGGAGGAGCAGGGTGGCAGGCGCGGCCGCCGCGATACTGGTCGATTGCGCGCGCGTCGGACGCAGCGGCGCGCTCTGCGACGGCGAGCTCTGCGGCTCGGTCGCAGCGCGCGAGCCCAGGGCCCTCAGGGCGTTGAAGAACGTCCGGTACGGCGACTGGCTCGGATGCGGGAACCGCCGGTCGAACGGGTGGAGGAGGATCGCCGTGCCGCCGTCGGCGACGGGGAAGGCGTCGCGCCAGAGCCGGAGCGCGAGCCCGAGCCCGAGATAGGCGGCGAGCACCGGGTTGGGCCGCTCGCGTGGCAGGTGCGGCGTCGTCGCCGGGATCCCGATGACGACGATGTCCAGCGGCGAGTCGAGACGCGCCGCCCGCGCCTCGACGCCGCGCAGCAGCGCCTCGACATGCGCGATCGACGGCAAGCCGCCGAGGACGGATGTCGCCGTCAGCTCCCGCGGGATGGAGCCGAGCAGGCGCGTGCGAATCGCGCCGGGAGCGAGCCGAAAGGCGAGCCGAACGGGCGACGCGGCGATCCGCTCGAGTGCCCGATGGTCGTGCGGGTAGCCGTGAAACGCGCCCGTCACGACCGGGGGGTTCAGTGAGAGGGATGCTCCAATCAGCGGCACGCGCTTGGAGAGCTCCCGCTCCAGCTCGCTGCCGAGGCGCCAGCCCGGCGACGCGGCCGTCTCGAGCAGCGAGTCGGCGCTCGCCGCGCGCAGGGCCTCCGGGCCGCCGGCGCCTAGGAGCGCCGCCGGCCCTCCCTGGAGGACGGATTCCGCCGCGCTGACGACGACGACCAGATCCGTATCGACCAGCGCTCGGTTGACCCGGAGCGGAATCCGGCCGCCGTTCCCGAGGTCGACCAGATCCGGGTCGGCCGCGTCGTGCACTTCGAGCTTTCCCGAGAACCGGCGGGCCAGCTCGTGGGGCACCAGGCTCTCCAGCTCGTGCGGGCCCACTTTCCGGCCGAGTCCTCCGGCCACGAGAATCGTCTGGCGCTCCAGCGCGACGCCGACACGCTCGAGCTCCGAGACCGCTGCCGCCAGCGCCTCCTGGCGGGGATCGCGAACGGCGCTCGGGATCGGGAGCCCCGGTGGCTCGACGACGATCGTCGCCCGGCCCCCGCGAAGCGCCAGCTGCTCGAGGGGCCGTCCGGCGAGCGGGAAGCGAAGAGCCTCGCCGACCGCCGCGCCGACGTCCGCGAGCGGCTCGGCGGGAGGGAGGTGGCTGCGGAGCACGAAGGGGCGTCGGGCGGCACGTCGACGACCGTGAGCCGCGAGCCGGGGAGGAGCAGGAGGACCGCTGACCTCAGGGCATAGTCACTGAGAGATGTAGGCGCGGGCGTGGTGGACGAAGCCGTACGACTCGTACAGGCGATGCGCCTCGGCCCGGTGGTGGCCCGACTCGAGCGTCAGGACGTGACAGCCGCGCCGCCGGCATTCCTCCGCGCACGCGTCCAGCAGCGCCCGAGCGGCGCCCCTCCGGCGGAAGGCCTCGTCCACGAAGAGGTCGGGGATCCAGCCCTGCGGCGTCGTCCAGTTCAGCCGAGGCTGGATCCAGAGGCTGACGGCCCCCGCCACCTCGCCGTCCAGCTCCGCGACGTAGAGGCGGCAATCCGGGTGCTCGAGGTGGGACAGGAAGACCTCGCGCTGCGGCTGCGGATCGTCGTGGACGGCGGGCCGCGTCAGGTCCTCCATCAGCTGCAGCACGCGGTCCGCGTCGCGCGGCTCTGCCTCGCGGACGCTCACGGGATCGAGCGGTACATGCGCAGGAACGTGGGGTGGAAGCCGCGCTTGGGCCAGAACCGCGAGGCGAGGAGGTTCGTCATCCGCCAGTCGATCGTCATGACGCGATATCCGTGCTCGTGGGCCCAGGTGAAGGCGTGGGCGGTCAGCGCTCGGCCGACGCCGGAACCGCGCGCCTCTGGCTCGGTCGACGCGTCCGACAGGTCGATGCTGCCGCTCGGGATACGGAGACCCTCGCGACCCTTGTAGAGCAGGAGGTGGCCGGCGAGACGCCCGTCGAGCTCGGCAACGAAGTGCACGAAGACGCCCTCGTCCCACGTGCCGCGCCACTCCTCGACGGCCGACTCCTGGGACGCGGCGTCGATTCCGGAGAAGCTCGGCGCCGGGCGCATCGAGTCCGCCATCGCGCGGTCCAGCCGGACGGCCTCCTCGATGTCCTCCGGCGTGCCGTCTCTGACCCGCACCCGCGAATCGAACGACTCGGGCTCGATCTCCCGAGCGGCCGTCATGGCCGACGCGCCGAAGCAGAGGCGGAACCAGGCGTCGATCTGCTCGGTTTCGGATGCCGGGAGGTAGAGGCCGTGCCTCGTGTGGCCCTCGTCCACCCAGCGGTTCGCTGCGTGCGCATAGAGATCGCGTGTGAGCTCCGCGTCTCCCTCGAGCGCGAACCCCGCGAACCCGGTCAGCATCCACGTCAGGCCGGTGTTCGTGAACTGCTGCGGAGCGGCGACGAGGTAGCCGCGGGGCCGGCCGTCCTCGAGGAGAACTGAACCGCTCGCGCCCTTCGCGGCCAGGGCCTGTCCGAGCTCGGCGCGGAAGTCGGGCTCCTCGGCCAGAAGCGCTCCGCTTGCAAGGTGGCGGCGATGTCGCTGCTGGAGGAGCTTCGCCGCATCGTCGAGATGGGCGTCCGTGAACGCCTCGAATCGGAGGCCCGGCATCGGCGGAGGACGATACCGTTGAGCCTGAGATGCCCAAGACCCTGACCGGCGAGGAGTTGCAGCTGGACGACGCGCCGGCGCGCGACTCCGATCTGTTCCTCGTCGACGGCAACAACCTCGCCTACCGAGCCTACTTCGCGCTGCCAGAGGAGCTCGCGACGAGCGAGGGAATGCCGACGAACGCGCTGCTCGGCTTCACGAACATGCTCTTCAAGCTCCTGACCGACTACCGGCCGAAGGGCGTCGCCGTCGCCTGGGACACTCGCCCGGTCGAGCGCATGGAGCAGCACGAGGGCTACAAGGCCGACCGTAGGCCGATGGCCGACCTGCTACGCGAGCAGTTCCCGTACTTCCGGCCGATCGTCGAGGCGTTCGGCTACCGCAACCTCGAGTTCGAGGGCTGGGAGGCGGACGACGTCATCGCCACGCTCGCGACGCAGGCCCATCAGGCCGGGATCAAGACGACCGTCGTCTCCACCGACCGCGACGCCTTCCAGCTCGTCACCGACAACGTGACGCTGATGATGACCCCGCGCGGCGTCGCCGACGTCAACGTCTACACGCCGGAGCGCGTGGAGGCGCGGCTCGGCATCACGCCCGACCAGATTCCCGACTTCATCGGCCTCAAGGGCGACAACTCGGACAACATCCCGGGCATCCCGGGCATCGGGGACAAGACGGCCTCGCAGCTGATCCAGCAGTACGGATCGCTGGAAGGCGTCCTCGAGCACGCTGAAGAGCTGACTCCGGCGCGGCGGAAGAACATCTCGGAGAACGCCGAGCAGGCGAAGGTCTCGAAGGAGCTCGCCACGATGCGGCGGGACCTCGAGCTCGGCTGCGACCCGTCCGAGCTCGTCCTCTCGCCTCCCGACCGCTCGCGGCTGAAGGAGATGTTCCGCCAGTTCGAGTTCCGCGGGCTGCTCAACCGTGTGGACGACCTCGACGCCACCGTCCCCGCGGCCCCGATGGTCCTGGAGGGCGTGCGGGTGCCCTGGCGCGAAGGCGAGCTCCCGACCGAAGGCACGGTCGGCTGGGCGGCCGAGGATGGGCGGGTCGCGGTGGCAACCGAGGCGGAGGTCGTCGTCGCTCCGAGACCAAGTAACACTGTGTTACAAGCGCTCCAGGGCCCGTCGCCAGCCGCTTCCGGGGCAAGTAACACTGTGTTACAAGGCCTTCGGGTGGTCGCCCACGACGCGAAGGCGCAGCGCGTCGAGCCGGCCGAGGACACGCTGCTCGCCGCCTACCTCATCGACCCCGGCCGCGCGACCTACGAGCTCGACGACCTCGCCGCGGAGTATGGAATCGAGCTCGTCCCCGACCCGCCCGCCGACGAGGACACGTCGGCGCTCGTCCGCCACGCCGCCGCGACGCTTCGCCTCGCCGATCCGCTCGTCTCCCGCCTGCAGGAGCGCGGCCACGAGCCGCTCTACCGCGAGATCGAGCTGCCGCTGACCCAGGTGCTCGCCGACATGGAGGACACCGGCGTCAAGATCGACGAGTACCGGATGGGCGAGATCACCGCGCGGCTCGCCGACCGGGTCGAGGAGCTCGAGCAGCGTGCCTACGAGCTCGCGGGCGAGGAGTTCATCCTCGGCTCCACCCAGCAGGTGGCTCGGATCCTCTTCGAGAAGCTCGGACTCACCCCGGATCGCAAGGGGAAGACCGGCTACTCGACCGACACCCGCGTCCTCCGGAAGATCCGCCACGAGCACGAGATCGTCGGCGTGATCGAGGAGTGGCGCGAGTACTCGAAGCTCCTCAACACCTACCTGGGGCCTCTGCCGACGCTGATCTCGGAGCACGACAAGCGGCTCCACACGACGTTCAACCAGGCGGTCGCCTCGACCGGCCGGCTCTCGACGACGAACCCGAACCTTCAGGCGATCCCGATCCGCACCGGGCTCGGCAAGGAGATTCGCTCGGCCTTCGTCGCCGAGCAGGGCCACCGGCTGCTCTCGGCGGACTACTCCCAGATCGAGCTGCGGATCCTGGCGCACGTCTCCGGGGAACCGAAGCTGCGGGAGGCATTCGCGCGCGGCGACGACATCCATACGGCGACCGCAGCCGAGGTGCTCGGCAAGGATCCCGCCAAGCTGACGACCGGCGACCGCTCGACGGCGAAGATGATCAACTTCGGGATCGTCTACGGGATCTCGTCGTTCGGCCTCTCGGAGAACCTCGAGATCTCTCGCGAGGAAGCGCAGGAGCTGATCGACACCTACCTGGCCCGCTTCCCGCACGTCCAGGACTTCATCCAGCGGACGATCGAGCAGGCGGCTCGCGACGGCTACACGACCAGCCTGCTCGGCCGCCGGCGCCCGGTGCCGGAGCTGCGAGCCTCGAACCGCCAGACGCGCTCGCTGGGCGAGCGGCTCGCCGTCAACTTCGTCATGCAGGGCTCGAACGCGGACATCATCAAGAAGGCGATGATCGCCATCCACCGCCGCCTGCGAAACGAGGGGCGAGGCGCGAGGCTCGTCCTCCAGGTGCACGACGAGCTGCTGCTTGAAGTCCCGGAGAAGGAGGTCTCCGCGGTGAAGGACCTCGTCCGGGCAGGAGATGTGCGCCGCCTACGACCTCGACCCGCCGCTGGCAGTCGACGTCGGCGTGGGGGAGGATTGGAACGAGGCGAAGAGCTGAACGTCGAGCTCTCTGACGGTTACAAGCTCTTCGTGGAACAGGTCGGTGACGAAGGGCTACCGCTCATAGTTCTCCACGGCGGCCCTGGGCTCGACCACACGCACCTCCGGCCCTGGCTCGACCCGCTCGGCGACGAGTTCCGCGTCCTCTATGTCGACGAGCGCGGACAGGGCCAGAGCGAACGCGTCGACCCGGCAACGCTCAGCCTCGAGGTCTTCGCCAGGGACGTCGACCTGCTCGCCGAGGCGCTCGAGCTCGAGCGGTTCGCGCTGCTCGGGCATTCGTTCGGCGCGATCATCACGACCTGGCACGCGGTCAACCTCGGCACCGCCGCCGGGTACGTCATCTCCGGCGGCGGGGACTCGAGCGCCGCGCTGATGGCGGACGTGGAAGCGTCGCTCGAGGCGATGGGCGAGGACGGAAAGCCGATCGCCGAGTCCTGGGAGTGGGAGCAGACGGTCGAGACGCCGGAGGACTGCGCCGAGCTGGTGCGCGTCCAGAACCCGTTCCACTTCCACGGCCCGCCGCCGCCCGGATTCGCGGAGGACACGGTCTACGCCCCTGAGGTGCTGCGGCACTTCGCGAGCGCCGGGTACGGCGACTTCGACTACACGCCCGACCTTGGCCGTGTCTCCAAGCCGACGCTCGTCCTGGTCGGCGAGCACGACCGGACGACGACGCCGCGTGCCGCCCGAGCCCTTCACGACGGGATCCCGGGCAGCGAGTACGAAGAGCTGGCGGACGCGGGCCACATGAGCATGGTCGAGGCCCAGGACGCCTATCTAGGCCATGTCCGCAGCTTTCTCGGCCGCATCTGAAAGCGAAAATCCGCAGATATACTGCGCCGCTCGTGGTGAGCGACATCGCCGACAAACAGCACGTGGACGACCCCGAGGTCTGGACGACCGGGCCGGAGGGCGAGCTGATCCCGGACTACGAGTCCACCTTCCCGACCATCAACGAGGGAGAGGTCGTCCACGGCACCGTCGTGCGCGTGGACAAGGACGAGGTGCTCGTGGACATCGGCTACAAGTCCGAGGGCGTCATCCCGCTCTCCGAGCTCTCGATCCGCCGGTCGGTGAACCCTGAGGACGAGGTCAAGCTCGGCGAGGAAGTCGACGCGCTCGTCCTGACCAAGGAGGACGCGGAGGGCCGGCTGATCCTCTCCAAGAAGCGCGCGCGCTTCGAGCTGGCCTGGAAGATGATCGAGCAGAAGGCCGAGTCTGGCGAGGCGATCGTCGGCCGCGTGATCGAGGTCGTGAAGGGCGGCCTGATCCTCGACCTGGGCGTGCGGGGCTTCCTCCCGGCGTCGCTCGTCGACATCCGCCGCGTGCAGGACCTGGACGAGTTCCTCGGCCAGGAGCTGCGCGCGAAGGTCATCGAGCTCAACCGCTCGCGGAACAACGTGGTCCTGTCGCGCCGCGCCGTCCTCGAGGACGAGCGCAAGGAGCAGCGGCAGCAGATCCTCGACCGGCTCCAGCCCGGAGACGTCGTCGAGGGACAGATCTCGAACATCGTCGACTTCGGCGCCTTCGTCGACCTCGACGGGATGGACGGCCTGATCCATATCTCCGAGCTGTCCTGGTCGCACGTGAACCACCCGTCCGAGGTGCTCGAGATCGGCCAGACGGTCGAGGTGAAGGTGCTCGACATCGACCGCGACCGCCAGCGGATCTCCCTCGGGCTCAAGCAGACCCAGAGCGACCCCTGGCAGCAGGTCATCGACCAGTACAACGAGGGCGACGTCGTCGAGGGCAAGGTCACGAAGGTCGTCACCTTCGGCGCCTTCGTCGAGATCATGCCCGGCGTCGAGGGGCTCGTTCACATCTCCGAGCTCGCGCAGCACCACGTCGAGAACCCGCGCGAGGTCGTCTCGCAGGGCGACCAGGTGCAGGCGAAGATCATCGAGGTCGACGCCGAGCGCCGCCGGCTCTCGCTGTCGCTGAAGCGGGTCGAGGGCGAGGGGCCGACCCCGGCGTCCGAGCTCGGCCTGTCCGACGAGGTCTTCGCGGAGGCCCCGGCTACGGAGGCCCCGGCTACGGAGGCCCCGCCTACGGAGGCGCCGGCTACGGAGGCGCCGGCCGAGGTGGCGCTCGAGGAGAGCACGGGCGCCGAACCGTCGCCCGAGCCGGTCGGCGCGCCGGAGGAGCCGCAGCCCGTCGAGGGTGAGCCCGAAGCGGAGCCGGAGCCCGAAGGCGAGCCCGAGCCGCAGCCCGAGAGCCAGACTCCTGCCGAGACCGTCGCGCTGGACGAGCCGGGTCCGGCCGAAGAGACCGACGAACAGCAGTAACCCTCCGCTCTCGGTCGCCATCACGGGCGGCATCGGGGCGGGGAAGAGCGAGGCGCTCAAGGCGTTTGCGCGCCACGGAGCCGCTGTCGTCTCGAGCGACGAGATCGTCCATCACCTGATCCGCACCGACCCTGAGATCAAGGCGGCGATGCTGGAGCGGCTCGGAGACGGGATCCTGGGCGCGGACGGTGAGATCGACCGAGCCAGGGTCGGCCGGCTCGTCTTCGGCGACCGTGACGCGCTTGCCTGGCTCGAAGCGCTCCTCCACCCGCGCGTCTCGGCCGAGTACCTGACCTGGCGTGACCGTCTTGCGAAGCTTCCGCGCTCTCCTGAGGTCTGCGTGACCGAGGTGCCGCTTCTCTATGAGGTCGGCTCCCAGGACCGCTTCGACAAGGTCGTCGCGATCACGGCGCCCCGGCTCCTGCGCGAGCAGCGGACGAACGTGCCGATGAAGGGCCGCGAGGAGCGCCTGATCCCCGACCGCGAGAAGGTCAAGCGCGCCGACTACTCGTACGTGAACACCGGCGGGCTCGCGGAGCTCGATACCTGGGTCGCCGGCGTCATGGAAGAGCTGCGAGCTTCGCGCGAATCTGCTCCGCGCTGACGACGTTCCCCTTCCGAGTCGTCTCGGCGAGCCCGCGCTCCAGTACCGGGCGGCGCCGGGCCGGATCGAGAAAGTCGACGACGTCCATCAGGGCGATAGGCCCGTCGAACGTGTCATCGGTTCTGTTCGTGAGCTCGACGACGTCCGCCGCAAGCCGCGCGGCCTCGTCCAGATCCCCCTTCGCCGCCTCGACGTACGTCTTGACGATCCGCCAGTAGATCTGTGTGATCACGTCGTCATCTGATCCGGACTCACGGCTCTCGTCGGCGAAACGGTCAGCCTCGTCGTAACGACCCTGGCGCGCAAGCGCGAGCCCGAGCAACGCTGAAACGGTCGAGAGGAACCCTCGCTCCCCGGCTGCGTTCAGCATCTCATGTGCCTCCCGCATGATCCGCTCGGCAGCTGGTGCATCGCCGGCCAGGAGCTCGAGGATCGCCGCGGGCTGGCCGATCCCGGCGTACTGGACCTTCTGGCCGAGCTCGAGCAGCTGCCGTCGACCTTCGGCGACGAGCGCTCTGCCTCCCTCGAAATCCCCTGTCAGTGCAAGCAGCGTGCCCTCGACCACGAGGAGCTCGGCGTACGCCATCCCGGCCCCGGCCGTCGACTTCGCCAGCTGTCGGACCTCGCGAAGAGCTTCGTCGACGGGGGTCGACCCCCAAAGGGTCACGATCCCAACCCACCGGGTGGCGTCGGCGAGGATTCGTGGATCGCCGGTCGCTTTCGCGTCCGCAACCGCGCGGCGGAGGAGCGTCAGTGCGCGATCGTTCTCGCCGAGCCAGCTTGCGATCACCCCGAGCCTCGTCAGCCCCTCGGCCAAGATGGACTCGTCACCGAGCCGCTCCGCCTCCTCCACGGTCTCCTCAAAGGGGCCGACGGCCTCGGCCATGCTTGCGCCGCGCATCAGGTCGTTCCAGATTCCTCGCTGGCGAGCGATCAGCGCGGTGCGTGGGTCGCCGAGCTCTCGTGCGCGCCGGTAGAGATCCTCCGCGCGGGGGAGGTCTCCGTTCTCCGCGACTGCAGTTCCGAGGTCGGGGTAGATTGCGATCGCCTCGGCGTCGCCGTCGGGAAGGAGCTTCACGGCGCGCTCGAGGAGGTTGATCGTGGCCGGGACATCGGCGCGGGCCTCCGCGCGCCTGCCGGCGGAGGCAAGCAGGGCCGAAGCCCTCCGCGCCAGGTCTCGGCCGGCGGAATCGACGGGCCCGAGCTCGGCCGGTAGCCGTACGCCTGCTCGAGGTGGTAGCCGCGTATCTCCTCGACCTCGGGCACCGCAACCTCGAGCCACTGGGCGAAGCGCTCGTGGAGGTCCGCGCGCTGCTCCTTCGGCAGCGACTCGTACGCGGCGTCCCGCAGAAGCAGGTGCTTGAACCGATACGTGTCCTCGGCGGCCGGCCGGACGAGGTCCTTCCGGACGAGCGACTGTTGGATCCCGACCAGCCGCCCAGAGAGCGCTTCGGGCACGAGGCGCGCGAGCGCGTAGTGGTCGAACTCCTGACCCTGGATCGCCGCGCACTCGATGGCGGTGCGCTCGTCGGGCACGAGCCGGTCGAGCCTGGCCGCGAGAAGCGCCTGGATCGTCGGCGGAATCGCCAGGTCGCCATTTCCGAATCTCCGCGACCATCGCCAGCATCTCCTCGACGAAAAGAGGGTTGCCTTCCGCCGCGGATGCGATCTGCTGCTTACGTGCTCTGTCTAAGCGCGAGCTGAGGAGCAGGTTGTCGACGAGCTGCGCGGATTCGTCCTCCGTCAGTGCGTCGAGCAGCATCGTCGTTGCGTTGAGCTTGCCGCCTCCCCAGCCGGGCCTGCCGTCGAGCAGGTCCGGTCGGGCGACGCACGACCAGGAGAATCGGGGCGTCTCGCGCCAGATCGGTGACATGGTCGACGAGGTCGAGGAACGTCGGCTCGCCCCACTGGAGGTCGTCGAAGACGACGACGAGCGGCTTCTCGTGCGCCAGTCGCTCGAGGATCCGTCGTGTCTGAAGCGCGATCTCGTCTCGGTTCGCGTCGAAGTCGATCTGCCGACGCCAGCTGCTCGATCTCGACGAGCGGCCAGTACGTAATCCCGTCGCCGTAGGGCAGGCACCGGCCCGAAAGCAGCGTCGCATCGACACGGTCGTACAGCTCTCTGACCAGACGCGATTTGCCGATGCCGGCGGGGCCGAGCAACGTGAACTGGTAGGCGACGCGGTCGGAAACCGCGTGATCGAAGGCGCGCTGCAGCTCGGCAAGCTCGTTCTCGCGTCCGACGAGCGGCGAGTCGAGACGGCGTGTGATGAACTCGGCGCCCTCGACGAGCGCGTCGAGTACGGAAGGCGGTGAGTGGCTCGGACTTGCCCTTGGCGGCGAGCGGCTCGACCGGATCCGCGATCACGGCGTCGCGGACGAGGCGGTAGGTCGCCTCGCCAAGCAGCGTCGTGCCTGGCTCCGCGCCCTGCTCCAAGCGGGCGGCTACATTGACGGGGTCGCCGGTTGCAAGCGAGTCGCCTTCGCCGGCGACGACCTCGCCCGTGTTGACGCCGATCCGGCTCTCGATCCGGACGCCCCAGTCTCGCTCGAGCTCCTCGTTCAGCTCGACGAGGGCCGAGCGCATGTCGGCGGCCGCACGCACGGCGCGCAGCGCGTCGTCCTCGTGCACGACCGGGACGCCGAACACCGCCATCACCGCGTCGCCGATGAACTTCTCGACCGTGCCGCCGTGGCGCTCGATGGCTTGGCGCATCGCCTCGAAGTACCGGGCCATAACGCGGCGAGTCGACTCGGGGTCGAGGCGCTCGCCCATCGCCGTCGAGCCGGTCACGTCGCAGAACAGCACCGTCACCGTCTTGCGTACCTCGCGCGGTGGGGGAGTTTCGGCGAGCTCGGCGCCGCAGGATCCGCAGAAGCGAAAGCCCTCGGGATTGTCCTGACCGCAGTTCGCAGCAGATCGGCACAGAGGCATCTATACCGCCATTTCAAGCCGATGTCACGATGATGCTTGACAGACATCAAAATGATGTCATACTGCCCCCATGGAGACGGCACGGTT
The DNA here is from genome assembly GCA_963798935.1 of uncultured Actinomycetes bacterium. Lineage (GTDB taxonomy): Bacteria > Actinomycetota > Thermoleophilia > Gaiellales > Gaiellaceae > JACDAN01. The sequence continues at coordinate 95,025 of CAWCVG010000023.1, forward strand.
CATCGCAGCGCTCGAGCGAGACCTCACCGCGGTCGCCGCCGTCGGCGACGAGGAGACCGCGGCGGCCGCCGAGCGCCTGATCCAGGCGCTGCGCGGCTCCGCCGGAATGCGCCTGATGGAGACCCTCGGCGAGGCGGCGCTGGAGATCAGCGACCAGCTTCCCGAGGGCCACGTCGAGGTCCGGCTCGCCGGGCCCGACCCGCAGCTCGTCTACGTCGGCCCCGAGCCGGCGGAGCCGGCCGCAGTGCCGGCGGAGGAGGACGGGCTCGCCGCGAGGATCACGCTCCGGCTCTACGAGAGCCTGAAGCGCGAGCTCGAGGCAGCGGCAGCCCGCGAGGGCATGTCGCTCAACGCCTGGCTCGTCCGGGCGCTGTCCCGCAGCGTCGCTTCGCCGGCGCCGCGGAGCAGAGGCAATCGACTCACCGGCTACGGCCGGAACTAGACCCAAGGAGGGGATCGGCATGACGTTCTTCCAGCTTCCGTTCGGACACGTCGAGGTGAAGACGGATCCGCGGCCTCCGCGGCGCCGTGGAAAGCGGCGGCCGTGAGGCACGAGACCTTCACTACGCCCGGGCCCGTCACGCTGGACATCCGGATCCCGTCCGGCGACGTCGAGATCGAGACCGGAAACGCCGGCGAGACGGAGGTCGAGCTCGAGGCGCGCGGCCGCGATCCGGAGGAGCTCGAGCGCAGCGCAGAGATCTCGATGCGACCGCGTGGCGAGGGGTATGAGATTCGGATCGAGGCGGGCGACGGCCGCGGTCTGTTCCGCCGGAGCGGCGAGTACCGCGTGCGCGTGGCGGCGCCGCACGGCGCGACCGTGCGGGCGAACCTCGCCTCGGCGGACATCTCCGGCCGCGGGCGGTACTCGGAGATCGACATCAAGGTCGCATCGGGCGACGTCGAGTTCGAAGACGTGTCCGGCGAGGCCGGCGTCAACACCGCCTCCGGAGACGTCCAACTCGACACCGTCGGCTCCGCGAAGGTCAACTCGGCCTCCGGCGACGTCCAGATCGACAGCTCGGCCGACGGGGCCGAGGTGAACACCGCGTCTGGCGACGTCGAGATCGGCAGCGTCGTCGCCGGCGAGGTGAGGATCAACTCGGCCTCCGGCGACATCGAGGTCGGCATCGCGAAGGGATCGCGGCTCTTCGTCGACGCGCAGACGCTCTCGGGCGACACCTCGTCCGAGCTCGACCTCGAGTCCGGCAGCACGATCGAGACCGACGAAGGTCCGCTCGTCGAGCTGAAGGCGCGCTCCATGAGCGGTGACATCAGCGTCAAGCGCGCGTGAGTCTGGCGGATGAGACTCCGGCGGCGGCGGCCGAACCCGAGCCGCCGCCGCTCCTCCGCCAGCCCGAGTTCCTGAAGCTCTGGGCGGCGCAGTCGATCTCGCAGCTCGGCGACCAGGTCACGCTGCTCGCGCTGCCGCTCGTCGCCGTCCTCACGCTGGACGCCTCGGCGGCGCAGATGGGCTTCCTCGTCGCCGCCGAGCTGCTGCCGCACCTCTTCTTCTCGCTGCTCGCCGGCGTCTGGATCGAGCGGGTCGCAGCGCGCCGGCGGCTGATGATCGTGGCCGACATCGGCCGCGTCGCTACTGCTCGCGTCGGTGCCGATCGCCGTACGCGTTCGACGTCCTCAGCTTTCCGCAGCTCTACGCGCGTCGCGTTCGCGGTCGGGACGTTCGCCGTCATGTTCGACGTCAGCTGGTCGACGCTCTTCGTCGCCGTCGTCCCGCGGCGCGACGTCGTCGACGCCAACAGCAAGATGAGCCTCAGCCGGTCGCTGTCCTTCGTGGTCGGCCCGTCGGTCGCCGGCTTCCTCGTCCAGGCTGCTGACCGCCCCGATGACGCTGCTCGTCGACGCGTTCTCGTACCTCTGGTCTCGCGCTCTTCCTCGAGCGGATTCGGGCGAAGGAGCCGCCGGTCGAGCACGACGGCGACGGAAAGCGTCCGGCGGAGCCTCCGCGAACGGCTTTGCGTTCGTCCTCGGAGACGAGCTGATCCGCGCCGGAGCTCCTCTGCGTTGCGACGATCAACTTCTTCAACTTCGTCTTCCACGCGATCTTCGTCCTCTATGCGACGAGGGAGCTCGGCGTGAATCCCGGCCTGCTCGGGCTCGTCCTCGGCGCGGGCGCAATCGGAGGCGTAGTCGGGGCGCTGATCGCACCGCGCGATCGAGAGCTGATCGGATCGGCGCCGCCTTCACGCTCGGCGCCGTCCTCTTTCCGCTGCCGCTGGTGCTCGATCCCGCTCGCCTCCGGCAGCCAGACCACGATCGTGCTGATGCTGGGCGCCGCCGAGTTCTTCTGCTCGGTCGGCGTGATGATCCTCGACGTCAACGCCGGCAGCCTGATGTTCCTCCGGACGCCCGACCGGCTCCGGTCGCGGATGGCGGGGACGTTCCGGTTCGTCAACATGGGCATCCGGCCGATCGGCGCGCTGCTCGGCGGGGCGCTCGGGACCGCGATCGGCCTGCACACGACGCTTTGGATCGGCGTGCTGGGAGCGCTCGCCGGCGTCGTCTTCCTCGTCTTCTCACCCATCCCGCGCCTGCGCGAGGCGCCGGCAGAGGCCGTCTAGGTGGACGTCGAGCGTCCTCCGCACCGGCCCGGTCCGCGCGCTCCTCGCCGCCGAGGTCGTGTCCACGACCGGCGCGCAGATGACCTGGATCGCGCTGCCCTGGTTCGTGCTGACGACGAGCGGCTCGGCGACGCGCATGAGCGTCGTGATCGCGTCGGAGGCGATCGGCATCGCGCTGCCGGGCTCTTGGGCGTCCGCGTGCTGAACCGGGTCGGCGCCCGCCGGACGATGATGATCTGCGACGCCTGCCGCGGGCCGCTGATGCTCGTGATTCCGCTGCTGCCACTGGGCCGGACGCCTGTCGTTCGGGCTGCATCGTCGCCGTGGCGTTCGCTGTCGGCGCGCTTCACGGGGCCGCACTTCGCCGCCCAGCGGATGATCGTCCCGGAGCTCCTCGGCGAGGACGAGGGTGTCGTGAGCCAGGCCTCCGCGCTCTTCCAGGGTGCGAACCGCGTCACGCTCCTGCTCGGGCCGCCGCTCGCCGGCGTCCTGATCGGCTTCATCGGCGCGCCGGCCGTGCTGGTCGTCGACGCTGCGACCTACGCGGTGTCCGTGTTCCTGCTCGGGGTCTTCGTCCCGGCGACGAAGCCGCTTCCGCCGGCGAAGGAGGAGGATCGCGGCTTGCGCGCCGGCTTGCGGTGGGCCGGGCGGGACCCCCTGTTCCGTGCGTGGCGCTGTCAGCCTGATCGTCGGCGACATGGCCTGGCAGGCGATCTTCATCTCGCTCCCCGTGCTGGTCGTCACGCGCTACGACTCCGACCCGCGCATCGTCGGCGCGATGTTCGCCGCCTTCGGCGTGGGCGCAGTGCTCGGGAACACGGTCGCGTATCGGCTCGTGAAGCGCCTGGACGGACTGACTCTGATCGCACGCAGTCGCCCTGGGCCAGGCCCTCCCGCTGTGGATGCTCGTCTTCGAGGTGCCCGCGTGGGCGGCGATCGTCGTCCTCGCCGTCTGGGGGCTGGCGAACGGTCTGATCAACCCGAGCCTGCACGCGATCATCACGCTGCGCATCCCGCCGGAGCTGCGTGCGACCGTGATCTCGAGCTTCATGACCGTGTTCGCTCTTGCGATGCCGATCGGAATTCTCGGCGCAGGCCCGCTGCTGGATGCGTTCGGCGTCACGCCGGTGTTCGTGATCTGCGCGTGATCCAGACGATCGTGATGGCGGCCGTCGCGCTGGCCGCGCTCCGCGCGCGACGGCCGGGTCGGGAGTGCGGACCGTGTGGAGGCGGGCGCATCGCCTCCACACAGTTCCTTCGGGTAGTGCTCTCAGCGGATCGGCTTCGCCACGAGGATGTGCGCGTAGCCGCTCCGACTTGGCGCCGACCGCGCGCTTCCGAGGTACCGGGCGCGCACGCGCCACCGCCCGGCTGCCGGCGGGCGCCACGAGACGCTCGCACCTGCCGTGATCCTCACCAATCGGTGGAAGTGCCAGCCGGTCAGCGGATCGAACCGGTCGATCTGGAGCTCGACTCGGCCACTGGCTACAGGAGAGACGAGGCAGCTGAGCGTCACGGACGAGCCCGGGCTGACTTCGGTCGAGCTGCCCCGGAGGCGAGCACCGACGTCGCCGTCACATCCCGTAGCCGGAGCGAGAGGCGATAGCGCCCGGCCCGGCTTCCCACCGCTGCCTGGACGGCCACGACGTAGCGGCCGCGGCCGAGACGGCGCCGGAAGTCGCCTCCACCGGTCGCCATGCGAGCTCCGGTGTCGGTGAGGACGACGAGCCCGAACGAGCCGCCGGAGAGTTGCAGCCGCACCTCGCTGAACCGCTCGACGTCGAAGTGGTAGAGGTCGAGAACGTCCACGCCGCTCGGCGACAGCGAGCCGCGTGCGCCGGATCCCGGCCTGAGCTCGACGCCGACGCCGACATCGTCCGCTCCCGCCGCCGCGACGTGCAGGCGGTAGCGCTGGCGTGTGGCGGTCGGAGACGCCTGGACCTCGACCACGTAGCGGCCTCCGCCGTCACGGCCCGGCGTGAACGTGGAGTGGGCTCGGCAGCTCAGCCGGACGACCCTGCCCCTGGCATGCAGCGTCGCGCGGGCGCACGGGCTCGAGCTGAAGGCGACCCGATAGGTCGTGCCGCGACGAAGCCGAACCGACCAGACGTCGTTCACGTCGGTGAGGCCGTTCACCGAGTCCCGAACGCCGCCGCGGCGCAGCGCACGGCCGGGATGACGCTCCGGCGCCTCGGCAGGTTGGAGGTTCATGCTGAACGCGCCCGGAGGAGAGTTGCGCTGCTCGCCGACCGCGACCAGGTAGCTCGCCCCGGGCCGGGCCGCGAAACCGAGCACCGCGCTGCCCTTGCGGTCGGTCGGCGTGCACGCGACGAGGTCGAGCCGTGAACGGACGGGCCGGAACACGGCCACGACGGCGTCGAGCTCCTCCGACGCTGAGAGCCGGAGGAGCACGCGCCTGCTCGAGGGGCCGGTCAGCCGATACCAGACGGTTCCGCCGGACATCCCGCAGGCCGAGACGTCCGAGGCGTCACCTGTTGCACCGAGGGTGGTCGCACGCACCGTTGCCGGTGGGCGCCCGAGCGAAACTGCGCCGCCGCGCTCGTCGTTCGCAGGCGGGAGAAAGAGCTCGGCACGCAGATCGAACTCGCCGTCGGCCGTCCCCGGGCGCCGGCCGACGAGGATCAGATAGCCGGCGCCGCGAACGGCCTGGACGGAGACGACTGCTTTCCCGCCCGCACTCGCGGCGGCGCAGTCGAGCTCCTGGATGCTGGAAGAACCGCGTCGATAGATGCGAAGGACCGGCGTGAAGCCCGCGGCGGCCTGCGCCGTCGCGACGATGGTGCCGTCGGGCGCAGCCTCGACCCGGTACCACACCGTGGACTCGATCCGGCCACAGCGGGAGACCTGCGGATCGAGACGCTCCACGGTCGCCTCGGCCGTCGTCCCGTGCACCTGTGCGGGAAAGTCCGGCAGCAAGAAGGAATCGGCTCGGTTGTCGTTCGGCGGCGGCGCGGCGGCCGCGGCCGGAGCGATGACGAGCGCAACGAGTGTGATCAGGAGAATCTTCATGAGGTGAGCGTGCGCGCCCCGGCTCACGGGGCGCTCACGCGGCGCTCACACGCGGCGAGAGGTGGACTGTGGAGGGCGGCGCGAGCCGCCCTCCACAGTCCGGTCGGCTAGCGCCGCTTGCCCTTGCTCACGACGAGGTGAACGCGGGCGTTCACGGCCAGCCGAGCTCCAGCGCGCGGCCGCTGCGAGATGACGCGGCCCGCCTTCACGCGGCTCGAGAAGCGCCGCTGAAGCTCGGCCCATCCGGCACTTCGCCCGCACGATCGTCGCACGCGCCGCGCGCAGCGTCTTGCCGCGGATGGTCGGGACGACGCAGCGCGAGGCCGGGCGGCGCGAGTCGATCACGAACGGCCCAAGGTGTGCCGCGGAGCTCCAATTGCCGGCGTTGTCGCGGGTTCGGAGGTGGAACCACCATTGGCCCACGGCGAGCGCAGGGCTCCTCGTCCCACTCGCGGATTCCTCGGCGTCCTTCGTCGTGTCAGGCTCGGTGCTCGCAACCCGCGACCACTCGAACGAGAATCCGTCGACACCGCTTCGGTCATCGGACGCGTTGCTCCACGCCGTCTCGACCGTGGTCACGGTCGAGGGCCTGCTCGGCGTGTGCGTGGTGCTTCGGAGCGTCGGGTTCACCGGCGCATGCGGGTCGAGCAGGAACGGCCCGGCGTGGAGCGCATCGCTCCAGTTGCCGGCACGATCCACGACCCGCAGATGGAAGTACACGGTCGGCGCGCTCAGAGCCCCTGTGACGTAGCCGTTGACGTGCGCTCCGGCGTCCACCGAGGCATCGGGGACGGAGGCGGGGTCGGGACCGAACTCGAACGAGTATCCGTCGACACCACTCCCGGCGTCCTGCGCGCCCGACCAGCGGACGAAGACGCTCGAGTTGCTCGACCACGTTCCGGCGGTGTGGCTCGGGCTGAAGAGCGTCGTCCCGGTCGGTGCCGTCGTGTCGACGACGAACGGACCGAGATGAACGGTGCCGGTCGAGTTACCGACTTCGTCGATTGTCCGCAGGTGGAACCACCACGACCCGTCGGCGAGGAGGACGACTCGTCAGCTCTTCCTCGGTCGTGTCGACGACCGCGTCCGGAAGGCTCCCAGCGGCTTGCGTCCACTCGACCGAGTAGCCGGCGACGCCACTGCCGTCGTCCCATGCGTCTGCCCAGAAGACCTCGACCGTGCTGTCGCGCGAGGGCTCGTCGACGTCATGGCTTTCACTCCAGACATCCGGGTCCTCCGGCGCCGTCGTGTCGATTGCAAACGGGCCCAGGTGGGCGGCGCCGACGGCCGGGTTGCCTCCGGTGTCGACCGCACGGACGTGAAACCACCACTCGCCGTCGTCGAGCCCTTCGATCAGCGTAATCCCGGTCAGGTCGATCTCACCATCCGGAATCGTGACCGGCTCGTCCGACCACTCCACCGAGTAGCCGGCGACCTCGGCGTCGTCCGCCGCGCCGGCCCACTGAACCTCGACCGTGGCATTCGTCGTCCATTCTTCGACGAGGTGTGACGGGCTCGTCACCGAGTTGGGATTCGTGGGCGGAGTCGTGTCGGCGCCGTCGTCGTTGAGGATCCGAGCCGTGCCCTGGGCACGGACGACCGTTCCCTTGGTCGGGGACGAGAGCCGAACGTGGAACGTTTCCGCCGGCTCGGGCGTCGTATCGCCGGAGATCTCGACCAAGACCTGCTTCGTCGACTCGCCGACGTCGAAGGTGACGGTCCCCGAGGCGGGCTCGTAATCCGCCGGGCCCGCCGTCCCGTCCGCCGTTGTGTACGAGACGGTGACCGGGTAATCGGTGGCCGCGGCCTCGCCCAGTGTCACCGTGAACGCGACGTTCTTTGGCCCGGAATCGCCTTCGGCGACGGTCAGGTCGTTGACCGAGATCGCCGGACGCAGGCAGAGCGCGGCGAGGTTCAAGGTGTACGCCGGCGAGTAGATCTGGCAGCCGACGCGATCTGAGAAGTAGTACCGGTCGTTGGGTATGCCGTAGGCCGCCCAGGGCGCCGCGTCCCGGGCGATCTCGACGTCGAGGAGGCCGAAAGCGGTCTCACGTGCGGGCCCGTGGAGCTGGTTTGCCTCGGCGATCCGGCGGTTGTACTCGGGATGGTTGAAGTACGAGAAGTTCGTGTTGTTGGCCGGCCTGATCGTGGTTCCGTCGAGGAGGAACAGAAAGTCGAAAGGATCGAGGTAGTCGACATGCCAGCCTTCAAGGGTCATGTCGAACGGCTCACCACGACGGCCGGTCAGCTCGAACTGCGTCGCGCGCGGGAAGAGCTTGATGTCCATGTTCAGACCGATGTTCCGCAGGTTCGCCTGCACGATCTGGCAAGTCGCGGGTGCCGGAGCACGGTTCGAGCAGTACAGAATCCCCTCGCCGCCGCGCGTGTTGCCCGCCGCGAGCTCCCGCGCGCGGACGAGGTCCGGTCGCATCGGATAGATGTCGGCGTCGCGGAAACCGGGTGTGATCGGCGAAAGATGCTGGTCGGTCGGCGTCCCGCTGAAGGCGCCCCGTTGCTCCATCATCGCCGTGCGGTCGATCGCGTAATTGACCGCCTGCTTGAGCGCGACGTTTCCCTCCGGCCCGGGGCCGCCGAACAGCGGGCGGTCGTGGTTCATCGCCAAGTACAGGACAGTCGGAGCCGGATTGCAGAAGTACCGCTGCCGACCCGAGGAGCCCGGCGCGCACGGGCCGAAGCGTGTCCCGAGCTCCTCGTGCGAGGCAGGCGGAACGTCTCCCCAGTCCGTCGTGCCGGCGTCGATGCCGAGCTTGATGGTCTCGAGCGGAAGGCCGATCCCGTAGTGGATCTCGTCGAAGTGATGAGGCCGCTCACCGGTGTAGTTCGGGTTCTCCTTGACGAGGACTTCGCTGTTGCGTGTCCAGCCGGCGATGTAGTACGGCCCCGCCGAGGGAACCGGAGCGGCGATCCCGTCAGGCTTGACGGGAACCGAGAGCGGAAGTGGGCACGTGAACGGCATCGCGAGCCGAGCCAGGAAGTCGCCGGCGGGCCGCGTGAGCGTGATTCGGAGGGTGTTCCCGTCGGCAACGACGCCCGAAGTCGAGTTCGTGGTCCCGCTGATGACGTCCTGGGCTCCGACGATGTCTCCGTAGAACGCCTGCGCCGGGGAGTTCATCTGCCGATTCAGCGCGCGGTCGATCGCCCACTTGAAGTTGGCGGCGGTGACTCGCTCATTGGAGGGAGGCGAGAAGACGAAGTCGTCCCGCAGCTCGAACGTGTACGTCTTGCCGTCGGGCGAGACCGTGGGCATCGTACGAGCGACCTCTGGCTGGAGCCGGCCGCCCTCCGGCGCCGGTCGATCCGGGTAGTTGACGAGCTTGGCGCAGGTCGCGTACTCGATTCCCCAGGTCGGGACGTAGTAGGCCAGCGCCGGGTCGACGTAGTCAATGTCGACCGAGAGCTCTATGCGGAGTTGCATCGGCGCCGGCGCTTGGGCCGCAGCGGCGCCTCCGGTGACGAGCATGGCTACTGCGGCAAGCGGCGCGACGAGCGTCTTCGTGCACCAGCCGCGAAGCCTCGTCGAGATTGACTCGGTCGACATCGAACTACTCCTTTCGTTCCGCTACCTGAGGCAGACCGCGTAGGCGGCCCCCGCCCCGGCTGCCGAGTTCGAGAGATTGACCAGATAGACGCCCCAACCCGCGCCGTCAGGCGTGGGCCGGCTGTCGAACGCGAGCACGGAGTTCGGGCTCGTGTAGCCGCCCGAGATCGCCTTCGCGCCCGAGGCGCACTGGACGGTGAAGTCCCGCTCCTCGCTCACGCCGAGCGAGAACGGCGCCGACGCCACCGTGACGAGAGATGCCGCCTTGCTCGCGGGGCCTGCCAGCGCCGCGACCTGCGTCAGCGTCTTGCCCTGGAGCTTTCCCGCGTTGTTCGCGAAGAGCGCCTTCTTGGCCATCGGAACCACCCCGGCCGCGACGGCCGTCCCGCTCAGGGAGATGAAGAGCGCGAGCACCGCGATGACCAGCGCGGGGCTCGGGTGTCGAATCCTCAACATGTCGTTCTCCTCCTTGTCTGCTCGCGAGCCTTGCGCTCGCGACGGTCTTCGGTCGGCGAAGCGATGGGCAGCGGAGGGGGCTCCGGCTGCCAGCGCGGCTCGCACCCTTCCGAGCGAAAGAGCTCGACGGCTTCGAGATAGAGCTGCGCTTCTTCGGCCAACGTCATGGCGCCGACGATGCGCCGCAGGCCTCACGTGGCAGTCACGCGCCGCTCACACGCGGTTTCAGCCGGTCGTCAGGTGCAGCCAGAGGTTCTCGAGCAGTCGCGCGCCGTAGGAACGCGTCGCCGAGCCGGCGAGCGTGAACGCACCGGCGGCGAACACCCTCGCGCCGCGCAGCTCGTAGTAGGACATCTGGGCCTGGTTGGCGCGCTCTTGCCCGTTCCGGAGCTCGGCCAGCACGCGCGTCCCGCGCGGCGACGAACGATGCAGCCGGTCGACCTCGATTCCGAAGGTGCCGAACCTCGAGCCGTTCCGCAGGCCCGTGCTGCGGAAGAGCCAGCGCGCCGCGCCGACGTCACGCACCGCGTACGGGCCGCGCAGGTGGCTCCCGTAGGCGACGTACTGGACGCCGACGAGCGCAGCCTCCGGGCGCCCGATCTCGCGCCACATCGCGATCTTGTGGAGGAGCCCGTCGCGCCGTTCGACCTTCCAGAAGAAGTTGTTCGCCGAGAGGAACATCAGGTTCCCACCGAGGTTCCGATACGCCGCGATCAGGTCGTACTCGCGGGCGGTGACGTATTCGTGGTGGCCCGGGAAGATCACGAGGTCGTACCTCCGCCGCAGCGCCCTCCCGCTCGCGACGCCCTCGAGGTCGGTCTGCGACAGGAAGTCCGCGCGGCGCCCCGTCGCCGAGAGCCAGCGCAGGAACGGCAGGTCGTACGACCGGAAGCGCATGGGCACACCGCGGTTGAGGTACGGGCGGTCAGCCGGACCGTAGGCCTGCTGCGGTCGGCGTACCACGTGTCGCCGACGCCGTCGCCGTCGTCGTCGCGGAAGTTGTAGGCCTGCCACGTGTAGGTGGGCTGGACGACGGCGACTCGATTCCGGCCCAGCCGTTCGGGCCCGACGATGAACGGCGCGAACCCGACGCGGCCGTTATCTGCCGTGAGCCGGGCGAAGTAGACGCCCGACTCCCAGTTGCCGACCCTCACCGCGACGATTCGCGCGCTGCGCCGCCCCCACGAGTGCCGAATGGGCCTCGTCACCGGAAGACCCTTGAGCTCGTCGTTGCGGCGCGTCCGCTCGCCCGGGCCGGCCTGGAAGATCTGGATCGTCACTCGCCGGAGGTGGTTGCGGATCCTCAGCCGCCCGCGCATCCCCGGTCGGTAGCTGTCGCGCAGAAACACCGCCATGATGCCGCCCGACGCCGATCCGGCGACGCCGAAACTGCCCTGCCCGGCGGCGTCTCGGAACCGGAAACGCGGTCCGGCGGCATGAGTGCCACCACCGCAAGGGCGGAGACGAAAACGATGAAACCGACTGCTCGCCATGGAAAGACCATGGCAACGAGCGTCGAGAGCAGTCCTCATGCGACGCTCACGCACGGCTCACGCACTAGCCGCAGGCCGAACCACGGTGTTCAATTGAACGGTGACACTCGTCGAGGTCCGGCTACTCGGGCCGCTCGAGGTGGGGGTCGACGGTCGTCCCCTCGAGGTGCGCCGCCAGAAGCAGCGAGCCCTGCTCGCGCTCCTCGCGCTGCGCGCGGGCGAAGTCGTGCCCGACCGACCGGCTCATCGACGAGCTCTGGGGCGACGAGCCGCCCAAGGCCGCCGTCGGCTCGCTGCAGAACTTCGTCTCCGACCTCCGGAAGGTGCTCGGGGCGGACGTGCTCGTCACGCGCTCGCCGGGCTACGTGCTCGACATCCCGCGGGATGCGGTCGACGTCCACCGATTCGAGCGGATCGTCCGCGAAGCCGGGAACGCCGCGCCGGAGCAGCGGGCAGCGAATCTCCGGGAGGCGCTCGCGCTCTGGCGCGGGCCCGCGCTGGTGGACGTCCAGCTCGAGGACGCCATGGTCGCCGAGGCCGCCCGGCTCGAGGAGGCGCGCCTTGCCGCCTGGGAGGACCGCCTCGAAGCGGAGCTCGAGCTCGGCCGCCACTTACAGGCGGTCGGCGAGCTCGAGTCGCTCGTCGCCAAGCACCCGCTCCGCGAGCGCCCGGTCGGGCTCCTGATGCTCGCGCTCTATCGGGGCGGCCGGCAGGCCGATGCGCTCGACGCGTACCGCCGCGCCCGCGAGACGCTCGTCGACGAGCTCGGCATCGATCCGTCGCCTGAGCTCCAGCGGCTCGAACGGGCGATCCTGCGCCAGGACCCCGACCTCGACCTCCAGTCGCCTCCGCGCAGGCGTGTACGCGACCCCCGAGCCCGACCGCCGCAAGACGGTCACGATCCTGTTCGCAGACCTGGTGGATTCCACCGAGCTCGGCGCGCAGCTCGACCCCGAGGTCCTGCGCAGCGTCCTCACCCGCTACTTCGACGTGGTTCGCACCATCGTCGAGCGCCACGGCGGCATCGTCGAGAAGTTCATCGGCGATGCAGCGATGGCGGCGTTCGGGATCCCGAGCTCGCACGAGGACGATGCGCTTCGGGCCGTTCGCGCCGCAACCGAGCTGCGGGATGCGCTCGGGGAGCTGAACACGGATCTCGCCGCGGCTCACGGCGTCGCGTTACAGGTCCGGATCGGTCTCAACACCGGCGAGGTACTCGTCGCCGATGCCGGCGTCCGGCGAGGCCTTCGCGACCGGAGCGCCCGTCAGCATCGCCCAGCGGCTCGAGCAGGCGGCGCTGCCGGGGGAGATCCTGCTCGGCGAGGCCACTCGCCGGCTCGTGAGCCATGCCGTCGAGTCGGAGCCGCTCGAGCCGGTCGATATGGGCGCGCTCGGCCGGGCGCAAGCATTCCGCCTGCTGGGCGTCGAGGAGGTCGCACGGCCCGTCGGCACCGCCGCGCTCGTCGGCAGGGAGGACGAGCTGGCGTGGATCCGGGCGGCGTTCGCCGGCGTCCAGGCCGAGCGGCGCAGCAAGGTCGTGACCGTGCTCGGCGACGCCGGGGTCGGCAAGACGCGTCTGGCGCAGGAGTTCGTCCGGACCTCGGGCGCGCGGGCGCTCGTCGGCCGCTGCGTCTCCGTACGGGGAGGGCGCCACCTACCTCCCGCTGGCCGAGATCGTCCGTCAGGCCGTGCCCGAGCGGCCGCGGGCGGCGATCGCGGCGCTCCTCGAGGGCGACGACCAGGCGCCGCTGATCGCCGAGCGCGTGACGCAGCTGACCGGCCAGGCCGAGGGCGCAGCCTCGACCGGCGAGGTCTTCTGGGCCGTGCAGGCGCTTCCTCGAGGCGCTCGCGCTGGAGCACCCGCTCGTCGTCGTCCTCGAGGACATCCACTGGGCGGAGCCGACGCTCCTCGACCTCGTCGAGTACCTCGACGCGTGGACGGCGGAGGCGCCCCTGCTCGTCCTCTGCCTCGCCCGCCGCGAGCTGCGGGACGAGCGGCCGGGGTGGGGTGCCGACCGCGTGCTCACGCTGGAACCCCTTGGCGAAGACGAGGCGGAGGCCCTCGTCGCCGAGATCGCGGGCGACGAGCTCGACGAGAGCGGCCGCGCGCAGGATCGTCGAGGTCGCAGAGGGCAATCCGCTCTTCCTCGAGCAGCTGCTCGCGTTCACGGAGGAGGCCGGCACCGAGGCGCTCGCCGCGGTGCCGCCGACGGTCGAGGCGCTGGTCGCCGGCCGCCTCGACCGCCTCGAGCCGGAGGATCGTGCGCTGCTCGAGCGCGCGGCGGTGATCGGCCGCGAGTTCTCACGCAGCGCGCTCGTGCACCTCTCGCCGCCCGCCGAGCTTGCCGCCCTGGACAGCCGCATGAGCGCGCTCGTCCGCCGCGGTCTGCTCCGGCCCGGCGAGGACAGGCACCGTTTCCACCACGTCCTCGTCCGCGACGTCGCCTATTCGGGGATCACGAAGGCGGGGCGCGCGGACCTCCACGAACGGTTCGGCACGTGGCTCGAACAGCGCGAAGGCGCGGACGAGATCGTCGGCTACCACCTCGAGCAAGCGCACCGCTACCGAGCTGAGCTTCGTCCGGGTGACCCCGGGCTGCCGGGGCTGGCGAAGCGGGCCGGCGATCGGCTGGCCGAGGCGGGAATCCGCGCCTTCAGGCGCGCTGATCCGCCTGCGACCGCCAACCTGCTCGGCCGTGCCGTTTCGCTACTTCCGAGTGTCGACGCTCGGCGCCCAGAGGTGCTCTGTGAGCTCGCGTTTGCCGAGAACGTCCTCGGAGAACCCGTCTTGGCGGAAGCCGCGCTCACCGAAGCGATCGAGACTTCGTCCCAGGCCAACGACCGTCCCACCGAGTTGCGTGCTCGGATCGAGCGTGCCCAGCTTCGACTTCACCGTGGAGGCGATCCCGACCAGGTGGTTGCGCTCGTTCGGGAAGCCCTGCCGGAGCTCGAGTCGAGCGGCAACGACCGAGCGGCCGGCCGCGCGTGGCGGGCCCTGGGCTATGTGCGGGGGTCGATGCAGGGTCAGTGCGCGGAGTGGCTCGAGGCGGCCGAGCGATCACTGCCGTACGTGCGTCGATCCGGTTTCTCGACTTCAGGCTGCCTCTCGGAGATTGCGGCTGCACTGTTCTACGGTCCGACGCCCGTGCCGGTGGCGCTAGCGCGTTGCGAGGACTTGCTGGCCGAGGCTCCTGACCGTCCGGGTACGGCGCATGTTCTCGCCTTCTGCGGAGGGCTCCATGCGTTAAGCGAGCAGTTCGACGAAGCCTTCGAGATGGTCGGAACGGCAGAACAGATCTACGAAGACCTTGGCGACTTGTGGTCGCTCGCGGACGTCAGCGGCCGGATGCGGGGCCGGATCCACGTCCTCACGGGTGATCCGCAAGCTGCGGAGGAGGTCTTTCGACGGTGCTGCGAGACCTTCGAGCGATTTCAGAACAACGCTGCGCTCTCAACAGTTGGCTCTGAGCTGGGGCAGGTTCTCTACTCGCAGGGACGACACGCCGACGCCAAGCATTGGAGCCGCCTCAGCGAGGAGGTCGCACCTCCAGGAGACATCGTGGCGCAATTCTCGTGGCGGAGCCTGAAGGCGAAGCTTCTCGCGCAGGTGGGGCATCAGGACGAAGCCGAGGCCCTGGCGCTCGAGGCGGTGTCGATCGCCGAAGCCACGGATGTGATGACGGAGCGGGGGGAGGTCTTGCTCGATCTCGCCGAGGTTCTCACGAGCGCGAGTCGGAGGGCAGAGGCAGCGGGGCGGGTGGAGGAGGCCCTTGCGGCTTTCGATCTGAAGCAGAACACCGCTTCCGCACGGCGCGCCCGCGCCCGATTTTCGCACGCTGAAGTCGTCTGACCACGCACGAAAAGCCCAATGACTGGGCTTCCCGTGCTCACGCGAGGGCGGTTTAGGGATAGCCGCCGCCGCCGCCCAGGTTCGCGAGCGACAGAGCCGCCGCGATGCTCGCCAGCATGATGATGAGCTGCTTGCGGATCACGCTGCCTCCTTCCGTTCGGTCGATCACGCGACCGAGGGTCGAAGGCGGCGCTCACGGCTCCCTAGGCCGCGACTAAGCGCTCGCTAACGGCTCTGTGAGGGTGGAGTTAGGAGGCTGGCTGGAGCTGCGCGAGGCGCTTCCGGCCGAGCGGAATGAGCTCGTCGATGCCGCCGCAGAGCTCGCAGTCGTAGGTGCGGACTGCGCCCGACTTTCCGCCCGTCACGATCCGCCAGCCGGTGGGCGAGAACGCGACGGATGCGAGGAACTCGTCGCGCCCATCGACCAGCAGGATGCGCTCGCCGGTTTTCGCATCGACAATGCCGGCTTCGCCCGGACCGGCGATGGCGACCCAGCGGCCGTCGGAGCTGAAGTCCGCGTCGCTGACCTTCGCTGCGTGTGACAGCACCCAGACTTGCTGTCCCGTTTGGATGTCGACGAGCCGCGCCTCATGGTCGGCGCTCGTCGTCAGGACGAAACGGCCATCAGGGGCCGAAGGTGGCCGAGGTGAGCCCTTGATCGAATTGAGGAGCCCGTTGCTTCCGAGTCGCGGACCAAAGGTTGGCCGCTCCAGATCTCGTGCCTGCGACGAACTGGGATCCGTCCGGGCTCGACGCCGAGGACGGTGTAACGGATCCGAGAACCCTGTTCGGGCTCGATCGTCCGTCGCACCTCGAATCCGTCGTCGTCAGACCGCCACTCTCTGATCGTGCCGTCGCGATGGAAGAGACGAGCACGCGACCGTCCTCGCTCGTGCCGAGGGCCAGCGGTTGAGACCGCGCGACGCCCTCGAAGCCCCGTGCGGGGAAGGCAAGCCGCGGGTCGTCGCTCAGTGCAAAGAGGCGGTTTCGGACATCTGCTCGGCCTGCGCTGAGGATGCGCTCGCCGCGGAAAGCGACCGCTTCGGCGCGCGACCGAAGCGTCTCGACCCGCCGGAGCGTGGGAAACGGCGTCGCGTTCCACAGGCGGATCGTCCCATCCGTGCTGCCGGTCGCCACGGTTTGGGCGTCGGCGAAAGCGACGTCCCTCACCGCCTCCTCGTGGCCGGCCAGCGCGGCGCGGAGCGTTCCGGCGTCCGCGTCGAAGATGCGGGCCATGCGATCCCGGCTTGCAGTGGCGATCAGCTCGTCGTCGGGACTGAAGTCGAGCGCGCTGACGAAGCCATGTTGACCCGGAGGGTCGCGACAAGCGTGGCGTACCTCAGATCCCACACTTCGTCCCGTTCCATCGTTGCTTGCAGTTGCGGAGCAGCCGACCGGAATCGCTGAACGCCACGTCGAGAACGCCACGGACGTGGCCCTGAAGACACGGAAGCTGGTCTCCGAGTCGCTGCGTCCCGAGAGCCAGCGACCTTGTCCCCTCCGCCCGTCGCGACGACATCCGTGGTCGGCGCGAACCGAGTCGACGCTGAATTCGTCCTCGATGGAGCAGGCGGGCTGTCGCGATTCCTGTGACGATGTCGTAGATGAACGCGGCGGGCCCGCCGCCCGACGTGACGAGGCGTCGCTGCTCCGGTCGAAGCCGCCTCGGACGAGACGGTGCGGGATCCGAGCCGAAAAGTACGTGGATCAGACGCCAGTCCGCGCATCCCAGAGTCGGACCCGCCTGTCGGGCTCGTCGTCGCGATCAGGCGAGGAGTCGGGCGAGAAGCTCGCGCTCGAGCACGCCTGCCGGGCGCCGAGCGCGAGAAGCCTTCTCCCTGTCCTCGCATCGGAGACGACCGCGCTACGCCCAGCGGGGACCAACCTGCGACTGGGGGGCCGAAGGACACTTCCGTGCCCTCCGCGCTCTGACCGGGCGAGAGCCGTCGCCTGCGAGAGACGCACGACAGTCGGGCTCCCTCGTCCGGCGCGGCGGCCAGGAGGCGCCGTCGGGCCGAAGGCGATTCGCCGATCGGGTCTCCGCGTCGATGGTCTGGTCGTGCGGAGCGCCTCGACGCGCTTCGGAGAGCGCGCTCCACGGGTGGTTTGCGCGCGCTCTCGCTCGCCTCGACGGCAGCGAGAGGCTCCGTTCCGGAGGTCGGGCAGCGTCCCTCGGCGAGCGCGGCCAGGTCGTTCGCGTCCGCTTCCCGCGCTCTCGCCTCCGCCTCCCGGGCGTTGTCCTGGCCGACCCTCGCTGCGAGAGCGCCAGGCGGCGACACCGGCCAGGACGGCGACGACCACGAGCGAGCTGCCGGCGAGGGCGAGCAGACGGCGCGTACCGCCGCGCTGACTGCCGCCGCTCCTCCGCCAGCCCGACGGTCTGCCTCGTGTTGCGTTCGCCAGGCGAGCACAGCCTCGGCGAGCACGTCGTGGAAGATCTCGTAGTGCGGCCCTGTCGCGCCGTCCTCCGCGGCCCGGACGATGCGCTCGACGAGTCAGCCGGTCGAGCACGCGGACTGCCTCGGCCTCGTCGACCGACGGCATAGCGGGCAGGATCGCCTGCGCGGTGGCGCGATCTTCGTTCCTGACGGAGTGACCAGGTGGTTGTACATCGCGGCGGCGGCGTCCTGCTCCTCGGCCGAGAGGATCGAACATCGCGCGCTCGAGGTGCTCCTCGACGATGCGCGCGCTTCCGCCGAGCTCGCGGAGCGTGGCGAGCCGGAGACGGGCGGATCCGCGTTCGCGTTCGACGTTCCACAGCGTTCGAGCACGAGCTGGAGGTAGGGCGCCTCGATCCGCCCGCTGTCCGCGGCGTCCTCCGCGCCGCCTGGACCGGTTGCGCCAAGCTGGATCTGTCCTGCGCGAACCGAGTCGAGGATCTCCTCCGACGAGCTCGGCCTGGCCAGCGACCGTCGGTGCCCTCGCGTGAGCTCGTTGGACCGCTCCAGCGGCCCCACGATCGCGCGGGTCGCGGACGGCCGGTCCAGCAGGTCGAGCCGCAGCGAGTTGCCGAAGAGGTTCGGAGCTGGGTCTTGAAGGCGTCGAGTCGAGCGAGCGCGTCCTCGCGGATGCTGATCAGGAAGTTCGCGCGATGCTCCGCCGCGGATGATCTCGGCGAGCTCATCGAAGGGGCTGCCGCTCTCGTGCAGAGGAAGTATTCCTCGAACTGGTCGAGGATGACGTAGAGCTCCGCCGCCGATGGCGTCACTCCGATCCGCCAATCGCGTCTGCGAGCGAGCGGCCGCGGAAATCGATGCCGCACCCCGGCCGGACGCGCCGGCTTCTTCCTCCATCGCGCGAAGCAGACCGCTCGATCGGTCGCTGCTCCAAGTCGAGAGACGCGGGACACCGGCTCCCTCGTCGTTGCGAGGCGCGTGACGACGCCGGCGCGGCAGAAGCGACGTCTTGCCAACGCCGCTCGGCCCGTAAGGAACGTGAGTCGTGCAGCGACGAGGTTGGCCG
>CAWCVG010000024.1:0-26593 GCA_963798935.1 uncultured Actinomycetes bacterium
GAGGCCGCCTCGCGGCGGCCCCTCTCAACGGTGCCGGCTAGGTCGAGCGCCTCGTCGTCGTCGTCACCGTCGCCGCCGCCGCCGTGTCCTCCCCGAGGATCAGGCGGTAGCCGCCGCGACCATGGGTGGCCGCGTAGATGACGCGCTTGGAGGTGCCGGGGACGTTCGCCCGGGACAGCTCGTCGATCGCGACCTCCGGAAGACCGCGGTCTGCTTCCTCCCAGTTCGTCTCGCCGGCCGGGAGCCGGAGGACGCCCCAGTCGTACGCCGCGTAGAGGTCGCCGCTCGGAGCGTCGAGCTCGACATCCGTGATCGGTAGGTCGCCGAGGTTCCCGCTCAGGTCGGTCCACGTCGCCGTTCCCGTCGCAAGGTTGTACACGGCCTTGAACACATGGCCGGGCTGCCCGGGCGAGTAGGCCTCGTACCGGAGAACGAGATGTACGCGGTGTTGCCCGTCGGGTCTCTCGGGTCGACCGGGATGCCGCTCGGGAACCGTCGCGGCTGGGCCGGCGTGTCGAGCCGGTCGAAGTCGACCTCGCCTGCCGCTGATCGGTCCCGCCGAAGGCAGGCTCGGTGACGAGCGTGGCCGGGTTGCTGAAGTCGGCGTTCTTCGAGACTCAGATGCGGCCGCGCCGGGTTCCGACCCAGAGGGTGCCGTTGTTCGTCTTCGCTCGTTCGATCGCGACCCGTAGCTGGCTCCTGCAGGACGACCCTTGTCGGTCGGGTTGTCGGTGCCGAGCGAGAAGCGGCTCCCGGGCCGAGCTTGACCCAGTCGCCGCACCCGTTCGGGCCGGTGTCGAGTGCACCGCTCCTCCGTCCGCCGAGAACGTTGCAGTTGTTCTCGAGGAAGTCCTTGTCACCGCCGGCGTTCCGAGTCCTCCATACGCTCTCCAGCCGGTGAACGCCGTCTTGTTGACGACCGGGTCGGCTGTGAAGGGGATGTACAAGCCGGAGGCCTCAGGCGAGAACAGCAGCGGGTCGAAGATCCACGACCACCACTGCGGGTCGTTCCCGCGGAAGTTCACGTCGCCCTGCTGGGCGAAGTACGTGTGGTAGCGGATGTTGCCCTGCTTCGCGTGGATGCCGGACTGGCCGCCGTCGCCTGAGACGAAGTTGAGCCACGTCCCGCTCCCGCTGAAGCCGAGCGTCCCATTGTCCTGGTCCCCCGATCGCCTCGCGGAGCGGGTTGCTCGGGTTCGGCTGCAGGTCCTGGAACTGCAGCGTTCGCAGGCCCGCGTTCATGTTCACCAGGTCGTCGGGGATGAAGGACAGGAACATCTGGCATTCCGCCCGGTCGAGCCCGGAGAGGTTGCGGTCGGGCTCGGAGCAGTCGGACGAATCGTTCACGTACCGGCCGCTCGTCCGCATGACCCCGCCGTCGCTCCCGATGAACAGAACGTTCGGGTTCTTCGGATGGAAGGCCAGGATCTGGACGTCCGGGTGGTTGGCCTCGAACGGATCCTTGGCCTCGCCCGACATGTCCGTGAAGAGCTCGCCCGCATTCCGGGAAAGCATGATGTTCCGGCCGTTCGACTTGTCCGCGCCGGCATAGGGCGGGAGCTCGCCGTACTGCGTCTGCCCGCCGATCATCACGACGTCCGGGTTCTTCGGGGACACCGAGATCGGCATGTCGTACGAGACTGCTGGGCGCAGATGTCGAACGAGCTGTAGCCGGGGGTGCCGCGGGCCGGGCTCGACAGCATCTGGAAGGCCGGCGTCGCCGCCCGCGCGTCGTCGGAGCGAAGGACGCGTGAGGCGTCGGCAATCGAGCCGCCGGGGCCAGCAACCTGGTTCCGGCCGTCGTAGACGTAGAGCCGCGTGTTGCCGTTGCCGAGCTTCGCCGCGGCGACCTCGTAGCGAATGCCGAGGCCGGCCGGGTCGGGGCCCGCGCCTGCGTAGAGGTTCTGCGGAACGCCGCCGCCGGTCAGGCGGAAGACGCCGTAGTCGAACATCGTGAAGTAGAGCGTGTTCGCGTCGGCGGGGTCGTACTCGATGTCAGTGACTCCGCCCTTGAAGAAGTCGCTCCCGTTCGGGGAGTTCGGGTTCACAGGATCCTGCGGCAGGTTGAAGCGCAGCTGGAAGCTCGCACCGCCGTCCGTGGACTCGTAGAGCCCGATCGTCGGAGCGCCGGGCGGCGTGAAGCGACCACCGGAGACGCCCGAGCCTGCGTGCCGGGCGACCGTCGTGCCGATCCAGATGTGCCTGGGGTTCTTCGGGTCGACTGCGATCTCGCCGATGCCGCGGTCCTTCGAGACCGCGTAGCTGCCCGGGACGAGCTTCCAGTGCTCGCCGCGGTCGGTCGACTTGTAGAGACCGAGGCCGGCCTCGCTGTCGCCCGAGCCGCTGGGCTCGCCGGTGCCGACGTAGATCGTGTGGCCGGACTTGTCGGTCGGGTCGATCAGCAGCGCGCCGATCGAGGTCGTGTCGAGACCACGGTCGAGCGGTTTCCAGTGCGGGTTCCGGCTAAGCGCGTTGTCCGTGCGCCAGACGCCTCCGCCCGCTGCACCGACGTAGAGCCGGCAATGGTGCGAGTCGCACTTGGGATCGACGGCCATGGCCGTCATGCGGCCGGACCACTCGGTCGTCAGGCCGTTGTTCTGCGTGGCCTCGCGGGCGACGTCGAGCGTGAACGGCCCGACCTCCTCCCACCGGCGGCTCCTCCGGTCCTCACCCCGTCCGTGGCGGCGCATCGCCTCGAGCGCGCCCTCGAGCTGGGCGGTGGCGACGGCCTTGCGCGGATAGGCGAGGTCCTCGTACGCACGCTGGGCAAAACCAGCGACGATCTCACGCGAGGCCTCGCGGCCGGCCTTCTTGCGGGCGACCGGAACGGGAATGCCGCTCGCGTGCCTGGTGCCATAGCGGTAGGCCAACGCTTCCTGGGCGAGCGACGGCGCTGCCGAGGGGGCAGCCGCGGGTGGCGCCGCGGGTTTCATCGCCATCGCGCCGGCCACAGCAATGGCAACGAGCACCAGCGCCGAAACGACGGTCAGGCCGAGAGTCTTTCTTCGCATGCCTCTCCCTGTCTCGAATTGAGGTCCGCCCCGACCCTGGCGGCGGATCGCGACCTAAATAGAGGTTGCTATCTACAAGCGATGCCCGCTGATGTCAAGCCGGCTCTCGGTGATATCAGGCTGGGCTACTGATTCGGTTTCGCCATCGCCCGATAGTCGAGCGCCTTGTTCAGCGTCTCCTCGTCGACGCCGGCCTCACGGGCGACCTCACGGAGCGGGCGGCGGGTCGTCGCGGCAATGTTGACGATCTCCGTGGCCTTGTCGTAGCCGATGTACGGGTTCAGCGCCGTGGCCGCGGACAGCGTCAGCTCGGCGTAACGCTCCGCGTTCTCCCGGTTCGCCTCGATCCCGTCCACGCACTTCTCGGCGAAGAGGCGCGAGGCGGCGGCGAGCAGGCGGATCGACTCGAGCAGGTTGCGGGCGAGCAGCGGGACGAAGACGTTCAGCTCGAGGTGCCCCTGCATCCCTCCGACGGTGATGGCGGTGTCGTTGCCGATAACCTGGGCCGACACCTGGGTCACGACCTCCGGGATGACCGGGTTGACCTTCCCGGGCATGATCGAGCTGCCCTTCTGGAGCTCGGCAGCATGATCTCGGCCAGACCGGCACGCGGGCCGGAGCCGAGGAGCCGGAGGTCGTTCGCGATCTTCGTCAGCGAGACGGCGACCGTCTTGAGGGCGCCGGAGGCCTCGACGAGCGCGTCGCGGGCCGCCTGTGCCTCGAACGGATCGGCCGGCGGGCCGACGGGCAGGCCGGTCTCCTCGATGAGGAGGCGGCGCACGCGCTCCGCGAACTCCGGTGGGTGTTCAGGCCCGTGCCGACAGCGGTTCCGCCCAGCGGGATCTGGCCGACGCGCTCGAGCGTGTCGCGCACGCGGGCCGCGCCCTGGCGCACCTGCGCGGCGTAGCCGGAGAACTCCTGGCCGAGCGTCACGGGCACGGCGTCCATCAGGTGCGTCCGGCCCGACTTCACGACGTCGTCGAACTCGCTCGCCTTGCGCTGGAGGGACTCGGCGAGGGCGTCGAGCGCCGGCATGAGGTCGTTCGTCGCTGCTCCAGCGCCGCGAGGTGGACGGCTGACGGGAAGACATCGTTGGACGACTGGCCCATGTTCACGTCGTCGTTCGGGTGGACGTCCTCGCCGGCAAGGGCCGCCAGCACCTCGTTGGCGTTCATGTTCGAGGAGGTGCCGGAGCCCGTCTGGAAGACGTCGATCGGGAACTGGTCGTCGAGCTCGCCGGCGGCGACACGCTCGGCGGCGGCTGCGATCCGCTCGGCCTTGTCCGTGTCCAGGAGGCCGAGCTCGGCGTTCACGCGGGCCGCGGCGCCTTTGATCCTGCCCAGCCACCGCGCCACGGGCGCCGGAATCGGCTCGCCGGAAACGGTGAAGTTGGCAACGGCCTTGCGCGTCTCGCCTCCCCAGAGCTCGGTCCGCGTCTCGAGGTCGGCCATCGTCCGGAGTCTAGTCCGGCCATGTCCCAGGGACTGTCCCTGGGGCGTGGCTGGATCAGACGACGCGGAGAGATCAGTCCGTCGAGTACTTGGGCTGGACCTTTTCGCCCCGAATCGCGGCGATCGCGTTGTTCGCGGCGATCGCGGCCTCGCCCATGCCCACGGTGATGAGCGTGATCTTGCCCGGGTAGCCGGCGACGTCTCCGGCGGCGTAGACGCCGGGCATCGAGGTCTCGCAGGTCATCGGGTCGATCTTGATCTGGCGCTTACCCTCCAGCTCGATGTCCCACTCCGCGATCGAGCCGAGGTGGGAGACGAAGCCGAGAAGCGTGATCAGCGCCTCGCAGTCGTACCGCTCGGACTCCCCGGTCGCGGTGTTCTCGATCGTGACCGCCTCCATGCTTCCGTCGCCGTGCACGTCGCGCACCTCGTGCGGCGTGAGGATCCGCACGGCTCCCTCGGACTCCAGCCGCCTGGCCTCGTTCAGCGAGGACTCGAGCGCCCGGAACCGGTCGCGTCGATGGACGAGCGTGATCGGGAGGTCGGCCGTGTCCTGGAGCCCGAGCGTCCAGTCGAGCGCCGAGTCGCCGCCGCCGACGATCACGCAGCGCTTGCCGGAGAACTGCGCCTTCTCCTTGACGACGTAGTGGAGGCCCCGGCCGAGCCACTCGTCGATGTCCTCGACGCCGAGCCGCCGCGGCTCGAACGCGCCGTGCCCCGCCGTGATGATCATCGACCGGGAGAGGTATGTGTTCCCCTCGTCAGTTGTGAGCGCGAGGATGTCCTCGCCGTTCTGACTGATCCGCTCGAGTGACTTCGCCTCCTCGCCCAGCCGTACGTCCGCGCCGTACTGGAGCCCCTGCTCGGCGCACATGTCGACGAGCTTCTGGCCGAGGATCTTCGGGAAGCCGGCGACGTCGTACACGTGCTTCTCGGGATAGGTGGCCGCGACCTGGCCGCCGATCTGCTCGAGGGACTCGACGATCCGGACGCTGCCGTCGCGGTGGCCGACGTAGTAGGCGGCCGAGAGCCCGACGGGGCCTGCGCCCAGGATCGTGACGTCGACGACGTCCTCGCTCATACCGCCGGGAATGGTAGTGCGGCTAGTGCGAGCAGCCGGAGCCGCAGCCGCCGTTCGCATGCGGGTCGCCGGCCTCATCCTCGACCTGGAACGAGTGCCCGCAGCCGCACCCGGCGGTCGCGTTCGGGTTGTTGATCGCGAAGCCGCCCTGGAGCCCGTCGACGAAGTCGATCTCCGTGCCGGTCAGGTACGGAGCGCTGAAGGGATCGACGACGACCCGGACGCCGTGCGCCTCGAACTCGTGGTCACCCTCCATCGAGCCGCGGTCGAAACCGAGCGCGTACTCGAATCCGGAGCACCCGCCGCCCTGGACGGCGACGCGGAGAACCTCGGCCTCGCCGGCCGGCTCTTCCGCCATCAGACCCTTGACCTTCGCAGCGGCGCGCTCGCTGAGAGAGACGATGGTGAGTGGGCGCTCGGTGATCTCCAAGGCGCGCCAATCGTAGCAGCGGAACCGGGCGCCGCCGTCCCCCGTCGGAGGGGCGCGAGCCCGGACTTTGTAACACCTGATTCACGCTTCGTTGAGCCGTTTCCTGCCCCGATCGTGCAGCCGCGACGGCTGTAGACTCCCGGACCGGAGTGGGGGCCCCGGCGCCACGCAGCAATGCTCGATAACTGGCTGCCCTTCCTGATCTACGGGCTGCTGGCCTTGGCCATCCCGGCCTCGATGATCGGCATGTCGTTTCTCTTCGCGACCCGCCCGTCGCACCGGAACCGGACCCGGGCGCTGCCGTTCGAGTCGGGTGTCTCCGCCGGCCCGCCGCGGCTCCAGCGGTTCACGATCAGCTTCTACCTGACCGCGCTCCTCTTCATCGTCTTCGACATCGAGATCGTCTTCCTCTACCCGCTCGCCGTCGTGCTCGAGCCTCTCGGCTGGTTCGGGTTCTGGGAGCTCTCGTTCTTCATCGGGATCCTCGCCCTCGCCTACGTCTACATCTGGCGGAAGGGAGCCCTCGAGTGGCGATAAACGGCGAGAAGCCGAAGCGCCTCCGCGACTTCAACATCCACTCCGAGCGGGTGATGATGCCGAACAAGGAGCCGGGCGTCTTCGAGCGCGAGCTCGGGCCGGAGGACCTCCAGGACAAGCTGATGCTGACGACGGTGGGGAAAGCCGTCGCCTGGTCGCAGGGCAACTCGATCTGGCCGGCGACCTTCGGGCTCGCCTGCTGCGCGATCGAGATGATGTCGATCGTCTCCTCGCGCTACGACATCGCGCGCTTCGGCGCCGAGGTCTTCCGCTCCTCGCCGCGCCAGGCCGACCTGCTGATCGTCTCCGGCCGGGTCGCGCACAAGATGGCCGCCCCGCTCCGCCAGATCTACGACCAGATGCTCGAGCCCAAGTGGGTGATCGCGATGGGCGCCTGCGCGAGCTCCGGCGGGATGTTCAACAACTACACGGTGCTTCAGGGCGTCGACAAGGTCGTCGCGGTGGACATCCACGTGCCCGGGTGCCCGCCCCGGCCCGAGGCCCTCGTCGAGGGGATCATCCGGCTCCAGGAGAAGATCAAGGCCGGCGTGCCTCCCGCCTACGAGATCCGGGGAGTCGCCGAGTGACGTTCGAGGGCGTTCCCGGCCTCGTCGAGGCCCGCGAGGAGCACGGCGAGACCACGCTCGTCGTCGATCCGGCCCGCCTCCGCGAGGCCTGCCTCCACCTCCGCGACCGGGAGGGCTTCAACTTCCTCTCCGACATCACGCCGACCGACTACCTCGGCTGGGGGAAGCGCGGGGTCGCCGGCTACTACGGGACCGAGCAGGGCCGCGACCTGAACATGCCCTCCGGACAAGGCGTCTCGGTCGCATCGCAGGCTTACGCCCGAGTTCCCCGCCCGAAGGGGAAGCGCTTCTCGGTGAACTACCACCTGCTGGGACTGCGAGACGGCGCGCCGCGGGTCCGTGTCCAGGTGTGGATCGACGACGGTGAGACGCTCGAGAGCGTGATCTCGGTCTGGCCGACCGCCGACTGGCATGAGCGCGAGGCCTGGGACATGATGGGAATCCGCTTCGAGGGGCACCCGAACCTTCGCCGCATCCTGATGGAGGACGACTGGGAGGGGCACCCGCTGCGGAAGGACTATCCGATCGGCGGCGAGCCCGTCCGCTTCTCCGGAGACGAGTAGTGGCGATCGTCGAGCGCCCGCGGATCTATGAGGGCTCGCGGATCCCCGCCCCGATCCCGACCGTCCTCTCGACGCCGCCCGAGCTCGAGGGCAGCGAGGACGTCATGCGCATCAACTTCGGGCCGAACCACCCGTCGACGCACGGCGTCCTGCGCCTGATCATCGATCTCGAGGGCGAGCGCGTCGTCGGGACCGAGGCAGTGATCGGCTACCTCCACACCGGCTTCGAGAAGACGATGGAGCACAAGTCGTGGTGGAAGGCGATCACGTACCCGGCGCGGATCGACTATGTGGGCTTCCAGAACGACGAGCTCGTGTTCGTCCTGGCGATCGAGAAGCTCCTCGAGCTCGAGACGCCGCGGAAGGCCACCTTTATGCGGATGCTCCTGTGCGAGCTCAGCCGGATCCACTCGCACCTCGTCTACCTCGGCACGGCGGCGCTCGAGCTGGGAGCGATCTCGATGTTCTGGTACTGCTTTCGCGAGCGCGACCAGATCCTCGACCTGTTCGAGCTGGTCACCGGGGTCCGCATGCACACGCGGTACTTCCAGACCGGCGGTCTCGCGGAGGACATCCCGTCCGGCTTCTTCCCCGAGGCCCACAAGTTCTGCGAGTGGATGCCGAAGGCGGTCGACGACTACGAGTCGCTGATCGGACGCAACGAGATCTGGCTGGAGCGGACGCAGGGGGTCGGGCTCCTCTCCGCCGAGGACGCGATCGCGCTCGGCCAGTCAGGGCCCGTGCTGCGTGCGTCCGGTGTCGACTGGGACCTCCGGAAAGCGCAGCCGTACCTCGCCTACGACGAGGTCGACTTCGACGTCCCGGTCCACCCGAACGGCGACGTCTACGACCGGTACCGCGTCCGGATCGACGAGATGCGCGAGTCGGTGCGGATCGTCGAGCAGTGCCTCGATCGGCTGGAGGGAATGGAGGGCGAGCCGTGGATCGCGGACGACCGCAAGGTCGTCTTCCCGCCGCGGCACGAGCTTCACACCTCGATGGAGTCGCTGATCCATCACTTCAAGATCGTCACGGAGGGGTACCGGGTGCCCGAGGGCGAGGTTTACGTCGCAACCGAGTCGCCGCGCGGCGAGAAGGGCTGCTACGTCGTCTCCGACGGCGGCGCGCGGCCGTGGCGCGTGAAGTTCCGCGCCCCGTCCTTCGTCGCGCTCGAGGCGACCGCGACCTGCATGCACGACGCGCTCGTCGCCGACCTGATCGCGATCGTGGGCTCGCTCGACTCGGTGATGGGGGACACCGACCGGTGACGGCGGTCGAGTTCCACGACCGCGTACAGGAGCTCCGGCAGCTTTATCCGGACGATCGCTCCGCGGTCATGGGCGCGCTGCACCTCGCCCAGAAGCGGCACGACGGCTGGCTGCCCGTTGAGGCGCTCGAGGAGGTCGCGGAGGCGATGGAGCTGACGCCGGCGTACGTCCAGTCGGTCGCGTCCTTCTACGACATGTACCACCTGGAGCCGGTCGGGCGGCACTCGATCGAGGTCTGCACGAACCTCTCCTGCGCGCTCGTCGGCGCCCAGGCCGTCGTGAACGCGCTCGAAGAGGAGCTCGGCGTCCCGCCCGGCGAGACGACCGAGGACGGCGCGATCAGCTTCCGGCTGGTCGAGTGCGCCGGAGGGTGCGGCTACGCGCCTGTCGTGGTCGTCGACCAGCGCTACCGCGAGCCCGTGCGTCCGGAAGAGGTACCCGCGCTGGTGGAGGAGATCCGTGGCCGCTGAGCTGACGATCCTCACGGGAGCGGACGAGCGCGACCTGACCAAGCTTGACGAGTACCGCGCGATCGGCGGCTACGCACAGCTGGAGAAGGCCCGCGAGATGAGCCCCGAGCAGCTGATCGAGACGATCTCAAACGCGAAGCTGCGCGGCCGCGGCGGCGCCGGGTTCGCGATGGGCCGGAAGATGAGCCTCGTCCCGCCGCCGGACAAGCGCCGCAGCCCCGCCTACGTCGTTGCGAACGCCGACGAGTCCGAGCCGGGCGCCTTCAAGGACCGCGAGATCATGCGGCGAGTCCCGCACCGGTTCGTCGAGGGCTGCCTGATCGCGGCGCACGCGATCCAGTCGCAGAGCGTCTTCATCTACATCCGCGGCGAGTACCTGACGGAGTACGAGGTGCTGACCGGCGCCGTCGAGGAGGCGAGGGCCGCGGGCGTGTTCGGCGACTGCGACGTGGTCGTCCACCGCGGCGCGGGCGCGTACATCTGCGGCGAGGAGTCGGCGCTGCTGGACTCGCTCGAGGGGAAGCGCGGCCAGCCGCGTCCCCGCCCGCCGTTCCCGCCCGTGACCGGGCTCTACTCCGGTCCGACGCTCGTCAACAACGTCCAGACGATCGCCAGCGTGCCGGCCATCCTCGAGCTCGGAGTCGAGAGCTACTCGAAGCTCGGCGTCGAGGCGGCGCCCGGCACCGTCGTCTACTCGCTCTCCGGCAACGTCAACAAGCCCGGGAACTACGAGCTCCCGCTCGGGACGACGCTCCGCGAGCTGATCTTCGAGTGCGGCCACGGCGTGGCCGAGGGACACGGACTGAAGGCGATCATCCCGGGCGGCTCGTCGGTGCCGGTCTTCACGCCCGACCAGATCGACGTCCCGCTCGACTTCGACGCCGTCCAGGCCGCAGGCTCGTTCCTCGGCTCGGCGGCGATCATCGTCGTGGACGACCGCGCCTGCATGGTGCAGCTCGGCCTGCGGGCGGAGAAGTTCTACATGCACGAGTCCTGCGGCAAGTGCACGCCGTGCCGCGAGGGGACGCGCTGGCTCGTCCAGCTGCTCGAGCGGATCGAGGACGGCGAGGGGACGCAGGGCGACCTCGACCTGGTGCGCGACGTCTGTGACCGGATCCTCGGCAAGTCGCTCTGCGCGCTCGGCGACTTCGCCGTCTACTGCGTGGCCAGCTACGTGGACAAGTTCTAC
Source organism: uncultured Actinomycetes bacterium (assembly GCA_963798935.1). Taxonomy (GTDB): domain Bacteria; phylum Actinomycetota; class Thermoleophilia; order Gaiellales; family Gaiellaceae; genus JACDAN01. The sequence goes on from CAWCVG010000024.1 coordinate 10,588, forward strand.
GACGAGTTCAAGCGGCATGTCGACGAGGGCGGCTGCCCCTTCGGCGGCGAGTCGTCGCTGGACGGGGTCCGGGCGCCGAGCGACACGCACGTCCACCACGCGCTGCCGCTGGTGCCCGCATGAGATCGCTTGTGTTCCATGTGACAAGGCCTCGCGGCCGGGTCTCGCAGGAATTGGATCACCGGCGAGCGGCGTTCCCTCGCTCGTTGCATGGAACACAAGGGCTCGAGGGGAGACGATGAGCTCCGTCGAGCTCGTCAGGCTCGTCGTCGACGGGGTCGAGGTGCAGGTGCCGAAGGGGCTCGGCCTCGTCGAGACGGCGGCCGCCGCCGGCATCGAGATCCCGGTCTTCTGCTACGAGCCGCGGATCGGGCCGCCGATCGGCGCCTGCCGCATGTGCCTCGTGGAGGTCGAAGGCCAGGGGAAGCTTCAGGCGGGCTGCACGCTGACCGCGCAGGACGGGATGGTCGTGAAGACGGCACAGACCTCCGAGAAGGCGGCGGACGGCCAGGACGCGACGCTCGAGTTCATCCTCGTCAACCACCCGCTCGACTGCCCGGTCTGCGACAAGGGCGGCGAGTGCCCGCTACAGGACCTCACGTTCCGGTACGGCCCCGGCAACACGCGGATGACGTTCCCGAAGCGGACCTTCGACAAGCCGATCCCCATCAGCCCGCTGATCGCACTCGACCGCGAGCGCTGCATCCTGTGCTACCGCTGCACGCGCTTCTCCGGCGAGGTCTCGGAGGACGGCCAGCTGATCGCGCGGGACCGCGGCGCGCAGTCCGTGATCGCGACGTTCGAGGACGAGCCGTACCGCGGCCGGTTCACGGGCAACGTGATCGAGCTCTGCCCGGTCGGGGCGCTCACCTCGACCCCGTACCGATTCGAGGCGCGGCCGTGGGAGATCCAGAACGTCCCGTCCGTCTGCGGCATGTGCCCCGTGGGCTGCAACATCTCGGCGACGACACGCGAGGGGAAGGTCAAGCGGATCCTCTCCCGCAACCACCCTGAGGTCGACGGCGGCTGGCTCTGCGACAAGGGCCGGTTCGCGTATAGCCACCTGCAGGCGCCGGACCGCATCGTCGATCCGCTGCGCAGGGCGGCTCCTCGCTACGAAGAGCTCTCCTGGGACGACGCGCTGGACGAGGCCGAGGCGCTGATCCGCGACGCGGAAGGCCGCATCGTCACCGCGCTGTCAGGGTCGGAGACCGTCGAGCTCGCTTACGCGCTCGGAAAGCTGCTCCGCCAGGGGGTCGGTGCGCATTCGGCGCTGCTCCCGGAGCCCGTAGGCCACTCGTTCGACGCGTACCGGGCCCCGCTCTCCACGATCCGCGACGCCGACCTCGTCGTCGTGCTGGGTGACGAGCCGGTCGCGGAGCGCGCGCCGATCGTCGACCTCTGGATCAGGGAGGCGCGGCGGAACGGGGCGGAGATCGTGCGGCAGAGCGAGGGGGATTCCGAGTTGGAGGGACGGCTGCGCGACGCCGAGCGGGCCGTGCTGGTCGCTTCGGGTGCGGACGGGGCGGAGCTGGCGGCGGCCGGCGGGCTCCACCGCGACGGCTGTGCCGCCTTCCACCTCCCGCGAACCGCGAACGGCCGCGGCGTCGCTGACGCCTGGGCTGCGGCGGCCGACGAGGAGCCGGAGAACCCGGAGCCGATCGGGCTGCTGATCGTCTCCGGCGACGAGGCCGCGGCCGACCCGTACGTCAGGGCCATGGCCGAGCAGGCGGAGAAGGTGATCGCGATCGGGATGTTCCGGCGGCTCGTCGCGCCCTGGGCCGACCTCATCCTGCCCGGGACGAGCTACCTGGAGCGCGAGGGCACCTACGTCAACCTCGAGGGCCGCCTCCAGCGCATCCGCCGGGCGGCGATCCCGCCGGCGCCGGACGAGATCGCGGTGCTCTCGCGGCTCGCGGAGCGCTTCGGCGTCGAGCTCTCTCCGCACCCGGCACAGGTCTTCGACGAGGTCTCGGCGATCTGCTTCGACGGGATTCCGTACGGCGAGGTCGGCGAGCAGGCCCCGCTGCGCGCCCGTGTCCCGGCGAGCCAGGTCCGAGGGACAGTCCCTCGGACGGGGCCGGAGGAGACACGCGACGGATCCGGCCTGCGGCTCGTGACCTACCGGCCGCTCTTCTCCGGGCCCGCCGTCGAGCGCGTGCCCGAGCTCGAGTTCCAGCGCCCCGCCCCAGAGGTCGAGCTGTCGCGCGAGGACGCCCGCCGGCTCGGAATCGCGAACGGCCAGGCGGTGAACGTCCGCTCCAACGGCACGTCGCTCGAGCTCCGCGCCCGCCTGACCCGCGACCTCTCGCCCGGCGTCGCGCGAATCCCGGATCCACACGCCGCCGGGCTCGAGGGCTACGTGGAGATTGGATGAGCGAGCCCTGGTGGATCAGCGCGATCAAGGCGGTCGTGATCATCAACCTGGTCATGGGCGTCTTCGCCTACATGACCTGGGTCGAGCGCAAGGTGATCGGCCGGATGCAGCTCCGCTACGGCCCGAACCGCGTCGGCCCGTTCGGCCTTTTGCAGCCGATCGCCGACCTCGTCAAGCTGATCCGCAAGGAGGCGTTCTACCCGGGTAGCGCGGTCGGGGCCCTCTACATCTGGGCACCCGTCATCTCGACATTCACGGCGCTGGCCGCGTTCGCGGTGATCCCCTGGGGCGCGGGCTGGGAGGTCTCCGGCTACACGATCGAGGGTCAGATCCTCGACGTGTCGATCGGGCTGATCCTCCTCTTCGCGCTCGGCTCGGTGGGTGTCTACGGGTTCATCATCGGCGGCTGGGCCTCCGACTCGAAGTATTCGCTGCTCGGCTCGATGCGGACCTGCGCGCAGCTCGTCTCCTACGAGGTCTCGCTGGCCTTGTCGGTCCTGGGCGTGATCATCATGGCCGGCTCCTTGTCCCTCGTGGACATCGTCCACGCGCAGGAGAACGACTGGTGGTACGCCGTCCCGCAGTTCGTCGGACTGCTGACGTTCTTCGTCGCCGGCGTCGCCGAGACGAACCGCGCGCCGTTCGATCTCCCGGAGGCGGAGCAGGAGCTCGTCGCCGGGTACCACACGGAGTACAGCGGCATGCGCTTCGGCCTCTTCCAGATGGCCGAGTACATCAACATGATCGTGCTCTCGGGCCTCTGCGTGACGCTGTTCTTCGGCGGCTGGCTCGGGCCCTGGAACTCGGACGCCCTAGGCCCGGTCTGGTTCCTGCTCAAGGTGCTGCTCGTGATCTTCGTCTTCATCTGGTTGCGGACGACGCTGCCGCGGCTGCGGTACGACCAGCTGATGGCGTTCGGCTGGAAGGTGCTGCTGCCGGTCGCGACGATCAACGCACTCGTGACGGCGGCGCTGGTGGTGGCGCTGTGAGCCCGCAGCCGTTCGACTCGTTCAAGGGCTTCGGCGTCACGCTGAAGCACATCTTCAAGAAGCCGATCACGCAGCAGTACCCCGAGTACAAGCGGCCCGTCTATCCACGATTCCGGGGCCGGCACCGCCTCTGGAAGCACGAGAACGGGCTCGAGAAGTGCGTCGGCTGCTCTCTCTGCGCGGCCGCCTGTCCCGCGGACTGCATCCGCGTCGTCGCCGAGGAGAACACCCCGACCCATCGCGTCTCACCGGGAGAGCGGTACGCGCGCATCTACGAGATCAACCTCAGCCGTTGCATCTTCTGCGGCTACTGCGAGCTCGCCTGCCCGTTCGACGCGATCACGCTCGAGGCGGAGTACGAGATCTCCGAGTACTCGCGCGACGACCTGATCTACACGAAGGACATGCTGCTCGCACCGCCCGGTGAAGCGGATGCCCGTCGCCGACCGCGACCTCTACGACACGCCGATCCCCGCCTACAAGTCGAGCTCTTGATGGGCGACGCGCTCGTCTGGCTGGTCTGGTTCGTCGCCGCCGTCGGCTGCCTCGGGTCGGGCGTCGCCGTGATCTCGTTCTCGAACCCGTTCTACTCGGCGATCGCCCTGATCGGGAACCTGGCCTCGCTCGCCGTTCTGTACCTGCTCCTGTCGGCCGAATTCCTTGCCGCCGCGCAGGTGCTCGTCTACGCCGGCGCAGTGATGGTCATGTTCCTGTTCGTGATCGCCTACATCGGCCGCGACGCCGACGCGCCGTTCGCCGGCGGGCCGAGCTGGATGGCGATCGCCGCCGTCGTCGCAGCCGGCGTGATCCTCATCGACATCGTCGTCGCGATCGGGTTGAGCGCGGGCGGGCGGCTCTCCGACGAGGCGGACATCGAGGCCGCCTTCGGCGGGCCCGCCGACGTCGGGCAGCTGTTCCTCACAGACCATCTCCTGGCCTTCGAGATCACGTCGATCGTCCTCCTGGTCGCGGCTGTCGGCGGCGTGATCCTCGGCAGCGAGGCTCGAAAGAGGGCCGCCGGGTGATGGGGCCGGACGTCAGCTGGTACATCGTCCTCTCGGCGGCCCTCTTCACGATCGGCTCGATGGGCGTGCTGCTCCGGCGGAGCCCGCTGATCGTCCTGCTCTCGCTCGAGATCATGCTCAACTCGGCGAACCTCGCCCTGATCGGCTTCGCCCGGCACCTCGGCCAGACGGACGGACAGGTCTTCGCGCTCGCCGTGATGGCGGTGGCCGCCTCCGAGGTCGTCGTCGGCCTCGGACTCATCGTCGCGCTCCATCGCAGCAACGTGACCCTCGACGTGGACGAGCTCACGACGCTCAGGGGCTGAGCTGACCGCCGCCTGGATCTGCCTGCTCTCGCCGCTCGCGGCCGCCGTGCTGATCACGCTGCTCGGGACGCGGGTGCCGCGCAAGACGGCCGGCTACCTCGCGACGCTCTCGGTGCTGGTCTCGTTCATTGCCGCCCTGAGGGCGTTCTCCGGGCTTACCGGCGACCCGCCGGAGGAGCGCTCGCATTCGTCCACGCTCTGGACGTGGCTGACGGCCGGCGACTTCGAGGTCGGGCTCACCATCCTCCTCGACCCCCTCTCCGCGCTGATGATGCTGATCGTCTCCGGGGTCGGGTTCCTGATCGTCGCCTACTCGATCGGGTACATGGACCGTTCGGACGAGGAGCGCCGCTTCTTCGCGTACATGTCGCTCTTCGTCTTCTCGATGCTGCTGCTCGTCCAGGCCGGCGACCTCCTGCTCCTGCTCGCCGGCTGGGGGCTCGTCGGGCTCTGCTCGTACTTCCTGATCGGCTACGACCAGCACCGCCCTGCCGCGATCGCCGCCGCCAAGAAGGCGTTCATCATGAACGCGTTCGGCGACGCGACCATGGCGCTCGCGCTCTTCCTGCTCGTCGTGCGGCTCGGCACCCTGGAGTACGGCGCCGTCTTCGAGCGAGTGGACGAGGTCGGCGGCGACTGGGCGATGACGCTGATCGCGCTCGGGTTGCTCGGCGGCGCCGTCGCCAAGTCCGCGCAGGTACCGCTCCACACCTGGCTCCCGGACGCGATGGAGGGCCCGACGCCGGTCAGCGCGCTCATCCACGCCGCGACGATGGTGACGGCCGGGGTCTACATGCTCGTCCGCCTCAACCCGATCTTCGAGGAGGCCGCGTCGATCCAGGACCTCGCCGCAGGCATCGGCGCCGTGACGCTCCTCATGGCCGGGCTGATCGCGCTCGTCCAGACGGACATCAAGCGGGTCATCGCCTACTCGACGATGTCGCAGATCGGCTACATGTTCCTCGCGGCCGGGATCACCTCCTACGGCAGCGCGATGTTCCACCTGATGACGCACGCCTTCTTCAAGGCGCTGCTGTTCCTCGCCGCAGGCATCGTCATCCACGCGCTCGTGGCCGAGCAGGACATGCGGCGCATGGGCGGCATGCGGAAGCTGCTCCCGAAGACGTACGTCGTCACCCTGATCGGAGCCCTGGCGCTCGCCGGGATCCCCCGCTCTCGGGGTTCTTCTCCAAGGACGCGATCCTCGCCTCGGCGCTCGATGCCGGGCTCTACGGCCAGATCCTCTGGGCGGTCGGCCTGGCCGGCGCGTTCCTGACGGCGCTCTACACGTTCCGGATGATCTTCCTCGTCTTCTGGGGCGAGCCCTCGCCGTACGCCCGCGAGCACTTCCACAAGCCGAAGGCGAACGAGCCGAACCTCTGGATGGCGTGGACGGTCGGCGTCCTCGCCTTGCTCGCCGTCGTCGGAGGCTGGATCCAGATCGCAGGGCTGTGGCACCCACTGACGACGTTCCTCGAGCCTGTCGCGGAGCCGCACGTCGAGCCGAGCGGGCTCCAGGATCTCCTCACGAGCGTGATCGCCGTCGCGCTCGCCGTGGCCGGCATCTACCTGGCCTGGGCGATGTACGTCGCCGGCAAGGTTCGCGTGCCGGACTACCCGGCGCTCCAGCGCGCGCTCGAGCAGAAGTTCTACTGGGACGAGGCCTACGACCTGGCCTTCTACCGCCCCGCCGTCTGGATCGCGGACGGGTTCCACCGGTGGGTCGAGCGGCCGCTGATCGCCGGGTCGATCCAGGGGCTGACCTTCGGCGCGCGCTTCCTCTCGGGCCGAACGGGTGAGGTCCAAACCGGCCTCACGCGCACCTACGTCCTCGCGCTCGGCGCCGGCGCAGCCGTCCTCGCGCTCGTCTTCCTGGCGGTGCGCGGATGAATGAGTGGCTGACGACAGCCCTGATCGTCTTCCCGGTCGCTGCCGCGCTCGTCGTCTGGCTGCTGCCGTGGTCGAACCAAGCCGCAGGCTCGCTCGCGCTGCTCGCGGCGCTCGTGGAGGTCGGGATCTGGATCAACGCGGTGACGCGGTTCGACTTCGACGGCGGCCTGGAGCTCGAGCAGCGGGAGGAGTGGTTCGGCGACCTCGGCGTCTCGTACCACGTCGGGCTCTACGGCTGGTCGCTCTGGCTGGTGGGGATGGCGGTCGTCGTGACGGCGGCTGCGATCGCCTACGCGTACTGGACCGGACGCGAGAAGCCGCACGCCTACTTCGGACTCATGCTCTTCCTCACCGGCGCGATCGTCGGCGTGTTCTCGTCGCAGGACCTGCTCGTCTTCTACGTCTTCTTCGAGGCGATGCTGATCCCGCTCTACGTGCTCGTCGGCGTGTGGGGCGGGCCAGGCCGGCTCGGCGCGACGATCAAGTTCGTCATCTACACGATGGCCGGGTCACTGCTGATGCTGGCGGCCATCGTCGCGTACGGGCTCGAGCGCGGGTCGTTCGACATCGCCGAGGGCGGCACGAGCGACAACCACTGGATCTTCCTCGGCTTCGTGATCGCCTTCGCGGTCAAGGCGCCGCTCTTCCCGCTCCACGGCTGGCTGCCGGACGCCTACCGCGAGTCGTCGCCGGAGGTGGCGGCGGTGCTCTCCGGTGTCGTCTCGAAGGCGGCCGGCTTCGGCTTCCTCGCGATCGCGGTCCCGCTCTTCCCCGGGCCGGCGGACGACCTCCAGCCGCTCGTCCTCGGCCTGGCGACAGCGGGGCTGATCTACGGCTCGTTCCTCGCCTTCCGGGCGCCGGACGTCCGCGGCGTGATCGCGTACTCGAGCCTCGCGCAGATGAGCCTGATCACGATCGGGATCTTCGCGCTCGACGATCTCGGCTCGAGCGGGGCAGTCCTGCACATGGTCAACCACGGGCTCGTCTCCGCCGCGCTGTTCCTGCTCGCCGGGGCCGTGGAGCGGAGGACGGCCACGGGTGAGCTGGCGCGGCTCGGCGGGATGGCGCGCGGCCGTCCTGCCCTGGCGACTGTCCTGATGGCGACCGGGATCATCGCCCTCGCAGTGCCCGGCTCGAGTGCGTTCGCGGGCGAGTTCCTGATCCTGGCCGGGATCTTCGACGACGGCTGGGGCTGGGCCGTAGCAGGCGCCTTCGGGATCGTCCTCGCGGCGATGTACATGCTGCGGCTGATCTCGGGGGTCCTCCACCAGGACGTCGGGCCGAGCGTTCCCGAGGAGGCGCTCGACCTCCGCCCGGCGGAGCTCGCGGTCATCGTCCCGCTCGTCGGCTGCCTCCTCGTCCTCTCGGCCTGGCCGGCCGCGATCACGGAGCACCTCTCCTTCTGATGGACAAGCCTGTCGTCGACTGGTTCGCGCTCTCGCCGTCGCTGGCGCTGCTCGCCGCGGCCGGACTGGCGCTGCTCGGCGCCGTGCTCATTCCGCGCGGCGCGGTGCGCGTGTTCAGCGCCGTCGTGTGCGCGCTGGGCTTCCTGGGCGCCGGCGTCGCGGCGGGGCTTCTCTACTGGAAGAGCCCGGAGGCGAGCTACGAGGTCGCCGATGCGATCCTGCGCGACCGGTTCGGCGCGCTCGCGCAGCTGATCGTTGCGGGCGCTGGGTTCCTCGCCGTCGGCATCTCCTACGGACAACGCACGCGCCGCGAGCATGTCGGCGAGTACTTCGCGCTGCTCGCGGCCTGCGGCGGCGGCATGGCGTTCCTCGTGCAGGCCACGAACCTGATGACGCTCTTCCTCGGCCTCGAGTGGTTCTCGATCTGCCTCTACATCCTCTGCGCGATCGAGATCGACCGTGTCGGCTCGCTCGAGGCGGGACTGAAGTACCTGATCGTCGGGAGCTTCGGGTCGGCAGTGCTGCTCTTCGGGTCGGCGCTCGTCTACGGCGCGACCGGTGAGCTGGAGTTCGGGGCGATCGCCGCGGCCATCGACGAGCAGGGCCTCGTGAACGACGGCCTCGTGCTCGCCGGACTCGCGCTGGTGATCGCCGGGTTGGGCTTCAAGGCGTCAGCCGCGCCGTTCCACATGTGGACGCCCGACGTCTACGAGGGCGCGCCGACACCGGTGACCGCGTTCATGTCGGCGGCGACGAAGGCCGTCGCGCTCGTTCTGGCCATGCGGCTCCTCGTCACGGCGTTCCCCGCGGAGGAGGACCTCTGGACGATCGCGGTCGCCGTGATCGCGTGCGTCTCGCTGGCCTGGGGCAACATCGCCGCCCTCGTCCAGCGCAACCTGAAGCGGATGCTCGCGTACTCGTCCATCTCGCACGCCGGGTTCATGCTGATCGCCATCGCCGCGAACAACGAGCTCGGCGGCCGTGCGCTCCTCTACTACCTGATCCCGTACTCGGCCGCGTCCCTCGGAGCCTTCGCCGTGATCGCCGCCAGGGAGCGAGAGCTGGGACAGACGGTCACGATCGACAACATCGGCGGGATGGGCTGGGAGCGGCCGACGCTGGGCGTTTCCATGTGGGTCTTCATGCTCGCCTTCGCGGGGCTGCCGCTGACGGGCGGCTTCGTGGGGAAGTTCTACGTCTTCGCCGCGGCGTACGACAGCGGCCTCTGGTGGCTCGTCGTGGCCGGGGTGATCGCGACCGCGATCTCGCTCTACTACTACCTTGCGGTCATCCGCGCGATGTACATGCGGATGCCGGCCGAGCTTCAGCTCGCGCCCGCCGGAGGCTCGCCGCCGAGGGAGGCGCTGCTCTCGGCCTCGGTCGTGGCGTGCATGGCCGTCACGGTCGTGTCCTTCTTCGCGGTGCAGCCGCTGATCGACCTGGCCGAGAAGGCCGCGGCTCAGCTCCCGTTCGTCACCTGATCTCCGGCCGCGGGATCGCCCGGGCCCAGAGGGGAAGCCGGGCGTCCAGGGCCAGCAGCGAGACGATCGCCGCGATGCTGAGGGCGGTCGCCGCCAGAAGCGACAGCGAGGGCGAGACGGCCAGGAGCTGCCCGCCGAGGGTCGGCGCAAGCGCCAGCCCGAGCCACCACGACAGGCCGATCGCGGCCATGTACCGCCCACGCAGCTCCGGCGGAGCGAGGTCGGCGACGAGGGGAAGCAACACCGTCGCGTGCAGGCACTCACCGAGGCCGAACGCGACGGCCGCGGCGAGGAGGAAGCCGTAGGCGGCGGTAGGCGCGGCGTCCTGCGCAAGCACCGCGAGGAGGCAGGCGCCGACCCACGCGGCCGCGCCGAGGGCGAGCACGCCGACTCGACTGCGACCCTCGACACGCTTGACGACCGGCACCTGAGCGAAGACCACCGTGGCCGCATTGGCCAGGAACAGCAGCCCGATCAGGCCTGGTGCGATCCCCAGATCCTCGGCGTACGGCGGCACGATCCAGGCGAGCACGCCCCATCCGACCGCGATGAGGGCGACGTTGGTCAGAGCAAAGTGGAGGAACGCTCGATCGCGAAGCAGTCGGCGATAGCCGCCGGCGACCCGGGCGACCGGGGCGTCTTCCCGCACCGTCGCGACCAGGATCGCGACGTAGAGGACGTAGGTCACCGCGTTGGCCAGGAACAGCGCGATGAACCCCCTGAGCCCGAAGCCTGCGACGAGACCGCCGATCGCCCCGCCCAGACCGATCCCCACGTTGACGGCGACCCGTGACACCGCGCTGGCGCGGTGGCGAAGCTCACGCGGCGTCAGCGCTGTCATCAGCGCGGACTGGCTCGGGGAGAGCGCCCCGTTGCCGACGCCCGCGAGCGCGGCCGCAGCGAGCGCCGTCGGCAGCGACTCGGCGAACGCCAAGCCGGCGTAGCCGGCGGCGAGCGCCAGGCCCGCTCCGGCGGCGGTCGCACGCGCTCCGATCCGGTCGATCACGGCGCCCGAGACGGGAGAGGTGAGCACGGCGACGCCTGTCACGAGGCCGACGACGAGACCCGCTGCACCGAGACCGAACCCCCTCCCGTCGTGGAGGTAGATGACCTCGAACGGGAGGACGGCGCCGTAGCCGAACATGTTCAGGAAGATCCCGATCTGGACGATCCACACCTGGCGGGAGAGGCCGAAGCTCAGCCGCCCGAGGTTCACTACCCGGAGTAGGTCGCCGTGGCCGTGCTGAGCGTCGCTTTGAGCGCGGAGGCCAGCTCCACGGCTTCGCTTGGCTCGAGATCGGTGGTCGTGATGCGGATTCCCGGAGGCGCGTCGAAGCGGTAACGCTCGCCGGGGCTCACCGCCCAGCCGCGCTCGAGGAGCTGCTGCACGGTCGCGACCTCCTCGGCAAGCGGAACCCACACGCCGAGCCCCGAGTGGCCGTGGGCGGTGATCCCGCCCTCGGCCAGCGCCTCCACGAGCGCTGCGCGCCGCTCGGCGTAGATCCGCTCCGTGCGCGCAAGCAGCTTCCTGGTTTCAGGGTTGGCCCAGAGGCGCGCCGCCGTCTGCTGGAGCAGGTGACTGACCCAGCCGGGGCCGAGCAGCTGCCGGCCCTCGACCCGGCTGATCGTCAAGGAGTCGCCGGCCATCGGCGCGACCCGGAGATCCGGACCGAGCACCTTGGACAGCGAACGGATCACCGCCCAGCGAGAGCTCGCTCCGTGGAGCCCGACGTAGGGCGCGCCGGCGACTGAGGCCGACGTAGTCGTCCTCGACGACGAGGACATCGGGATGGCGGGCGAACACTTCCCGGAGGCGACCTCCCCGCTCCTCGTCGAGCGCCGCGCCGGTCGGATTCTGACCACGCGGCGTCGCGATCACCGCCTGCGCGCCGCGCCGGAGCGCCCGTTCGAGCGCGTCGGGCACGAGACCGCCTTGATCCACCCGCGCCGGCACGGGCTCCAGCCCGAGCGCAAGCAGCAGGTCGGTGATCCGCGGCCAGCTCGGGTCCTCGACGACGACGCGGTCGCCGGGCCTGAGCTGCGTCTGCAGCACTCGCTCGATGCCGTCGAGCGCACCGCCGACGACGGCGATGTCGCCCTCGATCCCGTCCGCTGCGAAGTCGGCCTCCGCCAGACCGACCAGCTGCGGCAGCCTGATCGGCCCACCGTAGAGCTTGTGCTCCGGATCGAGCCCGGCCAGCGCCGGGCCGAGCGGCGGCAGGAGCGAGGGGTCGGGGTTACCGCCGGCGAGGTCGCGCGTGTTCGGAGGCAACGGCGGCCCGCCGATCACCCGCAACGGCGGCTGGGGGGCGACGACCGTCCCGCGGCTCCGATTCGCGCTCACGAGGCCGCGCTGCTTGAGCGTGCGGTAAGCGGCGGCCACCGTCGCCGGGCTCACTCCCAGCTCGTCGGCCAGTTCGCGAACGGCGGGAAGGCGCGTGGCCGGCGCCAGGCGGTCGTCGGCAATCGCGGCTTCGATCTTCCCGGCGATCGTCGAGGCGCCGGCGCCGAAGTCGATGCTGTGTGTTAGCTGAAAAGTCGATTCTGTACTATAACACCGGCTTGAGCGATCGCAGGCACGGGCTCCTGCCCGACAAGGTCAAGCGCTAGGTCGCCCTGCGGCGCGGCTCTGTGGACAGCGCCGCGACGCCCTGGATCCCCACGAGGACGAGCGCGATCAGCAGGGCCGCGGTCCCGAGTGTCGGCAACGCAACCGTCGCGACGACGACCGCGAGCGCGACCACCCACAGCGCGGTGCGGCCGGGGTTTTCGCCCTCGCCCGCCACGAGGTCGCCGTAGGAGGCGAGCGTGGCGGCCACGATGACCGGGATCGACGCGAGGAGCAGGTAGAAGGCGAGCGAGGGACGCCCGGCGGTGTCTGCGAGCGCCGCGGAGACGACGAGCGCGACGGGCCAGAGCTGGCGGCTCACGCCTCGCGCTTCGACGCCGGAGTATGGTCTCCTCGCACGGTGTTCTGGCCGCTCCTGTTCGCGCTCCCGCTCGGAGGCCTGGCCCTCCTGCTCGTGGAGCCGGACCTCGACGTGGACTGGGAGCACCACCCCGCTCACTTCTGGCTCGTCCTCTCGGTTTCGCTCGTCAGCGTGGCGCTCGGCGCGCTCACCAGCGAGGCGGCCTCGAGGCGCAAGGACGCACGGCTCTTCCTCGTCTCGATGGCATTCCTCTCCAGCGCCGGCTTCCTCGGCCTGCACGCGCTCGCGACGCCCGGCGTGCTGCTGGAAGGACGAAACGCGGGGTTCGCGATCGCGACCCCCGTGGGGCTCCTGATCGCCGCCGTGTTCGCCGCCTGGTCGTCCGTGGACCGACCGTCTGTTCGCAGCATGCGCCTCCTCCGTTGGGGGCTCGTAGGAATTCTGGCGGCGTGGGCGGCTGTTTCCCTGGCCGAGGTCCCACCGCTCGACCGGCAGCTCACCGAGGACGCGACCGACCGCTGGCTTTTCGGCCTCTGCGTCCCGGCGGTCGTCCTGTACGCGGTCGCCGCCTGGCGCTACTGGCACCTCTACCGGCGCCGGCCGTCCCAGGTGCTCGCCGGTGTCACCGCCGCGTGGATCCTGCTCGGTGAGGCGTCGATCGCGGTCGCGTTCTCCCGCAACTGGCACGCCTCGTGGTGGGAGTGGCACCTCCTGATGGCGGCGGCCTTCGGGATCGTCGCCTTCACCGCACTCCGGGAGCGGCACCGCGGCGAGGTGTTCGCTTCGCTGTACCTGGACGAGACGCTCGGCCGCATCGACCGCCGGTACGCCTCGGCCGTCAAGGCCGCGGCCACGGAGGACCTGGACGACGAGCAACTTCGCCGCCGCTTCGGCCTCGGTGCCGACGAAGCATCCGTCGTCGGCCGGGCGGCGGAGGAGGTCCGAGCGGTCGAGAACCGGCTCACGCCCTTCCTCTCACCTCAGCTGGCGGCCAGGCTCCGCGACGAGCCGGAAGTGGCGGCGCTCGGTGGGGAGGAGCGCGAGGTGACCATCCTTTTCGCCGACCTCCAAGGATTCACGGAGTTTTCCGAGGGCCATTCCCCCTCCGAGGTCCTCTCGATGCTGAATGCGTACTGGGCGCAGACCGTCCCGTGGTCCTGGACGAGCACGGCGGCATGATCGAGCGCTTTGCCGGCGACGCGATCATGGTCGTCTTCAACGCGGCGGACGACCAGCCCGACCACGCGCTGCGAGCCGCGCGCGCCGGCCTCGACCTCCAGGGAGCGGCGGGCCGGGTCAGCCGGGACGGCGACTGGCCGCGCTTCCGGGTAGGCATCAACACCGGCCCGGCGATCGTCGGCAACGTCGGAACCGAGGAGCAGAGAAGCTTCACGGCGATCGGCGACACGACGAACCTCGCAGCCCGGCTCCAGACCGCCGCCGAGCCGGGTCAGGTGGTCCTCGGGGAGACGACGTACGTGGCGATCGAGGATCACGTGGAAGCGACGCTGATCGGCAAGCTGGACCTGAAGGGGAAGTCGGCGCCGGTCACCGCCTACCTCCTGACCGCCCTTCGTTAGATTCCGACTCGCATGGCGGACGTACAGCTCACCTGGCTCGGCCACGGCACCTTCCGGTTCGACACCCCGGGCGGAAAGCGCGTCTACTTCGGACCCGTATCTCGACAACCCGAAGTGCCCCGAGGGCGAGAAGGAGCCGGAGCGGATCGACATCCTTGCCTTGACGCACGGCCACGGCGACCACGTCGGAAACAGCGTCGAGCTGATCAACCGGTTCAAGCCGATCGTCGTCGGCATGATCGAGCTGCTCGGCTGGCTGGAAGGACAGGGCGCCGAGGTCGGGGAGGTCCCCGGGACGAACAAGGGCGGCACCCGCGACGTTGACGGCGTCAAGTTCACGATGACCGACGCCAAGCACTCGAGCGGCGGGCCGAACGGCGAGTACCTCGGCGAGCCGGCCGGGTTCGTGGTCGAGGTCGAGAACGGGACGAAGCTCTACTTCGCGGGCGACACGGCCGTCTTCGGCGACATGCAGCTGATCGGGCGGCTGTACGAGCCCGAGATCGCGATCCTGCCGATCGGCGACCACTTCACGATGGGCCCGAAGCAGGCGGCCGTAGCGCTCGAGCTGCTCGGGGTCAAGCGCTGCATTCCTTGCCACTACGGCACGTTCCCGCTGCTGACCGGCACACCCGAGGAGCTCGCGACGCTCACGGATGTCGAGCTGCTCGTCATGGAGCCGGGCCAGACCGTCGACGTGTGAGACAGCGCTGGTTCGGGTCGACGGGACGCCGGGTGCCGCAGATCGCGGTCGAGGGCGAGGTCGACCTCGACGGCGCGCTGGTGCTCGACGAGCTCGACGACGAGGCGATCCGGGCGGCGTTTGACGAAGGACGGCCGATCGTGATGCGGGCCGACTCCGAGGAGGGCGTGCTCGAGGCGCTCCGCCGGCCGGAGGTCTCGTCCGTGCTCGTTCCGCCCGAGCTCGCGGACCTCGACGTGGTCGGGCTGACCTATGGCTAGACGCATCACGACGTACTCGATCGCCGCCTGCGACCTCGAGGGATGGCCGGTCGCTGGGGCGTCGCGACGCAGTCGAAGTTCCTCGGCGTCGGCTCGATCGTCCCGTGGGCCGAGGCCCAGGTGGGCGCCGTCGCCACCCAGTCGTACGCCAATCCGCGCTACGGGCCGACGGGCTCGCGCTTCTCCGAGAGGGCCTGTCCGCCGAGGAGGTCGTGGAGCGGCTGACGTCGGCGGACGACGGTCGAGCGCAGCGCCAACTCGGCATCGTCGATGGGCGCGGCGGCAGCGCCACGTTCACGGGCAACGAGTGCCACGACTGGGCCGGTGGCCGCACGGGGCCGGGCTACGCGGCACAGGGAAACATCCTCGTCTCGGGCGCGACCGTCGACGCGATCGCCGAGACGTTCGAGTCCACGGCCGGCAAGCCGCTGGAGAGCGCCTGATGGACGCGCTCGACGCGGGCCAGGCGGCCGGCGGGCGACAGCCGCGGCCAACAATCGGCTGCCCTCCTCGTCGTTGAGAAGGATGGCGGCTACGCCGGCCTCTTCGACGTCGTCTTCGACCTGCGCGTGGACGACCACGAGCGCCCGCTGGAGGAGCTCCGGCGGCTGCACGGGCTGCACGTCGCGCTCTTCGGCCAGACCCCGAAGGACGAGTGGCTTCCGGTCGACGACGAGCTCAGCGCCGAGCTGGGCGACGCCTGGCGCGGCTGGGGTACGAGGGCGAGCTCGGCGATGCGTTGTTCCGCTGGGCAGGGAACGAGAACCTCGAGGAGCAAGTCGAAGGAGCCGAGGAAATCGACCCGGTCGTGCTCGAGGAACTGAGGCGCCGCTCGTGAGCGAGAAGTTCCGGGTCGCCCGGCTCGACGAGGCCAAACCGGAGCGGGGAGCTGACGGCGCGCGCTGGTTCCGGCTCCGCCGCGATCTCGACGTCGGCGCCTTCGGGGTCAACGCGTACGGCGCGGACGCGGGCCACCGGGTGATCGAGGAGCACGACGAAATGGGCACAGCGGCCGGCAAGCACGAGGAGCTCTACGTCGTGCTGCGCGGGACGGCCCGGT
>CAWCVG010000025.1:0-125233 GCA_963798935.1 uncultured Actinomycetes bacterium
TCCCGGTCGCGATCAACACCCTGCGCGGGCTCACGTCGGTCGATCCGCGGGCGCTCGAGCTGACCCGCTCGTACGCGTCGAGCACGCTCCAGATCCTGTGGAAGCTTCGGCTTCCCGCGTCGCTGCCGTACCTCTTCGCCGCCTTCAAGATCTCGGCGACCGCCTGCGTGGTCGGCGCGATCATCGGCGAGCTGCCGGCCTCGATCCAGGACGGGCTCGGCGGCGCGATCCTCAACTTCAACCAGTACTACTCGACGACGCCCGAGAACCTGTGGGCGACCAACCTCGTCGCCGCCGCGCTCGGGATCGTCTTCTTCCTGGTCGTCGTGGTGGTGGAGAAGATCGTCGTGCGACGCGCCCCGGAGCACGTGGCGTGAACGAGCAGGCGCACGTCGTCGAGCTCAAAGCTGTCTCGAAGGAGTTCGGCCAGGGACAGGTCCGGGCGCTCGAGGACATCGAGCTCGAGATCCGGCCGCGCGAGTTCATCTCGCTGATCGGCCCGTCGGGCTGCGGCAAGTCGACGCTCCTCCGCATCGTCGGCGACCTGATCCAGCCGAGCGCCGGCGACGTGGTCGTGAACGGCAAGAGCGCGCACCAGGCGCGGCTCGACCGCGACTACGGGATCGTCTTCCAGGACGCGGTGCTCTTCGACTGGCGCACCGTGGAGAAGAACATCGGGCTGCCGCTCGAGATCCTCCGCTGGGACCGCCGGAAGCGGAACGACCGCGTTCAGGAGCTGGTCGACCTCGTCGAGCTCAAGGGCTTCGAGAAGCACCATCCATGGCAGCTCTCGGGCGGCATGCAGCAGCGGGTCTCGATTGCGCGGGCGCTCTCCTTCGGCCCGCCGCTGCTCCTGATGGACGAGCCGTTCGGCGCGCTGGACGAGATGACGCGCGAGCGCCTGAACCTCGAGCTCCTTCGGATCTGGGAGCAGAGCGGCAGCACGGTCATCTTCGTCACGCACTCGATCTCCGAGGCGGTCTTCCTCTCGACCCGCGTCGTCGTGATGTCGGCGCGGCCCGGCCGGATCGTCGGGTCGTCGACGTCGACCTCCCCCAGCCGCGCACGAGCGAGACGCGGGAGGAGCCACGGTTCGCCGAGCTGATTCGCGAGGTGCGGCTGCTGCTCCGGAAGGGCGGCGGCTTCGAGGTCGAGCAGCCCGAGGACGAGGAGCAGTTCATCGTCGCCGAGGAAGGCCTGTGAGCTCGACAGTCGTCGAGCCGATCCCGCGCGGGACGCTGGGCGCGCGAGTCGGACACACCCTCTGGGACTGGTTCCCCGCCGTCATCGTGTTCGTCGCCGGCATCGCGCTCTGGGAGGGCCTCGTCCGCGGGCTCGACATCCAGAACTTTCTCCTGCCCCCGCCTTCCGACATCACGCGAACCCTGTGGACGGAGCGCGACACGCTCTGGGGCGCCGGCTGGTTCACGTTCGAAGAGGCGTTCGGCGGCTGGGTGATGGGCTGCTCGGCCGGGATCCTCGTCGCCGTCGTCCTCGCCCGCTGGCGGACGCTCGCGACCGCGCTGATGCCGTTCGCGATCGCAGCGAACGCCGTGCCGATCATCGCCTTCGCGCCGATCACGAACAACTGGTTCGGGACGCTCAACCAGCTCTCGAAGATGGTGATCGCCGCCGTCCTCTGCTTCTTCCCGGTGCTCGTCAACACCCTCCGCGGGCTGACGTCGGTGCGGCCGCAGCAGATCGAGCTGATGCGCTCGTACGCGAGCGGCGAGCGGGAGATCTTCCGGCGCGTCCGCTTCCCGAACGCGCTGCCGTACATCTTCACCGGGTTGAAGGTTGCGACCGTACTCGCGATGATCGGCGCGATCGTGGGCGACTACTTCGGCGGCTCGCAGGACGCGCTGGGAATCCAGATCCGGCGGCAGGCCGGCGTCTTCGCGTTCACGGAGGCGTGGGCCGCGATCGTCGTCGCCAGCATCCTCGGCATCCTCTTCTACGGCGCCGTGGCGGCCGTCGAGCGGCTTACGATGGGCTGGCATCCGTCGGCGCGGGGACCTGCGGAGTGAGCGAGAACTTTGACCGGCATGGAAAGGGGAAGTGGATGAGGAGAAGCAGGTGGTGGTCCGTCGCTGTGCTCGCGGCCGCGGCGATGTTCGCGCTGGCCGGCTGCGGCGGCGACGACGACGAAGGTGACGGCGGCAGCGCCGGCGGCGACCTCGACAAGGTCACCCTCCAGTCGAAGTGGGTGGTCCAGGCGCAGTTCGCCGGCTACTACGCGGCACTCGACCAGGGCTACTACGAGGACGAGGGGCTGGACGTCGACATCCGCCCCGGCGGCCCGGACATCGTTCCGGAGCAGGTCGTCCTCGGCGGCCAGGCCGAGTTCGGGATCAACTGGCTGGACAGCACGCTCGCGACGCGCGACAAGGGCCAGAACATCGTCAACATCGCGCAGGTCTTCACCCGATCGGGCATGACCGAGGTGACGTGGAAGGACACCGGCCTCGACCAGATCACCGACCTGAAGGGCAAGAAGGTCGGCGTCTGGCTCGGCGGCAACGAGCACAAGCTGTTCGCCGCGCTGAACAAGAACGGCATCGATCCGCAGGAGGACGCCGAGATCGTCGCGCAGCCGTTCGACATGGAGCTGTTCCTGAAGCGGGACATCGACGCCGCGGCGGCGATGACGTACAACGAGCTCGCCCAGGTCCTCGAGACGAAGGACCCCGACTCGGGCCAGCTCTACACGATCGACCAGCTCAACGTGATGAAGATGTCCGACCTCGGCACCGGAGCACTCGAGGACGGCGTCTTCGTGCGTGAGGACTGGATCGCCGAGGAGGGCAACGAGGACATCGCCAAGCGGTTCCTCAAGGCGAGCTTCCGCGGCTGGGTCTACTGCCGCGACAACGCGGACGAGTGCGTGAACATCGTGCTCGAGAACGGGCCGACGCTCGGCGAGGGCCATCAGCGCTGGCAGATGAACGAGATCAACAAGCTGATCTGGCCGGCGCCTGCAGGGATCGGGATCATGGAGCCCGAGTCCTGGGAGATCACCAAGCAGATCGCGCTCGACGGCAAGGTGATCACGAAGCCCGCGAGCGACGAGGCGTTCCGCACCGACATCGCCGAGGCCGCCGTCCAGGAGCTCGAAGACGACGACGTGGACGTGAACGGCGAGGACTGGCAGGCGGAGGAAGTCGAAGTCACGGAAGGCGGCGCGTAACCAGCCGAAGGAGGGAGATCCGCATGAGTTCCGTTCTGATCAAGGGAGGCCGCGTGATCACGGCGGCCGACGACTACGTCGGCGACGTGTACGTGGAGAACGAGCGGATCTCCCTCATCGGCGAATCGCTCTCGGACACCGTCGAGGCCGACCGGGTCATCGACGCGTCGGGCAAGTACGTGCTGCCCGGCGGGATCGACCCGCACACGCACCTCGACATGCCCTTCGGGGGCACGGTCACCGTTGACGACGTCGAGTCGGGGCAGACGGCTGCCGCGTTCGGCGGCACCACCTGCCACGTCGACTTCGTGATCCAGCCGCAAGGGGAGTCGTTCGCCACCGCCCTCGACATGTGGAAGGAGAAGGCGAACGGCAAGCAGGTGATCGACATGGGCTACCACATGGCGATCACCGACCTGAACGAGGGCGGCACGCTCGAGGAGCTCGCCGGCCTGCCCGAGCAGGGCGTCACCTCCTACAAGCTCTTCATGGCCTACAAGGGCGCGCTCATGGTCGACGACGAGACGCTCTTCCGGTCGATGCAGGTCGCGGCCGACTCGGGGGCGCTGGTCATGGTGCACGCAGAGAACGGCGACGCGATCGACGTCCTCGTCAAGGAGGCGCTCGCTGCCGGGCACACGGAGCCGAAGTACCACGCGCTCACCCGCCCGCCGGAGACCGAGGGCGAGGCGACGAACCGGGCGATCCAGCTCGCGCGGGTCGCCGGCGCGCCGCTGTACGTCGTCCACGTCTCCTGCAAGGAGGCCGTCGAGCCGATCGCCCTGGCCCGGGAGAAGGGCTGGGACATCCACGGCGAGACGTGCACCCAGTACTTCTTCGTCGACTACACGTTCCTCGAGCGGCCGAACTTCGAGGGGGCGAAGTACGTCTACACGCCGCCTCCGCGGGACAAGGCGAACCAGGACGTGCTCTGGAACGCCGTGCGGACCGACGTCCTCTCCGCGATCTCGACCGATCACTGCGCGTTCCTCTGGGACGGTCAGAAGACGCTCGGGCGCGACGACTTCTCGAAGATCCCGAACGGCGGCCCCGGCCTCGAGAACCGGCTGCACATGATCCACGAGTTCGGCGTGCGGGCCGGGCGGATCTCCCTGAACCGGATGGTCGAGCTCCTGTCGACGAACCCCGCGAAGCTGTTCGGGCTCTACCCGCGGAAGGGGACGATCGCGGTCGGCTCCGACGCGGACATCGTCGTCTTCGATCCCGAGAGGAAGGTGACGATCAGCGCCGAGAGCCACCACTCGAAGATCGACTACAACCTCTACGAGGGGACCGAGGTGACGGGCACACCCGAGGTGGTCCTGCTCCGCGGGCAGGTGCTGGTGGAGAACGACGAGCTGGTGGCGTCGCCCGGCGTCGGGCAGTTCGTTGCGCGGGCGAAGTTCGGCGAGGAGCTGAAAGCGGAAGCTCAGGTGGCCTAGCGGGATACGATCGCCCCGTGCCTCGCTATCTGATCGTCAGGCGTTTCTCCGTCCAGGAATCCGAGATGCCCCAGGTCGGGCGGCGGTCCCGGGAGCTCGTCGAGGGTGACTTTCCGGAGATCACCTGGGAGCACAGCCACGTCGTGGTGGACGGCGACGGAAACGTCAGCACGTACTGCGTCTACGAGGCGCCCGACGAAGACACCGTCTACGCACACTCGAAGCGGCTCGGCGCGCACACCATCGAATCGGTGCACGAGATCGCCGGGGACGTCACGCCGGACGACTTTCCGCCCGAACCCTCCTAGTCTCCCAGGCCCAGCAGGCGCGCGTCGGCGACGTGGTAGGTCGCCGTCTCGGCAAGCGCGATGCGCAGGGTCAGGTCACGCCGGCGGTCGCCGTCGGTCTCAGGCACGAGCGACAGTGCCTCGCGGTAGAGAAGCGCCGCGCGCTCCTTCGCCCACCCGTGCTCGGCCCCGGCCGCCGCTGCAACGAGGTAGTCGACCGCCTTCGCGGGGTTCCCCGCGTCCCGCCAGTGGCGCGCGAGCGCAGCGCCGACCTCTCCGAGCTCGCCTCCTCCGGCCACGTCCTCGAAGAAGAGGGCGGCCTCCCGGTGCCGCTCCCGGCGGACCGCGCGCGGGAGCAGCTCGTACGCAACGTCGCGGACGAGCACGTGGCGAAAGGTGTACTGCGGGTGCCCCTCGAACGCCGACGCCGCTTGTCTGGAGATCAGCTCTCGATGCTCGAGCGCTTCGAGGACCTCGTTCAGCTCAGCCCCATTCGAGGACATGCGCTCGAGCGCGCCCGCCCAGAAGACTCGGCCGGCGACCGCAGCGTCGAGGAGCACCGACCGCTCCGCGGGCGGCAGCGCGTCGAGGCGGGCGGCGATGATTCCGCGGATCGTGGTCGGCAGCGGGGCGTTGGGATCCCCGGACTCCGCGAGCGCCGCAGCGAGCTGCTCGATGAAGAGTGGATTGCCGTCTGCAACGGCTGCGAGATCCGACGCCCGGTCCAGGCGATCGGACGCGCCGGCATCGGAGAGCCGGTGCGCCGCGAGATCCGTCGCTTCCTGCGTCCCCAACGGGCGAAGCGTGAGCGCCGTGTGCCCCGCCAGCCCGGCGCCCCAGCCCGGCCGGAGCTCGAGGAGCTCGGGGCGTGCGAGCGCGAGCACCAGCACCGGCACGTCGCGGAGCCGCGCGCTGAGCTTCCCGGCCAGCTCGAGCAGCGCCTCGTCCGCCCAGTGGATGTCCTCGAAGACGAGCAGCAGTCGGCTGCTCGACCGCCATCGCCTCGATGAAGTCTCGAACCGAGAAGAAGAGGCTCTCACGGTCGGAGACGGTTCCGACCGGGTCGACTCCGATCAGGATCGCGAGGTGGCCCGTGACCTGCTCCACCTCGGCCTCGGGGAGCAGTGAGCCCACCACCTCGGCCAGCTTCGTCCGCGCGACTTCGGCGGAATCGGTCTCGAAGATGCCGCAGAGCTGCTTGAGCTGGAAGGCGAGCGCGGAGTAGGCGGTGCTCTCCCGGTACGGAAGCACGCGGCCGCGGACCGTCCGGCCGCCCCGGTCCCGCACCATCGCGGAAAACTCGCTCGCCAGCCGGGTCTTTCCGACCCCCGCCGGCCCGATCACGGTGACGAGATGCGGGGTTCGCTCGTCCGCCACGCGCTCCCAGGTACCGCGCAGGACGTCGAGCTCGTGGCTCCGGCCCACGAGCGGTCCCGCGGCCGGTCGCTCGCCGGGGTTCAGCTGCGGGCGCAGCGCGACCCAGGCCGGCACCGAGCTCTCCTTGCCCTTCGCGTCGATCGGCGGCGTCGGCGCATAGAGGATCGCGTCCCGCGTCGCCCTGTATGTCTCCTCGCCGGCGAGGACGCCTCCGATCGGCGCCGCCGTCTGGAGTCGTGCCGCCGTGTTGACCACGTCGCCCGTCACCATCGCCTCGCCGAGCGCGGGCCGTGCGTTCACGATCACGAGCGCCTCGCCGGTGTTGACGGCGATCCGCACCTTGAGATCGAGGCGTGGATCGGCCGCGTCCATGGTCGCGATCGTGTCGCGGACGGTCAGGGCAGCTCGAACCGCACGCTCGGCGTCGTCGCCGTACGCGACGGGAGCCCCGAACATGCCCACGACGGCGTCGCCGATGAACTTCTCGACGACGCCGCCGAAGGACTCGACCTCACGACGGACCGTCTCGTAGTACGGCCGGAGCAGCTCCTGGACCTCCTCGGGGTCGAGGTGCTCGGCGAGCGAGGTGAAGCCGACGATGTCGACGAAGATGACGCTGACGTGCCGGCGTTCCTCGCGCGGCGCGCCGTCCTCGTCCAGGGGCAAGCCGCACGCGAGACAAAACCGCGCAATCGCAGGGTTTTCTTGCCCGCAGGAGGCGCAGACGGCCACGGCGCAACCCTACGGCAGCGCCGTGGCGTCAGCAGTGCTACTCGGCGCCGCCCTCCGCGCGCTCGCGCGCGGCCTCGGCCAGGTCCTCGGCGGCGTCCTCGACGGTGTCCGCCGCTTCCTCGATCACTTCCGCGACGACGGCCGCGGCGACGAAGAGCCGCCTGCGCGCCACGTAGGCGAGCCCGACCAGGACCCCGGCCGCCGCGGCGGCCAGCCCGATTTGCGCGACCGGCGGCAGCTCCTGGATCGCCTCCACGAGCCGGTCCTTCCTCGACTTGCGGCGAAGCCGGAAACGCTCCAGCGGCGGCAGGGGCGGAAGCGTCTCGCGGAGACGCTCCGTCCCCGACTTGCCTCGATCCACAACCATGTTCATCTCCATCTCCAATCACCTCGTTTGCGGGAATCCCAGGTCGACCTTGCTCGTGGCCGGATCCGGCCAGCGCGAAGTGACGACCTTTCCCCGCGTGTAGAAGTTGATTCCCTCCGGGCCGTAGATGTGCGAGTCGCCGAAGAGGCTGCCCTTCCAGCCTCCGAACGAGTAGTAGGCGACAGGCACGGGGATCGGCACGTTCACGCCGACCATGCCCACCTCGACCTCATGTTGAAACTGCCGCGCGGCCCCGCCGTCACGCGTGAAGATCGCGACGCCGTTTCCGTACTGGTTCTCGTTCACGAGCTTGATCGCCTCGTCGTACGTCCCGGCCCGGACGACCGAGAGCACCGGGCCGAAGATCTCGTCCTTGTAGGCGTCCATCTCGGGCGTGACCTTGTCCAGCAGGGACACGCCGAGGAAGAAGCCGTCGCCGTCGGGCGCAGTCTCACGCCCGTCGGCGACGACCTCGGCGCCCTGTTCTTTTCCGCTGTCCAGGTAGGACGCGACCTTGTCGCGGTGCTCGCGCGTGATCAGCGGGCCCATCTCGTTCTCCGGATCCGTGCCCGGGCCGACCTTCACCTTCGGCAGGCGCTCCTTGACGGCCTTGATGAAGTCGTCGCCGATGTCGCCGACGGTGACCACGGCCGAGATCGCCATGCAGCGCTCACCGGCCGAGCCGTACCCGGCGGACACGGCGGCGTCGGCGGCCATGTCCAGGTCGGCGTCGGGCAGGACGATCATGTGGTTCTTCGCGCCGCCGAGCGCCTGGACGCGCTTCCCGTTCGCCGTCCCGGTCGAGTAGATGTAGCGCGCGATCGGGGTCGAGCCGACGAACGAGACGGCCGCGATGTCGGGATGCTCGAGGATCGCGTCGACGGCGACCTTGTCGCCGTGCACGACGTTGAAGACGCCGTCGGGCAGCCCGGCTTCCTGCAGCAGCTCCGCGGTCAGGACCGACGCGGACGGGTCCTTCTCGGACGGCTTGAGGATGAAGGCATTCCCGCAGGCGAGCGCCGGGGCCCACATCCACATGGGCACCATCGCGGGGAAGTTGAACGGCGTGATTCCGGCGACGACGCCCATCGGCTGCCGGATCGAGTAGACGTCGATTCCCGTCGAAGCCTGCTCCGAGAAATCGCCCTTGAGCAGGGTCGGGATGCCGCAGGCGTACTCGATCACCTCGAGCCCGCGCTGCACCTCGCCGAGCGCGTCGGAGAAGACCTTGCCGTGCTCCTCGGTCAGGAGGGCTGCGAGATCCTCGCGCCGCTGGTGGAAGAGCTCGCGGATCCTGAAGAACAGCTCCTGCCGGCGCGAAAGAGAGACCTGGCGCCAGCTCACGAGTGCCTCCTTGGCCGTCTGCACCGCGCGGTCGATCTCCTCGACCGACGCGAAGTCGACCTCCTTCGTCTGGACGCCGAGCGCCGGGTTGTAGACCGGCCCGCTGCGTCCCGATTCCCCTGCGACCGACTGCCCGCCGATCCAGTGGCTGATCCTGCCCAGCTCGCTGCCGCGTTCCTGCTGTTTCTCCAAGACTTCTGTCATTCGACCTCCTTCAGACTCTCGGCCAGACTAGCGCGATGACCGAGCTACGAGGAGAACGCGTCCTGATCCGGCCCATGACTGCCGGCAGACGTGCCTCGACTGGCTGCGATCCAGGCGCAGCCCGGGGTCGCTGAGGCTTGGGGCGAGCCCGACGTGGAGAAGCTCGAGGGCAAGGCAGCCGGAACCGACGAGTGCACGGTCTTCGCGATCGAGCTGGAGGCGAGGTCGTGGGCCTGATCCAGTACCACGAGGAGGACGACGAGATGTACCGCCACGCCGGCATCGACGTCTTCCTCTCCGAGGAAGTCCACGGACAGGGCCTCGGGACGGACGCGGTGCGGACGATGGCCGAGTACCTGATCCACGAGCGAGGCCACCACCGGCTCGTGATCGACCCCGCCGCCCACAACACGGCGGCGATCCGCGCCTACGAGAAAGCGGGCTTCAAGCCGGTCGGCGTCATGCGCCAGTACGAGCGCCTGCCGGGCGGCGAGTGGCACGACGGCCTGCTCATGGACCTGCTCGCGGACGAGCTCTAGGCCCTGCCGGCCGTGATCGTGGAAAAGCCTGCCACGGATCGAAACGACGGCGATTCCGCGGCTATTCCTCGAGTAGCTCGAGAGATCGCCCGTTCGAGCGGCGGCAGCTCCCGTTCCACGAGATGTCTCGCAGCCGCTCCCGCTCGTCGCGACTCATAGGGGCAGTGCCTCGGCGAGGACCTCACGGCGGATGCGCTCCTTGAGCATGTCGGGCGTTGCGACGTCAACCGGCGTCCCCTGGATCTCTTCAGCCTCACGGCGAAACGCAGCGACGTCGAGAAGCGTCCTATCCGGCTCCAAATCGACGAGGAGATCGACATCGTTGGGGGGCATCGCCTCGCCGCGCGCGAGCGAACCGAAGACGCGAACCCTGCGCACTCCACGTCTGCGCGCGGCATCAAGGAGGCGCCTGCGATGACGACGTAACTCACGAGCACGAGGGCCGATCTGGCCGCGCAGCGTCGCCGGGGTTGGCGGCTCAGCGGCACGAACCGCGACGGATCTGCAAGCGACGTCCGCGGAGGCAGATAGGAGCCGCTCCAGCGTAGGCAAGGTCGGCAGCGTCGTGCCCGTTACGGTCCGAACGACTCGGTCGTTAGGATCGGGGCATGGCCACGGTCGAGGCCAACACAGAGCTCGGGCAGCAGATCGTCGAGGACGCCAAGCGCTACGTCCTCTACTCGTGGTCCGTGCAGGACGCGATCAACCCGATCGCAGTCGCAGGCGGCGAGGGGCGCTACTTCTGGGACTACGACGGCAAGCGCTACC
The DNA here is from genome assembly GCA_963798935.1 of uncultured Actinomycetes bacterium. Taxonomy (GTDB): domain Bacteria; phylum Actinomycetota; class Thermoleophilia; order Gaiellales; family Gaiellaceae; genus JACDAN01. The sequence goes on from CAWCVG010000025.1 coordinate 10,248, forward strand.
TCGACTTCGCCTCCCAGCTCGTCAACGTCTCGATCGGTCACGGTCACCCGAAGGTGATCGCGGCGATCAAGGAGCAGGCCGAGAAGCTCTGCACGATCGGGCCGCCGATGGCCAGCGAGTCGCGGTCGAAGCTCGGCCGCCTGCTGGCGGAGGTGACGCCGGGCGACCTCGCGATGTCGTTCTTCACGAACGGCGGCGCGGAGGCGAACGAGAACGCGATCAAGCTCGCCCGCTGGTACACGGGCCGGCACAAGGTGATCGCGCGCTACCGCTCCTACCACGGGGCGACGGCCGGCGCGATCACGCTCACCGGAGACCCCCGCCGCTGGCCCGCCGAGCCCGGCCTGCCCGGCGTCGTGCGGATGCTCGACCCGTACACGTACCGGTGCCCGGCCGGCCATCCCGACCCTGCCCGGTCTGCACCGGCGGGCCCGCACCTCGAGGAGATCCTCCAGTACGAGGGGCCTGACCAGGTCGCGGCCGTGATCCTCGAGACCGTGGTCGGGACGAACGGGATCATCGTCCCGCCGGACGGCTACCTCCAGTCGATCCGGGAGGTCTGCGACCGGCACGGGATGCTGCTGATCTGCGACGAGGTCATGGCGGGCTTCGGCCGCACCGGAAAGTGGTTCGCCTGCGAGAACTGGGACGTCGTCCCCGACATCCTCACGGTCGCGAAGGGCATCAACTCCGGCTATGTGCCGCTCGGCGCGATGATCGTGCGGCAGAAGATCGCCGACTGGGTGCGTGACAAGTACTTCGCCGGCGGTCTGACGTACAGCGGCCACCCGCTTGCCTGCGCCTCGGCGGTCGCGTCGATCGAGGCGTTCCAGGAGGAGGAGATCGTCGAGCACGCGGCGGAGATGGCGCCCGAGTTCGAGTCGCGCCTCCGCGGCCTCGCCGACAAGCATCCGTCGATCGGCGAGGTGCGCGGGCTCGGCTGCTTCTGGGGCCTCGAGCTCGTAAAGGACCGCGAGACGCGAGAGCCGCTCGTCCCGTTCAACGCGACTGGCCAGGACTTCGCGCCGGTGGCGCAGATGGCGAAGGCGGCGCTCGACCGCGGGCTCTACCTGATGACGCACTGGAACGTCGTCATGGTCTGCCCGCCGCTGAACATCACCACCGAGGAGCTCGACGAGGGCATCGCCGATCCTCGACGAGGCCCTCAGCGTCGCCGACGAGTACGCGGCGTAAGGAGGGCTTGGCGGAACGTCGCTCGTCGCAGGGGTGCGATGGTCGTTCCGAGGCAAGGACGCAGGGAGCGTTCGTATCGAATGAGATACGGGCGCGACTGAGGACGCCGCTCGGGGCGAGCAGCGCAGCCCTGCGGCTCGCAGTCGTTTCGCCGAGCCCTCCTACTACGAGGCGTTCACGGAGCGGCGCGTGGGCCCGCACCTGCTGCTTGAGCAGCTCCTCGACTTGCTCTGTCTGGCCGACGCTCAGGGCTCCGATCGTCTCTTCCTCGTCGTCGCCGTAGAGCGCGTAGAGATCCTCGTCGCCGAGTGAGCCGTGGATGACGACCTGTGAGTCGCGCTTGGCGTCGCCGAAGACCTTGATCGTCGTGCCGAACACCTCGGTGAAGAACTCCGACACCCGGTCGTAGCCGCCCGTCGGCCCCGGCGAGGACCTTGCCGACTTCGGTGCCCTGGTAGTTGGCGTTCGACCAGTGCTCGATGCGGCGCTGCTTGTCGAACAGGGGGTCGAAGAAGTTCGCGACGTCGCCGGCCGCGTAGACGTCGGGCACATTGGTCTCGAAGCGCTGGTTGACGACGATCCCGTTGTCGACCTCGATCCCGCTGCCCTCGAGGAAGTCGGTGACGGGCCCGACGCCGATCCCGACGACCGCGAAATCGGCCTCGACCGAGCGCGCCGTTCGTCGTCGTCACCTTCTCGAGGCTCCCGTTTCCGTGGAAGGCCTCGACCTCGTTTCCGAGGACGAGCTCGACGCCCTTCGACTCGTAGAGGGCCGCGAGCTCGTCGCTCAGCTGCTCGACGCCGAGCTGGTCGAAGAGCCAGCGGCCAAGGTGGACGAGGGAGACCTCCTTGCCGATCTGGCGCAGCGACGCTGCAACCTCCATCCCGATGAAGCCGGCGCCGACGACGACCGCGCGCTCCGCGCCGGCGGCCGCGTCACGGATCGCCTTCGAGTTGCCGACTGTGCGGAGGGTGAAGATGCCGTCGAGGTCGGCGCCCGGGATCTGCAGCGTTCGCGGCCAGGCGCCGGTCGCGAGCAGGAGCTTTCCGTACCCCACCCGCTCGCCGCCGACCTCGAGCTCGTGTGCCTGCGCGTCGACGCTCTCGACCGACGTCTCGAGCATGACCTCGACCCCGTTGTCGACGTAGAACTGCTCGTCCTCGACGAGCGGCTCCTCGTCCGTCTCGCCGCGGAGGAACTTCTTCGAGAGCGGCGGGCGGTGGTACGGCAGCGTCGAGTCCTTCGAGAAGAGCGCGATCGATCCCTCGCCGCCGGACTCCCGGAAGGACTTGATGGCGCGAGCGGAAGCGAGGCCGCCGCCGACGATCGCGAGGTCGAAGCTCTTCACAGCACCCTCCTCTGTGTCCCTGTCCCGGCTGAGTCTTACGTAAGGACCGGCGGCGCGAGAACACCAATCGGTCCGACGCATCTTCGACCGAAGGAGGTCTCAATGCCCTGGGGAGATTGGGTCAACGAGCTGCCGACCGGATTCTTCCTCGCCGTCCACATCGCGGCGTTCGCGATCGGCGCGTTCTTCGCCTGGACGGCGTTCAAGCGCGACCTCGGCCTGCTCGGCTGGGCGTTCACGCTCTTCGCGCTCGCCGAGGTCAGCTACATGACCTACCACCTCGACTGGACCGTGTTCCTCTTCGCGCACACGATCAGCGAGGTGCTCGACCTGGCCGCGTTCGGCCTCGTCTTCCTCGGGGCCGTCCTCGAGGTGTCGCGCGCTCGGCGACCGTCGCTACGAGGCAAGCCAGGCGTGAGGACCGGCCTACTGCTCGCCGTCGTCGCCGTCGTCCTGCGCGGGCTGCGCGCAATCCGACGAGGCGGCTCAACCGGTACGCACGACCGAGGTGTTGATGCCGAAGAGCTACCGCTTCGACCCGAAGACGATCGAAGTCGACGCCGGCGCGACGGTGACCTGGCGGAACGAGGACAACTTCACGCACACCGTCGAGGTCGAGGGCCGGGAGGACATGAAGGTCGAGCGCGGCGAATCGGTCTCGGTCACCTTCTCGGAGCCCGGGACCTACGACTACGTCTGCACCCTCCATTCCCACGACATGCGGGGCAAGGTCATCGTCCGGTGAGCGAGGCCGGACGCGACCTCGTCGCGCTCAGCTGCGCGGTGAGCGCCGGGATCCATGCGGCGCTCACCCCGCATCACTACGCGGAGGCTCCCGCGGGCGGGATCGCCTTCGGTCTCTCGGCCGTTGCCCTCGCCGGGCTGACCATCGCGCTCGCTCGGCGCGCCGACCCGGTGCTGCTCGACTGCGCGATCGTGATCCTCGCCGGGCTCGTCGCGGCGTATGCGCTCGCCGCGGCCACCGGCATCCCCGGGCTCACCGCCGGACCGGAGTCGGTCGACGCCCTTGGCCTGACGACCAAGGCGGTCGAGATCTTCGGCATCCTCGCGGCACTTGCGGCGAAAGCGCTCGCCCTCGCGGGCCGGTCGTCCGCTGCCGCTGACGCTCTTCGCGGTCGTCGCCTCGTTCAGCGCGCTTGCCGCCGTGGCCCTGTCAGGGCCGCACTCGCACGCCGACCAGCACGGGCCTCACGCCCACGCCGCCGGCGAGAGGTAAGGACCGGCCCCTGCGGGTCACTAAGGAAGTGGTGAGCACTGCCGTTGCTACCGTCGCGCGCCTGGACGCCGAGTCTCACGAGTGGATCTCCGACCTCCGCTCGGACGGGGCTGCGCACGAGCGGGCCGTCAAACGGCTGCACGAGCTGCTGCTCCGGGCGGCGCGGTTCGAGGTCGCGAGGCGTCGGCCCACCCTCCCCCACCTGCGGGGAAACGAGCTGGACGACATCGCGCTCGAGGCTGCCGACGACGCGCTCATGTCGGTGCTCGGGCGCCTCGACGACTTCCGCGGGGCGAGCCGGTTCACGACCTGGGTCTACAAGTTCGCGCTGTACGAGGCGGCCGTGAAGCTCCGCCGCCGTGCCTGGCAGGGCCGCGAGGTGCCGCTGGAGCCCGAGACGTGGGGCATCTTCGCCTCGGGCGGTACCACCCCCGAGGGCGAAGCCCAGCAGGGCGAGCTGCTCCGGGCCGTCCAGAGCGGAATCGCCGACGCGCTGACCCCGCGCCAGCGCGAAGTCCTGGTCGCGCTGGCGCTGAACGGCGTCCCGATCGACGTCCTCGCGGAACGGCTCGGATCGACCCGAGGCGCCCTCTACAAGACGCTGCACGACGCGCGCGCCAAGCTGCGCGTCCACATTGGAGATCTCCTGGAGGTGATCGAATGACCGAACGGCCCGAGCTGAAGCAGGCACTCGGCCGGCTGCTTGGGCCGGGCGTCCCGGAGATCGGCTGCGCGGAGTGCTTCGACAAGCTCGACCAGTACGTCGAGCTCGAGCTCGCCGGCGGCGACACCGAGGCGAGGCTCCCCGGCTTCAAGGCCCACCTCGACGGCTGCCCGGCCTGCCGCGAGGACTACGAGAGCCTGCACGCGCTCGTCGGCGGCGGCCAGGCCCTTTAAGTGCCCCTGACACCATTCTGCGGCCTCCGGCTGCTCAACGAGCCGGGCAAGGTCATGACGCCGCGGCCCGCGACAGAGGCGCTGGTAAAGGCGGCCGTCGAGCGGATCGGCGGTCGGCCGGCGCTCGTCGCGGACGTCGGGACCGGCTCGGGAGCAGTCGCAGTCGCGATCGCCTCGCGATCGCCGCTGGCACGGATCTGGGCGACGGACACGAGCGCCTCCGCCGTCCGGCTCGCCAGGGCGAACGTCTGCCGCCACGGTCTCGGCGACCGCGTCAGCGTCGTGCACGGCGACCTGCTCGACGGGGCTCCGAACGGGCTGGATCTGGTCGTCGCCAACCTCCCCTACGTCTCGGCCGGCCTCCGGGCAGAGCGACCCGAGCTCGCCGGGGAGCCGCCGGACGCCGTCTTCGCGGCAGGCGACGGCCTCGATCCGTACCGGAGGCTCGTCCAGGCGTGTGCGACCGCGCTGCACCCCGACGGCTTCCTGGCGATCCAGTTGCACGGGCAGGTCATCGGCACGGACGCGACGGAGCTCGGCGGCCTTACGCTGGCTGCGTGACCCCGCGTCCTGGCAGCTACTGCGCGAGCCGCCGCTCGAAGTAGGCCGCGAGCCGCGTGAGCGGGAACGAGATCACGAAGAAGAGGGCGAACACGAACAGGTAGATCTCGAGCGCGTGCGAGTCGCCGCCCTCGATCGAGAGCGTCGCCGGATCGACCGTCGGCACCGCGAGCCGGTTCGTCGAGCGCTGCGCCGTCTCCAGCACCTCCGGCACGCCGATGATCGAGCCGAGCGTGCTGTTCTGGATCACCCCGACGCTGAGGCCGACGAGCGGCGGGATCAGCCTTCGGAGCGCCTGCGGGAGGATCACGTTGACGTGGCGGCCGATCCAGCCGAAGCCGAGCGCAGCCGAGGCCTCGTGCTGTTCCCTCGGGATCGACTGCACCGCGCCGCGGGTCGCCTCCGCGATCTGGGCGCTCCCCCACAGCGCGAGCCCGAGGATCGTCGCGCGGAGCGGGTTGAGGTTGAGCGCTGACAGGTGGACCTCGTCCGCGACGGTCGGCAGCGCGAAGTAGAGAAGGAAGATCGTGACGATGATCGGCAGGCCGCGCCAGACCTCGATGTAGAGCCGGATCGCGGCTTGGAGCGGCAGGAACTTGATCGTCAGCAGTGTCCCGAGCAAGACCCCGATCAGGACGCTGAGGACGACGGAGACCGACGAGATGATCAGCGTGTTCTTGAGGCCCGTGTGGATGATGTAGTCGACGACGGGCTCCGCCCACTCGGGCAGCCTGCTGAAGATCGCGTCCCACATCAGCGCCCCGCCATCAGTTGGTCTCCGGAAGGGCGAGTCGCCGCTCCAGCAGCCGGATCAGCGCCGACATCGTCCAGACGAGCGTCAGGTAGGTGACGGCGAGCACGGCGATCATCTCCCACGTCCTGAAGTCGAGGTCGATCGACTGCTTCGCGACGTTGGTCAGCTCCTCGACGCTGATCGCCACCATCAACGCGGTGTTCTTGAAGACCGAGATGTACGTGTTGATCGACGACGGGAGCGCGATCCGCCCGCCGATCGGCAGCGAGACGTTCAGAAAGGTCCTGAACGGCCCGAAGCCCAGCGCGTAGGCAGCCTCGCGATAGCGCGCAGGCACGGCCTCGAACCCCGCGCGGAAGTTCTCCGTGTTGAACGCGCCGCCCCAGAGGATCAGCGCCAGGCACGCGACGAAGAAGAAGTCGAACTGGAGGGTCTTCGTCAGCTTCGGCAGCCCGTAGGCGATCAGGAAGATCTGCACCAGGATCGGCGTGTTGCGGATCAGCTCGACGTAGATCCCGGCCAGCTGGCTGATCACCGGGATCCGGTACGCACGGGCGGCGCCGAGCACGAGGCCCACGAGGAATGCGCCAGCGATTCCGATGGCGGCAAGCTTCAACGTCACCTGCAAGCCGCCCCAGAGGACCTGCCGGTGATCCCAGATGTACTGCCAGTCGAAGGCTGCGAGTACGTCCATGAGAAACGAGCGGGGTGGCCGCCTCAGCGACGGCCACCCCGGCTCAGGTGGTCTCTAGCGAGGGCACTCGGCCTCGGGAGTCCGACCCCGCGGGTAGGCCTCCTTCGTCTTCGGCCTCGGGACTTGCGTCAAGAAGAACCGCCAGAACTGCCGCGGCGAGTTCGCGCGGAGGATCTGCCAGAACTCGTCCTTCCGCTTCATCTGCAGGACCGCCGCGTTCACCCACCGCTTCATCGCGGTCTCGCCCTTCCTGATCCCGATCCCGTACGGGACGTTCAGGAACTTGTGCGTGGTCATGCGGAGGTTCGTGTCGTTCGCAGCCACTCCGAGCAGGAACGTGTCGTCGAACATGAACACGTCCGCCCGCCCGGAACGGAGGTTCTCGAGCGCCACGACCGGCGAGTCCGAAAGGACCTTCGACGACGTCGGGAAGCAGTTGCCGAGGTACCGGTCGTAGATCGAGCCACGGGTGGTAGCGACGTCCCGCCCGCGAAGAGCCGTAAGACGGCCGGTCACGAGCGGAGAGTTGTTCGGCACCAGCAGCCGTCCCGTTGCGTTGTAGTACGGGGACGAGTAGTCGATGACCTCTTCGCGGGCCGACGTCCAGGTGAGAGTCGAGATGATGATGTCGACGTCACCGCGCTGGAGCGCCGGGATCCGGCTCGGGGTCGTTACACACGTCAGGCTGACGCGGTTCCGGCGGCCGAACGCGAGCTCCGCGAAGCGGCGAGCCACGTCCACGTCGTACCCCGCGATCCTGTTTTGCCTGTTGATGTAGCCGAACGGCGGGAAGTCGCACTTGACGCCAATCTTCCACCGCCGCCTCTGCCGAACCTCCGGCGGCAGCGCCGGCAGCGCGTTCGCCGTGTCGGCCTTCGCCCGGGCGGAGCCGCTCCACGGCGCCGCGACGCTCAATGCCGTGAACGCCACGGCTGCGAAGACCGCGACAACGGTCGCGATCAGGAACTTCTTCATTCAGACCCTCCTTTGACTGTCATTCCTTCGAGTGCATGATCCAGCAGCATCGTTCTGCGGAGAAACCGCCGCGTCCGTTCCTCCCTCGGGTTCGAGAGGACATCTTGCGGCCTCCCCTGCTCGACGATGTGACCCTCGTCCATGAAGATGAGGCGATCGCCGACGTCGCGCGCGAATTGCATCTCGTGGGTGACCACGACCATGGTCATCCCGCTCTTGGCGAGGTCGCGCATCACGACCAGCACCTCGCCGACCAGCTCCGGGTCGAGCGCCGACGTGACCTCGTCGAAGAGCATCACGTGCGGCTCCATCATCAGCGCCCGCGCAATCGCGACGCGCTGCTGCTGCCCGCCCGAGAGCTGGTGCGGGTAGCTGTCCGCCTTCTCCTCGAGCCCGACCGTGGCCATCAGCTGCCGCCCGCGCTCCTCCGCCGTCCGCCTCGACTCCCTCTTCACCCTGCGGGCGGCGAGGGTGACGTTGTCGAGCGCCTTCAGGTGCGGGAAGAGGTTGAACTGCTGGAAGACGATCCCGATCTGCTGGCGGATCGAGCTCGCATCCACCCCTTTCCTCGTGATCTCCTCGCCTTCGAAGAAGATCCGCCCGGACTGGATTGGCTCGAGCAGGTTGATGCAGCGCAGGAGCGTGCTCTTCCCGCTTCCGCTCGGGCCGATGACCACCAGCACCTGACGGGGATCCAGCGTGAGGTCGACGCCCTCGAGGACGACGTTGTCGCCGAAGCGCTTGTGCACGTCCTCCAGCCGGACGACCGGTTCCATCGCAGCCGGCACGGCTGCCGCGCTTCCCTCGACCCCCATGTTCACCGCTTATAGACGTTTTGCGTGGTGCGGGCAACGGTACAAAGGCCGGATTCTTTAGATCCGTTCACGAACGCCCGTCACAGACGGACGCGCGTCTACCTTTGGACACGTGGCTGCCTCACCGGTAACCCAAGTCTGCCCGCACTGCAAGAAGGCCTTCCAAGCCGACCTGCTGGGTCCTCAGACGGCCCGTGCCGGCTACAAGTGCCCGCATTGTCGGTTGTTCGTTCCGGTTTCCCGAGCGGACGACCCGCAGGCCGCCTAACGGGTCAGGCAGAGGCGTCTCGCAGCCCTTGCGCCTCGGGGAGGGATTCGAGCCGTTTCAGCGTGGAGTTCTCGATCTGACGAATGCGCTCGCGCGTGACGCCGAACGCCCGTCCGACCTCCTCCAGCGTGAACGGCTGCGTCCCGACCAAGCCGTAGCGCAGCTCGATCACCTTCCGCTCCCGCTCCGGCAGGGAGTCCAGCGCGCGCACGACGTCCTCGCGGCGCAGCGTCAGCGACGCCGTGTCGAACGGCGACTCGGCGCTGTCGTCCTCGACGAAGTCGCCGAGCTCGCTCTCCTCCTCCTCGCCGATCGGCTTCTCGAGCGAGATCGGCAGCTGGGACATCCGCAAGATCTCGCGGACCTCCTCGGTCGTCATCTCGAGCTCCAGCGCAATCTCCTCCGGCTGCGGCTCCCGTCCGAGCCGCTGGACGAGCTGGCGCTCGATGTGTACGACCTTGTTCAGCTTCTCGACCATGTGCACAGGGATCCGGATCGTGCGCGCCTTGTCGGCGATCGCCCGGGTCACAGCCTGGCGGATCCACCAGGTCGCGTAGGTCGAGAACTTGAAGCCCTTGCGGTAGTCGAACTTCTCCACCGCGCGGATGAGGCCGAGGGAGCCCTCCTGGATCAGGTCGAGGAAGCTGAGGCCCCGGCCCAGGTAGCCCTTCGCGATCGAGACCACGAGGCGGAGGTTCGCCTCGATCATCTGCGTCTTTGCCTGCATGTCGCCGCGCTCGATCCGCTTGGCCAGGTAGATCTCCTGGTCGGCGGTGAGCAGCGGGACCTTGCCGATCTCCCGCAGGTACAGCCTCAGCGAGTCGAGCGACGGCTCGACGGTCAGGTCGAGCTTCGGCGTCTTGGGGCTCGCCTCCTCGGGCGCCAGCGCGGGCTGCTCGTGCGGCGGGTGCTTGTGCTGGTCGCCCTCGACCAGCTCGACCGAGTGGTCGATCAGGTACGTGTAGAAGTCTTCGACCTGCTCCTTCGTGAGCTCGACTTCCTCGAGCGCGGAAACGATCTCGTCATACGAAAGGAACCCCTTTTCTTGTCCCTCCTGGACAAGCTTGTGGAGTTCCTCGACGTCCGGGAGCGCGATATCGACCGTGAGCAATGGGACCTCACCTTTCTCCGTGCTGGGACGGGTCGCAGTCTGCACACGTGCGAGAAGCCGATCCCCCCTCGCGGCTCCCCTCCGGCCGCCGGAATATACAACGGTCCTCGAAAACGCAACAAGCGAATTTTTTTCGGATGCTCCAAACGTGTCAGGCGCGGATCTCGCCGACGATCTCGCCGCGGCTGTTCTCGACCGGCGTCGACTCGATCCGGTCGAGCGGGTGGCCAAGTCGGCGAAGGAAAGCTGCGGCCGCCGGACCGACGGCCCGCCCGCTCCCGTCCTCGACCTTGAGCGCGACACCGATCCCGTCCGGGCCGGCGGCGCAGAGGAGTCCCTCGGCGCCGCCCTTGGCGATCCAGCCTGGCAGCGATTCCATGAGCACGGTGTCCGGCGCGCCGGGACCGCGGATCAACGCCGGGTGCTTGCGGATCGCGTCCGCAACCCTGGCGCCGCCTTCGAGCTCGGCGAAGCGCGAGAACGCATAGGCCATCCGCTCGAGCGGCACGGCGAAGTTGACGACGCCGCAGCCGTCGATGCCTGTCGGAATCTCGTCCTCGCCGAGGTCTGTGGCAGCCGCCACCTCCGCGAGCATCGTCCGCTGGACCGGATGGTCCGGCAGCCGGTAGCCCCGCGAGTCCCAGCCGCGGGCGCGGCAGAGCGCGAGGAACCCGGCGTGCTTGCCCGAGCAGTTGTGGCGGAGCGGGCCGGGCGGTTCGCCCTCTGCGCCGCACTCCAGCTCGTCCTCCTGGGCGGGCGCCTTCGCGAGCAGTGAGCGGACGGCGCCGACCTGCTGCGGGTCGGCAAGGTGGGAGGCAGATGCGATCGCGATCTCCGGGTCGTCGAGATCGGGCCTGGCCCGAACGACCGGCAGCGCCTGGATCGGCTTCGCCGACGAGCGCATGAAGGTCACGAGCCCGCCGTCGCCGGCTTCGGCAACCACGGCGCCGCCCCTGACGGCCACTGCGTGGACGGTGTGCCGAGCCTCGACCGTGTCTCCGCGGCGGACGGCTACCGTGATCGGCTCAGCCATGTCCGAGGGAGCCTAAGCGTGCCGGAGTACCCAGAGATGGAAGCCTGGCGCCGCCAGCTGAACGATCCCGTCTCGGCTTTTCCGATCGCCAAGGCCGGGCCGGCGCACATCGCGACGCTGAAGACCTACGACCCGCCGCTGGCCGCGCTCGAGGGCCGGCAACTCGAAGGCGTCGAGCGTCGCGCGAAGCGGCTCCTGATGCCCACAGCCGACGGCGAGCTCGTCCTCCTGTTCCACCTCATGACCGCAGGCCGGCTCCGGTTCCTGCGCGCCGGCGAGAAGGGCCCGAAGACGCCGGCGTTCCGGCTCGGGTTCCAGGGCGGGTCGGAGCTCGTCCTCACCGAGGCCGGGGCGAAGAAGCGGGCGGGAGTCTGGCTGCTGTCGCCGGAGCAGGCGGAGGAAGAGCTCGCGCACCTCGGGCCGGAGGCGTTCGGGGTCGGCGCGGACCGGCTCGCAGAGATCTGCGCGAGCGAGTCGCGGCGGCTGCATTCGCTGCTGCGCGACCAGCGCGTGATCGCGGGGATCGGGCGGGCCTGGGCCAACGAGATCCTCCATCACGCCGGGCTCTCGCCGTACGCGCTGACGAAGGATCTCGACGACGAGGAGATCGCCCGGCTCGCGGAGGCGATCGACGCCGAGCTGGCCCGCGGGCTGGAGCTACGCGAGCGAGGCATGAAGGACAAGGCGACGTACCGCGTGCACAACAGGCTCGCCGAGCCCTGCCACGTCTGCGGGACGCCGATCGCGCGCGTCGATTTCGAGGAGCACACGATCTACTACTGCCCGACCTGCCAGACGAGCGGCCGGCTGCTGAAGGACCGTCGGCTCTCGCGCCTGCTGCGCTAGCCGAGGCGCTTGACGACGTGCATTGCTCGAATCTACGCCGAAGGCAGGCGCACGACAAGTCGTTCGCCGTCGACCACGAGCTCGGCGCCCATCGCACCGAGGACACGTGACCCCACGGCGGCGCCGAAGTCCTTGAGGTCCTCGCCGAGCGCGATCGAGCCGACGCCTTCCTGGAGCGGGCCGATCGCGACGGAGGAGCCCTCGACGGCGAGTGTGACCCGCTCGAGGGATCCGTGGCGGCGGACGCACTCGGCGAGCGCGGCGAGCGAGGTCTCCGCCCAGGGCGGATCGACCTGGACGACCGCTCCGGCGCCGCCGGCATCCGCGCGCCCGTCCAGGCGAGCCGCCGCGGCGTCCACGAGCTCGCGCGAGTCCATGTCGCGCACCTGCGCGTCGAAGCGTCCCGCCTCGATCCTCGCCGCGACCCCGAGCAGGTCGAGTAGCTCGGCCATCTGCTCCGCCGCGGCGTCGATCATCTCGACGTAGCGGTCGGCCGGCGCCTCGAGCGAGTCGAGGCGCTTCAGCGTGTAGGCGAACCCCGAAGCCGTTGCGAGCGGCGTCCGGAGGTCGTGGCACGCAAGTGAAACGAGCTGGGCGAAGATCGATTGGCCGGCCACGCGTTCTCTCGGATTCGTTGCGACCGCCATTATTCCGTCCTGATGGCCGATCTCCGCAACCTGTTCCGCCAAGACCTCCAGGCCTCCCGGCCCGAGGTGAGTCTCGGCCTGTCCCGGGCGGGCGTCACCGGCGTGTCGAAGGCGATCCGGATCCGGCACGGGTCGAGCGAGAAGCTGATCGCCGCCGAGATCGAGTGCACGGTCGACCTGGACGCCGCGCAGAAGGGCGTCCACATGTCGCGCTTCCCGGAGCTCTTCGAGGAGGTGATCGAGCACGTCGTGCTCGAAGAAGCCTTCCTCGTCGAGGAGCTGGCGGCCCATATCGCCGGCGAGATCGTCGAGCGGCAGGGCGCCGGCCGCGCGGAGGCTCGGATCACCGCCCGGTACCCGGTGGAGCGCCGGACGCCGGTGACCGGGCTCGCCACCCAGGCGATGCTCGGCCTGATCGGGATCGCGGCTGCGTCCGAACGCGGCGTCCGGCGCGTCGTCGGGGTCGAGGCGGCGGGAATCAACGCCTGCCCCTGCGCACAGGGCCTGGTCCGTGAGCGGTCCGCGGATCGACTCCTCGAGGCGGGGTTCGCGGACGGCGACGTCGAGCGGATCCTGGAGCTCGTGCCGCTCGCGACGCACAATCAGCGCGGGGTCGGGACGCTGTTCGTGGGCAGCGAGTCCCGCGTGAACGCCGAGCAGCTCGGGGAGATCGTCGAGGCGTCGATGAGCGCACCGGTCTTCGAGCTCCTCAAGCGCCCGGACGAGCTCTTCGTCGTCGAGCACGCGCACCTCCAGCCGCGCTTCGTCGAGGACTCGGTGCGTCTCGCGCTTCAGGGCGTGCTCGACGCCTACCCGGCGCTGGCCAACGCGGACTTCCTCTTCTCCCGCCAGGTCAACCTGGAGACCATCCACACGCACGACGTGGTCGCCGAGCGGTACGGCACCGTCGGCGAGCTGCGCGCCGAGCTGACCGGCACCGCACCCGAGCGAGCACACGGAGCTCCGAGCCTGGCTCGCCGCCGAACCGGCTTAGCCGGTTCGCGCCAGTCAGCTGACCGAAGATCTGTCCACGACCCCGGCGCCGGCGGCGACCAGCGTCTTCGGCGCGCCGCGTCGAGGTCGCGGCCCAGAGCTCGCCGACTCGAATCGCGGATCAGAAGTCGCCAGAGACCTATCGCTAGCGGGAAGCGGGTCAGCGAAGCGGGACGGCGTACTTCGATACCCAGTCGTTGACCGTGGCCCAGTCCAGGTTCGCGAAGAAGGCGTCGATGTAGGACGCACGGTCGGTCTGGTAGTCGAGGAAGTACGCGTGCTCGTAGACGTCGAGGGCGACGAGCGGTGTCGCGTTCCAAATCGGATACGTGTTCTGGGTATCGCCGATGTAGTTGAAGAGGCGACCCTCGTCCCAGTCGTACGCAGTCCAGGCCCAGCCGCGCCCCGCCATACCGGTCGCCTTCAGGTCCTCGCGCCAGGCCGAGACGGAGCCGAAGTCCCGGTCGACGAGCTGCTCGAACGGGCCGTCGGGATCCCCGCCGTCGCCGCCGAGGTGCTCGAAGTAGATCTCGTGGTTCTTGATCCCGCCGATCGCGAAGGTGAGATCGACCTTCAGCGCTCTGAAGTCTGAGTAGACCTGGTTGGCAGCCGACAGATCGACGCCGTCGAGCTTGCCGAGGATCTCGTTCCGCTTCGCCACGTAGCCCTGGTAGAGCTTGTAGTGCGCCTCGACGGACTCCCGCGAGATGCCGTCGAGCTCGTACAGGCGCGGCTTCAGCTCTCGGGCGGTGATCTCCTCGTGGTTGAAGACAAGCGTCGACAAGCGCACTCCTTCTCGAAGACGTCAGAGCCGGCGGCAGCATACCGCCGGCTCTGACGAGTGCTTCTTGCCCTAGCGCTTGGTGACGACGAGCGTGCGGCTGTGGCTCCAGACATAGCCGGTGCCGGCCTGGTTCGTCGTCATGAAGATCCGCAGGATGTGCCGGCCGCGCGGCAGGTCCATCTGGAAGCGCCGGGCGCCGGAGCTACCGATCCGGACCTTCTTCCGGTTGACCCACTGGCCGAGGCTCGAGCGGCGCTGGACGTAGACCCAGCGTCCCGCCAGCGAGCGACCGGCCCTCGCCGAGGTCACGAACCACGGCGCACGTCGGATGAACGTGATCCGCGGCCGGACGCCGACTCCGACCACCGCGCTCGCGCGCGATCCCCACCGGGCCTGGTACTCACTCAGGACCTGCGGGACGTCGCGTGAAGTCGTAGGCGCCGGACGTTCCGGTCTTCAGGTCCGCCTGCTTGATGAACGAGGCGGATCCGAAGGGCTTCTCCCAGATGGAGACGTCCTGGTTGGCCGCCCCGGACGAGATGAAGCCGGTGAGGCGGATGCCCGCCCCGTAGAACACGATCGGCGCCGAGAGCGCGATCGAGACGGACGGCGCCGGACCCCTGACGACGATCGTGCCCCGCTCTGCGGGCTCGAGCGCGTCGCGGTACCGGTACGTCCCAGCGGTGTTGAACACTCGCTCGTACGTCTGCCTCGGCCTGAGGACGGGCGAGGCGAAGTGCCCGTTGTCGGCGACGACCTGGTGGTTCACCGTGTCGGCGTTCCGCCAGCGGATCGTGTCTCCCGTCTGAATCGTGCGAGTGACCGGACTGAATCCGTCCGGCTGGATCGCCACGCCCCTCGTCACCGCCGCGAGCGCGACAGAGGCCGCCGAGGCGAGGGCGAGGATCGAAGCGATAAGCAGTAGAGCTCTTTTCATTGCCGAGAACCCCCTTCGTGGTGCGTTTCCGCTTCGGAAACTTATGCCCGCAAAGGCGGCAGAAATCCCGTTCCAAATCAACTTCTTACAGCTCGGCCTGAATTCCTTACAGTTGGCTCCCTCGTGCGCGCCCTCGTCACCGGAGGAACCGGCCGGGTCGGCTCGGCGATCGCCGCACGGCTCGAGACCGAGGGCTGGAACGTCTTCGCCGCCGGCAAGGTGCACGGCGATCTCTCCGTCGTGGAGGCCGCCCGCGCGGTCGTGCGGACGGCGGTGGACGAGCTCGGCGGCCTCGACCTGCTCGTGCACGCCGCGTCCGACGGATTCAGGCCGAAGCCTGTCGAAGAGGTGACCGGAGAGGACTGGGAAGCGGCCTTCGGAGCCACTGCCAAGGGAGGGTTCTTCGTCACGCAGGCGGCGGCACCGCATCTACGCGAGTCGCGGGGGGTCGTGATCATGATCGAGGACGTGATGGGCCTCGAGCCGTGGCCCTCGTTCGCGCCGCACAGCGCGGCGAAGGCGGCGCTCCACATGCTCACGCAGGTGTTCGCGCGGGCGCTTGCACCCGAGGTCCGAGTGTGCGGGATCGCCCCCGGTCCGGTCGCGATCGAGCCGGAGCAGGAGGAGCGTCGCGCCGCCGAATCCCTGCTCGGACGGGTCGGAACACCCGACGATGTCGCCGGCGCCGTCGTCTACTTGGCCGGCGCGGGATTCGTCACCGGCTCGACGCTGGTGGTCGACGGCGGCCGCCTCCTTCAATCCGCGCGCAGCAGCCCTACGTAGATAGAAGAATGAGCACCTCTGCGGCGGCCGTGGGGTTGCGCTTGCCGCCCGCGGCGTCACGCGTAACCATGTCCGTCTTGTCCTACTCGAACGTGAGCGACGGCGAGCTGATCCGGATGGTCGGCTCCGGCGACCGGAGCGCCTTCGACGCGCTGTACCGCCGCTATGCGCGGCCTGTCTTCGGGCTCGCGCTCAGGCGGCTCGGCGACCGCGGCCGTGCCGAGGACGCCGTCCAGGAGACCTTTGCGTCCGTCTGGCGCGCAGCGGGGAGCTACAAGCCCGAGCGGGGACCCGGCGCGCCGTGGCTCTACGCCGTGGCGCGAAACGCAATCGTCGACAACGGTCGCGCCAGGCGCGAGCCGCCGGTCGACGCACCCGATGAGGTGGCGGGCGACGAGGGCCCTGCCGAGCGCGCCGAATCCGGCTGGGTCGCCTGGCGCGTCCACCGGGCACTCGCCGAGCTCCCGGAGAACGAGCGCCAAGTGATCGAGCTCGCGTACTGGGGCGGCCGCTCGCAGAGCGAGATCGCCGACCTGCTCGGCATCCCCCTCGGCACCGTGAAGACGCGCACGCGCACAGGCCTCGCCCGGCTCGCGGCCGTTCTCGAGGACGTGCTGTGAACCCGCCGAACCTGGACGAGCTGTTGGAGGGGATCGAGGATCCACGCGAGCGCGACCGGCTTCGTCGGATGCACGACCTCCTGGTCGCGACCGGCCCACCGCCCGAGCTCTCGCCGGCACTCGCCGGAGCGCCGGCTGCGCCGGCGGCCGAAGAAGAGGAGCCGGACACGTCCTGGATGCCGCCCCGTCGCCTCGGAGCCACGCTGCTCGTCGGCGCCGGGCTTCTCGCCGCCGCCTTCGGTGTCGGGTACATGACGGGTGACCGCGGCTCTGACGAAGAGCCCGCGGCCGTGCCGGCCGAGCAGCCCGCCCAGGTGATCTCGCTTCGCCCGTCCGACCAGAACGACACCGCGGGCGCGAGCATCGCCCTCGGCCGGAAGGGCCCTGACGGCAACTTGCCGATGACGCTCACCGTCCGCGGTCTGATGCCTCTGACGGGCGGCGACTACTACGTCCTCGCGCTGACCCGAAACGGAGAGCCGACCGTCACTTGCGGGACGTTCAACGTCGCGCCGAGCGGCACCACCACGGTGGAGATGGTCGCGGCGTACGATCTCGAGCGGTTCGACGGCTGGGCGATCACGCAGTGGGACGGCGCCACCCGCGACGAGCGAGTCGTGATGACCGAAGCCGCTTAGGGCGCGACGCGGTCGTTCGCCACGAAGGCGGCGTGCGTGACCGGCATCTTCTCGGCCAGGAACTGCTCGCACGCTTCGGCGTAGCGCCGGATCTCGCGCTGCGCCGTCTCCGAGTTGCGCAGCGAGAGAAAGTTCATGAGCGCCCTCGCGTTCACCGTCCAATAGAACTCGGTGTAAGCGCCGACCGGCAGGACCGACCGCGCGAGCTCGCGCGCGACGCCCCGCTCGACGAGCCGCTCGTACGCGGAGAACGCCGCCTCGTAGACGGCGCGCATCTCCTCGCGAGTCGTCTCGGCGACGCCTGCCTCGACGGGCTCGAAGGAGTAGGCGCCCGGTTTCCCGACCTGGCTGCGTACGTCATCCGGCTCGGGGACGTAGAAGTCGTCGGTCGCCTTCGCGTAGCGCATCGAGAACTCGTTGAACGACCCGACACGGTGTCGGAACCATTCGCGGGCAACGAAGATCGGCGCCCGGATGTGAAACCGGAACGAGTTGTGCTCGAAGGGTGTTCCGTGCCGCTCCCGCATCAGGAAGCGGATCAGGCCGGCGTCGGAGTCGTCCATCTCCGTCTTGTGGCGCGCGAAGCTGACCCGCGCGCCGTTCACGACGGAGAGGTCGTCGGCCATGGCGTCGTCCAGCCGGACGAACCCGTGGTCGAGGACGGGAATCGATCCCTGAGCTATCACTTCAGGCGTGACGGCCACGCCGATGAGTGTAGAGGGGGCGTATGTCGGCACCTCCGGCTGGTCGTATCCGTCGTGGAAGCCGGGCTTCTACCCGGCGGACGCCAAGCCGCCCGAGTTCCTCGCGCACTACGCGGAGCGGTTCCGGACGGTGGAGCTGAACACCACCGGGTACCGGCTTCCTGCCGAGGGGCAGTTCGAGCGCTGGGCCGAGCAGACGCCTGAAGGCTTCCGCTTCGCGCCGAAGCTGAACG
The DNA here is from genome assembly GCA_963798935.1 of uncultured Actinomycetes bacterium. Classification (GTDB taxonomy): domain Bacteria; phylum Actinomycetota; class Thermoleophilia; order Gaiellales; family Gaiellaceae; genus JACDAN01. Next base: position 28,321 of record CAWCVG010000025.1, read on the forward strand.
CGTACAGGACCCGCGACCTCGCCACTTTCGAGGAACGCGTGCGTCGGCTCGGTGACCGGCTCGGGCCGGTCCGCGCAGTGATCGGCTCCAAGCGGGACGAGGGCCTCCTCGCGCTCATGCTCGGCTCGCTCGACCCCTGGACCCGCCTCGCGCTCGACTTCCGCCATGAGTCGTGGGACGGCGTCGAAGGAGAGCTCCCTGAGAACGCGGTCCGTGTGGACGACCTCGACGCGGCCGCGCCTTTCCGCTACCTCCGCTTCCGAGACCCGCCGTACCCGGATGCGGAGCTCGCCGGGTGGGCCGACCGCGTGCGGCCTTTGGTGTCCGACGGAGTCGACGTCTACTGCTATTTCCGTCACGAGGACGAGCCGACCGCACCGCGCTACGCGGAGCGGTTTGCCGAGCTCGTGTCTGGGTAACTCCGCCCTACTCGAAACCCGCACGAAGGAGGAGTGATGGCTGAGCTCACCCAGCTCGACACAAAGATCGCGGAGGTGATCGGACTCGCCCAGGCCGCTCAGGGCGCGTCGACAAGGTCTCCGGCCTCGTGGAAGACGACGAGCTGAAGCAGCAGCTCGAACAGGTGAAACAGGAGGCCGTCGAGACCGAGGAGCGCACGACGCAGGTCGCCGAGAACCTCGACGGCAAGAAGACGGCGATCCTCGAGAAGGCCCGCGAGACGAAGCAGGAAGCAACCGAGATGATGCGGACCTATCTCGGCAGCGATGCCGACGAGCTTGACGGCTTCGAGTTTCTGACGATGGCCGAGGCCGGCGAGGTCGGCCACTGGCAGATCCTCGGGACCATGAACCAGAAGGCACGAAACCAGGAGCTACAGCAGGTCATCGACTGGGCGACGCCGATCCAGGAGCGACACCTGGAGGAGGCGCTGCGTGGCTCGCTCAAGCTCGCTGCCGAGGAAGACCCGGACGAGCCCGCCTAGGGCTTTTGCGCTCTGACGACGAGGCGCGTCTCTCGTGAGAGGGGCGCGCCCTCGAAGTCGCCGAAGCACTCGATCTCGGTGAAGCCGACCTCGGTGAGCAGCCTCACCAGCTCCGTCGCCGTGTAGCCGCGCAGGCGGAAGGTGACGCTCCGACGGTCACCGACCGCGAGGTAGGTGTGACTCGTCACGCCCTCGCCGGCGACGTAGTCGAAGTGGCGCTCCTCGAGCAGGACGGCATCGTCCTCGAGCGGCTCCCAGCCGCGCTGCTGGAAGATCGCCATCAGGCGGTCGCGATGGAGGGACTCGATGATGAGCGGGGCGCCCGGACGAAGGACGCGAGGAACTGCCGAAAGCCTGCCGGTCTCCCTCCTCGCCGCGGTAGCCGATCGACGTAAAGAGGCAGAGGACGGCATCGAAGCTCTCGTCCTCGAAGGGGAGCTCGCGGAAGTCGGCCTGCACCCAGGTCGGCCACTCGACCTCGCCCGCGATCCGTCTCGCCTCCGAGAGCTGGACATCGGAGCGGTCGACGCCGATGACATTAAAGCCGAGCTTGGCGAGCGGGACCGCGTGGCGGCCGAAGCCAGTGGGCGCGTCGAGGATGTCCGCCGGCGGCTCGACGCCTGCGAGCGATGCGGCCAGCGCGCCTCCTCCGGCGAGTCGCGCTCCCCGAGATTCGCGGCGTACGTCGTCAGGTAGATCTCGTCGAACATCTCGTCCCAGGTCTCGTCCGGAGTGACGTCCGGCATCAGCTCACCTTCTTCAGCAGCCCAAGGGCCTGCTGGTTCCAGGGCACGCGGTGCGTGACGCCTGCGGTGCGCGCGACCTGGTCGCGGTTCGCCAGGTACCAGTCGTAGGTCCGGATCAGCGCCTCGGCATTCGAGAGCTTGGGCGTCCAGCCGAGGACGCTCTCTGCCCGGGAGATGTCGACGAACGAGTCGCGGTGGGCGGTCTTGTAGTGCCACTCGACGAGCGGCGAGACGCGCGCGAGCTCGAGCGCCCGCAGCGCGATCTCGGCGGGCCGTACCGGGATCGGGGTGAGCCGGCTATCCGAGCCGGCGTGGTCGATCAGCGCCTGAAGATCCTCGCGAACGGTCCCGAACTCCTTCGCGCCGACGTTCAGCGTCTGCCACGCCGCCGTGCGTTTGCTCGCTGCGAGCAGGATCGCCTCGACGAGATCCTCGACGGCGAGGAGCTGGTACCGGTTGGAGCCGTCGCCGAGCGTGTAGATCCGGCGTCCCTCGCGGACCCAGTCGAAGAGGATCTCGAAGACGCCGAGCCGCTCGGGCCCGATGAACGTCTTCGGCCGAAGGATCACGCAGTCGAGCCCGCGGCGCATGAACGCGCGGACGGCATCCTCGGCGGCGATCTTCGACTCGCCGTAGTGACCGACGCCCTCGAGCGGGTCGTCCTCCTCGATCGGGTGCTTGTCCGGCACGCCGTAGACGGCCGTGGACGAGACGAAGACGACGCGGCGTACGCCCGCCTGGGCGGCGGCGGACAGGAGCGTCAGCGTCCCGTCGACGTTGACGGACTCGATCTCCGCGCGCGAGCCGCGGATCGGGAGCGCGGCCGCGGCGTGGACAAGGATGCGCGCCCCGTCGACGAGCTCGCGCGCGGCCGTCTCGTCACGGATGTCCCCCCGGAGCTCGCGAACCTGGCCCTCGAGCTGCGGGTCGTCGAGCCCGACGAGGTCGAGCGAGCGCACCTCGTGGCCGTCGGCGACGAGCCGGCGGGCCAGGTGCAGCCCGAGAAATCCCGCCCCGCCGGAGATCGCCCAGACCATGGGTCGAGGCTAACGGACATCTCTCGTGCCTGGCACCTCGACGTGCCCGGCGCGACGTGTCCTCCGCGGCACTGCGCCGCCGAGCCATCGGCACGTCTCCGCGCCCACGTCTTGGTGCCAGGCACCAGGACACGGCCGGGGACAGTCGCGAGGCGGCCGTTGCGCGACCGAGCTATTCGTACTGCAGCGCTTCGAGCACGTTCAGCCGCGCGGCGCGCCGCGCCGGGAGGATCGCGGCGACCACGCCGACGATGACGGCGAGGATCGCGAAGACGATCAGCGAGGTGAGCGGCACCTCGTACCGAACGTCGTACTGCTCGAGCGCCTTGATCACGAGCGCGGCGAGGAACATCCCGAGCGGCAGCCCGATCGCGGCGCCGATCAGCGCCGTGATCACGCTCTCCGAGCCGATCATCGTCCGCGCCTGCCAGCGCGTCATCCCGACTGCGCGCAGCATCCCGAGCTCCCGCGTCCGCTCGAAGACGGCCAGCGCAAGCGTGTTGATCATGCCGAAGATGCTGATGATCACCGACAACGCGAGCAGCACGTAGAGCATCGTCAGGAACTGGTTGAACTCCTCGTCCTGCTCAGTGATCCACGCCTCGCGCGTCTGCACCTTCGCGTCGGGGAAGGTGGAGAGCGCCTCGTCGATCGGGGCCTGAGCGGCCGGAGTCGGGCCGCCTTCGGCGTTGATGAACGTGAACTGGTTGCGCGGGCGGTCGTGCAGCTCGTCGAAGGTCTCCTTGGAGACGCACACGGAGCCGAGCAGCTGGTAGAAGGGCGGCGGGTCGTAGGTCGCCTTGACCTCGAGCGTCGAGTCGCGGCCCGACCCTGACAGGAAGTCGAACCGGTCGCCGAGCTGGAGGTTGTGGTCCTCGGCGAAGTCGGCGTCGACGATCGCGCCCGACCGGCCCAGGTCATCGAGCACGGCGTCGGAGCCGTCGGCCCAGTCGAAGTTGTAGACCGGCGCGATCTTGTCCGGCTCGATGCCGGTGACGTACTTGTCGGTGCCCGCGACCTTGCCGACCTCGGCGCGGACACTCGTCGCCAGCGCCACGCCGGGAGCCTCCGCGGCAGCCTCCCCGGCCCCGGCGACGAACGGCGTGAACCGTCCTGGGAGGTGACGACGAAGTCGGCGGCGATCTGCTCCTCGATCGCGCCGCGGTTCGAGGCCTTCATGCTGTTCGAGAGCACCGCCACGAAGGTGACGAGCGCCAGGCCGATCATCAGAGCCGCCGCGGTCGCGGCCGTACGGCCGGGGTTCCGCAGCGTGTTGCGCCGCGCCAGGAAGCCGGAGACGCCGGCCAGCTTCTCCCCCGGGACGCCGACGACGGCGGCGATCGGCCGGACGAGCTTCGACGAGATCATCGCCACGCCGACGAAGAGCAGGAGGACGCCGAAGGCGATCGAGAGCAGGCGCGAGCCGATGCCCAGCTCGTCGGTGAACGCGCCACGGGCGAGCAGGAGGAGTGCGACGCCAGCACGAGCAGCGCGACGTAAGGAGTGAACCGCGCAAGGCGGCCGGGCGGAAGCTCGGCCCCCTCGCGCACGGCGAGGATCGGTGAAACGCGCGTAGCGCGGAGGGAAGGGACGAAAGCGGCCAGCACCGTGACGACGATGCCGATCACGAACGCAAGGATCACGGTGCGCGGCGCGATCACCATGTCCGCCGTCGGCAGGTCGAGGTCGAGGGCCTCGAAAAGCGCGTCCAGCCCGTACGCGAGACCAACGCCGAGGAAGAAGCCGACGATCGACGCAATCAGGCCGATCACCAGTGCCTCGAGAAGGACGGCCCGGCGAATCTGCTTCCGGGACGCGCCGATCGTGCTGAGCGTCGCGAGCTCGCGCGTACGCTGCGCGACCGTGATCGACATCGTGTTGAAGATGACGAAGGCGCCCACGAAGAGGGCGACTGCGCCGAAGGCGAGCAGGAAATAGCGGATGAAGCTCGTGAACTCGGCGATCTCGCTCGCCGCCTCCTCGGCCTCCTCGACGCCGGTGCGCGCCTGCGCGGTCGGCGGAAGGATCGGCCGGATGTCCTCGACGAGCTGCTCGGGAGTGACCCCGTCGGCGGCCGCCACGGAGATCGCGTCGAACGAGCCCTCACGGTCGAGGAGCTGCTGGGCGGTCGGGATCGTGAAGACGGCGAAGGTGGCGGTGCCGAGCGAGCTCACGCTTCCGTACTGCGCAACCCCCGAGATCCGGAAGCCCTGGACGGGCTTCAGCGTCGCGATCTTGACCGAATCGCCCAGTCCGTAGCCCTGCTCGTCCGCGGTGCCCGCATCGATCACGACCTCGTCCGCCGCGCTCGGCCAGGTCCCCTTCGACCAGCCTGAGCGGGTTGAACTGCGACTCCTCGGGGTCGATGCCGAACCCGAACGAGGGCGCTCCCTGCGTATTGATCGCCTTGCCGTCGGGCTTGAGGATCTTGGTCGCCGTCTCGTCCGCGACGCTGCCGGTGGCCGCCTCGACGCTGTCGAGCTCGCGGACGTCGTCGAGCAGGCTCGCCGGGCACCGACGGCGCCTCTGCAGTGCTTCCCTCGAAGGAGATGTCCGGCGCCTTCCCGCTGATCGCTGCGTCGGTGTTCGCATACGACTCGCTGAAGATCGCGTCGAACGCCTTGTCGATCGTGTCGGTCAGGACGAAGGTCCCGCTGACCATGGCGACGCCGAGCACCACGGCGAGCGCCGTCAGCGAGGCCCGGAACTTCCGCCCCGCGAGCCCTCTGAGCGCCGTTACCCGGATCACGTCAGGGTGACTTCGCGGATGGTGTCGAGGATCTCCTCCTCGCCCGCCCCCGCCGAGATCCTTGACGATCTCGCCGTCGGCAAGGAAGAGGATCCGGTCGGCCGAGGCGGCAGCCCGTGCCTCATGCGTCACCATCACCATCGTCTGGCCGTAGTTCTCGACCGACTCGTGCAGGAGGTCGAGGATCTGGCCGCCTGTGTCTTCGAGTCGAGGTTTCCGGTCGGCTCGTCGGCGAAGACCACCGTCGGCCTGGAGACGAGCGCACGCGCGATCGCGACCCTCTGCGTGCTGACCGCCGGAGAGCTCGGAGGGCCGGTGCGTGAGCCAGTTCGGGAGAGACCGACCCGCTTGACGAGATCCTGGAAGAACGGCTTGTCCGGCTTCTTGCCGGCGAGGGAGAGCGGAAGAAGGATGTTCTCCTCGGCGGTCAGCATCGGAAGCAGGTTGAAGAACTGGAAGATGAACCCGATGTGCTCGCGGCGGATCTTCGTGATGTCCTTGTCGCTCAGCTGTCCAGCCGGGTGCCGGCGATCGTGACGTAGCCGCTGGTCGGCCGGTCGAGCGCCGCCAGGATGTGCATCAGGGTCGACTTCCCAGGAGCCCGACGGCCCCATGACCGCGGTCAGCTTGCCCTGCTCAACATCGAGCGAGACGCCGCGAAGCGCGTCGACGGCCGCGTCGCCCTCGCCGTAGCGGCGTTGGATCTCGTGTGCGGTGACGACCGCGCCGTCACGTGCTCCGTCCTGCGAAGCCTCCAACCCAGCCCTCCAAATGTGGAAGTTAGTGATTACTAGCCGACGTTCAAGCTAGTGTATTTCGGCCTGGCCCGTCAAGCGTACCGACGGCTACGCGACCACCTGATCCCCGGGGCGTCCCGAGCGCGTTAGTAACAGACTGTTACTTGGGCTCGGCTAGGCCCGCTCCGCCGCCTCGCGTCCACGTCGACGTGCCACGGGAACTTCCGCAGGATCGCGAGCGTCGCGATCGTGCCGAGCGTCAGGTTCACGGTGATCACGATGATCTTCACGCCGACGCTGAAGCTCAGCACGTCGGACGCCGGAGCCGTCCCGGAGAACATGTAGACGAGCAGCGCTTGCTCGGTTCCGATGCCTGCCGGCGTGAGCGGCAGCAGCGTCGACAGCGTCTGCGCGACCTGGACGACGAAGACGCTATACAGGTCCGACGGCATCCCGAACGCGCGCAGGAAGAAGTAGATCGCTGTCAGGCGAAAGGCCCAGTCGAGCGCTTGCCACGCCGCCACCTCCCGCAGGTAGCGGCGCGGCTCGCGGAGGATCGCGAGCCCCTGCCGGACCCGCTTCCAGAAGTCCGTGACCTTGCCGACGCCGGTGATCGCGAGGATCGTCGCGACGACCAGCGCCAGGAAGAAGACCCCGGCGGCACCACGAGGGTTGTGGAAGACCCAGAACCAGTCGATGCCCGCGAGGTCCGGGAGCACTCCCGTCCCGGGGAGCACACCGGCCGACAGCGCCCAGGCGAGCAGGAGGATCCCGACCGCCGAGTCGAAGATCGTCTCGGCGAGCAGGCTCGAGGCGAGCGTCGGGTACGACGTCCCCTCGATCCGGTGCCGCGCGATGTAGAGCCGGAGCAGATCGCCGCCCCGCCCAGGGAGCAGGGCGTTCGCTCCGATCCCGGCCGCGTACGCGCTGAAGATGTCCCGCCAGCGGACGGTCGCGTCCGGATACGCGGCGGCGACGATGTTCCGCCACGCACGGGACCGGGACCGATCCGGCCGAGATGACAGGCGATCGCGAGGGCGAGCCACAGCGGCTCGATCGACGTGAGCTGGTCGAAGAACGACTCGATGGCGTCGATGAAACTGGCCACCGGCACATACTCGCCGCAACCGCTTTACGATCGACGGCCCGTGGCGACCAAGCAGGCAAACGCATGTCTCCGACCGCCGACGAGGCGGCGCGCGTCGCCGAGTTCCGCGTCGCCCTGCGGCGGTTCCAGCGCCAGACGGAGGTCGTCGCGCGCGAATGTGGGATCACGCCCGCGCTGGTATCTGCTCCTCCTCCAGATCAAGGGCGCGCCCGACCTGACCGAGCGGACGACGGTGACCGCGCTCGCCGACCGCCTGCAGCTCGCCCAGAGCAGCGTCACGGAGCTCGTGCGCGGGCCCAGCAGGCCGGCCTCCTCGAGCGGACGCCTTCCTCCGCCGACGCAAGGGTCGTCCACCTTCGGCTCAGCGCGCAGGGGGAGAAGTCTTCGCCCGCGCTTCCGGAGTCTCGCCTCCGAGCGGGAGGCTCTTCGCGAGGCGATCGCCGACCTCGAGGACTGACCGCCCGACCTGTTTGACCCGGGGGGCCATCCGGCCTATAGATGCGCCGATATCGATGGGCGTCGGTGGCCAGGGAGGGTGCCGCGCCCCAGGAGGTGTTGTCGCTTTGTCCCCCCGACGCCTGAACGACTTGCTCTGGCTCTCGGCGCCGTGCTCGCCGTGCCTGCTGCTCGGCGCGGCACCGCCGGTGCCGCCATCGCGCCGCCATGGTGCGGCACGCCCAGCCGGATGCAGCCGGCAATCTGCCGGACGGGAGCCAGCCCGACACAACCGAACGGAAGCTTCCCGCACATCCCCTACTACGCGATCGGGTGCACGCTCGACAACATCGCGGCAGCCAGCGGCGGCCGCATGACCGTCGAGCGCTTCGGCAAGTCCGCCCTCGGCCGCGACAAGTTCCATGTCGTCATCAACGCGCTCGACACGAAGTCGCAGCGCCGCGACTACTCGAACTGGCAGAAGGTCCGCCGCTACGCGCTCGAGGATCCCGAGCGCGCGCAGGAGATCCTCGACCGGGTCGGAGATGACGTGAAGGTGCCGCTCTTCATCCAGGGCGGTATCCACGGAAACGAGTACGAGGGCGTCGACGCCGCGATGCAGGTGATCGAGCGGCTGGCCCTCACGCCGTACGGGACGGATCCCGAGGTCGACCAGATCCTCGACCAGGCGATCGTCGTCTTCAACCCGATCCAGAACCCCGACGGCCGGATCGCGGGTACTCGCGCGAACGGGAACGGGTTCGACCTCAACCGTGACTTCCTCACGCAGTCGCAGCCGGAAGTCCAGAGCGCGGTCGAGCTCATCCAGGAGTGGCTGTCACCGGAACTGCTCGATCTCCACGGCTACGTCTCGCCGACGCTGATCGAGGCGACGACGAAGCCACACAACCCCGGGCATCGAGTACGACATGTGGCTCAAGTGGAACCAGGGCCGGATCGACGCCAACGAAGCGGCGATGAACGCGCAGGGCTTCAACGTCACGCGTCCGATCAACGACTGGTGCGCCGACGGGAGCATCCCGCAGCAAAATCCGCCCGGCCTCTGCGATGACGGCACGACCGGATCGGCCCGATGTGGGCCGAGAGCTGGGACGACTGGGGCCCGTTCTACACACCCATGTACTCGCAGCTCGTCGGCCTGAACGGCTCGACCGTCGAGATGTGCAACAACGCCGTGCCCCTGCAACCCGGGCGGGAACATCTGCGGGCCGGGCGCGAACGACTACGAGAAGGTCGGCCGGCTCTGGCGCCCGGATGCATCAGTACATCACCGTCTGGTCGACGCTCCTCTTCGACACGACAACCGGGTCGAGCTGATGGACGACCAGCTCGAGATCTAAGCCGCGGCGTGGACGACGCGCCGAGGCCGACCACGCTGACTGCCCGCAGACCCGACCGACGTCGCCCGCGGGTTCGACAACGAAGAGAACAACTGGATGGTCGAGTACCCGAAGGCGTACGTGATCCCGACGGCGAGGGCCAGCGGAGCGACCTCGAGGCGCGCCGGCTCGTCCGCTGGCTGCTCGCGAACGGCATCGAGGTTCGATCGGCTCAAGAAGGGCTACCAGTACTGGCCCACAGTACGCCTCGAGCAGGACTCGTAGGTCGTCTGGATGGATCAGCCTCTCCGCGGGCTCGCGTACACCGCGCTGGACGCCGGCTCGGACATCTCCGACCGGATCAGCATCCTCTACGCGCCTCCGGGGGCCTGGAGCCACGGGACGCTCTGGGGCGCCGACGTCGTCGGGATCCCGGACGGGGCGAAGTTCAAGCCCGAAGACCCAGCGGATCCGGAAGGTCTGGAAGCTCCGGACGGGGTCGACGGCATGGCGGAACGCTGCGGCGTTCGCGCTCGAGTCGACTCGGCGACCGCGGTTCGGACGCTGAACGCGCTGCTCGCCGCCGGCCTCGACGCCGAGCTGGCGACGGCCCCGTTCACGAAGTCGTTCGGCGACCAGATCCCGGCCGGGACGGTGCTCTTCCCGGCGAGCGCCCGGGGCGACGCTCGAGGACACCGCCGAGGAGTCGGGCGTCGGTTCCTCGGCGTCCAGGCAGCGCTGCCGGCGAGCGAGCCGATCGACCGGTCGCCGCGGATCGCGGTGCTGACCGGCGGGCCGACCAGGAGCATCTGGGTGCTCCGGAACCTCGGCTTCACGGCGGACCCGGTCTCGACGGCGACGATCAACACGGCCCCGACCGACCCGCTCCTGAGCTACGACGTCGATCTTCAACACGGGCGACCTACCCGGCCGACAGCGGCGAACCCGACCGCCCGTGCCCGGCTGACGGCTTCTTCGCCGCCGGCGGCGGGTACATCGGCGCGCGGGCAACCGAACGGCGCGAACTTCCTGACCAACGGCGGGCAGGTCACCGGGCTCACGGCTCGCCTCCAACAGCAGCGGCGGCGCGGCTACAGCGGCATCGTCAACTGGCTGAACAACGGCAGCCGGGACCGGCCTGATCACCGGCGCGTACCCGCGAGCGGACACGGCGATCATGGATCCGCCGACGTGGTTCACGGCGATGCCGGCCGACTGGACCACCGACGGGAGCTTGCCCTCACCGGGTTCTTCCTCGTCCGGCCTCTGGCAGTTCCGACGCGCTCGGCGACGGCGCCCGGCGCGCCGGTGATCGCGCACGGACGAACACCGCGGGAACCGCGCGGATCGTCACGTTCGCGATGAACCCGGCCTACCGCGCCGATCCGGAGCGCGAGTGGCCGATGCTGGCCTCGGCCGCCTACTGGTCCGACCAGTAGCGAAGCCTCGGGAGGGGCGGCGCGGGCCGCCCCTCCCACTCGCTTCTGTTTCGTTTTCCTGATTGAAATTTCAGGGGTAGTGGAGTAGCGTCCGAGGGTGCACCGAGGACAGCACCAAGGGGGAGAGCTGGTCGAGGACCCCAGGTTGCTGCGGCGTAGAGGCCGGCGCGGATTTCCGCCGGTCTGTCTTTCTGGGCGCTCTGGTCGGGATGTTGCTGCTCGCGCCCGGCGCCGGGGGCGTGCCTGGCGATCCAACGCCTCCCGTCATCACGCCGGTCTATTCACGGACACTCTGGCGCGAACGGCTGGTACGTGAGCAACGTCACGGTCAGTTGGAGTCGTCACGACCCGAGTCGATCATCCTCGACGCCCGGATGCGACGTCAGACACTCAGCGTCGACACGCCGGGGTACGCCGTTTACGTGCTCGGCGAGAAGCGATGGCGGCACCGAACGGCACGAGAACGTCACCGTCAAGCTCGACAAGACGCCCCGGCGGTAACTGCCGTCCTCGAGCGCGGCAGCCGACGCCAACGGCTGGTACAACCGCCGCTGACCGTCGCGTTCCCGGGAGCCGACGCAACGTCGGGCGTCGCGACACTGCACGTCGGCGCGATACGCCGGCCCGGACAATCGCAACGCCCTCGTCGCCGGCTCATGCACCGATAACGCCGGAAACAAGCTCGCGCGTCACTCTCATTCAAGTACGACGCAACCCCGCCGAGCATCTTCGCGGTGACAGCGGCACACGGGAACCGGAGCGCGCAGATCTCCTGGCGGAAGTCGAGCGACACGCAGCTGGTCGAGGTCTTCAGGACACCCGGCCGGAACGGACAGGGCGAGTCCGGGATCTACCGCGGGACGGCGACCGGCGTCAAGGACACCGGCCTAGTCGTCGGTCGCACGTACGAGTACCGGGTGATCGGCGTCGACGAGGCGGCGAACCGCGCGGAGCAGAAGCTCAGCCTCGTCGCCACCGGTGCACTGCTGAGCCCGACTCCGGGACTGAGATCACGATGAAGTCCCCGCCCACCCTCGCCTGGGCTCCCGCCAAGGGTGCGTCCTACTACAACGTCCAACTGATTCGCCGGGGCGCAAGGTGCTGAGCGCCTGGCCCGCGCGTCCGAGCTTCCGACTGCGGCGAACGTGGCTGTACAAGGGACGGCGCTATCGACTGCGGCCCGGCGTTTACCGCTGGTACGTCTGGCCCGGATACGGGCGGATCTCGGCCGCCCGTTACGCGAAGCGCCCGCTCGGAAGCAGCTCGTTCGTCGTGACGAAGTAGGGCCGTCGCGTGCGCCGGCACGCCGCCGCTTCCTGCTCGCGGTCGTCGCGCTGCTGCTCACGCCGGGCGCCGCCGGCCTCCCGAACGTCCCCGGCGACCCGACTCCGCCGGTCGTGACGCCGGTGATCACCGGAACGCTGGGGCTCAACGGCTGGTACACGACCAACGTCACCGTCAACTGGTCGGTGACGGACCCTGAGTCGATCATCCTCTCGACGACCGGCTGCAACGCGGTCACGTTCACGAGCAACACGACGGGCACGACGCTCACGTGCTCCGCCGAGAGCGACGGCGGCACGACGACGATCTCGAAGACGTTCAAGGTCGACAAGACCGCGCCGGCGACGACCGCGACACCGTCGCGCGCCGCCGATTCGAACGGCTGGTACAACCACGACCTCTCCGTCGACTTCAACGGGAACGACACGACCTCCGGCCTCGAGTCGTGCTCCCCGGACGCGACCTACAGCGGGCCTGACACGAGCGGAACGACGGTCGCCGGGCACTTGCCGCGACGTCGCCGGGAACACCGCGCCGGCGAACCTGCCGCTCAAGTACGACGAGACGGCGCCGCAGTCGAGCCCGGCCGCCCGCCCGCCGGACGCGAACGGCTGGCACAACCACGCGGTCACCGTCACCTTCCAGGGCATCGACGGCACCTCCGGCGTCGCCACCTGCACGCAGACGACCTACTCGGGGCCGGACGATCCGTCCGTCGCGCTGACCGGAACCTGCGTCGACCAGGCGGGAAACCAGAGCCCCTCCGCGCTCTTCACGACGAAGTACGACGAGACGCCTCCGCAGGCGACCGCGACCGCCTCGAGGCCGGCAGACGTCAACGGCTGGCACAACCATCCGCTGACGGTCAGCTACGCCGGAAGCGACGCGACCTCGGGGCTCGAGTCGTGCGACCCGACCGAGTCGTACGCGGGCCCGATTCGGCCACCGCCACGATCAGCGGGGCCTGCCGCGACCTCGCCGGCAACGAGGCTCCCCGCTCCGTCGTCGTCAAGTACGACGCCACCGCGCCGCAGGTCACGATGACTCCGGGCCGCGCCGCCAACGCGGCCGGCTGGTACAACGCGCCGCTCTCGGTCAGCTTCGCGGGGACGGATCCCATGTCGGGCCTCGCCTCGTGCGTCCAGCCGCAGAACTACTCGGGGCCCGACAGCGCCACGGCGTCGGTCTCCGGGAGCTGCACCGACCAGGCCGGGAACGTCCGCAACGCGTCCTTCGGGCTCAAGTACGACGCCACGGCACCGCAGGCGACCGCTCCCCTGGCCGCCCGCCGGACGAGAACGGCTGGTACAACCACGCGCTCTCGGTCACGTTCACGGGCGCCGACGCGATGTCCGGCATCGGCTCGTGCGATGCGGCGAAGACGTACTCGACGCCAGACACGGCCACCGCCTCCCTCGGCGGCACTTGCCGCGATCTCGCCGGGAACCAGAGCGCCGCGGCGACGCTACGGGTTCAAGTACGACGCGACGAGCCCGTCGGTGACGGCGGCGCCGTCCCGGCAGCCGAACGCCAACGGCTGGTACCGGGCGCCGCTCACGGTCGGCTTCACCGGCGGCGACGCAACGTCGGGCGTCAGCTCGTGCGAGGCCGCGAAGAGCTACGGCGGCCCGGACGCCGCCGCCGCCTCTGTCGGCGGCACCTGCCGAGACCAGGCCGGCAACACAGGGAGCTGCGTCCTTCGCCCTCAAGTACGACGCGACTGCCCCTCAGGCGAGCGCGGCGGCCTCTCGCGCGCCGAATGCGAACGGCTGGTTCAACGCTCCGCTCACCGTCAGCTTCTCGGGGACGGACTCCATGTCAGGGCTCGAGTCCTGTCCCGCCGCCCAGAACTACGCCGGGCCCGACACCGCGACGGGCTCGGTCAACGGAGCCTGCCTGGACAAGGCCGGCAACGCCGCGCACCGCGTCGCTCGCGCTCAAGTACGACGCGACGCCGCCGCAGACGACGGCGGCAGCCTCCCGCCAGCCGAACGCGCCGGCTGGTACAGGGCGCCGCTCACGTCAGCTTCGCCGCCACGGACGCGACCTCGACGGTCGCCTCTGCGAAGCAGCCAAGAGCTACTCGGGCCCGGACAGCGGCGCGGCCGTCGGTCAGCGGCACCTGCCGCGACAAGGCCGGAAACACGGACGCGGCCGGCTCACGCTCAAGTACGACGCCACTGCTCCGGTCGCGTCGGCAACGCCGTCCCGGCAGCCGAACGCCCCGGCTGGTACCGGGCTCCGCTCACGTCAGCTTCGCCGCCACCGACGCGACCTCCGGGCTCGCCTCCTGCCGGCGCCGAAGAACTACGGCGGGCCGGACAACGCGGCGGCCGTCGGTCGGCGGCACCTGCCTCGACAAGGCAGGAAACGCGGCGACGGCCTCGCTCCCGCTCAAGTACGACGCGACGGCACCGCAGGCGACCGCGACGGCGTCCCGCCCGCCGAACGTCGACGGCTGGTTCAACGCACGCCCTGACCGTCAACTTCGCGGCCACGGACGCCATCTCGGGCCCCGCCTCCTGTCCGGCGCCGAAGAGCTACTCGGGCCCGGACGACGCGGCGGCCTCGTCGGCGGCACCTGCCTCGGACGGGGCCGGAAACGCGGCCACGCCCATCGCTGCACGCTCAAGTACGACGCCACCGCTCCGCAGGCGACCGCGACGCCGACGCGTCCGGCCAACGCCGAACGGCTGGTACAACGCGCCGGTTCCGGTCGGCTTCACCGGCACCGACGCAACGGCCGGCCTGGCCTCGTGCGAGGCGCAGAAGACGTACTCGGGCCCGGACAGACGCGCTCGCCGCAGTCGTCGGAAGCTGCCAGGACAGGGCCGGAAACACGGGCGCGGCGTCGTTCGCGCTCAAGTACGACGCGACCGTGCCTCAGGCCACGGCGACACCGTCAAGGCCAGCCGAACGCCAACGGCTGGTACAGCGCGCCGTCTCGGTCGGCTTCGCGGCGACCGACGCGCTCTCGGGCGTCGATTCCTGCGAGGCGGCGAAGAACTACGCGGGACCGGACAGCGCTCCGCCGTGCTCAGCGGCACCTGCCGGACAAGGCCGGGAACAACGCAGCGGCGGCTCGTTCACCGTCAAGTACGACGCCACGGCTCCGGTCGCGACCGCGACCGCGTCCCGCCAGCCGAATGCGAACGGCTGGTACCGGGCGCCCGCTGGACGTCAGCTTCGCCGCCACCGACGCCCTGTCGGGATTCGAGTCCTGCGACGCACGCAAGAGCTACGCGGGCCCCGACACTGCCTCGACCGCCGTCAGCGGCGCGTGCAGGGACAAGGCCGGCAACTCCGCGACCGCTTCGGTCCAGCTCAAGTACGACGCGACGGAGCCGGTGGCGACCGCGGCGCCGTCGCGCCAGCCGAACGCGAACGGCTGGTACAACCCCGCGCTGACCGTCAGCTTCACGGGCGCGGACGCGACTGTCGGGCCCGGCACTGCGCCCCGCCGAAGAGCTACGCGGGCCCGACAACGCGACGGCGTCGTCAGCGGGACCTGCCTCGATCGGGCGGGAAACGAGAGCCGCCGCGTCGCTAGCGTTCAAGTACGACGCGACCGCGCCGCATCGGCGAGCCGGCACGCCTCCCGGCCGCCGAACGCCAACGGCTGGTTCAACGCACCCCTGACGGTCAACTTCGCGGCGCAGCGACGGGCTCTCCGGGCTCGACTCCTGCCCCGCCGCGAAGAACTACGGCGGGCCCGACGCGGCTCCGGCGGTGGTCAGCGGGACCTGCTCGACAAGGCCGGGAACGGCAGCGCTCGCATCCTTCCCGCTCAAGTACGACGCCACGGCGCCGCAGGCGCCCGGCGACACCGAGCAGGCAGCCGAACGCGAACGGCTGGTACAACGAGCTCGCTCTCGGTCGGCTTCAGCGGCGCCGGACGAGACCTCCGGGATCGGCTCCTGCGATCCGCGCCAAGACGTACTCCACGCCCGACAGCGCGACCGCCGTCCTCGGAGCGGCGAGTGCCTCGACCGGGCGGGCAACCGAGCGCGGCTGCGTCCTTCGGGTTCAAGTACGACGCACTGCGCCGCAGGTCGCGAGCGTCACGCCGCTCAGGCCAGCCGGACCGAGCCGGCTGGTACAACCGCCCGATCGGCTTCGCGGTGAACGGCCAGGACACGA
This sequence comes from uncultured Actinomycetes bacterium, assembly GCA_963798935.1. Taxonomy (GTDB): domain Bacteria; phylum Actinomycetota; class Thermoleophilia; order Gaiellales; family Gaiellaceae; genus JACDAN01. The sequence goes on from CAWCVG010000025.1 coordinate 44,279, forward strand.
TGTCCGGCCTCGCTTCCTGCCCACCGCAGAGCTATGCCGGCCCGGACAGCGCGACTGCGTCGTTCTCGGGCACGTGTCTCGACAACGCCGGCAATCGCGGCGACGAAGTCGTTCGCGCTCAAGTACGACGCGACTGGACCGGACGACGACCGCGACCGCCGACCGCACGCCCGACTCGAACGGCTGGTTCAACCAGCCGCTCACGGTCAGCTTCTCCGGGACCGATGCAGTCTCGGGGACCGATTCCTGCTCGCCGCCCGAGAGCTACACCGGGCCGGACTCCGGCGAGGCGGTCATCGGCGGGATCTGTCTCGACAAGGCCGGAAACGTCGGCCTCGCCTCGCTCTCGGTCAGCTACGACGCGACGGCGCCGGTCGTGTCAGGCGCCGAGCCCTCCCGTCCGCCGGACGCCAACGGCTGGTACAACCGCGAGCTCGTCGTCGGCTTCCACGGCAGCGACGCCACCTCAGGGATCGAGAGCTGCACGAAGGCGTCGTACGCCGGCCCGGACGCTGCGGCGGCGAGCGTCTCCGGCACCTGTCAGGACCACGCCGGGAACACGAGCGGATCGCTGCCGTTCCCGCTTCGCTTCGACTCGACCGCGCCGACACTCGGCGAGCTCCGCGTGAAGCCCGGCAACGGCCGCGCGGTGCTGACCTGGACGGCGTCACCGGACACGACGCTCGTCGAGATCCGCCGTGGCGCGAAGCGGGTCTACAGCGGGACAGCGACCACCTTCACGGACACAGGGCTCACGAACGGCGTTCGCTACCGCTACACGCTCGCGAGCTACGACGAGGCCGCGAACTCGGCGACCGCGGCCGTCGCCGCGACGCCGAGCGGCGCCGCTCGTCTCACCCGCCTCGGGCGCGGTCGTCAAGGCTCCGCCGCGGCTCGCGTGGAAAGCAGCTCCGAAGGCGACCTACTACCACGTCCAGCTCTGGCGGAGCGGACGGATCCTGAGCGCCTGGCCGCGCGGCACCTCGTTCCAGCTTCGCCGCAGCTGGACATACAACGGCCGTCGCTACCGCCTGACCCCAGGGCGGTACCGCTGGTACGTCTGGCCGGGACGCGGCCGGCCCGCGCAGCAGAAATTCGGCCCCCGGCTCGGCTCGAGCTCGTTCGTCGTCCGCTAGAGGCCTGAGCAGAAATTCGGCGCCGGCCGGTGAGCTCGTTCGTCGTCCGCTAGCGCGCCCGCAGGACCCGCGTCGACAGGGTCAGGAAGACGATGTCGGCGAGAACGAGGAAGAACAGTGCGAGCCCGCCGACCAGGAGCAACGTGTCCGGTGAGGTCGCCTGGTCGCGCGTGAGCGTGGGGGTCGCCGCGACGGCCACCTTCACCCCCTCGTTCTTGGGCTTTGCCTTGGGCTTCGGCTTGGGCCTAGCGGACTCGCGCCTCTCAGCCCGCGTCTCGCGGCGTGGCTGGGTGGCCGGCGGCTGGTAAACCCGAGGCACGGCCGGCGGCGGAGGGGGCGTTACGGCCGCCGGCGGAGGGGTCGTCGGCGGAGGAGGCGGTGGAGCTGCGGCCGGGGGTGGAGGCGGATTCGGCGTGGCTCTCGTTGCAGGCGGCTGGGGCTGACGGCTCGCGCCGGGCGGAGCCTCAGGCTTCGGCCCTGACGACTTCGGTGGAGCTGGCTCGGGCGCCTGCGCCGGCGCCTCACCGGCGCCGACAGCACACGCGCAGCACAGGACGATCAGTACCGATGCCTGCCGCAGCAACGATCGAGCGGAGCCCCTCATGCACTGTCCCCCAGTCTTCCTGCCGGCTTCTGTCCTAACCCATCCGGCGCGGCAAGTCAATGGTATCGCCCGACGTTCGGGGCGATGATACTGCCCGATCGGTAGTTCCTATGAGATCTAACCCGACTTCCAGCAGCTGATCTGGATCCAGATACAAAGACCTTCCAGCCGCGACTTCGGCTCGATTCCAAGCCAACTTCTCCGGCATGATACTGCCGAAAGCACCGCCATGATACTGGGATTCTCCAGTCGTGATACTGCTCGTCCAGGCCTCTCCTAGAGCCAAATCGCGATGCTGACGGGCTCTAGCCCTGCCGACGCCCTCCGAAAGTCCAGTTCTAATCGTGCGCAGGTTCACAAGCGTCGACAGATTTGGTTTTGCAGACAATTCCAACCTACCCACAGCAAAGAATGTTAAGTCTTTATTTGCACGTTGAATTTCTCGAATCCGGCCGTTATTGTCGAGAGCCGAAGCGAAAGTCTGCGGAAGGGGGAGAGGATGTCCGTCACAGCCGCCGTGGAAACAACGAGCAGAGCGCCCGGTGCGCCGCACTTCGGGCGATCTGTAGCTCGACGGCCGAGAACCTCGGACTCACGGCGTGCGGCCGTTCGCGGTCTGCTCCGCCAGTACCACCGTCACGGAGATCTCGGCGCCCGAGCGCGGCTGATCCAGCAGTATCTCCCGCTGGTTCGCCGGCTGGCACGGCGCCATGTCGGCCACGGCGAGCAGTTCGAAGACCTCGTTCAGGTCGGCTCGATCGGCCTGATCAAGGCGATCGACAGGTTCCAGCTCGAGCGCGGCGTCGATCTGGCGACCTATGCGATCCCCACGATCGACGGCGAGATCAAGCGGCACCTCCGAGATCGAGCTTGGCCGATTCGGATCCCGCGTCGGCTCCAGGAGCTCGACCCGACGCTACGAGCCCGCGTTGCCGAGATCGTGGACGGCGAGAACGGCGAGTTCGACCGAGACAGCGCAATCGAGCGCGGGTACGAGCTCGGCGAGGACCGGATCGCCCTGGCCAGCGGCTTCCACGTCCTCGACACACGTGAGCGGCTGCTGCTTCGCCTGGCCTACTTCGAGGGGCTCAGCCAGGCGCAAATCGCCGGCCGCGTGGGCATCTCCCAGATCCACGTCTCGCGACTGACTCGGCGTGCGCTCGCCAAGCTCCGGGCGGAGCTCGGACAGACCGACCCGTGACGCAACGTTTGTACCGGCCCACGGACGGCCTACAATCGATGGTGAGTGAGCTTCCACAGTCGGTCGGCGGGGGACGACGAGCGCGTGAGCAGCGTGGAGAAACGCGCGCGCACGAGGGTGGAGGACTACACGAGCCTCCCCTATCACCTCATGCTGGTGCGGGACGGGGAGGACAAGGGCAGGCCCTGGACGGCCTCCGTGGAGGAACTGCCGGGCTGCACCAGCCACGGCAAGACGTCCGACGAGGCGCTCGACGGCATCGAGGCACGCGATCTCGAAGTGGATCGCCGTCGCGCTCGAGGAGGGTCGCGAGATCCCGGAGCCGAAGTCGGCGACGAGCCACAGCGGACGGCTGCTGCTGCGGATGCCCCGCACTCTCCACGCAGACCTGACTCGCGCCTCCGAGCGCGAGGGCGTGAGCCTGAACCAGTTCATCACGGACGTCCTCGCGGCAGCCGTCGCCTGGAGGGGGCGTTCCGACGAGCCGGGAACCCCGCGCGCTTCCAGAACGACGCTCAACCAGGCACCGGGCGCCGACAGCTTGATCACCGAGCCCTCGGCGAGCCGGCGAGCCCGGATGCGCCGGTCCACCAGTTTCGTAACTGCGGCTCTGGCAGCGAACTTCGTGATCGTCGGGATTGCCGGCATCGTCGCGATCATCGTGCTCCTCGCCGCCCTGCGCTAGGCGATGGTCACCGCACCCGAGGCGCCGCGGCGCGAGTCCGGCTCCCCGATTGTCGAGTTCAGCGACGAGCTGGGCTCTCTCCGCGAGGACTGGTCCCGGCTCGCCGACGGCGACGGGAATCTCTTCGCGACCTGGGAGTGGACCGAGCTCTGGTGGCGCCACTACGGCGGCGATCGGCCCCTGCGCATCGCGGTGACCCGGGAGGACGAAGAGATCCATGCCCTCGTCCCGCTCTTCGTCTGGTCGCACCGCCCGCTGCGAACGCTGAGGCTCGTCGGCCACGGACACGGAGACCGCCTCGGTCCGATCTGCTCTGACGACGACGCTCCGACCGCGACGCGAGCATTGCGTCTCGCGCTCGAGGCCGAGCCTCACGACGTGTTCGTCGGCGACTGGGTTGCGGGCGATAGGGACTGGACGGGTGCCCTCGGCGGCCGCGTCGTGCGAACGACGGGCTATCCGGTTCTCGACCTCCGGGACGACTCGTGGCCCGAGTTCCTCGCTCGGCAGAGCCCAAAGTTCCGCAAGAGCGTTCGCTTCGGCCGCAACCGGCTCGAGCGGGCCGGCGAGGTGAGCTACCGGTACGCCGACCCTTCGACGCTGGAGCGCGACCTCGACGCCGCGTTCCGCCTCCACGTGGCCCGCTTCGGGGACCATCCCGGCTGCCTCTTCTGCGGGGACCACGAGGCGTTCCAGCGGGAGTTCGCCGCGATCGCGCTCGAGCGCGGCTGGCTGCGCCTGCTGCTCCTGGAGATCGACGGAGAGCCGGTGGGCTGCGAGTACGGCTTCTTCTTCCAGGGCGCGTACTTCGCCTACCAGGGCGGCCGGGACCCGAAGTGGGACCGCGAGTCCGTCGGCTTCCTCGTCGAGGTCGAGAGCATTCGCCGGACGCTCGAGGAGGGAGGCGTCGAGTACCGCTTCCTCGGCGGTGAGGAGGACTACAAGTACCGCTACCCCGCCACAGACCCCCGCCTGGAGACGGTTGTGGTGCCGGGGTCGCGCCGCGGGCGTTTCGCATCCGCCGCCCTGGACGCCGCCTGGCGGCTGCCGGGCGGCCAACGCCTCCTCCGCCGGGTGGGCTCGGCTAGGACTCTAGCGGGCGCGAAGCGGGCGCGCGAGCGCGCCGAAGACGGCCAGGTCGCTGCGCCGAGGGAGCACGAGCGTGCGCCAGGCGAACGGGCTCCGTCGGCGGAACATCAGCAACGCGGTGGAACCGCCGGCGAGGAACGCCGCGCTTGCAGCGGCCGCGGCTCCGGACGCGCCGAACCGCGGGATCAGCACGAGGTCGAGCCCGATTCCCACGACGAGCGAGACCAGCGGGCCGACGGAGGACGCGCCCGGCGACGACTGCCCGACCAGGGCGTTCGTGAAGACGACCATCGCCGTGAAACCCAGCGCGCCGGGCAGGAGCCAGAGGAAGGGCGCGACGGACGCATCGAACGCCTCGCCGAAGACCACAGGTAGCAGCGGAGGGCCGAGGAGAGCCGCGACGACGATGGCGGCCGCAGTCACGAGACCAGCCGAGCGGAAGGCACCAAGCGCCTGCTCCGTCCTCAACCCCGCCTCGGCGCGCGCCGCAGCAGGCAGCAGCGCCGTAGCCATCGCCGCAGGAAGGTAGAGGAGCACCTCCGAGCCGTTCACGGCGACCGCGTAGACACCGAGCGCCGCCTCCGAGGCCAGGAAGCCCATGAGGATCTGGTCGGTGCGGAAGTTGAGGAACCGGGCCAGGCTCCCCACCCAGGCTCGGCTGCCGAAGCGAACCGCCTCGACGAGGAGTCCCGGGTCCGGCCGGCGCAGCGTGATCCCTCGGGCCGACTGCCCGAGGTACGCCAGCATCCGGACGCTCTCCGCAGCCATCCACGCGATCGCCGCGCGCAGGACGGTGAGGCCGGCCGTGCTCCAGATCGCCAGGAGCAGGAGCGGATAGACCCACGAAGCTGTCGCGGTGACCAGGGCGAGCTTCCTGATGCGGCCGGCGCCGAGCAGGAAGCAGTAGCCGCCCTCGCTCAGAGCCGAGATCATCGTCGCGGCCGCGATCACCGCAAGCTCCGCCGCCCCGACGCCGGCGGGCCGGTCTTCGCCGAGCAGCACGAGCACGCCGCAGACGGCGACCGCCATCAGCGCGGCGCTGCCGAGGAGGAACGCGACGACGTTGGCCAGCAGCGCCCCGCGTTTCTCCGGCCGACGGGCGACGAAGACCGTCGTCGCCTCCCCGATCCCGAGCCCGGCGAGCTTCGCGGCCACGAGCGCGGTCACGGTGATGAAGGCGATCGTCCCGCGGCCGGTCGGCCCGAGCGCCCGCGCCAGGATCAGGACGGCGACGAAGAAGCCGGCGTTCCCGGCCACCTTCGACCAGAAGAGCAGCGCCGAGCCTCCGGCGACCGAATCCGGCTCGCCAACCTGCCGGCCCCTCAGCAGCGGGAAGCCTTGTTCACGTTGGCCTCGAGCTTGTTGAACTTCGACACGGCCCGATTCCCATTGTCGTACCTGGCCTCCGAGAACTCGACGAGCGAGCTGCCCTTGCTTCCGCACCCGACGTTGCTGCGAACGACGTTGTGCGACGAGCCCTGGAGGACGATCGAGGGTCTGAGCCCGCCGACGAAGACGTTGCCGACGATCCGGTTTCGGTCACCGCCGACGTCCACGACGATGCCGGCCCTCGAGCGGACGATGCGGTTGAACGCGAAGGTGTTCCGGGTGGACCCGGCGCCCTCGTGCCACCACTCGACGTTGATTCCGACCAGCGCGTCGACGATCCGGTTGTGCGCGATGAGCGACCTGTGGGTCGAGTGCTCGATGTAGATGCCGGTTCGCGTGTCGTGGATCTCGTTCCGGACGATCGTCGTGCGCGTGGACGAGCCCACGGTCTCGATCCCGTCCCATCTGGCGCGGCGAACCGTGTTTCCGATCACCGCGGCCTCGACGCCGCCCGTCCAGATGCCCCCCTCGTTCGTGCCACAGCCGGGCGTCCGGTACTTCGCCGCCGTCCAGCAGGCATCCCGCGAGGGGTCGCGGATGTCGGAGACGACGTTGTCGAGCACGACCCCGTGGAGGTCGGCGGCCGGCCGCCCGTGCTCCTGCTGCTGAAGGATGACGCCGAAGGAGGTGAAGCCGCGCAGCCGGCTGCGAATCACGCTCGTGTCGCGCGAGCGATCCGAGCCGAGCGCGACGACGCCGGCCTCGCCGCGGCCGTCGCTCTCGATCTGCGAGTCCTGCACCGAGACGCTGGAGTACTTGCCCCAGACGTTGACCCCGTCCGTGCGCACGCGGGACATGCGAACACGCTGGATCCGGACGTCGCTCGAGCCGTCGAAGACCGCGATCCCGATCCCGCCGTCCTCGTCCAGCGGAGGACCGCCTCCGTCCAGCGCGAGATCGCTGATCCGGATGTTCTTGCCCCTTGCGACGACCAGCGCCCAGTACCGGGCACCGGGCCGGGGAGCGAGCACAGTCTCCGGGCCTGAGCCGACGAGCCGGGCGCCGCTGCCCAACTCGAGCTCGTCGACGCGGTAGACGCCTGGAGCGAGGCGCACGGTGACGTTGCCCCTTGCGAGCGCCGCCCTGGCCCGCGCGAAGGAACCCGGCGCCGCTTCGACGATGCCGGATTTCGCTCCCTCGACGGTCACGTCACGCACCTGCGTCGTCCTCCGGCGGCCGAGGTTGTCCACCGCCTCCACGCGCAGCCGGTGGCGTCCTTGCGGGAGCAGGGCAGGATCGACATCCAGCCGGTAGGGCCTCGTCGTGTCCGAGCCAAGCGGCTTACCGTCGAGGAAGAAGCTGACGGCGACGACGCGGCTGTCTGAACGGGCTCGTGCGTCGGCGGCGAGCTCGACCGGCTTCGTGAGGCGCTCGGGCCCGAGGAACTCGACGGTGGGCGCATTCCCACCCGCCGGGTCCGACACGGGCGTATCCGCCGTTTCGGAGCATCCCGCGGACACGGCCAGAACGGCGGCGGCAAGCCAAGCAAGGGTTCGTTTTGGCGGCACGACGTTATCTACATGGTGATGGCCGCTCAGGTGACCGGGTTGCCGGCGTACACGACGCCCGCCCTTCCCCCGGACCAGCCCGTGGAGACGGGCCGGTATCTCGACGCGCTTCGCCGCAGCAAGCTGCTGATCGTCCTCATCGTCCTGCCGCTGACGGCGGCCGTGCTCCTCGTCTCGCTGACGCTGCCGAAGACCTATCGCGCGACCGCGCAGATCGTTGTCGAGGGCGCCTCCGACCCGCTCCAGAACAGCGACGTCGAGTCCGTCGAGCGCCGGCTCGCCACGATCAACGCCCTGCTCACGACCCGGGAGACGCTCCGGCGCGCGGCCCGCAAGGTTCCCGGAGAGACCGCCGCGACGCTCGACGAGAGCGTCAGCTCGTCCGTCGACCCGACCGCGAACATCATCAACATCTCCGCGACGGACGAGACCGCGCAACGCGCGGCGCGGAACGCGAACGCCGTCGCCACGACGTTCCTCAACACCGAGCGCCGCGCCGAACGACGCCGCCTCGGCCGGACACGGGCGACGCTCACTCAGGCCCTTGCGCCACTCGAGGGAAAGCGCGGAGAGCAGGCTGCCACCGAGCGCGCGGACATCCGTGCGCAGATCAGGGATCTCAACCTGAGCGTGGCAGGCGCCGGCTCGGAGCTGGCGCTCGCGGAGGCGGCGCGGCCGCCGACCGAGGCCTACTCGCCGCGACCTCTCCGCAATGCGGCCTTCGGCTTCTTCGCCGCGATCTTCATCGCCACGCTCATCGTGCTTGCCCGGGCCCAGCTCAAGCCGCGTGTGAGCGGCGCCAGGGAGCTGAGCCGGATCCTCGAGCTGCCGGTGCTCGCCGAGGTGCCGTACGTTCGCCGGCCGATGGGCCACCGCGCGCAGTCGCTGAGCGCTCCCGAGTACGAGGCCTACCAGACGCTCCAGGCGTCGCTCCGCCGCCGTCTGCCCGCGACGAGTCAGCGAACCGTGCTGGTCACGAGCGCGCTCCACGGCGAGGGCAAGACCGAGGTCACCGCGGCGCTCGGGCTCGTCCTCTCGCAGGCGATGCACAGGACGTGGCTCGTCTCCGCCGACATGCGCTGGCCCAAGCTCCACGAGCTCTTCGACGTCGACCAGACGCCCGGGCTCTCCGAGGTTCTCGTAGGCGCCAGGAACGGAGGCTCGAGCGGCATCTTCCAGCTCAGCGCGGCCCGCACGGGCTCCGGGAGCCTGCACGTCCTCGCCAGCGGGGAGACGCCACCCGACCCGGCCCAGCTGCTCGCCAGCGACGCCCTCGACGGGTTCTTCGAGGAGATCAAGGAGTCCGAGTACGACTACGTCGTGCTGGACGGCCCGCCGCTGCTCGGTCTCGTCGACAGCCAGGTGCTCGCCCAGCGCGTCGACGGCGTGCTGATCGTCTGCCGCCCGGACCGCCAGACGCCGGAGACCGCGCTCGCGCTCCGCGAGCTGCTCGGGCGCTTGGAGGTGGAACCGCTCGGCGTCGTGATCGTTGGTTCTCGCGGCCGGACTCACACCTACCTCCCCGGGTAACCGGCGCGGAGCGCCGTCCCTGCCCAGATCAACGCCGCGACCAGCCAGAGGTGGCGCCAGTGCAGAGTGTCGACGAAGATGCTGTTGACGAGCAGGCCGCACCAGGCGGCCAGCAGCGCGGCGGAGCCGATCCCGTAGGTGTCCACGCCGAGCGCGACGTTCCTCGCCGCGAAGCCCAGGGTCAGGAGCAGCAGTCCCAGCACGAGCAGCGCGCCGAGCACGCCCTCCTCGGCCAGCGCCCGGACGTAGGTGCTGTGAGCGGACAGGTCGGAGACCGCCTCGAACTGGCCGGGGCCGATCCCGAGCGGGTGGCTGGCGGCGATCTCGAGGCCACTCGCCTGCGTTCCGAACCGCTGGACGTCGTAGTCCTGGAGGCCGGCTCGCTCGGTCAGGAAGCTCGCGGACGACGTGGCCGCGACGACGCCGACGAGCGCGGCTCCCGCGACCAGCGCGACCACGAGCATGCTCATCGCGCGGCGCCCGCCGCCGCGCCGGAGCGCCAGGACGGTCAGCAGGACGAGCATCCCGACAGCGAGGTTCAGCCAGGCGGCGCGCGAGAACGAAAAGACGACGCCCACCGTGAGGACCGAGAGCAGCAGGAGCTTCGTCGCGAGGCGGAAGCGCAGCAGGCGCGGCGCGACGGTCTCCTCCATCAGGATCAGGACGGCGGGGACGAGAAACGGGCCGAAGACGTTGGGATCCTTGAACAGGCCCTGGGCCCGAGGCCCGTCCACGAACGCGGAGGAGCCGGGGAACCCCGCGACGAGCGCCAGGCAGGCGACGGCGGCCGAGAGAGCCGCACCGAGCAGGTACGCGAGCAAGATGAGGCGCGCCCGCCGGACCGAGCAGACGTAGGCGGCGAACCACAGGCCGAACACGCCGAGGTAGAGCGTGATCGCGAAGTACGAGACGGCGCGGGCACCGTCGGGCGCGTCGGTCGCGGCGAGCAGGTTCAGCGCCATGAAGGCGCTGACGAGGATCGTCACGCTGAGCGGAACCCGCTCGAGGAAGAGCCGACCGGTGACGAACGCCAAAGCGATGACGACTCCGAAGACGAGGTCGGAGGGCGCCGGCTCGATGCGGACGACGGCGAGCAGCAGCACCCCGAGCGCGACGGCGGCGTCGTAGCGGGCCAGCGCCAGGGCGAGGGTCCCGAGCAGCCCGACACCGAAGGCGGCCACGACGGGCAGCGGCAAGGGCGACCGGCCGAGCACGAGGCCGACGGCCAGGAAGAGCGCGAGGAGCGCGGCTCCGCCCAGCACCCAGACGACGGCCCACGCGGGGTCGATTCGGCGGCGGAGACTGACGGCGTAGGCGGTCATCGGGTCTCCTCAGCCTCCCGCCCGCGCCTGCTGATGCTCGTCACGCTCGCCGAGGTCGGCGGCGCGCAGTCGTACGTCGCGTCGCTGCTGCCGGCGCTCGTCGCGCGCTTCGACGTGACGGTGGCCGCACACGGCGACGGTCCTTTGCGCAGCGCGGCCGAGGAGGCAGGCGCGCACTTCGTTCCGCTGAAGAACGTGCGGCGCGAGGTCAATCCGCTTCGCGACCTCGCAGGCCTCTTCGAGCTGATCCGTCTCCTGCGCCGCGAGCGGCCGGACATCCTCCACGCGAACAGCTCCAAGGCCGGCGTGCTCGGCCGGCTCGCGGCGGCGATCAGCGGCGTTCCGATCCGGATCTTCACGGCGCACGGGTGGGCATTCGCCGCCCACTCGGGCCTTGCCGCTCGCGCCTACCGCGTTGCAGACAGGCTGATGCGGCCGCTGACGACGGCGACGATCTGCGTCTCCGAGCGCGAGCTCGAAGCCGGGCTCGCGGCCGGCACGTGCACCAGTGACGCGACTGTCGTGATCCCGAACGCCGTCGATGTCGGAGCGGCGCCTCGCTCTGTCTCCACCCGCCAGCCGCCGCTTCTCGTCGCCGTCGGCCGGCTGAAGGCGCCAAAGGACTTCCAGACGCTCGTCAGAGCGCTCGGTCGCCTGCCGAGCGGATCGTTCGAGGCGATGATCGTCGGCGACGGGCCTGACCGCCCCCAGCTGGAGGAGACGATTCGAACCAGCGGCCTCTCCGACGCCGTGCGACTCACGCGGGAGCGCAACGACGTGCCACGCCTCCTGGCGGCCGCCGACGTCTTCGTGCTGGCAAGCCGCTCCGAAGGCCACCCGGTCTCCGTTCTCGAAGCGATGGCTGCCGGGCTCCCAGTCGTCGCGTCGCGCGTCGGCGGGGTCCCCGAGCAGGTCGTCGAGGGCGAGACCGGTCTCCTCGTCGACCCTGGCGACCCGGAGCTCCTTGCCGCGGCGCTCGAGCGCCTCACGGACGACCCGGCGCTTCGTCGGAGGCTCGGCGTGGCCGGCCGGGCCCGGGCGGAGGAGCGCTTCGACCTCGAGCCGTTCAGGCGTGCGCACCTGGAGCTCTACTCCCGCGAGCTCGCTATGCGCAGGCTGCCTGCTCCCGCTCCCATGCCGTAACGACGGCGGCGATACGCCCCACGGAGCGGGAGGGGCGTATCGTGGCCACCGCCGAGCTTCGCGCGGAAGTCCAGCAGGCCGTCGCGCCGGTCGATCTGCCGCCGACGGAGCGCGAGACGATCCGTGCCGCGCGAGTTGCATCCGGGCTCGCACGAGACCGCGACGTGGAACCCGGCTGCGGCGACGAGTCCACGTTCACGAGCCCCGAAGAGCCCGGAAGGGTAGGAAAATGCGACAACTTCGCGCTCGAGGTGCTCCTCGAGCGAAATCTTGGAACCGACGATCTCCTCTCGAGCGGCGGCTTCGCGCAGCGAGAGCAGGTTCGGGTGGGTGAGCGTGTGCGCCTCGAAGCGCAACGTTCCCTCCCTGTCGAGATCGACGATCTCGTCCCAGCCGAGAACTGGCGGCTGCGAGCGGTACCAGTCGAACCTCGCCCACCCGTCCACGACCGCGGGCGCGACGAAGACGGTCGCGCGGAAGCCCCGCTCGGCCAGCAGCGGCAGGGCCTGCTCGGCCACGTCCAGGAACCCGTCGTCGAAGCTGAGGCCCACGGTGTGGCGGCATGAGACTCCCTGGTCGAGCATTTCGGCGGCTTGGACGACGTCGACCACCCGGTAGGACTCGGTTGCGAGGTGGTCCATCTGGCGCCGGAAGTCGTGCGGACTGACGGCGAGCTCATCACGGTCGTCGGAGACACGGTGGTAGAAGAGGATTCGAAGTCCGTCGCCGTCTTCCCGCCCGCCCTCGCGCGCCGCCCACGCGGCAGAGCGCGCCCTCGTTGCCAGCGCCTTCACGACGTACCTCACGTCAGCCTCCCGAGCATTCGCCTGGCCGGCGCGAGGCCCTCGAAGTAAAAGCGGCGCAAGGCGGGCGACCGCTTGAGCTGCATCCGCATTCGGATCCCGCCGACCCTGGCCGCAACCGCCGCCTTGCCCTTGAGCGTGGAGGCCAGCCCGATGCCCTGGCAGAGCGGCTCGAGGCGGTCTGCGAGCTCGACCTTGTACCGCTCCGCTCCGCCGAGGAACTCGACCCTGGTCGCACCCTCGGAGGCGGCGTTCTCGATCGCGTCCAGCGTGTTGATCACACCGGGCGAGAGGCGGGCGAAGCTCGGGTCGAACGCGATCCGGTAGACGTACATCCGGCCGTCGAGGACGAGGTAGTAGTGGAACGCGACGGGCCGCCCGTCGATCTTCAGCGTCACGATCCGCGGAACGCCCAGCGGCGCCAGCGCACGGACAGCCGCGTGCTGGAAGCTCCGTCCCGCCGGTGTCGCGAAGCCGGATCCGTCGGGCCGGCCCTCCCAGCGCAACGCGTGGAGCGTGAAGGCGTCGTCGAGGGCCTGCTCGAGCTCGGGCTCGGTGCGCGCGACGACGACGTCCACGCGCCCGACCTCGGCGAGCTGCCGACGCCGGCGCCGGTAGTGGTTCCGCTTCTTCGAGCTGAGCTTCGAGGCGTAGACCTGCTCCCAGCCGGGGGTGAGATCCAAGACGGGGGCCTCGGAGCGCTCGACCAGGCTCAGCCGGGAGGGGCCGAGGATCGCGACGAGCCGGCTCGCGGTGGAGAGGCCCGAGAACTCTGCAAAGTCCTGGCCGGACGAGACCCCGCGGTCGACGAGCGCCGACGCGACCTCGGGCGGCTCTCCGTCGGCGACGAGCACGTCGGCCAGCGACGCGTCCTCGCCTCCGACGAACGAGAGCACGCGCATCCCGTACCTCGGCCGCACGCACAGCGGGAGCGCCCCGACCAGTCGGCCATCGCGATACGCGACGTGAACGGCGAGCTCACCGCCTTCGCCGAAGTGTTGCCACCACTCCCGAAGCCAGCCGTGGAGCAGGAACGGGCTCGGGCGCGGCCTCGCCCTGACGAGCGTGTCCCACTCGTCCACGTCGAGCGCCGCGAAGGCGCTTTCACTCGAGATCGTCTCGAGGGTGAGCCCGGCCGGAGTTGTCGCCACTCCCACATTCAGAAAGTTCCCCCTCAGAGGCCCGGCGAGTCCACCGAGCGCAGAAACGCCTCGGCGTCGCCCGACCGCCGAACGACGACCACCCGTCGCCCGGGCCGCTCGCGTGTGAGCTCGGCGAGCAGCTGCCGCCGGACCTTCGTCCGGTAGAGCCACTGGTTGCGGACGAATTTCCGCAGGGCCTGGTGGACCGCGCCGGGCTCGGTGCCGGCGGGAGTGGCGCCGCTGCCCTCGCGATCGAGCCTGCGACGGCCGACCCGCCAGAGGCAGACGAACGGCGAGACGTCGAGGAAGACGACGGTGTCCGCCTGCTCGACCCAGTCGGGAAGGATGTCGTCGTACTGCGCGTCCGCGATCCACTGCGGCTGGGCGAGCTCACGGCGCTGCACCGCCTCCCACTCGTCGGATGGAGTCGCGACCCAACCGGGCTTCCAAAAGAGCGTGTCGAGGTGGAGCACGCGGATCCCGAGGGCCCGCCCGAGCTTGCCGGCGAGACTCGACTTCCCCGCTCCAACAGGGCCGACGACGGCGATCCGCTGCACGATCGAAGCCTAGGGGTGGCTCAGGCCTGCTCGCCGTGGGGAACTTTCTAGACGTGGCCTCCAGCATCCCCGAGGGACTGCCGGCGACCGCCGAATGGACGGCGGCGGCGCCCGCGCGAGTCAGCACCAGATGGATGACCGAAGCCGGACGGGCTGCGCTCGTCTGGGCTCCCTGCTACGCGATCATGGGCCCGCGGTTCTCGGCCGGGGTCGGATTCCTGGCGGCGACGGTGCTCGCGTCGGTCTGGCTCGTCGCCCTTCGCAGTGCCTTCTCGGCGGTCCACCTCACGCTCGGCGTCCCGATTCGCTGTGCCGTCGGAACCGCAACGGGCTTCGTCGGGGCGTCGGCACTGGCGCTCTGGATCCCGGGTCTCGGGATGTCCGGCTGGACGATCCTCGCCCTGGCCGTTGCCGTCTTCACGCTGACCGCGATCTGGGAGTCGGTCACCCAGCGGGTCGTCGCCAAGAGACGCGTCCTCGTCGTCGGCCCCTCGTCGGCCGCCGACGAGATCGCCGGTGCTGTCGTACTCGAGGGACATTCCCCGTTCGCCGTCGTCGGCGCCGTCGACGACGAGCCGGAGGACTCCGCGCGCGTCGGGTCGGTGGCCGAGCTGTCGAAGATCATCGACGAGCTGCGCCCCGACCTGATCGTCCTGACCGACGCCGAAAGCTCCGCGAAGGCGCTCGATCGGCTGCTCGCCGCGCCGACGGACGGGATCAAGGTCATCGGGTTCGCGCACTTCTTCGACCACGCGTTCGGCCGCATCCCCCTCGACGGCCTGACCCCGACGTGGTTCATGAGCCTCCTCCACGTCTGGCGCCGCCCGTATACCCGCCTCGCGAAGCGGACGTTCGACATTGCCTGCGCGTCGTTCGTGCTGATCCTCAGCGCGCCGCTCTGGCCCGTGATCGCGCTGCTCGTCCGGCTGAGCCCCGGACCAGTCATCTACCGGCAGACGCGGGTCGGCGCCGGCGGCAAGCCCTTCACGATGCTCAAGTTCCGGACCATGCGGGCCGACGCCGAGCCCGACTGCGCCTCGTACACCGCGGTCGGCGATGCCCGCGTCACGCGAATCGGCCGCGTTCTCCGGATGACCCACCTCGACGAGCTCCCGCAGCTCTGGAACGTGCTCAAGGGCCAGATGTCGGTGGTCGGGCCTCGGCCCGAGCGGCCGGAGTTCATCCCCATGCTCGAGGAGGCGATCCCGTTCTTCTCGCGGCGCCTGCTGATCAAGCCAGGCGTCACCGGGTGGGCGCAGCTCAGGTCCGACTACTCCTCGGATGCGGAGGGCGCGGCGAACAAGCTCTCCTACGACCTCTGGTACCTCCGCCATCGCAACCTCCTGGTCGACCTCGCGATCTGTGCCAAGACGTTCACGTCGGTGGTCCTCCGGCCCGGACGGTGAGGCGGACGGAAGCCGCTACTCGGATCCCGGTCGAGGCGACCCCTGCGCGGGAGGCGGGCCTCCGGCTCGAGACGATCTCGTCCGAGGCCGGCCTCGAGCGCCTCGCCGGGTCCTGGGACGAGCTCGTCCGGGCCATGCCGCGCCCGAGCCCGTTCCTGCTCCACTCCTGGCTGATGGAGTGGTGGCGCCACTACGGTCAGGACGCCGAGCTCGCCGTCCACGTCGCGTACCGGGGAGACCGCCTGGTCGGAGCGCTTCCGCTCTGCACGCAGCGGCGGCTCGGCGTCCGCGTGAGCCAGTTCGTCGGCGGGACGTGGGCGATCCTCGCCGACGCGCTCGTCGCTCCGGGCGAGGACGCATCGGCCGTCGTCGACGAGCTCGCCGGCCGAGCCCGCGAGGGCGACCACGACTTCGTCGATCTTTTCGGCCTGCCGGGCTCCAGCAGGCTCGTCGCCGCCCTCCCGCAGGGCTCGCTCCGCCTCGTCGAGCGACTCGATGCGCCCGTCTGTGACCTCGGTGAGAGCTGGGAGGCCGAGTACACCTCGAGGCTGTCCTCGAAGGCGCGCAGCGAGCGACGCAGGCGCCTGCGGCAGCTCGAGCGTCTCGGCACCGTGGAGTGCCAGGTCGCACGCAGTCGCGAGGAGATGGCGAAGGCGGTCGAGGAAGCGTTCGTCGTCCACGAGCTGCGCTGGCGAGGCCGCAGCGACCCGACGGGGTTCATCACGGAAACCGGGAAGCGCTTCCATCGCGCGGCGCTGCTTCGTCTCGCTGACCAGGACGTCGCCCGCGCCCTCGTGATCCGGCTCGACGGCCGTCCGGTCGCCTTCTCGCTCTACTTGCAGCTCGCAGGTCGCACCTACGGGCTGACCATGGCCTTCGATCCCGCCTACGCGCGCTACGGCCTCGGCTCCGAAGCCAAGCTCGCAGTCGCTCGAGGCCTCGTGGTCGGAAGGGATCAGGCGGGTCGAGCTCCTCGGGATCGCCGCCGAGCACAAGCGGCAGTTCACCGACCGGCTCGAGCCGGTCTACGAGGGAATCGGCCTTGCGCGAACGCGGCGCGGACGCGCCGCCCAGGAGGCCCTCGTCGGCGGAATCCGCCTCCGCCTGGCGCTCAAGCAGTCGAAGACGGCGAAGAAAATCTATTCGCGCGTTCGCCCCCGGCGGGGATGACGTCAGACGAAGGGCGGGCCCCAGAACCCGCCCTTCCTCTCTGCCGGCTGCCTCAGACCGAGACGGGCTTGGCCCAACGGCTGTGGCTGAATGCCACGCCCATCCCGATACCCAGCATCAGCGCCAAGCGCGAAACCGGTCACCGCCAACAGGTTGACGTCGATGCCGGTGCCGCCGTCACTCGTCGTCGACACGATCTCCGGACCCGTCGGCCGCGGATACGGCCGATCGTCCGGGCTCTTCGAGACCGCGTATCCGAGCTCCGCCGAGGTCACGCCCTGACCCTGGCTGAGATACGGCACGACCAGCTGCTGCTCGCTCGTCGTCCGTGCGAACCCGCGGTCGTCCGGGCTCTGCGAGCCGGTGACGTACACGGGCATTCCCTGTGCATGACTCTGGTCGTCAGGGGCATGCGGCAACGGCTTCGCCTGTGCGGCAGTCGCCGTGAACGTGGCCACCAGTCCTGTTGCAAGTGCGATCTGCAAGATCGCGACACGCTTCTTGCGCCTCATCGTTCCGCCTCCTTCTGCTGTCCTCCCTGTCATGAGGTCACCGTAGAAGGGCGGCGCGGCCGTGTCGTTCACGCGCGCGACGTACGAAGTGTCAAACTCGTGACAGTCCTATGAGGTGGGAGTTGTTCGCCGGGGTCCCCGAGGAGGACGTGCGGCGCCTGCTCGCAATCGCCCGGAGGAGGAGCTTCGACCGGGGCGAGATCGTGTTCCACCGGGGCGACCCCGCCGACTGCCTGCACCTGATCGTCAGCGGCCGGTTCGCCGTCGGGATCACCACACCGGTCGGCTCGACCACGCTGCTGGGCGTGCGAGGGCCCGGCGACGCCTTCGGCGAGCTCGCGCTGGTGGCCCTTGAGGGTGGTCAGCGCTCGGCGACGGTCGCCGCGCTCGAGCAGGCCGAGACGCGCTCCGTTCTCGTCGGCGACTTCGATCGTCTCCGGCGGGAGCATCCGAGCGTCGACGGCCTGCTCGTCCGGCTGCTCGGCGAGCGCGTGCGCCGCCTTTCCGAGCAGCTGACGGAGGCGTACTACCTCCCCGCCGAGACCCGCGTCGTGCGGCGCGTCGCAGAGCTCGGCGAGCTGTACGGCGGCGAGATCCCGCTCGCGCAGGAGCAGCTGGCCGAGCTCGCTGGAACGTCGAGGGCGACGACGAACCGCGTCCTCCGCGACCTGGAGCGCCGAGGAGTCGTCGAGCTGCGGCGGGCGATGGTCGTCGTTCGGGAGCCGGAGCTGCTGCAGCGCCGCGGCCCCGCGGAGGTGAACTGAGCCCCCGGCAGGTTTCTCCCCGTTCGATGTGGGCAAGACCCAACCTCACGGGCGTCGCCGCGAAAGGGAGTGACGTGGAGGAAATGCAGGAGGAACGAATCGCGACGAACAACGCGACCTTTCGAGAGGCGAACGAGCGCATCAGCGCGGCGGCGGGCTCCTATGGCATCGAGACGCACATCCCGTTCATCTGCGAATGCTCCGATCAAAGCTGCTCGGGGATCGTTCGACTCCGCCTCGAGGAGTACGAGGAGGTTCGCGCGAACTCTCGTCACTTCCTGAACATCCCGGGCCACGAGGCTGCGTCGAAGGGAGCGGCCGTCGTCGTGGAGCAACGAGACGGCTACTCGATCGTGGAGAAGACCGGTCGTGCCGGCGAGATCGTCGACGAGTTGGACGAACGCGGCCCTGTCGCGACTCCTCCACGAGCGGCCCCCGGCGAGTAATGTCGGCGGAATGGACGAACGTCAACGCCGTATCGGCCTGAACGAAGCGGTCTTCCGCGAGGCGAACGAGCGGATCGAAGAGCTCAACAGGACATTCGAGCCGCTGACCGGCGAGCTCATACTGGTCTGCGAGTGCGGCAATGCCGACTGCGTCGAGAAGATCTCGATGACCGCGCCGGCATACCAAGAGCTTCGCTCCGAAGCCACGCACTTCGCCATCGTTCCCGGCCACGAGATCCCCGACGTCGAGAGCGTCGTGGAGCGCCGCGAGGGCTACGACGTCGTCAGCAAGGACCAGGGCGTTCCGCAGCGCATCGCCGAGGCGACCGACCCCCGCTAGAGGCTCCTAAAGACTCCTCGGCAAGCCACTGAGCGACACGCCCTGGCGCCGCCGCAGGTCGGAACGGATCTCCTAGAGCCCTTGGTACTCGATCAGGATTGCGACCGGTTGGCCGTGCTGATGGATGATCGATGCCACCTCATCGCCCGGTTTGAGCTCCCGGACCACGCTCCTGCCCGGAGGCACGGCGAGGTTGTCTTCGACGGCGAACGCCCCGGGCTTGCCGATGGCAAGCCGTACACGAGCGCCCTCGAAATCACTCGCCAGTGACAGGAAGATGCGGTCGAACTTCACAGCCCCCGAGCTCTTGCTCGGCGGCAGCGCGACCATTACGCGCCCGGATGGTTCGACTACTTCCTGGAAAGCTCCTGCGGCCATCGCGATCCCTCCAACGTGTCGGTGGCGCTTGAGTCTAGAGGGCTGCGATTCGGGAAACCCGCGCCGTTGAGCTAAGCCGACGCCCGGACTCGAACCGGGGACCCCTTCATTACGAGTTTCGGGAAGAGGCTAGGCAGAAGTGGTCGGGCATGGACGAAAGCGGGTTTGCGACCGTCCGATAGGGCTCCAGAGGGCACCGTAGGGCAGAGCAACCGGCCCACAAACCGGCCCAACGGCCTGTCCTAATCGGAACGAGAGTTCGGGCAAGCTACGCCGTCGTGACGACCTATGTGAAGTCGGGGGGCGAGCGTCGGCATGTACCACGCGCGTAGCTCGACACGAACATCGTTATCGGGATGAGAAGACAGGACCTGGGTTCAGAGCAGGAGCCCCTGCGCCGCATTCTCTATGCGGCCAAAGAGGAAAGGGCTCGCGCTCACGTCCCGCCGCCGGTCGTGGTCTGGGACGTGCTCTAGTTGGGCCACGGGCCGATCCTCCTGCCGCGGGTGATCGACCTCCTCCGTTGACAGCCTCCTAATCGCACCGTAGGGTCCGATAGCCGGGCGGCGAGTCACTGACGAGGCGGCAAGACCCTTTGCGGCGTGCTCTCTTGCTTCCGTGCATAGAGGGAGCGTGCTGCGCGCCCCCGCAATGAAAGGGGAAGGGTTGAAACTGGGATTCCTCAAAAGAGGGCTGCGACCGGGCCTGCCCATCGGAGTCATCTCGATGTTGCTTGTCGTCATCTTCGCGGGGTTCGCCTCGGCGGGGGGAAAGCCGACGTTCACCTTCGTTTCGCCGTCACCGAGTGAGGGGGCAACGCTCGCGAGCAACTCCGTTTCGTTCGCGTTCACGTACAACAGGACGCCGAAGCAGGTAAAGAACCTCACGTGCACACTCTCAGGGCCATCGTCCTCATCGGGTGCCTGCGACGCAGTTGTTGCGTTCGGGTCGGGGTCGCAATCGGGCAAGTCCTACAGTGGCCTCGCGAACGGCTCGTACACGTTCACGGTCGCGGACGGTGGTTCGGCTTCGGGGACACGTCACTTCACGATCAACGTCCCGGCGGCCCGCCACATCTACTGGACCAACTACTACGGCTCCAACAGCGACGCGATCGGCCGGGCGAGCGTGGACGGGTCGAACGTGAACCAGAGCTTCATCACCGGCAGCCCCGGCCCCGCCAGTCCCGCCGGGGTGGCGGTCGACGCCAACTACGTCTACTGGACCAATTACGGCAGCAACTCGATCGGCCGGGCGAGCCTGGACGGGTCGAACGTGAACCAGAGCTTCATCACCGGCGTCTCCGCTCCCTGGGGGTTGGCGGTCGATTCCAACTACATCTACTGGACCGAGTCGGTGAGCAGCTATATCGGCCGGGCGAGCCTGGACGGGTCGAACGTGAACCCGAGCTTCATCACCGGCCCCTCCTCCCCTTCACGCCGCGTTTGGGGAGTGGCGGTCGACGCCAACTACGTCTACTGGACCAATAACGACAACACCGCGATCACCAACTCGATCGGCCGGGCGAGCCTGGACGGGTCGAACGTGAACCAGAACTTCATGACCTTCACCGTCATCCCCGGCGTCTCCGGCCTTCCCGTGGGGTTGGCGGTCGATTCCAACCACATCTACTGGACCGACGCGATAAGCGGCTATATCGGCCGGGCGAGCCTGGACGGGTCGAACGGGGACCAGAACTTCCTAGCCGTCACCGCATATTGGGGAGTGGCGGTCGACGCCAATTACGTCTACTGGGGCAACAACCGCGACGGCTCGATCGGCCGGGCGAGCCTGGACGGGTCGAACGTGAACGAGAACTTCACCAGCCCCAACACCGGATACCACTTCGGGGTAGCGGTCGACGCTGGCTAGACGACACGCCCGGCTCAGAACCGCATCCGAGATGCGATCCACGAGGAGGCCCGCTCCGGCGGGCCTCCTCTTCGGAGTCGTGTGAATACGTTCGTGACCTCGAGGTGCCGCAAGCCAACTAGCAAGGCCGGAGCGCGGGGTCGAACGCCGGCGCGCTCGGCGCTTCCCCGCGATGCCCCGGCCTAGATGAGCGTAGGGAACCCCGGCGGGCCTTCTTCGTCCCCTGACTCCGAAACCGGCCCAATACCGGCCCACACACGATTCGAGGCCCCGAAAAGGGGCCTCTCTCTTTGCCGCAATCCCGCTCGTAGATTGAAGCCGACGCCCGGACTCCAACCGGGGACCCCTTCATTACGAGTGAAGTGCTCTACCAGCTGAGCTACGTCGGCGGGCCACCCAGTTTAGCCGCGCCCTGAGCGCTTCTCGATAGCGTGGCCGCATGCCTCCTCCGGCCGGTTTCGAGTACGTCGTGCGCGGCGGGGACGTCGTGATCATGCACCGCGGCAGGAAGGCGGCGACGCTTCGTGGGACGACGGCGCAGCGCTTTCTCGCGAAGGTCGAGCGGGACGATCCGCAACAGGTCATGGCGCGCGTGACCGGCAACTACAGGCGCGGAAACGAGCGGCGTTAGGACGTTGGCCTGACTCCTTGGCTCGCTGCCTCGGAGCTCCGCATCGGTCTCGGCTGCATGCGGCTCACGGACGAGGGCCGCGACGAGAACCGCGCCTTCGAGACGATCGCGGCCGCGGCCGAGGCGGGGATCACCGTCTTCGACACGGCGCGCGCGTACGGCGACAACGAACGCCTGGTCGCAGAGGGCCTTCGCCGCGGGAAGGCTGACGCAACTGCCCGGATCGTCACGAAGGGAGGGATGGCGCGGACCGGCGGCGGGTGGATCCCCGACGGTCGGGCCAAGACGATTCGCGCCGACTGCGAAGCGAGCCTCGAAGCCCTCGACGGCCTGCCGATCGACCTCTACCTGATCCACGCGCCGGACCCGCGGACGCCTTGGCGCACCTCTGTGCGCGCGCTGGCCCAGCTAATCGACGGAGGGCTCGTGCGGAGCGTCGGGCTCTCGAACGTCAACCGGCCGCAGCTGGACGAGGCGCTCGCGCTCGCACCGGTCACGGCGGTGCAGGTCGCTCTCAGTCCGTACGACGACCACGCACTGAGAGGCGGTGTCCTCGAGCGCTGTGCCGAGAACGGCATCGCCGTGATCGCGCATTCCCCGCTCGGCGGACCAAGCGTGCCGGCCGACTCGGTCGTCACGAGGCGCTGGTCGAAGTCGCGGACTCGCGCGACGCGACGCCGTGGGAAGTCGCACTCGCCTGGCTGCTCGAGCTCTCGCCCGCCGTAATCGCGATCCCCGGAGCGCGCCGTCCGGAGACCGCGCGCTCGGCCGCCCGCGCGGCGGCGCTGGAGCTCGGGGCTGGAGAACGAGCGGCCCTCGACCGCGTGTTCGGCGCCGTCCGTCCGACTCGGCGGAACCGGCCGAGGACTGACGCCGAGGTCGTCCTCGTCATGGGCATCCCTGGAGCTGGCAAGAGCCGGGTAGCGGAGGAGTACGTCTCCCGCGGCTACCTCCGGCTGAACCGCGACGAGCGCGGAGGAACCCTTCGGGCGCTCGCCGAAGTACTCGAAGAGGAGCTGGCGTCAGGCGCGCGCGCGGCTCGTGCTCGACAACACCTATCTCACGCGCGCCGCGCGGAGCTACGCGGTCGACGCGGCGAGCCGGCACGGAATCGCGATAAGATGCGTCTGGCTCGACACACCGCTGGCGCAGGCGCAGGTGAACCTGGTCGACCGGCTGCTCGACCGCTTCGGCTCGCTCCCGTCCCCCGAGGAGCTGCGAGCGGTGGCGCGGAAGGAGCCGGGCGTGCACGCACCGACCTCCCAGATGCGCACGGTCCGCGAGCTCGAGCCGCCGGCGGCCGACGAGGGATTCGCCGGCGTGGAGCAGGTGGCCTTCTCGCGGAGGCCGGCTCGTGCGCGCAAGGAGGCGTCTTCGTCGCAGCCGCGGCGCTGAGACAAGCCGGCTGGCGAGACGCGTTCAAAGCGGGCGATCGACCACATCTGGTCTTCGCCTGGAGCCCTGACGGCACCGTCGACGACCTTGGCGGGCTCGGAGAGAAGCTCCAATCTGTGGTCTCCGGGCCGGTGGAGACCGCCCTGTGCCCGCACCCGGCCGGCCCACCGATCTGCTGGTGCCGCCCGCCGCTCCCGGGTCTTCCTCTGGCCTTCTCACGGGAACACCACATCGACCCGGCGCGCTCGATTCTCATCGGCATCGGCCCGGCGCATCGCACGCTCGCGACGACGCTGGGCGCCCACTACATCGCGGTGGCCGACTAGACAGCGCGACGTTTCGGCGTAGCCTGTGGTGACCACGATGAACAGGCTGCGGCAGGCCGGACTACGGCGTCCGGGCATCTACGCGTTGCTTGCGGCGGTGCTCGGCATCGGCGTGGGCGTCGCGCTGTTCCAGATCGCCGATGACGAGGCCCGGAGCGCGACGCCTGAGATGCGGTCGGGCGGCGTCTTCCACATCGTTGCCCGGAGCGCCGACGTGGGACCGCTCGACCCCGCCCTCGAGTACACGCATGCGTCGGGCGTCCTGGTGGACACAACGTGCGCACGACTGAGCGAGGTTGCTACTGGCCCGCCGCGCGTCTCCGGGGACCGGCTGACCTACACATTCGCGCTTCGCGACGGCTTCCGTTTCAGCGATGGGCGACCCGTACGGCCAAGCGCATTCGCCCAGGCCCTCAACCGTATGCTCGTGCCCGCGATCGAGTCACCGTGGGCGCCGTACTTTCGCGACGTCGTCGGCGCCAAGGACACACTCGCCGGAAGGACGGCCGAGGCGGCGGGCGTGCTGGTGCGCAGAAACACGCTCGTGCTCAGGCTCGAGCGGCCCTGTGCCGGACTTCGAAGCGCGGACTGACATCCTGTGCGCCGTCCCCCCGGGCGCTGCCGGTGGATCCTGAAGGATTCGGAGCGTTTCCCGCCGCAGGGCCGTACTACATCGCCGAGTACCGGGCGGCCGAAGGGATCGTCATACGACGGAACCCGTACTACGGAGGAAAGCGGCCGCACCACGTGGACGCGTTCACGGTCGACCTCCGCGCCAGCTCATTCGACGAGGTGCTCGACCGCGTGGAGCGCGGCGAGGCTGACTGGGGCTTCGCGGTCGCGCCCGCGTACTTCGACCCGGATCGACGACTGGCCGCGAAGTACGGGATCAACAAGTCGCAGTTCTTTTTCAGTCCTGGGTACGGGTTTCGCGGCTACGCCTTCAACACTTCGCGTCCGCTCTTCCGAGACAACCTGAGACTGAGGCGGGCCGTGAACTTCGCGATCGACCGGCGTGCGCTCCGGCGCGCAGGCGGTGGGCCGCTCGAAAGTCACCTCACCGACCAGTACCTACCACCCACCATGGATGGGTTCACGGACGCCCACATCTATCCCCTTCGGGGCCCCGACCTCCGCCAGGCCCGCGCACTCGCGCGCGGCCACACGCGGGGCGGGAAAGCTGTCCTCTACACGGTCGACTCGCCGCCCCACCCGGCGTTCGCGCAGAGCATCAAGCAGGACCTCGCGAAGATCGGCCTCGACGTCCAGATCAAGGTGATCCCCTTGACGGCCTACTTCGGCAGGCTCGGAGCGGCCGGCCCATACGACATCGGGTTCGCACCCTGGATCGCGGACTATGACGACCCGTACGCGGTCCTCAACGTGCTTCTCGACGGGCGCTTCGTGGGAAGTACGAACTGGGCGCGCTTCGACTCGACAAGGTTCAACCGCCTGCTGCGGCGAGCCGCGCACATGCGAGGTGCGGAGCGCTCCCGCGCCTACGGCAACCTCGACGTGCGGCTGGCTCGCGATGGAGCGCCGATCGTGGCCATCGACTTCCTCAACGACCCGACGCTGGTCTCGAAGCGGGTCGGGTGCATCACCCCCGCGTTCGACCTGACCGCCGTCTGTCTCGAGTAGAGCTCACGGCATCTGCACGGAGACCCAGACGAAGCCCGCGCCGGCCGCGATACCCGCGGGCTCGTTTCGGGTCTCGATTGTCGTTTCGGGCTCGTTGGTCGCGGCATCGATCCGCGTGACGGTGTCCGTCACCAGAGTTCGCCACCCAGACGGCGCCGGAGCCCACGGCGACGGAGAAGGGCCGGTCGCGCGACTCGGATGGTGAAGGTGGAGTCCGTGCCCGGATCGATTCGCGTGACCGTGTCGTCCTCGAGGTTCGCGACCCAGATGGCACCCTCGCCGTAAGCAATTCCCGACGGCCGCCTACCGACGGTGATCGTCTCCAGCGGCCCTTCTTCGAAGGTGGCCGGATTGAAGCGCTCGAACGTTCGCGTCTCCCGAGTTGGCCACCCACACGGAACCGCTGCCGACGACGACGGCGGCGGGACTGGCGCCGGTGAGTGCCGACCCTGTGCGACGGAGCGTCAGGGGGTGGATGCGGGTGAGCGTCGAGTCGCCGTACGCGGCCCAGACGTCGCGCGTGGAGACCGCGACGCTTCCGAACGGCGTACCGTACGGCGGCGTCGTGACGAGAGTCCTTGTGACCTGACCGAACTGGGGCTCGACGCGCGCAAGCTCTCCGCGAGGACCATGTGCAACCCAGACCGCATCCGCGCCGATTGCGAGTCCGGTCGGGGATCGGTTCTCGAGCGAGACGGTGGCGACCGCCGAACGGCGTTGCGGATCGACCCTCGTGAGACTTCGATCCTGGACGTTCGCAACCCAGACGGCCCTCGCGTCCACGGCAATCGGCCCGGGGCGGATGCCGACCGGAATCGCAGCGACGATCGAGTTCGACTCCGGATCGATCATCCCGACGTAGTTGGGCGGGACCTCATTGAGGCCGCCCGCGGAGTCACGTGTGACCAAGAAGGCGGCGACGGCCCCGCAGCGAGGACGAGCGCCGCGGCCGCCAGCGCCATGGGCCTCCTCTGCCGTCGGGGAACCTCAGGTGAAACGGCTGCCTGCGGCGGGTCGAGCGATTCGTCCTGGTTCAGGATCTTGCGCTCCAGCTCCCTCAATGCCGGCGACGGGCTCCATGCCCAGCTCGATCGTCGAGACTCCGCCGGGTCCGGCGGTAGGCCTCGAGGGCGTCTGCTTGCCGCCCGGAGCGGTACAGCGCGAGCATCAACTGCCCGCACAGGCGCTCGCGTAGGGGGTGTTGCTGGACGAGCGCCTCCAGCTCTGCGATCGCACTCGCATGTTGGCCTGCGTCGAGCTGGGCTTCGACCCGCGCCTCGACGGCAGTCAGGCGGAGCTCTTCCAGGCGCGCGATCTCGAGTCTGGGCGAACTGCTCGTAGGTGAACTGCGTAAGAGGGGGCCCGCGCCAGAGCGCGAGCGCCTCGGTCAGCTCGGCGAGGTCGCCACTCGCGACAGCAACTTCCAGGCGCCGGCTGTCGAGCTCGCCCTCCTCGACACGCAGGAGGTAACCGGGAGCTTGGGTGACCAGTCGCGTCGCCGAGCTCCCTTCGGAGCAACGAGACCGAGTTGCGGACGATCTTGGCCGCCGTAGGAGGCGGGCACTCATCCCAGAGCTCGTCGACGAGTTGGTCGACCGAGACGGGGCGGTTGGCATGCAGGAGCAGGACGGCGACTAGCGCGAGCTGCCTGCCGCTGCCGAGACGGAGGATCCGCCCCTCGTCGACGACCTCGAGCGGACCGAGGATGCGGAACTCCATTCAGCTACTCCACAGGCGACCGTACCACCGGAAGTCCTGCATTTGGAGGGAGATTGGCGCGATCTTGGACGCCCGTTGGCAGCTCTCGCACATCGTCGGGCTCAACATGAAGTCGAGTCCGAAAGGAGCAAGTAATGAGCAAGGCACCCATCATCGCGCTCGTCCTCTCGATCGCCGCAATCGCCGCTCCGGCAGCGAACGCGGACCGCGGGCGCGGCCGCTGGGTCAGCAGATCCTCGCGCAAGAGAAAGCGAAGGCGCATTAGCTCCGAGGCGGCCCTCCACAGCGACGCTCGAGGATCATCGCCCAGGAGCGCGCGCCGGCACCTGGATGCTCGTCTCTTCAGTCGGCCGAGCACCGCCCCGGTCCAGGTCGTCGGGCCTGCCGGACGACTTCGACGTGCGCGACGCGTTCATCGGAGGAGCCGCAGCGCTCGTCCTGGCGCTGCTCGCAGCGGCCGCCTTCGCGCTCCGAGGCGCCGGCGGCCGGCGGGCAACGAGCGCGGCTGCTTCGGCCGGCAGCTGATTGGCGAGGCGGCTGGCGAGCGAGGGTCCCGGGAGGGGCTCTCTCGCCCGCCGGCGCTAGCTTCCGCTGAGGCGAACGTAGAGCTCGATCAGGCGGTGGATGTTCGCCTCCACCGTGAGCTCGAGGCGTACCGATTCGATCTGCCGGCGAAGCTCGACGACGTCAATCGCCGCCAACTGTGCGCCGAGGTCGTCGAGCGTCGTGAGGCTCACGCCCAAGGAGCCCTCGCCGACGAGACGTGAGAGAGCGCGGTGTTGCAGGGTCAGGATGGGCAAGCCGCACCCCATGTACTCGTACGCCTTGTTCGGGAGGCAGGTGTCGAGGTGCGCGCCGTTCAGGGCCGCGTTGAAGCCGGCCCAGCCGAAGTCGTACTTGGTCAGCTCGGCGAGGAGCTGCCGCAGTGGAAGCGTCGCGTGCAGCCGCAGGCCGGCGAGCTCGGCATATGCAGGCACTGGGCGCGACGGATACACGTCGAGCGAGAGGCCCTCGTCCATGATCGAGCGAAAGATCTCGCGGAGGTCGTAGTGGCCACCGTTCGTCGAGAGCGTCCCCTGGTAGACGATCCGCGGCCGGTGGCCATTCAGGCGCCGGGCGGGCGCGAGCACCGGCGGCAGGTCACGCCGGAGGGCGTAGTTCGGGAAGGCGAGCGTCGGCGCGGTCGGTCGATAGCGGCTGCGAATCTCGTCAAGGAGCTCCTCCGACACCGCGACCAGCGCCGAGCAATGCTCGATCGCGAGCTGCTCGAGCGCGAGGGTCTCCCGCGGCTCCGGGAAGCCGTTCTCGTAGGGCGTCCGACGCAGGCTCTGAAGGTCGTGGACGTCGTGGACGACGGGCACGCGACCGGCAAAGAGCTCGAGTGCGATCGCAGTCAGGGAGTCCGGCAGGTTGTGGCTGTGGATGAGGTCGGGTCGAAACTCGTCGACGGCGGCCTGGAGGGTCTTGGCCGGGTCTGAGCCGAGATTCCACCAGCGCTCGAAGAGCTCGTCGCCCGAGCCGTACCACTCGCTCAGGGTCTTGCCCTGGTAGGCGAAGCCGAGCGCGATTCCCGGCAGCGCACCTCGCAGCGCGACGCCGTATTTGAGCGCCCTGACGCAGGGCTGCTGCTGCAGGAAGAGGACGCGCATCAGCGGCGCTTGATCACGCGCGCTGGGTTCCCGACGGCGACGGTGTTCGCTTCGAGCTCGCCGGCGACGACGACGCTGCCGGCTCCGACGATGCACCCGTCCCCGATGCGTGCGCCGGGGAGGATGCAGCTGCCCATGCCGATCCAGCAGTCGGAGCCGATCTCGACCGGCTTCTTCGTCCAGCCCTGATCGACGATCGGCAGTCCCGGATCCATCTCGTGATTGGCGGTGTGAATCATCGAGTAGGGGCCGATGATCGAGCGGTCGCCGATTCGGAGGCCGCCGTAGCCGTTCACGTAGCAGCCGTAGTTGAAGCCGACCCGATCGCCGAGCTCGATCCCGTCACCGTTCAGCCAGACGATCAGGTCGAGGTAGAAGCAGCCTTCGCCGACGCGGTTTGCGTCGTGCTCGCGGAACGGGATCACTCGCTTCGAGCGCTCGGTGATCATCATCGCGGCGCCAGTATCAACAGAAAGGCCTGGCGCACTAGCGCCGTAGGCCGCTGCGGCGAACGCGCTCGCAGTCGCGGGCGATGCGGTCGGCGCGATCGGCGTAGACGAGGTCACGGCCGGGGCCACACGCGATCGTGTCGCGGTCGCCGTCTCTGGCGCGCACGACGTCGTTGCCGCGTCCCGCGAGCAGCAGATCGCGTCCGCCGCCGCCGATGAGCAGATCGGCGCCGCCGAGGCCGCGGAGGACGTCCGGCCCAGGCGTGCCGCGGAGAATGTCGCGGCGCGCCGTGCCGGTTCGCGTCACCCGCGCTGGGGAGCTGGCTTCCGGCGGTGGCGGCGGGACCGGCGGAGGCGGCGGCACGGGCGGAGGCGGCGTATCCGGCGGTGGTGGCGGCACCGGCGGAGGCGGCGGCACGGGTGGAGGCGGCGGCACCGTCGGAGGTGCGGGCGTCGTGACCGTCACCGGCGCCGAGGCGCCGCCGAGATTCCCGGCGGAATCGAGGCCCCGAACCGTGTACGTGTAGGTCGTCTGAGGCGCGACGGCCACGTTCGTCCACGCCGTTTCCGAAGTCGTCCCCACGTGGGCGCCGTTCCGGAAGACGCGGTAGCCGACCGAGCTCACACCGTCGGTGCTCGCGCTCCAGCTGAGCTCGACCCGGAGCGGATCCTCGCTGCGGGACCGCCGCGAGCTCGGCCGGCGTCGAGGGCGGCATGAAGTCCGCGCTCGGACGTCCGCCCTTGAGCGCGCCGCAGTCGACGACGGCCGAGTTCGCCTCCGCGATCGCCTGGCGGAAGCCGGGCAGCGAATCCTTCGGCGTCCGGTCGGCCCAGAAGGCGCCCGACTGCCACCCGCCGAGCCGCGGCTCGTCGAAGAGCAGGAAGTTGAAGTACGCGTGGACGTACGGCTGACAGGCGGCCAGGCGCATCGTGTCGAGCACCTGGGTGTGCTGGTCCGGGGCCGCGCTCGTCTCGGGCGGCGGCGGCGTCTCGGGCTCGCCGCCCACGTAGTCGGGGACGACCGCGACGGTCTCGCTCCCGTTGTACGCCGCTTGCTTCTCGTCGTCGATCGCCGTCTGCGAGCCGCCCTCCATGTACCAGATGCCGACTCCACCGCTGCCCGGAATCGGCTGCGCGGTGCCGTCGAAGGCGAGCCAGAGGTTGTACATGAGCTTGTTCCAGTCGCCTTGCGCGAGGACCTTCGAGCCGATGTGCCTCCGCCAGGGCCGCTCGGACGCCGTGAAGCCGTAGGGGTGGTGGCCGACGGTGTCGAAGAGCGGAGCGCGCCGTCCGCTCGCGCGGTAGGCCTCGCCGACCGCGCGGATGAAGGCGCCCGGCGAGTGCGACAGGCCGTCGTCGTTCCCGGTCGACGAAAGCGCGAGGCCGATGACGTTCACGTCGGGGAACGCCGCATGGAGGACGTCGTAGCAGCGCGCCAGGAGCGCCTCGTAGGCAACCGGCGCCTCGGCCGACTGCGGCGACCAGAAGAGGCTCTTGTTCGGCTCGTTCCAGATCACCACGTCCCTGATGGACGGGAGGCGGGTGAGCGCGTCGCGCACGTACGCGCAGTACTGCTCGCGGGCGGCCTGCGTCTTCGGCGCATGCTGCGCGTTGGGGCCGTAGCTGTACACGGCCAGGACGACCCCCATCCCCGCCGTGTCACGAATCGCGTCCTCGAAGTCGGCGACGTCGCTGTCCGCGACCCGCGTCTGACCCGGCGCCCACTGGAGCGTGAACCGGAACGCCTTCGCGCCGAGGTCGCGCGCCGGCGTGACCGCGTCGGCGCCGATCGCCCTGGGCAGGTCCTCGCTGAACCCGACGAAGAATCCGGGCCCGTCGAGCGCCGGCCGCGCCGTGGCGGCACCGAGGAGCAGCGTCCCCGAGGCGGCGACGAGCGCCGCCAATCCCCACACCAACCGCGCCGGCGCATCACTTGCGGCGACGAGCGAGCCCGCGAACGCCCGCCGGAGCTGGACGAACAGCGCCTCGAACGCCAGCGGCGCCTGGAGCTGGAGCTCCTCGAGCAGGCGCCACTGCTCGCGGACGATCTCCGCGGCGACCTCGGCCGACGCCGCCCGGTCCTCGGTCGCGTCCTCCTGGAGCTCGGCGAGGTGGTCGACGTGGATCGCCGCCCGCTCGGCGCCGACGCTCACCGCGATCAGGTCCCGGTACCAGGCCGCGAGCTCCTCCAGCGCGAGCAGCAGCTCCTCCCGCTCGGCGCCACGCGCCGCGCGCCGCAGCCGTTGCTCGGCCTCGCGGTCCGTCAGCTCGAGGCCCTCGAGCTCCTCCTCCGCCTTCGCCCGAGCCTCCTTCGCCCGCTCGCCCGCCGCCTCGATGAGCGCGGCGGACGCCTCGGCCGGCACGAAGTCGGCGTCGCGGTAGACGGCACGCGCGAGCTCGATCAGCTTCGAGCGCCGCTCGACCGCCTTGGGATCCAGCAGCCGCTCGACCCGGTCGAGCCGGCCGGCGGCGACCCGGGCAAGCGCCGCGGCCTGGTTCTCCGAGAGCCCCGGCGCGCGCTCCTCGACGACGGCGCGAATCGCGCGCTCGGACAGCCGCCGGAACGGAACCGGCTGGCAGCGCGACCGGATCGTCTCCGGCAAGGGCCCGACGTCGTCCGCGACGAGCACGATCACCGCGTAGGGCGGCGGCTCCTCGAGATCCTTGAGCAGCGCGTCCGCGGCCTCCTCGTTCATCGAGTGCGCGCCGAAGATCAGGTAGACGCGCCGGTCCGCCTCGAACGGTCGCATGTGGAGGTCGCGGCGAAGCTCGCGGATCGCGTCGATCCGGATCTGGTCGCCGAGCGGCTCCAGGACGTACAGGTCCGGATGCGACCCGCGCGCGACCCGTTCGTGCTCGCCGAGCAGCTCGGCGGCGAACGCCATGGCGAGCCCGCGCTTCCCGACGCCGGGCGGCCCGTGGAAGAGGTACGCGTGCGCCGCGCCCTCCTGCGAGCGCCGCCTCGAGGAGCGCCTTCGCCTCAGCCTGCTCCGGCACGTTCTCGAACATGCTCGAGAACCTCCTTCGCGATGTCGTGCACCGGCCGGTCGCCGCTCAGCGCGACGACGCGCTGGGGGAAGAGCCCGGCGAGCTGGCGGTAGCCGTTGTCCACGAGGGTCATGAAGGCGTCGCCCTCGCGCTCGATCCGGTCGCGGGCTCCGCTCGAGCGCTTGACCGCCTCCTCGACGTCGACGAGGAGCAGGAAGGTGACGTCCGGGAGGATCCCGCGGATCGCGTCGAGGTTGAGCGCGAGCACGCGCTCGATCCCGAGGCCGCGCGCGATCCCCTGGTAGACGAGCGACGAGTCCAGGAACCGGTCGGACACGACCTCGGCGCCTTCGGCGAGCTTGGGGCCGATCACCTGGTCGACGAGCTCGGCGCGGGCCGCCGTGAAGAGGGCCGCCTCCGTCCAGGGCGACATCCCGTCGCCGTCGAGGAGAAGATCGCGCACGCGCTCGCCGAGCGGCGTCCCTCCCGGCTCGCGCGTCGCAACCACCGTGCGCCCCTCCTTCTCGAGCGTCTCGGCCAGGAGCTCGGCCTGCGTCGTCTTGCCCGAGCCGTCGAGGCCCTCGAAGGAGACGAACATGGCGGGAGGATAGTGCGGGGTCCAGGCGAACAAAGCCTCCGCCGATGGAGCAGTCGATGAGCATGCCGCAGCCCGAGACCCTCGTCCGTCCCTGGCGGACCGCCACCCTCGTCGCGTGCACGGTCGCGGCCTTCGAGCTCGTCCTGATCCTGATCCTCGGCGTCGCGCTTCTCGGCAAGCCGCTGTCGGAACGGATGCGCGACACCGCCCAGCAGCGCACCCTCGGGATCGAGACGCAGGCGAAGCCGAAGCCGAAGATCGGCAGCTCGAAGCCACAGCTCGCGCGCGGCGAGACGAGCGTCATCATCCTGAACGGGAACGGCGTCTCCGGCGCCGCACACGCGACGGCCGCGCAGGTCGAGGCGCGCGGCTACTCGATCGGCGATGTCGGAAACGCGAACCGGACGGACTACACCCGCTCGGTCGTCATGTACCGGCCGGGGTACCGCGGCGAGGCGATGCGGCTGGCGCGCGACCTGCGGATCAAAATCGTCGGCCCGCTCGACGGGATGAACGTGCGCGAGCTGATGGGCGCGCACGTCGCGGTCGTCGTCGGCTCCTAGCGCCCGCCGAAACCGCAAGTAACAGTCTGTTACTTGCCGCTCGAAGCTCCGCGCGGCGGCTCCCAGAGCGGGATCGCCGGGCCGAAGCCACTTAGTAACAGTCTGTTACTTGGCCTCAGAGGCGCCAGAGGAGATAGCGGCCCTCGGGGCCGCGCTCGGGCTCGGCGCCGAGCACTCCGCGCAGGTCGGCCTCGGTCGCGACGCCGCCGTCCGGGTACGCGAGCTTGTCGACGACGATCGCCGCGAAGCCCGCCTCGCGCGCTGCCGGGACGAGCTCCGCCGGCGGGCCGCGTCGCATACCGGCGCAGACCAGTCGTCCGGCCGGCCGCGCATCGCGCCCCAGCTCCAGCGGAGATCCGACGTGTGGAGGTACGCCTTCGCCGGCTCGTAGATCGGGCGCGGCCCGAGCGGCGGCTCGGGGAAGGGCTCGTGCGGCAGCTGCACGACCGACGCGCCCTCCGGTAACTGCCCTTCCACCGAGCGATACCACGACTGGTCGGCTCGGTAGTCGGCCGCGAGCCCCGCATGCGGCGGGATGAAGAACGGCGACGTCTGGTCCAGCGCGCCGAGCACGAGCAGCCCGGCGAGCAGCGCCCCGAAGCCGAGCGCGGGAAGCCGCGGCCGGAGCGACTCGAGCAGGAGCCCCACCGCCAGGAGCGCGAAGAACGCGATGAAGATCGACAGCCGGTTCCAGGCCCGGATCTGCGGCCACACGACGGCGAGCAGCGTCGAGAGCCCGCCCGTCGTCCCGACGAGGACGGCAGCCAGCGTCAGCGCCGCGAGGCCGCGATACCGCGCGATCACCCCCGACCAGGCGCCCACGACGGCCAGCAGCACGACCGCGAGCAGCCAGAGGAACCCGACGGACGCGACGATCCCGAGCGTCGCCGCCCGCCCCTCGTTCTGCGGGATCTGCTCGGTGTACTCCGCCTTCCTGCGAGGCCAGCGCGTCGATGCGATGCCCGTCCACCGGCAGGAGCAGCTGCGTGAGCCTGAGGCTGTAGTTCTCGCTCTCGAACCAGTAGCGCTTCGCGACCTCCTCGTTCGTCCCGTGCTTCGCCCGGTAGACGATCGTCGGCGCGAGCTGGACGAGCGAGACGGCCAGGATCACGCCGACGACGAACGCCGCCGGGAGGAACGCCCGCCGATCCCTCGACGCGAAGAACCGCAGGACCGCCGCGACGGCGACGAGCAGGACCGTGAACGCCGAGTAGTAGAACGAGCCGGACGCGACGCGCCACGAGCGCCGCCAGCCCCGCAGTCGCCAGCCCGATCCGAGCGCGCCCGTCGAGCACCGACAGCGCGAGGTACGCCCCGATCGGGACGACGTAGTACGCCGCCAGGAAGAGATGCACCTCCCCGCGCATGAAGTGGTACGGCGTGAGCGTGTAGAGCAGCGCGATCACGACGCGACCTCCGGCCCCACCGCGAGCCGCCGGAGCACGAGGTACGTCACGACGGCGGTCACCGGGAAGGTGAGGACGAAGAAGACGTTCATCACGAGCGACGGGTCGTCGGTGAAGAGCCCGGCGAGCCAGAAGAACACGACGTGCAGCCCGTCCCCGCTCAGCACCGGGTAGTCGTAGAGCTCCTGCCCGCTCGGAGCGCCGAGCCGCGGGTTCTCGTAGAACCAGCCGCGCTCCATCACGCGTCTTGATCAGCGTCAGGTTGAGCGTCCCGTCGCCGGAGTAGGAGAACGGGACGCGGAGGTCCGCATCCCAGAGCCGCAGGAAGATCGTCGCGCCGACGCAGGCGAGCACGGCCGCCGCCGCCGCGAACGCCGCCTCCCGCCGTGCGCTCAAATGCCGAGCCTGCCGAGCACCGGGTCCGACGGCCCCCAGCGGTCGAGCTCCCGCGAGCGAAGCAGGTGCCGGATCCCCCCCTCGCGCAGCCCCGCGTCGAGCTCGAAGCGCCCGAGCTCGAACCACGTACGCGAGTTCTTCGGCTGCAGCTCGACCGCCCTGATGTAGAGCTCGAGCGCCTCCCCGTCGTTCCCCCGCGCCTCCTCCGCCACGGCCTGCGCGAAGATCGGCTCGACGGCGAGCGGGTTCAGCGAGCGTGCACGGCGCGCGCGGTCGACCGCATCGTCCGGATCCCGCTGCTCGAGCGCCGCGTAGGCGTCCGCCACCGCCCGGCTCGCCAGCCAGGGCGACGCCAGCGACGCGAGCACGGCGAGGCCGAGCACGACGGCGCCCGCGGCGAAGAACGGCTCCCGCACCGCCTCGATCGCCGGCCGCCCGGCCGCGAACGAGCACGCCGAGCACGAGGAACAACGGCGCGGACACGCCGACGAAGTCCCAGTCGTAGTCGATCACCGCATGCGCGAGATAGGCGAGCGCCACAACCGCGAGCGCCAGGCCCGCCGCCGCCTCGGGCTCCTCCAACCGCCTCAGCGCACGGACGATCCCGAACGCCGCCGCCACGCCGCCCCGGCGGCGAGCAGGAAGCCGACCAGCCCCGTCTCGGAGAGGAACTGGAGCGCGAGGTTGTGCGGCTCGGTCGCCACCGTGGTGTTCGTCCGGAGCGGCCTCCGCGCCAGCGAGAACGTCCCGGCCCCGGTTCCCGCGACCGGGTTGTCCTCCCAGAGCTGCCACGCCTCGCCCCACCAGGTCCAGCGGCTGTTCGAGCCGAAGTCCCTGAGCCGCTCCGGGCCGGTGCCGGCAGAGGTGACGGGATTCGTGAACTCGCGGTAGCTGTCCCGCGCGCGGTCGATCGGGTCGGCGACGAGGAACAGCGAGGACGACGAGCGCGACGGGCACGAGCCGCGAGCGCGGCGACGCTGCCGGCGCGAGAGCCGGACGGAGACCCGGGACCGCCACCGATCCTCGTGCGTCACGCCGAGATACGCGAGCCCCGCCACCACCGCGCCGGCAAGCAGGAGGCCGATCGCGAACCAGAGCCCCTCGCGAAGCCGCTCGTCGTACGGCTGGCCGTCCTCGACGAGGCCCGGCTGCTGGAACGCCCAGAGAGAGAGCAACGCGGCCGGAACAAGCGCGACGACCAGCGCCGCGGCCGCCTCCACCCGCTTCCGCGTCAGCGCGATGTACGCCGCCGGCGCGAGCAGCGCGACGACCACGCCGCCGCGCGAGTAGGTGAGCAGCACCACGACGACGGCGGCGAAGGCGAGCGACCACGGACGGCCACGCGCAGGAGCCAGGGGATGCTCCCGCCGCACCGCCGCCCAGAGCGCGAGCGGCAGCGTCATCGCCCCGACGAGCGCGAGCGCGTTCCAGTAGTCGAGCGGCTCGCGCAGCCGGGCGATCCGCTCGCCGTCCGGCACGAGGTTCGGGATCACCTTGCCCAGGAGCGCCCAGAGCAGCACCGCCCCGAACAGCGCGAGCAGCCCCAGCGCAACCGCGCGCACCGGACCGCGTCGAGGCAGCCCCGACAAGCACGCCGAGCACCGCGAACGCGAAGTAGACGATCCCGCGGTTGAAGTACTCCCACGAGCGGTCGGGCTGGAGCGACCACACGATCGAGAGCCCGTTCCAGAGGACGAACCAGCCGAGCAGCGCCAGGAACGCGACCCCGAACCCGTCCAGCCTCGGAAACGCCAGGACGCCCAGCAGCACGAGCGCCACACCGACCGCGGCGGCCAGGACGGCGAGCCCGCCGATCCAGACGAGCGGCGGATAGGTCGACCCGTCGCCGAAGAAGAGCGCGAACGCCGACGAGGGCGCCGGCTGCGCCGATCAGGGCCCCGGCGGTGCGTGGGAGGCCCCGCGGCATCGGGGGCGAAGCTAACAGCCGCCCGCGGGTAACGTCCCTATCTAACAAAGCGTTTACACACCGTTGAGGTTGAGTTCACCCCACAAGGGGAAACTGCACCCGATGACCCGCGCGAAGGCGTTCTTCCTCATCCTGCTTGTCTGCGGCGCGGGAATTCTCGCAACAGCCTCCCCTGCCCTCGCCGCGAAGTCGCAGCCCTGCTGGAAGCAGGTCATCAACGACTGGTCGCAGGACGGGAGCATCGACGGCGCCTACTCGGCCAAGTGCATCGAGGAGGCGCTCGACAGGGTGCCCGAGGACATCCGCGCCTACAGCGACTTCGAGGAGCAGGCCAAGGCCGCGCGCCTCGCCGCCGGCCGCGCCCTCCAGAGCTCGGGGCGGCTCGGACAACGCGCCGACGAGACGCCGACCGAGGAGACGAGGACGACGCCGCGCCCGTCAAGCCGCGCGAGCCGGACACCGGCCCGAAGGACGAGACGCTGATCCAGTCCGCGCTCGGGACGAACGGCAACAACGCGGACTCCGTGCCGCTGCCGCTCCTCATCCTCCTGGGCCTCGCCGGCGCCCTGATCATCGCCGGCGCCGTCGGATTCGGCGCCCGCAAGCTGCGCGCGCACCGCGCGTCTGGCTGACCTCTCCGTTCCGTCCGACCCGCCTCCTAATCTGGCTGGTCCGCCTCGGCGCGACCTCCGCGACGAAGGCGTCCGAATCTACGATGTAGCGACTAGCCCGAGGAGGGTCCAGCATGGCGTCCGCCGAGAAGCTCCAGACCGAGAACACCGTCGTCGACGAGGAGTCCAGCCTCGGCGTCAAACGCCACTTCACGATCGCCGGCCGCGACCCGTTCGAGGAGATCGAGTGGGAGATCCGCGACGCCTTCATCCCCGGCAAGGACAAGCCGGCGTTCGAGCAGAAGGACGTCGAGTTCCCGAAGTTCTGGTCGCAGACGGCCACGAACATCGTCGCGCAGAAGTACTTCCGCGGGCGCCTGGGCTCGCCCGAGCGGGAGACGAGCGTCAAGCAGATGATCGGCCGCGTCGTCGACACGATCGGCCGCTGGGGCCGCGACGGCGGCTACTTCGCCGACGAGGACGAGGCGCTCGCGTTCGAGGACGAGCTCAAGGCGATCCTCGTCAACCAGCTCGCCGCCTTCAACTCCCCGGTCTGGTTCAACGTCGGCTTCGAGGAGAAGCCGCAGTGCTCCGCCTGCTTCATCCTCTCGATCGACGACTCGATGGAGTCGATCCTCGACTGGATCCGCCGCGAGGGCGTCATCTTCCGCGGCGGCTCGGGCTCGGGCGTCAACCTCTCGACGCTGCGCTCCTCCAAGGAGCAGCTCTCGAAGGGCGGTCACGCCTCCGGGCCGGTCAGCTTCATGCGCGGCGCCGACGCCTCCGCCGGGACGATCAAGTCCGGCGGCAAGACGCGGCGCGCCGCGAAGATGGTCGTGCTCGACGTCGACCACCCCGACATCGAGGAGTTCATCTGGTGCAAGGCGCGCGAGGAGGAGAAGGCGCGCGTGCTCGAGGCGGCCGGCTACGACATGTCGCTCGACTCGGCCGACTGGAGCTCGATCCAGTACCAGAACGCCAACAACTCGGTTCGTGTCACGGACGGCTTCATGGAGGCGGTCGAGGCCGACGCCGACTGGAACCTCACGGCCCGCACCGACGGGGCCGTCCTGGACACGGTTCCCGCGCGCAAGATCCTGCACGACATGGCCGAGGCGGCCTGGCGCTGCGCCGACCCGGGCGTCCAGTACGACACGACGATCAACTCCTGGCACACGCTGCCGAACACGGGCCGGATCAACGCGTCCAACCCGTGCTCGGAGTACATGTCCATCGACGACTCGGCGTGCAACCTCGCCTCGCTGAACCTCCTCAAGTTCCGGCGTGAGGACGGCGAGCTCGACGTCGAGGCGTTCGAGCACGCGGTCGACGTCGTCTTCCTGGCGCAGGAGATCCTCGTCGGCTACTCGAGCTACCCGACGCCCGAGATCGAGGCGAACGCGAAGGCGTACCGCCAGCTCGGGCTCGGCTACGCGAACCTCGGCGCGCTGCTGATGGCGCGCGGGCTCGCGTACGACTCGGACGAGGGCCGGGCGTACGCAGCGGCGATCACGGCGCTGATGACCGGCCGCGCCTACCGCAAGTCGGCCGAGATCGCGAAGCGGATGGGCCCGTTCGAGGGCTACCAGCCGAACGCCGCGGCGATGATCGGCGTGATCGCCAAGCACCGGGCGGCGTGCGGGAACATCGAGCACTCCGACTCCGTGCCGGCCGATCTCCTCGGCCACTGCCGCCAGGCGTGGGACGAGGCGCTGGATCTCGGCGAGGTGGCCGGCTACCGGAACGCGCAGGCGACCGTGCTGGCTCCGACCGGGACGATCAGCTTCATGATGGATTGCGACACGACGGGCGTCGAGCCGGACTTCTCGCTCGTGAAGTCGAAGAAGCTCGTCGGCGGCGGCGAGATCACGATCGTCAACCGGACGGTGCCGATGGCGCTCGACAAGCTCGGCTACTCGCCGGACGAGTCAGCGGAGGTCGCGGCGTACATCGAGGAGAAGAACTCCGTCGTCGGCGCGCCGTACGTCAAGACCGACCACTACCCGGTCTTCGACTGCGCGATCGGCGAGCGGGCGATCCACTACATGGGCCACGTGAAGATGATGGGCGCGACGCAGCCGTTCATCTCGGGCGCGATCTCGAAGACCGTGAACCTGCCGGAGCAGGCGACGGTCGAGGAGGTCGCCGGGCTCTTCACGCGACTCGTGGAGCCTCGGCGTGAAGGCGATCGCGATCTACCGCGACAACTGCAAGGTCGCGCAGCCGCTGTCCGGGAAGTCGGACAAGGCCGAGGCGACGCCGCTGGTCGGGATCTCACCGGCCGCGCTGATGGCGGGCAAGCCGCAGCGCCGGCGCCTGCCGCTGGATCGCACCGAGGTCGGCCGCAAGTTCCAGGTCGGCGACTACGAGGGCTACATCCACGTCGGCCTGTACGAGGACGGCACGCCCGGCGACATCTTCGTGGACATCGCGAAGGACGGGACGACGCTCCAGGGCCTGATGAACTCGCTGATGATCGCGGTCTCGATGGGCCTGCAGTACGGCGTCCCGCCGGAGGTCTACGTCTCGAAGCTGAGCCACATGCGCTTCGAGCCGAGCGGGATGACGAACGACGAGGACATCCGCATCGCGAAGTCGATCGTCGACTACATCTTCCGCTGGTTCGGCAAGAAGTTCCTGACCGTCGACCAGCAGGAGGAGGTCGGGATCCTGTCGACCGAGGTGAAGGCGCGCATGGCGGCGAACTACGCCAACGGCGGCGCTGCTCCGGCCGCGGCCGCCACGGCGGAGCCGCCGGCCCCGGGCCAGACGGCGCTGTTCAACGCGCACGACGACGCAGTCGAGTGCGCGAGGTGCGGCGGCCGGATGATCCGAACGGGCAGCTGCTACACGTGCCGAGACTGCGGCACGAACACCGGCTGCAGCTGACGCGCTTCCACGTCCCCAGCTTGCTCCCAAAACGGGGATGGGCAGATCGGGCCTCCGCTCGTACTCGTCGTCGGCGTCGGACGCGTCGAGCTTGTTAGCTCTCTTCGAACCCGAGCAGCTCGAACTTGAGGGTTTCGGCGTTCTCAGCGATCTTCACCTCGACGTCGGCACCCACCAGACCGACGAGGTGTTTCACCACCTCGGCGGCGACTAGGTCCGCATCGCGGTAAGACGCATGTGGGTCGAGGGACTTGACGCCGAAGAAGCGGCGGACCACCGCTTCGTCCTGCGGCGCCGGAGCAGGCTCACCTGGGCCGGGAGCCGGCGTAGGTCAAGAGGCAGACTCGCCCTCGGGCGCCGGAGTAGGCGTTCTGCGTCCAGTTGCCGGCGCGCCACCTCGGCGTGACGACCACTGAGACTCCGTCGACGAGCACGGCCGGCACGCTGCCGCCCGAGTCGGGGGACATACGTACCGGTGCGACCCGCACGCCTCGAGGATGCGGGGAGCCTTCACGGTTAGCTCGAGGACTGCTTAGCCCGCCAGGCGAAGCGCGACCACCGCCGCGGCGTCGGCCATCTGGCCGAGGACGCGGAGGTTGATGTTCGAAAGCGTGTCGCAGGCCTGGTGGTAGCACGGGTCGTATGGCCGGTCGGCGGCGCCGCCGAATCGTTGGGCCAGGTCCGCGGACTTGCGCTCGTCCGCCCCCGTGAAGAGGCCACCAACCGGGAGGCCGGCCCGTGCGAACGATGCGTGGTCCGAACCGCTCTGGATGGACACCTCTTCCGCCGGCTGCCCGCGAGCTGCGAAATAGGCGCGGAAAAGGCTCTCGATCCGGGGCGAGCCGGGCGGCTGCTGGTCGCCGTCGTAGACGAAGCGGCCGAAGTTCGGCGAGCCGACCATGTCGAAGTTGAGCACGGCGAGCAGCTCCCGGCGCTCCTGCGCGCTCAGACGCTGGACGTAGGCGGAGGACCCGACGAGCCCGAGCTCCTCGGCACCCCAGAATGCGAAGCGGAGTCCGCGCGCCGGCCGGATACCGAGGCGGCGAGCTTGCCGCGCGACCTCTAGCACGAGCGCCGAGCCGGATCCGTTGTCGTTGATCCCGGGCCCATTCCCGACCGAGTCGAGGTGCGCGCCGAGCAGGACGGCACCGCCCCGACGGCCCGGCAGGTCGGCGAGCACGTTCACCGACCGCCCCCGTCGGTTCAGAACCGAGAGAGCGATGCGCACCCGCACCGTGCCCACCTGAGCCGAACGCGCAAGCTCCGAGCCGAGCGCCGACGAGATCCCCAGCACCGGGATGCCGATGCCCGGTCGAATGAGCGTGCCGAGGATGGGCGCGGTACGGCCGGGCCCACCTTCGTTGGCAATCAGGACCCCGTTCGCACCGGCCGCCTTGGCATTGCGAGCCTTCAAGGACATGAAGCACGTACCGCGACGCACGAGAGCGACGGCGCCGCGCGGGAAGCCGGCGAAGGCCGAGCGCTCGCAGCCGCTCGAGGCCGAGTCGGGCTCGACGGGTGCGACCTGCGCGCTCACGTCTCCGCCGCCCGAATAACGCATCGTGACGAAGTCGCGCCCGCGCCGGAA
Organism: uncultured Actinomycetes bacterium; assembly: GCA_963798935.1. Classification (GTDB taxonomy): domain Bacteria; phylum Actinomycetota; class Thermoleophilia; order Gaiellales; family Gaiellaceae; genus JACDAN01. The sequence continues at coordinate 86,052 of CAWCVG010000025.1, forward strand.
CTGCGCGGCCTCGGGGGCGAGGCGCTCGAAGCGAGGCGGCCGTGTCTCTCGAAACAGATCGAAGGGGAACGACTGAAGCCGGGGCCGGTACCCGGCCTGGCGGAGCTGTGCGGCCACGTAGGCCACCGATTGCTGGTACCCCGGCGTGCCTGCCTCACGCGACCCGCCGGTCCGGCGGGCAATCGCCGCGAGCGCCACGAGGTGACCTTTCAGGCGCGCCGGCGTGACTGCGCGAGCGAGGGCATCGGGGCTGGCAGCTGCGGGACGGGCAGCGGCCTCCCGCTCACCGCCCGCGTACCCGGCTCCGGCAAGGAGCACGGCGCATAGCCCGAGCAAGAGAGCGAGGCGTCGCACGTGTCTCGTAGGACGGCGTGGCCAGCCTAAAGTTGAGCTTGACCGCTCGGGTCGCCTCTGAGCTCCTCGAGTGTCGCTCTCAGTTGACGAAGTACGTCCAATAACTTGCGGGCCGATGTACCTTGTGCTTCTATGCATAGCACTTCGAGTCGTAGAGGATGGCCATGCACATCGACAAGGACCTAGTCGCGGCCGCGGCGACGCCGCTCGTGCTCGCGATCCTGGCGGAGGGTGAGAGCTACGGCTACGCCATCCTCAAGCGGGTACGTGCGCTCTCCGCGGGCGAGCTCGAGTGGACCGACGGGATGCTCTACCCGCTGCTCCACCGCCTCGATCGGCTCGGGCACGTGACGACGGAGTGGCGAACGTCACCTGAAGGGCGTCGCCGCAAGTACTACTCGGTCACCGACGACGGACGAAGGGCACTCGCGGATCACCGACGGCAGTGGGAGACCATCACCCGTGCGCTGAATGACGTCTGGCCGGGCTCGGGTGTGCTGCTGACGGCTCTCGGGGAGGTCTGAGGCATGGAGAGCGTGGAGTCACAGATCGCAGAGTGGCGGGCCTACGTCGCGAACGCCCCGGGCGTCAACGGCCGCGACGTCGACGAGCTCGAGGATCATCTTCGCGGCCAGATCGACGAGCTGCACACGGCCGGCCTCGCGGACGACGAGGCGTTCCTGGTCGCCGTGAAACGGATGGGCGACCTCGACGGCCTGTCCCGGGAGTACGCACGCGAGCACAGCGGGCGACTCTGGAAGCAGCTCTTCCGAGGTGACGACGAGCCGGCGCGCGCGGCCGGCGGCTGGGTCGAGCCGCTCGTCTTCGCCGTGGCTGCGGCCGTCGTCGATCCAGGTCGCACGCCTCGCCGCCGACTTCCCCGACGAGGAGCCGACCTGGTTCGCGCGGAACCTCAGTCTCTTCGTGCTGCCGTTCCTCGCCGGGTACTTCGCCCGCCGGCGGCAGCTCGACCCGCAGCAATGGGCGCTGGCGGCGGCGCCGTTCGCGCTCGCCGCGCTCGTGGTCAACCTCTACCCGTGGGACGCGGACTCGTCGACCGAGGAGCTCGTCGCGATCCACCTGCCCGTCGTGCTCTGGTTCGTCGTCGCCTACCCGTACATGGGCGGCACGCTCGAGTCGCACGAGCGCCGCATGGATTTCGTCCGCTTCACGGGCGAGTGGTTCATCTACTACGTGCTAATCGCGCTCGGGGGCGGGGTGCTCATGGGCCTGACCGTTGCGATCCTCGAACCCGCGGGGGTCGACCCCGACCGGATCGCCGAGTGGGTGCTGCCGTCGGGAGCGGCGGGCGCCGTGATCGTGGCCGCGTGGCTCGTCGAGTCGAAGCAGCGGGTCGTCGAGAACATGGCGCCGGTTCTGGGGATGCTCTTCACGCCGCTGTTCGCGGTGATGCTGGCCGTCTCCGCCGTCGTCTACGCGGTGACCGGTCTCGGGGACGCCTTCGACCGCGACCTCGTCAGCGTCTTCGATGCCCTGCTGGTGGTCGTCCTCGCGCTCGTCCTGTACGGAATGTCCGGCGCGGGACCCCTCGGAGTCGCCGGGCTGGATGGACCGGATCCAGCTGGTCGCCGTCGTCAGCGCCCTCGTGCTCGACCTGATGGTGCTCGGCACGATGATCGCCCGGATCGGCGACCTCGGCTTCACCCCGAACCGAGCCGCGGCGCTCGGCCTCAACCTCGTCCTCCTCGTGAACCTGGCCGGTGCCGCCTGGCTCTCCGCCCGATTCCTCACCGGACGCAGCAGGCTCCACCGGCTCGAGCGCTGGCAGACCACCTACCTTCCCGTCTTCGCCCTGTGGGCCGCCGCGGTCGTGGTCATCCTCCCGCCGCTGTTCGCCTTCGACTGAGGTTCAGCCGGCGCGCCGACGCACCATGGTCGCCAACATCGTCGCCACGTGCACGCGGTCGGCGCCTTGCTCGGCGTGCGCGTCGCCGCGGCAGACGGTCAGCGTGCGCCCGGCGCGGACGACCTCGCCCTCCGCGACGAGTCTGTCGCCGCTCGCCGGCGCCAGCAGATTGACCTTCAGCTCGACAGTCAGCACCTCCGCCTCGCTCGCCATCAGCGTCAGCGCCGCGTAGCCGCAGGCGCTGTCGAGCGCAGCGACGACGACCCCTGCGTGGAGGAAGCCATCCTGCTGGGAGAGGCGCGGTTCGATCGGCACCGCAATGGCGACGCGACCGCTGGCGACGTCGGCGAGATCGGCGCCGAGAGTCGCCATCGCGCCCTGGCGAGCAAAGCTGGCGCGGACGCGCTCGATAGTGGCAGCGTCGAGCGGCGCAGAGGCCGCGCTCATCGCCGCCGCCCGCGGACTATCGCGATCTCCGGTACGTGATCCGGAGGTCGTCCTGCCACGTTTTCTCGTCCACCGACAGCTTCGCCAGTCCCGCCATGGTGTCGTCATCGTCTCCGAACGTCACGGTCATTCGCTGAGAGAACTCCGGCGCGTCGCGCGCCATTTCCCAACCGTCGTCGGTGACGCGGAACTCGTAGATCCTGTGCACGCCGCGCGAGTCGAAGTAGTGCCATTGGAGACCGTCTGTGTCGCCGATGATCGAGGTCGAGTCGGGGAAGTCGGGATGGTCGCTGTGCGAATGCCAGATCAGGAACCGCTCTCCTTCGAGCCACCGCACCTCGGCGGTGCCGCTGACGGTCGTCCCTGGAAGTGCGGGGTGAGTCGCTTCGGTCGTCCACGCGCCGATCAGCCGTCGGCCTAGTCGTTCGAGATCCGCGCTCACGAGAGCGCGCGCTCGAGCGCAGCACGGTCCGTCGGCGCTCCGTGCGCCGGGAGCATGTGCTCGACAGGCAGCTCGAGCAGCGGACGCAAGCCTTCGACGACCTGCTCCAGCGTCATGTCCGGAGCGCAGCCACCGGGGATTGATCTCGAGCCCACTGCCAAAGTCGACGAGCGTGTCGCCGGCGATGACCGCCCGATGGCTCTCGATCCAGAGCACCAGGTCGTTCCGCTTCTGCCCGGGGAACGCCTCGACACCGACGTCCAGTCGGTCGCCCGCCGCGTACAGGTGCGCCTCTCCGATCCCCTCCTTGAGGAGCCAGACGACGTCGGGGCTGCCGTCGCCCGCCTGCTCGGCGGTGATGCCGTACGTCCGCATGAGGTCTTCCGCGGTATCGGGCCGCGGCGTGTAGACAGGTACGCCGAGCCGCTCGACCAGGCCCTGCGCATCGCGCTCGTGCCACGGCGCGGTGAGCACGACCGCCGTCTCGCGCTCGGCCGCGAGCTTCTCGATCTCGCTCGGCGGGGCGATCGGGTCGAAGAGCAGCAGGCGCTCGCCGTCGTCGATTGCGTAGGAGGAGACGTTCCGATCCCACGGCTCGCTCGGCTGCCAGCCCGGGTGCGGCGCCTGCCAGTACCAAAGTCCAGCCTGTAGCTCGCGCACAGCATTACGCTAACGCGCGCGTTAGCTGGCCGTGAGGCGGCGAAGCGCTGCGCGAACCGCGCCTGGCGCCTCGACCCAGGTGAAATGCCCGGCGCCTTCGACGACCTCGACCCAGGCGCCAGGAATCCGCTCAGCCGCGTCCGTCGAGGCGGCGAGCGGCATCGGGCTCCGTGAGCCGTGGACGAACCCGACGGGGACGCGAATCTGCGGCAGCCCCGCTTCGAGCGCCGGCAGCGCTGCCTGGATCGACGGCACCATCTCGGCCGAGCGCTCGCTCGCAATCCGCAGATCGGGCATCGGCGGTGCGCGCTCGGGATCGGCGAAGTACGCGGGCCAGACGAGGCGCATCCCCTCGAGCGCCAGCTCCTCGTCGATCGCGCCTGCCATCGAAAGCTCGTCGATCTCGCGCGCCCGCGCGCGCACGTGACTCCGGCGTCCGGCGGAAGATCTCCTCGTCGAACTCCGGCCAGCGTCCGTCGCCGATCGCGCCGAGCGGGTCGACGGCAAGCACGCCGAGGAGCCGCTCCGGCATCGCCTCCGCCACGTGGAGCGCGAGGTGCCCGCCCCACGAATGGCCGACGACGTATGCCCTCTGCCAGCCGAGCGCGTCGAGGACGCGGCGGGCGTCCGCGACATCCGCCGCGACCGTGTAGGGCCCTCCCACCGCCGACGGCTCCTGCCCTCGCTGCTGGTACCAGGCGACGTCGTTCTCCTCCGCGAGCTCGTCGGCGAGATCGCGCAGGTAGTCGAAGCCCAGCCCCGGCCCGCCGTGCAGCAGGAGCACCGGCGGCCCACTGCCGGCACGGCGACCGGCGATCAGCGGCCCGTCGTCGTGCGTGGTGAACTCAGCCCACGCCACCGGCCGCGCGGCTACTCCGTCATACGGAACGCGACCTGGTACTTCGCGACCGACGTGCGCTGACCTGGGGTGTCACCGGCCGGCATGGCGTTCAATGCCTCGTCACCGCGCCGGTAGTCGTCCTCGTTCTCGAAGAAGAGGATCACGAGCGACTTGTCCGTCTCCGGATCATGGAGGACGACGATCTCCTTGGCCGGCACGTCGTCCGGGCGCTCGCTTCCCTCCATCTCGCGCTGCATCTCCGCCATCCGGCCACTATCGACGCCATCGAAGGAAACGACTCGTGCAAGCGGCATCACTACCTCCTCGTCCGACAGTTTCGACCGACTCTAGCCCTCCGTCGACGCGAGCGCCGAGCGCTGCTCCGCACGGGCCTCGCGCCACCACACGAGCTCGTACGCGTGCAACGCCAGCCAGACGGCGGTGACGAGCGCCAGCGCCGCGAGGGCCGGTACAGCCGTCGCGAACGGGAGCAGGAGCAAGAGCGCAAGCGCGGCCACGAAGCGCCCGCGGCTAACCACCACTCGCCGTTCGATGCGTATCCGGATCGCCGAGTAAGTCAGCAGGTACAGCGCGCTTCCGCCGCACAGCGCGAAGGCCGCGACGGAGCCGAGTTCCTCGCCGACGTGCCCGATGATGTCCTTCATCGCGAACGCGAAGAGCACGATCCCGACGATCATCGGGAAATGCCCGTACGCGTACAGGTCGCGGGCGAGCGATACCCGCTCCGCGCCCTCGCGGCTGTGCAGGAACTGCTCGCCGCGGATCGAGAAGAAGTCGAAGTAGGCGAGCCAGAATGAGGCGGCGACGAGGATCCCGAGGATCGCGGCCACGACCTCGCCCGGCCCGATGCCGATCCCTGTCGCACCGATCCCGATCGCGATGAACGCCTCGCCGAGGGCGATGATCACCACGAGGCCATGGCGCTCCGCGAAGTGCGACGGGTGCACTCGCCAGCCCGTCGCGCCACTCAGCACGCCGCCGAGATATGCGCATGCGAGCGCGGCGAGCCAGAGCCAGATCCGCGCGCCGTCCGTGAAGCCCGCGACCAGGATCAGGGTCGCGCCGAGCAGCGTCCACGGCGCCAGCCGGAGCACGGCACCGAGCAGGTCGCGGCTCCCGCGGCCGGCGAGGGCGTAGAGCGCCGTGTGCATCGCCCAGACGACGACGAAGGCGACGCCGAAGAGCACGCCGTCGTCCTCGAACACTCCCGGCACGACCAGCGCCGCCACGAACATCGCGATCAGCGCGATGAGCAGCGCGGCGCCGACGACCTCCTCCTCGGGGTCGACCGTGTTGGTCAGCCAGGCGTACGCCGACCACGTCCACCAGAGTGCGGCCAGCACGAGCACGCCGCGGCCGAGCCCGGGGAACGTCGGGTCGTCGGTGAGCAGCGTCGCGACCTGGGTGAACGCGAACACGAAGACGAGGTCGAAGAAGAGCTCTCGCGGCGTGACGCGGTGCTCGTGGTCGACTGCGGTCAGGGGCATCCGTCCAGTTAGTTTGAAGGCACCGGCGATGGTTTCGCTCCGTCCCATCGACTCGAGCAACTACCGCGAGTGCATCGAGCTCTCGGTCGCGCCCGACCAGCAGCGGTTCGTCGCGCCGAATCTGCAGTCGCTTGCCGACGCGTACGTCTGGCGTGAGGCGGCCGAGCCGTTCGCCGTCTACTCGGATGACGAGATGGTCGGCTTCGCGCTGCTGTTCCCGCTCGCCGACGGCGGGGACGACGACTCCATCCCCGAGCCCGGGACGGAACGCGGGTACATCCTCGTCCGTCTGATGGTCGACGGCCGCTTCCAGGGCCGTGGCTACGGACGTGCTGCACTCGACGCGATCATCGAGCTCATCCGCGGCCGCGGACTGCCCACGGTCCGTCTGTCGGTGGTGCCGGAGAACGAGCAGGCGCTCGACTTCTACCGTCGGAACGGGTTCGCGGAAACCGGCGAGATCCACGGCGGCGAGATCGTGATGGAGCGCCAGATCTAGACTCGGCGCAAGCGTCATGCCGCTGCGAATCCCACGCGTCGTTCTGCGCGTCGGCCCCGGGCCGACCTGGACGAGCGGCCTGGCCGGAGGACCAGCCGGGCTGGGACGAGCACGCGGCGTTCATCAACGCTCAGATCGACGCCGGGCTCTTCATCATGGGCGGCACGTGGGCCGGAAGGCTCGGCTCGATGTCGATCTGGGAAGGCGTGAACGCGGACGAGGTCCGCGAGTTGATGCAGCAGGACCCGTTCATCCAGAACGGCGTCTTCGTGATCGAGGACCTCGCCGACTGGACCGTCTACGTCGACACAAGAATCGAGTAGTTCACATCCGGACCGGGCTCTGGAGCCGGTAGGCCGCCTGCGTCCCGTCGAAACCCTTGAGCTCCAGCTCCTCGGGCTCCGCTGTCAGTCCCTGCGTCGTCACGGAAGGCGATAGCGGAGGTGGACGACGCCGCTGCTGAACCGGTGCTCGTCGATGAGCTTCAGATCGACGCGCACGTCGGTCGGCAGTGCGGGGGTGCGCCCACCGAGGACGACTGGCCAGACGAACAAGGCCAATTCGTCGACCAGCCCAGCGACCAGAGCCTGGGCTGCCAGGTTCGGGCCACCGACCAACAGATCCCTACTGGCGGCGGCCTTCAGGTCGCGTACCGCGCTGGGGTCGAAGTGGCGTTCGAGCCGAGTGTTCGCGGTGCGTGGTGTGGCGAGGGTCGAGGAGTAGACGACCTTGTCCGCCGCCTGCCATGCGCTCGCGTAGTCGGCCATGAGGTCCGACTGGTTGGCCAGGGTGGCGTCGGTCTCCCACACAGCCAGGGTCTCGTACATGCGCCGCCCATAGAGGTAGGTGCCTGCGGACCGCATGAGCTCGGTGATGAACACGAACACGTCGTCGTCGGGCGGAGCCCAGTCGAAGGCGCCGCGCTCATCCTCGGTGCAGCCGTCTAGGGACATGTTCGACGCGTAGATCAACTTCGCCATGACACGCTCCTGCATCACCGTCGACAAACTCGACGCCCTCGTCCAACCCTGGGGCGGGGAAGAGCCACTCGATGATCGTCCCAGCAATGCCGGTCGGCCGCACGCCGAAGTGCCGATCGGGACGCCGCATGCGTTGGCTGACGCCAGCACTAGCCGATCCGTCAGCCGCGGCAGAGCGTCGGCCGAGCACTCGTAAGGATTTCGTTATTAGCAGGAGCTTTTTGCCGTGACCGGGAACACCCTGTGAGGGAGAACGAAAAACAGGAGGCTCAGGAACATGCGAACGCTCTTCATCGCGGTCGCGGCCGCCCTCGCGCTCACGGCGCTCGGGTCCGCCACGGCCGCCAACCAGACCGTCACGATCACGCGCACCGGGTTCATGCCCGCCGACGTCACCGTCAACGTCGGCGAGACAGTCACCTGGCGGAACACCGATACGAACTCGCACCAGGTCGCCTTCGACCGTGCGCCGTGCAACCTGACGATCTCCTCCGGCCAGAGCGCGTCGTGCACCTTCCGCGCCGGCGGGCGGTTCAGCTACCAGGATCGGTCGCAGCAGCCGCGGCTCCGCGGGACCGTGACCGTCAACGGGCCACGTGCGTCCGTGACTCTCGCCGCCCGCGCACCACCGCGACATTCTCTGCACCGGTCACGCTCTCCGGCGTCGTCTCGAGCCAGGCGGCCGGTGAGTCGGTCACGATCAACGCGCAGGAGTGCGGCAAGAACGTCGTTCACGCGCCTCGGCTCTGCGACCACGGCCGCGAGCGGCAACTGGACGTTCACCGTCAGGCCGAAGATCAACACCGTCTATCAGTCGCGCTGGCGCACAAACGAGAGCTCGGCCGTCACCCTGAAGGTCCGGCCCGCGATCCGGCTGACGCGCGTCGGCACGCGGTTCACTGCGCGGGTGACCGCGGCGCAGTCGTTCACCGGCAAGACGATCGCGCTCCAGCGCTACCGCGCTGCCGTGCGGCGGTGGGCGACGCTGAAGCGGGTCACCCTCGGCGCGTCGACGACACCGAGCGGCCGGCACGTTCGTCACCACGGCGAAGTTCCGCTCGCGGATCCGCCGTGGCTGGCGGCTCCGGGTGCTCCTGCCGCAGGCACAGGCAGGCACGTGCTACCTGGCCGCGCCGAGCAACACGCTCCGCGTGCGCTGACAGTCGAAGCCGTGAGGGGCGTCCGCAGGGCGCCCCTCACGCCGAATCAGCGCGGCCGCACGACCACGAGCTTGTCCACACCCGACTCGGCGCCCCATAGCTCGCCCGGCCGGCCGAGAAGCTGCCGTACATTGGCCGGCGAGCTCGGCAGCCGGATCTGCGTGAACCGCTGAGTGCGCGGATCGAACCGGACGATCGCGTTCGCACCGAAGTCGCTGAGCCAGACGATGTCACGGTTGTCCACATAGACCGCGTACGGCTGCGGGCTCGGGCCGGGCAGCCGCCACTCACCCCAGCGCCGCCTCGCCGGGTCGTAGACACCCAGCCTGCCCGCGTTCCACTCGCTGATCCAGATCCTGCCGCGAGAGTCTGACCAGACCCGGCGAGCGCCCTGCCCCCGCCTACGAGGCTGGAGAACCGTGATCCGAGCGCTGCGTGTGTCGATCCGACCGACGTAGCTCCCGGCGAGCGACGCGAAGTAGACCACTCCGCGCGGAGTGGTCGTGATCCCATACGGGCCTTCCCCGCGCGGTGCGGAGAAGACGCGCACGCGACCGACCTTCGGGTCGAGCCGGCCGATCAGCCCCCGCTGACCCGTGAACCAGAGGACGCCGCGCCGGTCGAACGTCGCGGTGTTGAGGTTCGCGGCCGCACCCGCCGCGGGGAGGGGGAACCGGCGAACCCGACGAGTCCTGGGATCGACGCGGACGATGGCGTTCAGGCCTCCGTCGGTGATCCACGGAGCGCCGTCGGGGCCGACGATCACGCCGTGTGGGGCGGATCCCGGCCCTAGGGGCACTTCGCGCACGCGGCCTGTCCTCGGGTTGAGCCAGCCCAGCTCACCGGAGCCCTGGGCCGTGTACCAGACGCCGCCGTCTCGCGCGGGCGCGACGTCGTGGGGCCGCGAGCCCGCAGGCACCGGATATTCGCGGACGCGGAAGCCGCCCTGCTGTCCGGTCCCACCGGCCGCGAGCGGGAGCGCACCGCCAAGTGCGAACGCCGCCAGTGCAACGGCTGGCAGGCGGAGCCGGTTCACGTCCGAGCTAGCCGGCCTTGCCGATCACGTGGTGCCACGGCCGCCACCAGCGCGTCAGGCCCGCGTGGTCGCTTCCACCCTCGCGCGCCGTCACGAGGATGTCCGAGTGGGTCTTCTGATCGAGGCGCTCGTGGGACCACACGATGACCGCGTCGTTGCCGTCGAAGTAACAGAAGACGCGGCCGCCGGGCTTGCCCGGACCGTGGTTCCACACGTTCTCGCCGCCCCAGACAAACGCATTGCACCTTCCGCCGTCGCGGCCGATGTCCGCGCGGTTGCCGAGCGCGCTCCGGTAGGCGGCTCTGAGAGCCCGGCCGCTCGGATACCGGGAGATCTCCCAGCGATCCGGCGTGCCTTGCGCCGGGACGCATGCGGCCGTCTCGTCCGCACCGGCGTTCGGCACGGTCTGCACGTGACATTCCCTCCAGATCGCCGGCGGCACGACCGACGCCAGGTTCGTCGCGGCGATCTCCTCCGCCTGCCCGGGTAGCGGCGGGGCAGCGCCGCTCGGATCGGCGCCTTCGCCGGCGGTCAACCAGACAACGCCGACCGCTGTCGCCGCCGCGATCAGCGTGACGAGGAACGCAAGCCTCCAGCTGAGCGCTCGCCGCTCCCTGCCGAAGAACATGACGTACCAGCGGTTCGCCGGGCGCGCGTCGAGCTCGGAATAGACCTTGTAGATGTGGACCGGGTCAGGGATGTTCTTGAGCCGCACCCTCCCGCCGTCGCTGTAGTGGAGCCCGCCGAGGCGACCCGCCAGTCGCGACGTCGAGTCGCTGATGATCACCTCGCCGCCCGAGGCTCTCCCGCACAGCCGCGCCGCGACGTTGAGCGCGGCGCCGCGGAAGCTCCCGTCCTCCAGCTGGACGGCCTCGCCGGAGTCGATACCGATGCCGACGCGAAGCGGAATGTCGACGTCGGTTGCCACCTCTTGGAACTGCGCCTGGAGGTCGACGGCTGCGCGGATCGCCTGGCGCGCCGACGCGAAGACAACGAGCGCCTCATCTCCGCGCAGCTCGACGAGCTCCCCGTCGTGAGCCTCGACGTCGTCGTTGACGATCTGGGCGAATCTCTTGGACAGCGAGGCGGCAGCCTCGTCGCCGCACTCCTCGGTGTAGCGGGAATACCCCCGGATGTCGGCGATCAGAAAGGTCCGAACGCCGCTCGTGCGCTCAGTCACGGACACGGCTATCCAGTATGCCCCTGCGGGCCGCTCTTGGCGAGTCCCCGCGCGGATCTCAGGCGCGAACCGGCGTTGAAATGCGGTACGCCGCCTGCTTACCGTCGAATCCCTTGAGCTGGAGCTGCTCGGGCTCTGCCGCCAAGCCGCGCTCTTCCAGCCACGTCGCGACCCGGCGAAACGCCTCGTCGCTGAGCAGGATGTCTCCCCCGCCGGCGGCTGTCTGGAGGCGCGCGGCGAGGTTGGTCGTCGAGCCGAGGACGCTGACGTTCTGCTCGTCGACCGAACGGCTGACCACGGCCGGGCCGACCGCGATTCCGATCCCGACCGGGAGATCCATCAGCGCGGCTTTGTCACGAAGCGCGAGCGCCGCGTCGAGCGCGAGCTGCGCGTGGTCGATCCGGGCTCCCGTGGCGTTGAAGGTCGCCATCACGGCGTCGCCGGCGAACTTGTCCACGATTCCTTGGCGCTTGCCGACCTCCGACGCCGCCCAGCGGTGGAGTGTCGTGAGCCGGTCCGCCAAGTCCTCCGGAGCGCTCGACGCTGCGAGCGGCGTGTAGCCGCGAACGTCCGCGAACATCGACGTGACCAGGCGCTCGCCGGCCGAGAGAAGCCCGGAGTCAGCAAGGTCTGTGTCCGGCTCGTCCTCCGGAAGAGGAACGTCGAGCCCGAAGCGCTCGGCGACCGCGAACGCAGCGTCTCGTGGGCGGACCGCGCCGGCCGCGTGGGCGTCGCGAATGCACGACGCCAAGACGTCGCGCGCGCGATCCACATCGCCCGACAGGGCGAGAGCCTCGCCGAGAAGCGGTGCTACGCGCCAGGCCCAGAGCAGGAGGCCGGACTCCTCGAACGACGCGAAAGCTTGCTCCAGGAGCGGCCGAGCTGCGTCAGGTTTTCCGCGCGCGAGAAGAACGCGCGCTTCGGAGAGCGCGAGACCGGCTGCGCCCACGTCGAGCGACTCACGCCTGGCTCGGGCGACCACCGCGTCGGCCTCCTCGAGAGCCCCGCCGGCGACCAGCCCTTCAACCGCGTACGCGACCGTACCGCGCACCCGAAGCAAACCCGGGTGGCCTGTCGCCCGGCGGCCTAGCTCGGCCGCCTCGTTCGCTCGCCCAAGGGCAACCGCCACACCGATCCGTGCCGGCGTGTCGTAGACGATGTCCTGGAGCTCGTTGCCGGGCGACGGCGGAGGAAGCTGCTCGGCCGCTTCCGCGCTTCTTCCCAGCTCGAGCAACGCCTCGGTCGCCGCAAGCTGGCCACGCCACGCGAACTTGGGATTGTCCATGACCTCGTGTCGCTCGATCGACAGGCGAGCCTGCTCCAGCGCGGCTCGCGGAGCACCCTCGGCCAGCTCGGCCCAGCTCCTCGAGACCTCGACGCCCAGCGAGCGGGCGAGGAACGCGAGCTTCTCGTACCTCCGCGCGACCTCGCCGATCCCGCCGGCGAGGCAATGCATGCGGTCCCACAGCTCGTTGTAGACGACGTTCCCGGCGGCGATCGTGTACCCCTTCTCGATCGATTCGCGGTAGACCCGCTCGAAGAGGTCGAACTCGCGGGAGGTGCCGAACTCTCCGAATGCTGCGAACGAGAGGGCCCACACTCGCTCGAAGTCGGCCGACGATTGCTCGGCGATCTCGGCACCTCGCAAGGCGGCCACGCTGCAGAGGTCGTAGTCGAGCTGGAATGCGTGAAAGCCGGCGAGGCGGATGTACGCGAGCGCCAGCTCGGCAGAGGGACCCTCACGTTCCAATGCTTCGCGGGCTTGCTCCACGGCCTCCATCGCGTCGTCGGGCCGGTCGAGCTCCCAGTAGCAGCGGCTGAGGTGGACCCGCGCCTCCGCAGCCTCGGAACCGAGACCCGCCTCGTCCAGTCGCCCGATGGCGTCCTCCAGGAGCTCCGCCGCCGCCGCAGGCTCGCCGTTGAGCCAGCGGAGTCGGCCCAATCTGTAGAGCAGCCGAGCACGATCATGCGGGTCCGACACGTGCGGCAGCACCCGCTCGAGCAGACCGTTCGCCTCCTCGAAGCCCGAGGCGCGCTCCGCCTCGTCGGCCGCACGCAAAGACGGGTCTAGCGCCTCGCCCGGCCGCCCGGCGGCGAGGAGATGGTGGGCAACCATCACCGCGTTCCCCCCGGACTCACGCAGGGCGTCGGCGGCCCGGGAATGTGCGCGGAGGCGCTTGGGCAGCACCGTGTCGTTCGCGATCGCCTCCTGGGTCAGCGCGTGGCGCCAGATGTAGCGGTGGCTGTCGCCCGACAACTCGTCGAGAAGCTGATGCGCGACCGCGCCTTCCAGCGCAGACAGGACGCATCCCTCGTCCGCCTCGGCCACCTGGATCAGCAGGGCGTAGTCGAACGAGCGCCCAAGCACCGCGGCGGCCCGGAGCACCTCGACATGTGCATCGTCGAGCCGGCCGAGACGAAGCAGCACCGTCTCGCGAACGGTCTCGGGGAGCTCGAAGGAGTCGAGCGACCGCCGTGACCAGCCCCTGTCCGACTGAAAGACGTCACCGCGGTCGAGCGCCTCCCTCAGCAGCTCCTCGAGGACGAACGGGTTTCCCTCGGAACGCTCGTGAACGAACGAGGCGAGATCCGGGCTGACGTCGTCGGCGCTCAGGATCGCCGCAATCATCTCGGCGACCTGCGAGGGCGCCATCGCGCCTACGGACACCGTTTCGGCGAGCCCGCCGCGCCGCCAGGTCTGCGTGGCTCGCGTCAGCGGGTGGAGGCGGTCGAGCTCGTCACTTCTGTACGTAGCAAGCAGCATGACCCGACCCTTCGCGAGACGGCGGGCCAGGTACTCGAGGAGCTCGCGGGTTGAACTGTCTGCCCAATGAAGGTCGTCGAGGACGACGAGGAGCGTCCTCCTTTGCGCCCAGAGGTCGAGCAGCGCGACGATCGACTCGAAGAGGCGGAGCTTCGCCTGTGCCGGGTCGTGGTCTGCCGCGGTGGACGCTCCCTCCCCCAGCTGCGGGAACACCTGGGCGAGCTCGACCACCATCGGCCCCAACTCGGCGCGCAAGGCGTTCGTGTCCTGCTCGTCGAGCCTGCTTCCGATCGCCTCGACGAACGGCAGGTACGGCAGCGAGAGCTCGGCCTCCGAGCAGCTTCCCCAGAGAACGTCGCACCCGAGCTTCTGCGCCCGCCGTGTGAGCTCGCGCGCGAGGCGGGTCTTGCCGATGCCCGCCTCCCCGGCGAGCAGGACGAGGCGTCCGTCACCCCGGTTCGCCGCCAACAAAGCATCCTCGAGCTCCGAGAGCTCGTGCTGCCGACCAACCAGGACGGGTGACAGAACGCGGCCGATCACACCGCGATTCTGCACAGCCGGGAAGGATTCGCCGTTAGCTCCTGCTGGATTCGGGCAAACAGAAGCGGGATGTCGATGACCGATACGCACCCGCAGCCGGAACAGTCCGAGCCGAAGCTGGCCGAACCGACGCCGACGGACCTCTCGGCCCGCGATTACCGGGCCATCCTCACACGCGCCGGCAAGTCGTCCCTGGAGGACCACATCACCAACCTGGCCGCCGCGCTCGCGTACTACGCGTTCCTGGCGATTCCGGCCGTCCTCCTCGTCGCTGTCGGCGTCTTCAACCTTGTCGCCGACGACGATCTGATCGCGCGGATCATCCGGCGGCTCGAGGGCGTCGCGCCGGAGGAGGCGCTGACGCTGATCGAACAGACGTTGCAGCGCGTCGTCGAGTCGCAGGCGAACTCCGGGATCGCTTTTGTCGTGATCGGGTCCCTGCTGGCTCTCTGGACGATCACCGGCGCCATGGACACGCTCATGTGGGCCCTCAACACCGCCTACGACCGCGAGGAGACTCGCGGGTTCATCAAGCGGCGCCTGACCGCTCTCGCGATGGTCTTGCTCCTGCTCGTCGCATTCGTGCTTGCATTCGGGCTCCTCGTCCTCGGCCCCCATGTCTCGGGGTGGGTCGGGTCGGCGGTCGGCCTCGAGACGGTGGTCGAGTGGCTCTGGTGGACGGCGCAGTGGCCGATCCTGATCGTCGGTCTGCTGCTCGCGTTCGCGACTGTCCTCTACCTGGGCCCGAACGTCGATCATCCACGCTGGGGCTTTCTCTCGGTCGGGACAGGGATCAGCGTCGCCGTCTGGCTCGTCGCGTCCGGCCTGTTCGCGCTCTACGTGGGGCAGTTCTCCTCGTACAACAAGGCATGGGGGTCGCTCGCGGCCGTGATCATCATGCTCACCTGGCTCTGGATCAGCGGTCTCTCGCTCCTCTTCGGCGCCGAGGTGAACGCCGAGGCCGAGCGAAGCCGGGAGCTCCGCAAGGGCGAGCCGGCGGAGCAGGAGCTGCAGGCGCCGCCGAAGGATTAGGGCCCTGGATTAACGGCGTACGCAGGGAAGTAAAGGTTTCGTACGAATCGCTCCAGGGGCGCAGAAAAATCACGCCGAAACCGTTAATACCTGTAGACCGGCGTGCCTGCCGCACCGCCGCGTGCGCGCGCCGCCCCTAGCGAAACAACGGAGAACCAATGCTGACTGAACTTGCCATGGGCACTGACGCCCTTGATTCGAACGAGGCTGTTGCCGCGTTCATCCACAACGCGCAGGAGCGCGGCTCCGTCCGCACGACGGAGATCGACGCCCTGCAGACCGAGCACGACCTCGACGAGGAGGCTCTCGCCTGGGTTCGCGCCCAGCTCGAGGAGTTCGACGTCGAGATCGAGGAAGAGCCCGAGCTCGACCTCACGCCGGGCGCCGGCGGGACGACCGATTCGCTCCAGCTCTTCCTCAACGACCTGGGCCGCTACCCGCTCCTGAACGCCGCCGAGGAGGTTGCGCTCGCCAAGCGGATCGAGCGCGGCGACCTCGCCGCCAAGGAGCGGATGGTCAACTGCAACCTGCGCCTCGTCGTCGCGAACGCCAAGAAGTACCAGGGCCACGGCGTCTCGCTCCTGGACCTGATCCAGGACGGGATCATCGGCCTGAACCGCGCGGTGGAGAAGTTCGACTACCGCAAGGGCTTCAAGTTCTCGACCTACGCGACCTGGTGGATCCGCCAGGCCTGTCAGCGTGCGGTCGCGAACCAGTCCGCGACGATCCGCATCCCCGTCCACGTCCAGGAGCGCCGGCAAAAGCTTCGCCGCGCGCGCCAGCGGCTCGAGGTTCAGCTCGGCCGGACGCCGACGATCGAGGAGCTCGCGGAGGCCGCGCAGCTGAAGCTGAGCCACGCCGAGGAGGCGCTCGACGCAGTCGAGGCTTCCGTCTCGCTCAACCAGACGATCGGTGACGGCGACCAGGAGTTCGGCGACCTCTTCGCCGACACGGCTACGGACGACCCGATCGAGCTCGCCGACATCGCGTTCGAGCGCAAGCGGCTCCACGACGCGCTCGCCCAGCTCGAGGAGCGGGAGCGCAGGGTCCTCGAGCTCCGGTTCGGGCTCGGCGAGTCCGAGGAGGCCACGAGCCTCGAGCAGATCGGCCGCGAGCTCGGCTTCACGCGCGAGCGCATCCGGCAGATCGAGACGGAGGCGCTGCGCCGGCTCCGCGCTCTGCTGCACGGCCGCGAGCTGGCCGCTTAGAGCTCGTTTCAGAATGTGGCTCGTCGCCAGGGTGCGATGGGTGGATGCCAGGCCCGGACGCAGACCGCGTCCATATCAAGTCGATATGGGCGCGGTTGAGGACGACGCCTGGCGCCGCCCAGCGCGGCCTGGCGGCACAGCGCTCATTTTGGAACGAGTTCTTAAGAGCTGAAGCTATGGGCGGCGGGCCTTGCGCCCGCCGCTCCGGCTACTCCTCAGGTGGCGGTGCCGCCGGGCGCATGAGCTGCTCGTACCGCTCTTCCTCCCCTTCAGGAGGCGGCCAGGGCAGACCGGCCTCCTCGGCGGCGGCCTGCATCAGCTTTCTGTCTTCCTTCCGCTCCTGTTTGCGCAAGCGCTTCTCCGCGCGCTCGCGCTCGCGCTGCATCTTTCCGAACGTCTGTCGCTTCTTCGCCATCGCCCATACGGTAGCGCCACCCGCGGTCACTAGCCGGTAAGGACCGGCTTGGCCGCAGGGCTCTCACCGCGGATCAGCACCACTCCGAGCGCAATCCACGCGCCTTCGAACACGAACAGCCCGATGTCGTGGAGCCCCACCGAGTTGAGGAAGAGCGCCATCACGAGGCCGACCACGGCCAAGATCGGGAGCAGCCAGGCCCGTCCCAGCTCGGGCCGGAGATCTCGCGCGAAGAGCAGCTGGCCGGTCAGGATCAGCAGGAAGGCGATTAAGAAAAGGACGAAGTTCTCGGGAATGTCGCCCGTCCGTATGAGCTCGATCGCAAGCTGCACGGCAAACAGGAGGAGAAAGCCGACGCCGACAAGGGCTGTCCGGATTCCGATGCGCCCGAGCCGCGAGCCGGCGAGCAGGTCGCGCAGCCCCCAGAGCGCCACGGCGAGAGCGACGAAGCCTCCGACGCCGAAGGTGACGTAGACCGCGCCGGGCACATCGTTGCCGAACACGAGCTCCCCACCTTGTCCCGCGAAATAGAGGGCGCCAGCGAGGATCGCCGCCAGGCCGGTCCGGGAGCGCGACACCATCGATCCAGCGTACGCAGCGCCGCGGCCGACTCCAAGGTTCAGAATCGCCTCGATGGCGGAGCGAGACGACGAGGTGCGGGTGCGGTGCTTCCTCGCACTCGACGCGCTGAAGGCCAAGTTCGGCGAGGACCTCCCGTACGAGGGCGGCCTCAAGCACGGCTTCAACCTGGGCGGGACCCGCGTCCCCTTCTTGAACTACCAGAAGGGCATCCACCGCGCCGCTGTTCAGCGCGGACCGGCCGCTCTCTCGATTCAGACGTCCTTCAAGTCGCCATACGGCGACGAAGAGACGGACGAGGGGCTGCGGTACGCATATCGAGCTGGCGACGTCGACCAGCCCGATAACAAGGCCCTCCGCTACGCCTTCGTACTCGGGGTGGCAATCGTCTACTTCAAGTCGATGCGACCGGGGTGGTTTCGAGCTGTCTATCCCGTGTTCGTCGAGGAAGACGATCGCGCTGCTCGAGAGGTCTTCGTCGCACCGGGTAGATGGGCGGGTTCACTCGAGGAACCAGAGGCGGTACCGATCGCAAACGCCGTCGAGCGTCGGTACGCAGTCCGCGAGACGCGCGCGCGGCTACACCAGGGCCGCTTCCGCGCGCTCGTACTTCAGGCCTACCGAGATCGGTGCACGATCTGCCGGCTCCGCGAGCTCCGCCTCCTCGACGCCGCTCACATCGTGGAGGACATCGACCCGAAGGGGCTCGCGGAGATCCCGAACGGCCTCAGCCTCTGCAGCATCCACCACCGGGCGTACGACCAGGACCTTGTAGGAATTTCGCCCGACTACGAGGTCCATCTTGCGCGGCGTTTGATCGAAGAAGAGGACGGTCCGATGCTCGACGTCCTGAAGTACTCGGCGGGACGCTCGATCGAACTGCCGAGGAAGGCGCTCTGGCATCCGGATCGCGAACGTCTAGGAGCGCGGTTCGAGCGATTCACTGCGGCCGCGTGACCGACGGATGGACGAGCGGCACGCGCCTTCCCAGCCGGCGCGGAGCACCTCGACGAGTGAGGGCGGCGTGATCACGAGCCCGCGGGCCGGCATCGGCCTGTTCCCTCGTAGCCCGCCGGCGTCCACCGCCGGAGGCTGCCTCCGAAGACGAGCCACGGCTCGTCCGCCTCGAGCACGAAGGCGCCGTCGGGCAGGTCGACGAACGCCGCTTCGTGGAGCCGCTGCGCTGCGGCCGTCAACTCGCTCGGCATGAAGCTGCGCGTCGATCGCGTCCGCCCCGACCGCGCCGGGATGGAGCTCGCTCCAGAGCTCGCAGAAGCGCACGTAGTCCTCGCGGCGGCACAGCGCGCACGGCCGGTGGCCGGCCGCGAACGCCGTCGCCTCGTCGAGGAAGAACAGCTCGGTGAACTTGCCCGGCTGCATCAGCGGCCCGCGGTGCCAGCCGCGGAACTCGAGCCGGCAGGCGATCCAGCGCCTGGTCGCCCAGCGTCGCCGGATCCGTCCCTCCTCGTCGTGCAGGCAGCCGCGGTTGCCGTAGACGAGCCCGCGCGCGGGATGCGCGATCAGCTCGCTGCGCGGAGTGACCCGGTTCCGACGAGGCATCCCGCAAAGAGAAGCAGGCGCGAGAATGGCTCCGTGGCAAAGGCTGCTAAGCCGAGCGCCGCGGAGCTTCTCGCCACCGGCTGGGTCGAACTGGGCGAAGGACGCTGGCCTGCCGCCCGAGAGGCATTCGAGGGCGCACTCGCCGCGGAGGAGACGCCCGAGGCGTACGAAGGGCTCAGCTGGGCCGCTTGGTGGCTCGACGACGCCGAGCGGGTTTTCGCAGCCCGCGAAAGCGCCTACCGCCTGTACCGAGAAGCCCGTGACCCCGCTGCTGCTGCCCGGATGGCGACGTGGCTGGCGGCGGACCAGCTCGACTTCCACGGCGGCGCGGCCGTCGCCTCGGGCTGGTTCGGTCGCGCTCATCGCCTGCTCGACTCGCTCGAGCCGGGACCCGACCACGGCTGGCTCGCGTTCCACGAGGGCTACGTCGCCCACTTCGAGGGTGACACCGACGGGGCGACCGGCCGCGCGAGCTTTGCCGCCGGCCTCGGGCGGCGGTTCGGTGTCCCCGACCTGGAGATGCTCGGCCTCGCTCTCGAGGGCGCCGCGCTCGTCGCCTCGGCCCAGGTGCAGGACGGAATGCGCTGTCTCGACGAGGCGACGACGATCGCGCTGGAGGGCGAGGCGAAGATCCCGATCTCGAGCGCGTGGACGTGCTGCATGCTCGTCTCCGCCTGCACCTCGGTCCTCGACTACGAGCGAGCCTTCGAGTGGTGCGACCGGATCGCGGGGTTCGCCGAGCGCTACGGGAGTCGGTACATGCTTGCGTTCTGCAGGACCGAGTACGGCACGATCGATCTCTGGCGAGGCCGGTGGCGGGAGGCCGGGCGAATGCTTGAGGACGGGGTCGACGACTTCGCACGGTCGCGACCGGCTTGGGCGCCGGCACCGCTGATCGGC
The DNA here is from genome assembly GCA_963798935.1 of uncultured Actinomycetes bacterium. Lineage (GTDB taxonomy): Bacteria > Actinomycetota > Thermoleophilia > Gaiellales > Gaiellaceae > JACDAN01. The sequence continues at coordinate 106,024 of CAWCVG010000025.1, forward strand.
CTCGCGGAGCTCAGGCGGCGGCAAGGCAAGGCGGACGAGGCTGCGCTGTTGCTCGATCGCGCCGGTCCTTACCCTGCTGCGCAGCTCTGTCGTGCACGGCTTGCGCTCGACCGAGGCGAGACGCTCAAGGCGGTCGAGCTCGTCGAGCGCGTGCTCCGGCAGACGCCCGTGACGCGGAAGCTCTCCCGGTTTCCGGCTCTCGACCTCCTCGTCCGGGGACGGCTCGCGCGCGGCGAGCTCGCGGAGGCGGCGACAGCCGTGGAGGAGCTTCGCGAGCTCGAGCGCTCGATCGGCACTGCGGCTCTTCGCGCCTGTGTCGACCTCGCCGCCGGCATGCTCGAGGCCGCCCGAGGCGATCACGAGCTCGCACGGACCCTGCTCGAGGACGCCGTTGACATCTTCGAGGCGAGCGGAGCACCCTTCGAGACCGGAAGGGCAAGAATCGAGCTCGCAACGAGCCTGGTGGCACAGGGCCGCGCGGACGAGGCGGTGCAGGAGGCGACGACCGCCCTCGACTCGCTCCGCGAGCTCGGCGCACAGGTCGAGGCGGCGCGAGCCTCCCGGCTCCTCGATGCAGCGAAGGGCAAGACGCCGTCCCCGTCGACCGTTACCGCCCGCGAGCGCCAGGTCCTCGGCCTCCTTGCGGAGGGACTGACGAACCGGCAGATCGCAGAGCGGCTCGTCGTGAGCGAGCACACCGTCCACCGGCACGTGACCAACATCCTGCGCAAGCTGGAGCTCCCTTCGAGGACGGCCGCAGCCGCACACGCCGTCCGCCACGGCCTCGTCGATCCGTAGCCAATTCGGGCCATAACGGGTCCTCGAAAGATGGCCTGTCCCGGCGAAGCCGGCCACTCGAGCCGGCCGTAGCGTGGGCGGCATGGAGCCAGAGCCGATGGCCGCGGTGGCGGCACTCGCACGGATCGAGGAGGTACGAAGCCAGATGACGACGCACGAGGCAACTCGAGAGGAAGCGGCGAGCGTCGCCCGGACGATCTGGGCGCTCGGCGATTACCACACGTTCGCGAAGGAGCTGTTCTGGGAGCTCGGCCCGGTTCTCGCCGAGGCGACCGGCATCGCACAGGGCGACCGAGTGCTCGACGTGGCGGCGGGAACCGGGAACGTCGCACTGCGCGCCGCCGAACGCGGTGCGGAAGTCGTCGCGCTGGACATCACGCCGGAGAGCCTTGCCGCCGGCAGGCGTGAGGCCGAGTCGCGCGGCCTGTCGATCGAATGGGTGGAGGGAGACGCCCAGGAGCTCCCGTTCGAGGACGCGAGCTTCGATGTCGTCACCTCGTCAGCAGGCGCCATGTTCGCCCCTGATCACCAGGCGGTAGCCGACGAGATGCTGCGCGTGTGCCGCCCGGGAGGCACGATCGGCCTGATCACGTTCGTCAACGAGGGTGTGACGGCCGCCTTCTTCGAGCTGCTTGGCAAGTACGCGCCGCCACCTGCGCCGGGCGAGCTCTCACCGATCCTCTGGGGCGACGAAGGCCATGTTCGCGGCCTCTTCCGCGACCGCGTGTCCTCCATCGAGTTCGCGCGCAGGCAGTACGTGGAGCGGCTCTCGGGCGAATCGCGCACGCCCCACGCCTACCTCGACTTCTACAAGGAGACCTTCGGGCCCATCATCGCCATCCTCGGGAGCCTCGTCGACGAGCCGGCGAGGGGAGCGGCGTTCGACCGGGAGGCGCTCGAGCTCGTGACACGGTGGAACAGCGGCACGCCCGACGTGGCCGAGTACCACTACGACTATCTCCTCACGGTGGCGCGGAAGCGGAGCTAAGCCGGCGGCAGTCCGCCAACCGAGGAGGTAGCACGAGCCTGGCAGAATCGAGCCATGGCGGAACCGAACGTCGACCGGGACGAGCTCCAGGCGGCGATCGAGGCGCGCAAGGAGCTCGGCACCGAGCTGGAGCCTGCCGTAATCGACTCCTTCGTCGAGCGGATCGAGAAGCGCGTCGTCCAGCGGGACGAACAGCGCGAGAAAGCGCTGAAGCGCACACGGGATCATCAGAGGGAGATGGTGCTCGGCGCGATGGGGATCTCCGTCCCGCTGATGCTGATCGCGGCGATCTTCGCCGGCCTCGCAGGAGTCATCGCCGTCTGCGTGGCGACCGCGGTCATCGCGATCGTCTCCGTGCGGCAGTCCAGCTAGGGTTCCGGCCGCACAGCCGCCGACCGAGGAGGTTTCAGGATGCTCGGACACCGACGCACAGGGGCGATCTGGGCCGCGCTGGCGCTCACCGCTCTGCTCGCAGCCGCCGCGCTCGCGCCCGCCGCCACTGCCAAGAAGGGGAAGGGCCACAAGGGCGCGCCGACGCTCGAGTTCCGCGGCCAGGCGATCATCCCGACCGGGACGACCTTCATGGGCACGACCGTCGGAGGCCTGTCGTCGATCTCCTACGCCGGCGGCAAGAGCTTCTACGTCATCTCCGACGACCAGGCCAACGCGCGCTTCTACAAGCTGCGCGCCAGGATCTCGGACGGCGAGCTGGACAACGACGACATCACGTTCACGTCCGTCACGACGCTGCTGCAGCCCGACGGCACGCCGTACCCGACCGGCAGCCTCGACCCCGAGGGCTTCACGCTCACGAAGCACAACCGGAAGGCAGTCATCACCTCCGAGGGCTTCGCGAACCGGCTGATCAACCCGTGGATCCGCGTCTACCGGCTCGACGGCACCTACGTCCGCGACGTTCCGGTGCCGGCGGAGTTCAACCCGAACGCGGCGGGTACGCAAGGTGTCCGCCTGAACCTCGGCTTCGAGGCGGCGGCGACTCGCGGCAAGCGGCTCTACACCGGCACCGAGGCGGCGCTCGTCCAGGACGGCCCGGCGGCGACGCTGACTGCCGGGAGCCCGGTTCGCATCCTCGAGTACGACCTGAAGCGAAACGCGCTTCGGCGGGAGTGGCGGTACTACCAGACCGACCCCATCGCCGAGCCGTTCACGGGCTTCGGCGTCAACGGTCTCGTCGAGGTGCTCCCGCTGGGCGAGCGGCGCCTGCTCACGATGGAGCGGTCGTTCTCCGTCGGCGCGCCTGACACCGGGAACACGATCAAGCTCTTCGTCACCGAGCTGCGGAAAGACGGCACGACGAGCAAGACGCTGCTGCTGAACCTCGACGTGCTCGGCATTCCGCTCGACAACGTGGAGGGCATGGCGTTCGGCCCGCGGCTTCGGGGTGGGAAGCGCTCGCTGCTCCTCGTCAGCGACAACAACTTCGCGGCGACGCAGTTCACACAGTTCCTGCTCTTCGCGGTCGGCACCGGCCACCACGACGACGACGATGACGACGACTAGTTAGACCGCTCTAGCCGCCGCGCCGGACCGCGCCGAGCCAGGCCTTGGGCAAGCGGCGACGCGCGGTTCTCAGCGACTCCCGGAGCGCCTCGGGCGCATCCTCGCCGTGGATCCCCTTCCCGTGGCCGCACAGGATGTGCCGCGGCTCGTAGCGTCCGAGCGCCTTCGGCGGCCTGAGGCGGAGGAGCGGATGGACGCCGAGCCGCTCGCCCGGGGCGCGGAAGTAGCCGACGGTGCCGAGGGCGTCGGCCACGACCAGGGCGCGCAGCTCCGGAATCCACGCCGCGACCTCCTTCCAGAAGCGCGAGCGCGCCAGTGGCACGATCTCGAGCGGTGAGGCCGTGATCCCCTGCACCGGCACCGCGTAGTGGGGGACGCCGAGCGCCGCAGCCACCTCCGCTGAGTCGCGGGCGTGGCGGTCGAGCAGCTGGACGACTCCGGCCGGCTCGCCGAGCGCACGGATCCGTTCGAGCGCGGGCTCCCAGAGGACCGGGTCGAAGACCCAGACCTCGCCGCGACTCTTGAGAGCATGTGAGGTGCGGCCAAGCTTCTCCTTCGCGATCCAGCCGAAGCCGGCGTCGAGCTCGTCGCAGAACTCGAAGCTCTCGGGCTCGTCGCCTGTCTGGATGCGGTTCAGGATTCGCTCCGTGTAGCTCTGGCGCTCGGGATGGAAGTGGGAGGCGGCCGCCTCGCCGTACGGCCGCGATACCCGGCGGGCGTAGGCGGCGAAACCCTCGTCGCGGAGCGGCCGCCAGTCCTCGCGGTACGGCACCTTCACGTGCCGGTCGGAGAGCGTGCGCGCCGAGGTGACGAACGCCATGCCGATGCCCTGGGAGACCTCGAGCAGCGACCGCTCCTCGGCGGCTGCCGTTCGGCGCAGGCCGTCGTAGAGGCGCTGGAGCTGCTCCTGCGAGGGCAGGTCGGTCGCCTCGTCGCGCAGCTCCCGCAGCGAGGTGCGGAGCTCGGCCAGCTCGACGGGCGGGATGTCGATCAGGCGCGCGGTGCGGCCGGATGTGCCCTCGAGGATCCCGAGCAGGCCGTCCACGGACGAGACGTCGACGTCGGGCCTGATCACGCCCGATGCCTTGAGGTCGTCCGTCAGCGCCCGGAGGTAGACGCGCGAGCCGTGGGTGAGGTCCGAGACGGCCGCGAGCAGCCAGAGCGGCGAGAACCCGAACGCCGCGATGGAGCCGAGCTCGACGATGTTGCCGGCGCCCTTGCGGATCGCGAGCTCCTTCGGCGGCGGTGCCGCTGGATCCGGGGTCGTCGGCGTCAGCGGCTCGACGTCGCCGACACCCTCGATCAGGATCCGCAGCAGGTTCTTGGCGCTCGCCTCGTAGAGCCGCGAGGCGGCGTGCGATCCGGGGGAGCAGGAGCTGGGCCGCTTCGTGGGCCGTGCCGCCCAGGATCGCCGCCGTCGACCGGACGAGCCGCTCGGGCAGCGAGGCGGTGAACAACGTGAGTCGTCTGCGGAGGGTCACCGGGTGGCCGGATCTTCGTCGAGGAACCGGCGGAGCTCCTCGTGCAGGGAGTCCGGCGCCTCCACCATCGGGACATGGCCGCAGCGGTCGAGCACGACGAGGCGGGAGTCCTTGATCTCGGCGCTGAAGATCGCGCCGAGCGTCGGCGGCAGCAGCCTGTCGTCGGCGCCCCAGACGATCAGCGTGGGCGCCTCGACGTGGTGAAGCGTCGCGGCGATGTCCGAGGAGAGGAGGTCGCTTGCCACGTGCCAGAGGCGGACCGGCCCCACGCGGAACGCGTCCTGGACGAGGCGCGGGAGGCGGCGAGGCGAGCGGCCGATCGAGCGGGCGAGCGGAAGGAGGAGCTCGCGGCGAGCCTGCGTCGAGAAGATCCCGGCAGGCGCGATCAGCGCGAGCCGTCCGACCAGCTTCGGCCGCTCGGCGGCCAGAGCGAGCGCGACCGTGCCGCCCATCGAGTGTCCCACGACAGTCGCGCCCTCGAGTCGCTCTCTCTCGAGCCAATCGCCGAGCCAGGACGCCGCCTCGCGGTAGCGGTAGCCGGGCAGGCGGACGACGTGCACGTCGTGGTCTTCCTCGAGCTCGGCGACCGTCGGCTGCCACCAGTCCGTCGAGGCCGTGATCCCGTGCACGAGCACCACGGGAGGGCCGGCGCTCACCGGAAGAGGTCGCGGTCCGGCGGCATCACGAGATCGCGAGCGCTTCCGTCGCCCTCCAGCTCGAGCCCTCGGACGATCGCCGCCGGGATCCCGTCCGTCTTGCCCATCACGAGCTCGGCGGCGCCGGCGATCTCGTCGGCGAGGGCGATCTGCGTCGTCCTGAGCTCGTAGCCGGCCGAGTCGCGGGTGCCGCGGAGGTCGAGGAGCGGGGACAGGCCGGCGACGCCGATGGCGACATCCGTCGTCCCGTGGCGGAACGGGCGCCCAAAGGAGTCGCTGACGATCACGGCGACGCCGAGCCGTTCGTGGAGCGCGCGGGCGGATGCGTCGGGGTCGACCGGGAGCAGGACGAGCATGCCGGCGCCGGGCGCGTTCGAGGCGTCGACACCGGCCGAGGCGCAGACGAAGCCGTGGCGGGTCTCGGCGATCACGAGCGGCGGTCGGCTCCGGACGACGCGTGCGGTCTCGCGGAGAATCACCTCGACGTGGCGCGGATCGCCGTCGCCGGCATGCTCCAGCGCGGCGTCGGAGGGCTCGACGTCCTCGAGCGCAACCACGCGGCCCTCCGCCTTGGACACGGCCTTCTGGGCCACCACCAGGACGTCTCCGGTTTCGAGGCCGCCGGCCCGATCCGCAGCCTTCGCAAGCAGCCCGGCGAGGTCGTCCCCCTCCTCGATCTCGGGGATGCCCTCCAGCGGGAGGACCTGGATTCCGGTCACTCGAGGCCGGTGAGACGGATGCCCGCGTGCGCCTTGTAGCGCTTGTTCACGTTCAGGATCACGGCGGTCATCCCCTCGAGCGCGCGGGCGTTCTGGATCGGGCCTGCGTCGACGGCACGGCCCTTGACGAGGCGGCCTGCGAGCTCGAGCGACAGGTCTTTCGCGGCCGAGGGGGCGCCACAGACGAGGATGTCTTCTTCCGGCGGGTCGGGGCTGGTCAGGTGAACCGCCGCGAGCGACTGGAGCCCGGCGGCGACCGGGCCGTCCACGATGCGCTCGATCTCCTCCGCGAGCGAGTAGCCGTGCTGCCCCGGCAGGATCCCGTCGTCCGTGAACTCGAGCGCGCTGGCGACCGAGAGGAGCGGCGTCGTCCCGATCGCGGGTGCGAGCTGCCGAGCCGTGTCCAGCGCCGCGTTCGACCGGACGGCCAGGATCACGAGGTCGGCATCTCTCACCGCCTCCTCGTTCGTCGCGCCCTCGACGCCGAGTACCGCGGCGATCTCGCGCGCCCGGTCGGCGTCGCGCGAGCCGATCACGATGCTCTCCCCGAGGGCGGCGACACGCTCGGCGAGCGCACGCCCGAAGCTGCCGGTGCCGCCGACGATCGCGATCCTCACCTGAGCGCGGCCGCCGCCTCGAGCGCCGTCTCGGCCAGCCGCCGACGGGCGTCGTCGTCGCTCATCAGCGTCCTCGTGACGATCGGGCGGATTTCGCCGAGGTCGACCTCCCCGTCGGCCTCGTCGTAGACCAGCGCGTCGATCAACCCCAAGTAACAAGTTGTTACTTGCAACGGGCTCGTGCCGCCTGCGAGACGGGACAGCATCCTGTCGGCCGGGCCTTTCACTGCCCGACCGGCGATCAGCGGGCTCACGGCGACGGACGGGACACGCCTGCTGGTGATGGCGTCCCGGATCTCCTGGACTGCGAGGACCGGTCCGATCGAGACGAAGGGATTGCTCGGCGCGATCACGATCAGGTCGGCCGCGCCGAGCGCGTCGAGCACGCCGGGCGCCGCGCGCGCGGTCTCCGCGCCCTCGAAGCGGACGGCGGTGACCTCGTCGCGGTGGCCGCGCCGTACGAACCAGTCCTGGAACGACAGCTCGCCCGCATCGGTCTGGACGAAGGTGCGCAGTCGGTCGTCCGTCGCCGGGAGGATCGTCGCCTCCACGCCGAGGGCGCCGGCGAGACGGCTCGTGACCTCCGAGAGCGGCACGCCTTCGCGCAGCCACTGCGTCCGGACGAGATGCAGCCCGAGATCCCGGTCGCCGAGCTTGAACCACGCCTCGCCGCCCAGGTCCGCGACCGACTCGAGCGCGTTCCAGCTCTCGTCGGCCCTCCCCCAACCGCGCTCGTCGTCGTTCAGGTCGGCGAGCGCGTAGAGGATCGAGTCGAGGTCGGGCGAGACGTGGAGGCCGAGCACCTCGAGGTCGTCGCCGACGTTCCCCACCACCGTCACGCCTGCGGGATCGACCGCATCGACGAGACCGCGCACGAACCGCGCCCCACCGACGCCGCCGCTCAGGACGACGATGTTCACGACCGAAGCTGTTCGAACTCGGCGACGGTGTCCACGTCCTCGGCGAGAGCCGGGACGTGCAACGTCACCGCTTCGACGCCCTGCGAGGCCGCGTGGGCGCGGAACCGCTCGGCACTCCCCGGCCCGTAGAGCGGCGCGAACAGGCCGGGCCGCGCCAAGGCGAGCGCGTTCGTCGTGCCGTCCTCCGCCTCCGCGATCGCGATCCCGTCCGTCGGCATGGCGCCGAGCAGCGCGAGCAGGTCGCGCGGTCGCGCGGCGGGCACGTCCGCGTTGACGACGAGCACGGGCCATTCCTGCACGACGGCGAGCCCAGCCGCGACCGCTTCGCCCTGGCCCTTCCCGGGATCGTCGACGACCTCGACTCCGTGCTCGGCGGCGAGCGCGCGGGCGCAGCTCGCGTCCGTTTCAGTCACCAGGATCGTCGGGCCGACGGCAGCGGCGGCGGTGAGAACGCGGCCGAGCATCGCGTGTGCGACGTCGGTGCGCTCGGCCTCGGGGAGCTCGAGGCGCTTCTTCGCCAAGGCAGCGCGGAAGGGAACGACGACGCTCGACACGGCGGGGACACTACCCAGGTGAGTACGCCTCGCGATCTACCGAATGCTGAGATCGCCGCGAAGCTCGATGCCTTCGCGACGCTGCTCGAGCTTGCGAACGCCAACGCGTACAGCGTGCGGGCCTACCGCCGTGCCGCGGAGCGGCTGCGCGACTCCGCGGTGCCGGTCGCGGAGCTCGTCCGCACCGGCCGGATCCGCGAGCTGCGCGGCATCGGGCCCGGGATCGAGGCGCGTCTCCGCGAGCTCGTCGAGACCGGCGACCTGCACGAGCTCGCGGAGCTCGAGGAGCGGATCTCGCCCGATCTGATCGGCGTCGGACGGCTGCTCGGGCTGAGCGCCAAGCGCTCGATGGACATCGGCCAAGCGCTCGGCGTCCGGACGCTCGACGAGCTACGCGAGGCGGCGTCGCAAGGGCGGCTGCGGGAGGTGCCGGGGATCGGGCCGAAGACCGAGGAGAAGCTCCGGGCGGCGCTCGCGCAGGAACTTTCCCGGCCGCCGGCGCACGCGTTGCTGCTGAACCGGGCGCTGGCGCTGACGACCGAGATCGCGGAGAGCCTCGGCGCCGAGCCCGCCGGTGACGCGCGCCGCTTCCGCGACCGCTGCGAGCGGCTCGCGGTCGTGGCTCCGGCGGAGGATCCCGCCGAGACGATCCGGCGGTTCGAGGCGCTGCCGCAGATCGTCGCCCTCGTCGAGCGGGAGGAGCGGCGCGCGGTGGGCGTCACCGTCGAGGGCGTGCCTGTCGAGCTGCTCGGTCCCGAGCCCGCACCAGGCCGGCACCGCGCTGATCCGCGCGACCGGCGCCGCCGCCGTACGTCGAGGCACTCGAGCCGCTGCCGGACGGCGCCAACGAGCTCGAGGTGTACAGCGCGCTGGGCATCCCGTGGTGTCCGCCCGAGCTACGCGAGGAGCCCTTCCGCGGCGAGCCGCCGCCGCTCGTCGACCTCGCGGACATCCGCGGCGACCTTCACTGCCACACGACCTGGTCGGACGGCCGGGGCACCGTCGAGGAGATGGGCCGAGCGGCGATCGAGCGCGGCTACGCGTACCTCGCGATCTGCGACCACACCGTGGCCGTCTCGGTCGTCCCGGGCCTCGACGCGGACGCCGTCCGCCGCCAGGGCGAGGAGATCGCAGCCGCGAACGAGCGCCTGGCGCCGTTCCGGATCCTGCGCGGGATCGAGTGCGACATCCGCGCCGACGCGACGCTCGATCTCCCCGACGACGTCCTGGCCGAGCTGGACTGGGTGATGGCGAGCGTCCACGGCGGCCAGCGCGGGAGCCGCGACGAGCTGACGAAGCGGACGGTAGAGGCGATGTACCACCCGTCCGTTTCGGCCATCAGCCACCCCACCGGAAGGCTGATCGACCGGCGGCCGCCGAACGCGCTCGACCTCGACACCGCCTTCCAGGTCGCGCTCGAGACCGGCACCGCGCTGGAGACGAACGGCCTCCCCGACCGGCTCGACCTCAAGGACGAGCACGTGCGTCAGGCGGTCGAGGCCGGCATCCCGATCGTGGTCTCCACGGACGCCCACTCGACGCGCGGGCTCGGGAACATCGTGCTGGCGCTCGGCACGGCCCGCCGCGGCCGGGCGACGGCCGCCGACGTCGTCAACACGAGGCCGCTGGAGGAGATCCTGGCGTCGAGGAAGCCCGGGCTGCTACGCCGCTGAGCCCGGCCCGGTGGCCGTCCACTCGCGCAGGTCGTACCAGTGGCTCTCGCGCAGCGCCGCCGCCACCCGCTCGTCCGTGTGCTCGGAGTTGAAGACGTGCTTGTCGAGGTCGCAGCAGATCTCGATCGAGTCCAGCGAGATCTCCGCGAGGCTCTGGAGCACCTCGCCCGGAAGCTGCGCCTCGGCCACGGTGTAGTGCTTGAAGAGGAGATCCGGAGCCCGTTCGAGGAGATCCGGCCAGTCCGGACAGCTGCGGGTGCTCACGCCGGCGACGGTAGCAGCGCGGTGCGGACGAGCTGCGCCAGCGCGTGGATGAACGCCGGATCGTCGTTCAGCGATTCGATCCGATCCAGTTCGAGGCCGAGCTCGGCGGCCCTTTCCCGTGCCTCGACGTCGATGTCCCAGAGGATCTCGAGGTGGTCGGACACGAAGCCGACCGGGGCGACGAGCACCTTCCGCACACCGCGTGCGTGGAGGTCGTCGAGGTGGTCGACGATGTCGGGGCCGAGCCACGGCTCGCCGGTCGCGCTCTCGCTCTGGAAGGCGAACGACCAGTCGTCGAGGCCGGCCCGCTCGGCGACGAGCTCGCGACGTCCGCAGCAGCTCGTCCCTGTACGGATCGCCCATGGCCAGGATCCGCTCGGGGAGCGAGTGTGCCGTGAAGACGACATGCGCGTCGGTCCCGCGCACCCGGTCGGCAAGCACGTCCAGAAAGGGCTCGTGGTCGTGCCAGCTCTCGACGAAGACGAGCTCGGCGCGGCCCGCGAGCCCCGCCTCGAGCCGCTCGCGATAGCCGGCGATCGAGAGCCGCGAGTAGTGCGGCGCGAGCACGAGGCCGAGCACGCGCGTCGCGCCGCCCTCGACCGCCCACTCGGCGGCTTCCGCGATCCGCGGCCGCCAGTGCTTCATGCCGAGATGAACGGGGATCCCGAGCTCGAGCTCGAGTGCCCCGCGCTGCCGCTCGGTGATCTCGTCGAGCGGCGAGCGGCCGCCGATGCGCCGGTAGCGCTCGGTCAGCTCCTCGACGGCCGCGTCCGAGACCGGCCGGCCCTCGCGGATGTCCTCGAGGTACGGCCGGATGTCCTCCGGCGACGACGGCGAGCCGTACGCCATCAGCACGACGGCGTCGCTCAATTGGCCTAGTAACACGTCTGTTACTAGCTCTCCCGCGCCGCCCCGAGCCCCGTTCCTACGGGAGATCCCGGCGCTTCGAGCGTGCAAGTAACACTGTGTTACTTGCCCGGGACGAGCGCTGCCGACCGCTCGTGCACGAGCTCGCGGAGGCGGCGCAGCCGGGCCGGATCGGTGCTCGGGAGGACGCCGTGGCCGAGGTTGAAGATGTGGCCCGGCCGCCCGCCGGCCGCCTCCAGGATGGCGTCGGTCGCGCGCTCGACCCGGTCCCAGGAGCCGAGGAGCAGCGCCGGATCGAGGTTCCCCTGGACGCCTCGGTCCGCCCCGACCCGCTCCCAGCCCTCGCCGAGCGGGAATCCGCCAGTCGAGGCCGATGACGTCCCCGCCCGCCGCCGCCATCGACTCGAGGAGGTGCGACGTGCCGGTGCCGAAGTGGATCGTCGGGACCGAGAGCCCGCCGAGGATCCGCTCCGAGTACGGCGCGACGAACTCCTCGTAGTCCTCGATCGTCAGCGCGCCGACCCAGCTGTCGAAGAGCTGGATCGCGTCGGCGCCCGCCTCGACCTTGGCGCGGACGTAGCGGAGGAACGTCTCGCTGAGGCGCTCCATCAGCTCGTGCCAGACCTCCGGCGTGCCGAACATGCAGGCCTTCGTCTTCGCGAACTCGCGGGTCGGCTTGCCCTCGATCAGATAGCCCGCAACAGTGAACGGGCCGCCGCAGAAGCCGACGAGCGCCCGGTCCGGCACCAGCGACTCGCGGACGATCCGGACGGCTTCGAGGACGAACGGCACCGCGTCCTCCGGCTCGGGCACGCGGAGGGCGCGGACGTCGTCCAGCGACTCGATCGGCCGGTCGATCACCGGCCCGACGTTCTCGACGAGCTGGACGTCGACGCCCATCCCGATGACCGGGAGCATGATGTCGGCGAACATCACGGCCGCGTCCACGCCGTGCGCCTCGACCGGCTCGAGCGTCACCTGCGCGCAGAGCTCCGGTCGCCGGCAGACCTCGAAGAGGTCGTGGCGCTTCCGGATCGCGCGGTAGCCGGGCAGGGTGCGGCCCGCCTGGCGCATGAACCAGACGGGCGTCCGCTCGACGGGTTCGCGCTTCGCGGCGCGGACGAGCAGCGGCTCGGACGGCTGTGTAGTAGAAGGCACGGCGCGCCAGTCTATGGATGATCTCCGACTCGGAATCGACGTTTCGCCGCTCGAGCTGACGGAGGCGGGCACCGCCCGCTACCTCCGCAACCTCCTGAGCCATCTCGACGGCGTCACCGTCGAGCGATACGCCGTTCCCGGCAGGTCCCGCTCGGCCAAGGTGCGGCGCGACCTCCTCTGGTACCTCAGGACTCTTCCCCGAAAGGCGGCCCGCGACGGCGTCGACGTCCTCCACTGTCCGGGCCACCGCGGCCCGCAGCGCTCGCGGGTCCCGCTCGTCGTCACCCTTCACGACCTCGCCGTCCTCCGCCATCCGGAGACGTTCAACCGCTGGACGCGGTCGTACAGCCGGATCATGCTCCCGCGGATCGTGGAGGCGGCGACGCAGGTGATCGCCGTCTCGTCGTTCACGGCCGGCGAGGCGGTCGAGCTCCTGGGCGTGGACGAGGGAAGGTTCGCGTGGTGCCGCACGGTGTCGAGCCGCCGTTCCTTCCCGAGGGGCAGGAGGTCCGCGGCGAGTACGCGCTGGCCGTCGGGACGGTCGAGCCGCGCAAGAACCTGCCCCGCGCCGTCGAGGCCGCGCAGCGCGCGGGGATCGAGCTGCGCGTCGTCGGCCCCGAGGGGTGGGGCGACGTCGGCGTCCAGTCGCTCGGGTTCGTGAGCGACGAGGTGCTCGCGGCGCTCTACCGGGGAGCCCAGTGCCTGGTCTACCCGTCGCTCTACGAGGGGTTCGGGCTGCCGGTGCTCGAGGCGATGGCCTGCGGGACGCCGGTCGTGACGACGCAACTTCGGTGCGACGGCGGAGCGTCGCGGGGGAGGCGGCCGTCCTCGTCGATCCGTACGACGTGGACGCGATCGCCGCCGGGATCGACGAGGCGCGGCGAGCGGCGGGACGAGCTGCGCGCGGCCGGCCTCGAGCGCGCGCGGCAGTTCACCTGGGAGGAGACCGCGCGCCTCACGCTGGACGTCTACCGGGAAGCCGCCGCGTGATCGACGTCCTCCTCGACGCCGACGTCCTCGGCCGCCAGCGCACCGGCGACGAGACCTACGTCCGGAACCTGCTGCGCGCGCTCCCAGGCGCCGCCCCGGACCTCCACTTCGCCGCCGTCACCCGCAAGCCGGAGCTCGTCCCCGACGGGGTCGAGCCGATCGAGCTCGCCGCCGGCTCGCAGGAGTGGCGGATGGCGTGGCGCCTCCCCCGCCTCGTCCGCCGGCTCCGGCCCGCGGCTCGCGCACTACCAGCACTCGCTGCCGCTCCGCGCCGGCGGCCGCTCGGTCCTGACCGTCCACGACCTGTCCTTCGAGCGCGAGCCCGACCTGATGCCGCGGAAGGACAGGCTCGTCTTCCGCGCGGTCGTCCCGCGCTCGGCGAAGCGCGCCGACCGCGTGATCGCCGTCTCCGAGCGGACGCGCGAAGACCTCGAAGAGCTCTACGGGATCCCGGCGGAGGCCGTGAAGGTGATCCCGCACGGCATCGATCCGATCTTCACGCCGGACGAGGCGGCGCACGACGCCGGCTACCTGCTCGTGGTCGGTTCGGTGCAGCGCCGCAAGGATCCACGCGCGGCCGTGGACGCGGGAAACGAGCTCGGCATGCCGGTCGTCGTCGTCGGCCCGGAGCGGGAGCCGGCGCTCGCACGCGAGCTGCGCGCGCTCGGCGCCGACGTGCGCGGCTACGTGGATCACGAGGAGCTCCCGAGCCTCTACCGCGAGGCCTCCGCGCTCGTCGTCCCGTCCAGGTACGAGGGCTTCGGGCTGCCGGTGCTCGAGGCGATGGCGAGCGGGACGCCCGTCGTCGCCGCGCCCGACCCCGCGCTCGTCGAGGTGGCGGGCGACGCGGCGGTCTTCGCCGACCAGGGCGACCTCTCCGGCGCGATCCTGCACGCGCTCGACCGGCGGGCGGAGCTGCGCGCAGCCGGACTCGCCAGGGCGGCGCAGGTTCAGCTGGGACGAGGCGGCGCGGCGCACGGCGGCGGTCTACCGGAGCCTGCTGTGAGCATCTCGGGAGTCGTCGTCGTCCACGAGCCCGTCCCGGAGCTGGAGCGCTGCCTCTCCGCGCTCAAGCCGCAGGTCGACGAGCTCGTCGTCGTCTCGAACCTCGGCCTGGAGCTGCCGGTGCCGGAGGGCGCCAGGCTGATCCGAAACGAGGAGCCCGTGAGCTTCGCCGCGAACGCGAACCGCGGGATCGCCGAGACGAGCGGCGAGTTCGTCGTCGTCTGCAACCCGGACACGGAGGCCGATCCCGGCGCGCTGGCGGTCCTCCTGGCCTTCGCGGAGTTCCACCCGCGCATGGGCATCGCCGGCCCGGAGCTGCGCAAGCCGGACGGGACGCTCAACCCGTCGCGCCGCCGCTTCCCGACCGTGTCCGGCACGATCGTCCGCCGGACGCCGCTCAGGCGCTGGCTCGGCGGCACGCAGCGGGCCCACTACGGGCTGGACGAGCAGCCGACGCGAGCCGGTGCAGGCCGACTGGCTGCTCGGCGCCTTCCTGTTCCTGCGCCGCGAGATGCTGGACGAGCTCGGCGGGTTCGACGAGGGCTATCCGCCTCTACGGCGAGGACATCGACCTCGCCTACCGCGCCGTCGAAGGCGGGCTGGGAGCGCTGGTACGTCCCGAACGCCAAGGCCGTGCACGCCCACGCGGCCGTCACCGACCGGCGGCTCCTCACACGCCGGACGCTGTGGCACTGGCGCGGCATCGCTCCGCTTCGTGCGCAAGCACCCAGAGCGCCTGAAGGCCCTCTGAGTACGATCGCGCGCGTGCAGCGCCTGGAGACACGCCTGAAGGGGCCGATCCTGCTCGCCCCCACCGTCCACGGCGACAAGCGCGGGTTCTTCCTCGAGACCTACCGGCAGGATCGCCTCCGCGAAGCGGGCATCTCCGAGGAGTTCGTGCAGCACAACCACTCGCTCTCGAGGCAGGGCATCGTCCGCGGGATGCACTTCCAGCCGGGCCAGGCGAAGCTCGTGCGCTGCGCGCGAGGCTCCGTGCTCGACGTCGTCGTCGATCTCCGCCGGGGCTCGCCGACGTTCGGCGAGTGGGAGGCGGTGCAGCTCGACGACGAGCGAGAACCACCAGCTGTACGTGCCGGACGGGTTCGCCCACGGGTTCTGCGTCCTGAGCGACGTCGCCGACCTCGTCGTACCTGGTCTCGACCTACTACGACCCCTCAGCGGAAGCGGGCTTCCGGTACGACGATCCGGAGGTCGGGATCGAGTGGCCGGACATCGAGCTCACTGCCTCCGAGCGGGACGAGAACGCCCCGCGGTTCCGCGAGCTGGTCGACGACCTGCCGTTCACGTACAGCGCTTGACCGACTACGACCAGTTCCGAGACCGGTACACGGATGAGCTCGACGACGGCAGTCTCGTTCTCGGGCGCCGACCACGACTTCTTCACCCGCGCGAAGGCCGAGGAGCTCGTGCGGCTCGCCGGGCTGCACCTGGGCGATCCCGGGGAGCTCACCGCGCTCGACGTCGGCTGCGGCGTCGGGCTCACCGACCGCCACCTCGCCGGGCGGTTCGCGACGCTCATCGGCACGGACGTCTCGCCCGGCGTGCTCGAGACAGCCGCGCGCGCCAATCCCGGCGTCCGCTACGAGCTCGCCGAGCGCGACCGCCTTCCGTTCCCGGACGGCAAGTTCGACCTCGCGTTCGCGGTCTGCGTCGTGCAGGTACTCCCTCCGGCGGAGCGCCCGCGCTTCGTGGCCGAGCTGGCGCGCGTCACGCGCCCCGGCGGGCTCGTCGTGGTCTTCGAGCACAACCCGCTCAACCCGCTGACCCGGCTCGTCGTCCGCCGCTGCGAGTTCGGAGAGGACGCGAAGATGCTCCGGATGGCCGAGGCCGAGCGCCTGCTCGACGAGAAACGGCGTGGCGCCCGTCGATCGCGGCTTCATGCTCCTCTTCCCGTCGCGGCGCAGGCGCGTCCTCGCCGTCGAGCGAGCCCTTCGCCGGCTTCCGCTGGGCGCCCAGTACTACGTCGCCGGCCGCCCCCGGCCGTAGACTCGCGCCTCGATGCCCCGCAGCGCCCCCGAGCTGTCGGTCGTCGTCCTCTGCTACCGCGCGCAGGAGGGACTTCGACTCGTCGTCGAGCCGCTCGCGAGCGAGCTTCGTGGCCTCGGGAGTCCCGTACGAGCTCGTGCTGGTCGCGAACTACTGGAACGGCAGCGGCGGACCTGACCCCGCGCGAGGCCGAGAGCTTCGCCGCCGAGCACTCCGACGTCGTCGTCGTGGCCCGGCCGAAGGAGGGAGCCATGGGCTGGGACCTCCGCTCCGGCCTGGACGCGGCGCGCGGCGACTACCTCGTCTACCTCGACGGCGACGGCCAGGTGCCGACCGACGCCGCACTGGAGGTGTACCGGCGCCTGAAGGAGAGCGGGGCGGACGTCGCCAAGGGCCGCCGCTACGTCCGCGAGGACGGCTCGGTCCGAACGCGTGACGTCGCTCGGCTTCAACGACGCTGTTCCGCCTCCTCTTCTGGACGCGGGGCCTCTGGGACGTGAACGGCCAGCCGAAGGGCCTCACCCGCTCCGCCCACGAGCGGCTCGACCTGCGGACCGACGACTGGTTCACGGACGCGGAGATCCTGCTCAAGGCGAAGGAGCTGGGCCTCCGCGTCGTGGAGGTGCCGGTCCGCTTCCATCCGCGGCGCGCCGGCGGCTCGAACGTCGGGCTCGGGACGGTCTGGGAGTTTCTCGTCAACATGGCCCGCTGGCGGCTCGGCCGCCATCCGGCGCAATGACCGACGACTACGCAGGCCGCCGCGTGCTCGTGACGGGCGGGCTCGGCTTCATCGGCTCGAATCTCGCGATCCGGCTCGTCGAGCTCGGCGCCGAGGTGACGGTGGCCGACAGCCTGGTGCCGGAGCTCGGAGGGAACCGCTTCAACATCGCGCCCGTCGAGGGGCGCCTCACGGTGCGAACGGAGGACGTTCGCGAGGCGGCCGCCGAGCTCGTCGAGGGCCAGGACGTCGTCTTCTGCATCGCCGGCAACGTCAGTCACGTCGACTCGATGTCCGACCCGCTCCTCGACCTGGAGCTCAACTACCGGACGCAGCTCGCCGTGCTGGAGGCGCTCCGGCGGCAGGGGTCGCAGGCGCGGGTCGTCTACGCGGGCTCGCGACAGCAGTACGGGCGCCCGCGCTACCTCCCGCTGGACGAGCACCACCCGCTGGAGGCGATCGACGTCAACGGGATCAACAAGACGGCCGCCGAAGCCGCGACGCTGCTCTACCACCAGGTGCACGGGCTCCCGACCTGCTCGCTGCGGCTGACGAACACGTACGGGCCGCGGATGCAGATGCGCCATCCGCGACAGGGCTTCGTCTCCTGGTTCGTGCGGCGGGCGATCGACGGCGAGGAGATCGAGCTCTACGGCGGCGGCGACTCGCTCCGCGACTTCAACGAGGTCGACGACGTCGTCGACGCGTTCCTCCGCGCCGGCGTTCGCGAGGCGGCGGTCGGAGAGGCGTTCAACCTCGGCCATCCCGAGCCGGTGACGATCAGGCAGTTCGCGGAAACGCTGCTGGAGGTTGCAGGCTCGGGCTCGCTCGCGGAGCGGCCGTTCCCGCGCGGACCGGGCCGGAATCGACATCGGCAGCGTCTTCGCGAACTACGGGAAGATCCGCGGCCTGCTCGGCTGGGAGCCGCGCGTCGGGCTGCGGGAAGGCCTCGCTCGGATGGTCGAGTACTACCGCGAGAACCGCGGGCAGTACTGGTGAGCGTCCGCTTCTTCGACCCGCGGAGGGCGTACGAGGCGCAGCGGGACGAGCTGGACGAGGCGTTCCGGCGGGTCATGGCCTCCGACCGGATCGTGCTCGGCCCGGAGGTCGAGGCGTTCGAGCGGGAGCTCGCGGAGCTGACGGAGACCGAGCACGCCGGTTGGCGTCGCCTCCGGGACCGACGCAATCGAGCTTGCGCTGCGGGCGCTGGAGCTGCCGGCCGGAGCCGAGGTGCTCTGTCCGGACCTCACCTCGCCCGCGACGCCGACTGCGATCGTTCGGGCCGGACTCCGGCCCGTTCTCGTCGACGTCGATCCCGAGACGCTCACGATCGATGCGGCGCGGGCCGCCGAGGCAATGTCGCGACCAGACAGCGGCCGTGGTCGCCGTCCACCTCTACGGCCGCCCGGCGCCGGTCGACGAGCTGCTTGCCGCTCGGAGCTGCCGCTCGTCGAGGACGCCGCGCAGGCGCACGGGCTCGTGATCGACGGACGGCCGGCGGGATCGATCGGCGTCGCCGGCTGCTTCTCCTTCTACCCGACGAAGAACCTCGGGGCGTTCGGCGACGGCGGTGCGGTCGTGACCTCGGACCCGGGGCTCGCCGAGGCGGTTCGCGAGCTTCGCTCCTACGGCGAGCAGCCGCGCTACTTCGCGCGCCGGCCGGGGACGAACTCCCGACTGGACGAGCTTCAGGCGGCGCTGCTCCGGGTCCGGCTTCGGCGGCTGGAGGACGACAACCGCCGCCGCGCCGAGATCGCTGCCGCCTACGACGAGGCGCTGGGACGGCCGAGCCCGGACGGCGTCCATCACCTCTACGTCGTGCGCAGCGCGCGGCGAGACGAGCTCCGCTCCGAGCTCGCGGACGCCGGCATCGAGACCGGCGTCCACTATCCCTGGGCGATCAGCGAGCAGCCGGCCTTCGCGGACGCGCGCCAGGGAGACGCGCTCGAGGCGAGCACGGCCGCGGCCCGGGAGGTGCTGTCGCTTCCCTGCTACGCCCACCTGACGGAGGCGGAGCAGGAACAGGTCGTCGCCGCTCTCTAGCCGGGAAGGAAGGGGCCGAACGCCGAGTCGAGTGACTCGCATCCTGGCCAGCCGGAAGTAGTGCGGGCGGTTTCTGTTCGCGGCGCTCGCGGGAACCTCGGGCGCGGTGGTCGCGAAGCGGATGACCGTCTCACCCGGCGGGCAGCGTCAGCTGCCGCTGGAGCGGCGCGGGCGTCCGGTAGGGGGCCGGCGCGGCACCGGGGAAGGTGACGACGACCTCGGCAGGAGGCC
>CAWCVG010000026.1:0-18071 GCA_963798935.1 uncultured Actinomycetes bacterium
CCGCCCTTGTGTCAGGCGGTAGCGACGGCCGTTGTAGATCCAGCTGCGGCGAAGCTTGAACGCGGTGCCGCGCGGCCAGGCACTCAGGATCCGTCCGTTCCGCCAGAGCTGGACGTGGTAGTAGGTCGCCTTCGGAGCTGCTTTCCACGCGAGCCGCGGCGGAGCCTTGACGACCGCGCCCGAGGCGGGTGAGACGAGTGGGCCGCTCGGCGTCGCGGCGACGGCCGTGGTCGCCGAGTTCGCGGCCTCGTCGTAGCTCGCGAGCGTGTAGCGGTAGCGAACGCCGTTCGTTAGCCCTGTGTCCGTGAAGGTGGTCGCTGTCCCGCTGTAGATCCGCTTCGTGCCACGGTGGATCTGGACGAGCGTCGTGTCTGGTGACGCCGTCCAGGTCAGCACCGCGCGGCCGTTGCCGGGCTTCACGCGGAGCTCGCCCAGTGTCGGCGCGGTCGAGTCGAAGCGAAGCGGGAACGGCAGCGATCCGCTCGTGTTCCCGGCGTGATCCTGACAGGTGCCGGAGACGCTCGCCGCCGCGCGTCCGACGGCGTACGACGCCCTCGTGCAGCTCTCGATACCTGAGGTGGCGTCGCTGCCGTGGAAGCCGACGACGAGCTCGCGGCTGTACCAGCCGTTGGCGTCCGGCGGACGGGAGGGCTCGGCGCCTGACATGACCGGCGCCGTCGCGTCGTAGCTGACCGAGAGCGAGGCGAGGCCGACGTTTCCCGCCTTGTCGAGACAGATGCCGCCGATGACCGCCTCGCCGGAGTCCGGCCCGGTGTAGCTCTCGGGCGGCGAGCAGGAGTCGGTCCCGGAGACTTCATCGGTCCCGGAGAAGCTGACCGTGAGCGGCTGCTTGAACCAGCCGTTGGAGTCGGGTGTGCGGTCGGCGGTCGCGGTCGTCTCCGGCCCGGTCGCGTCGTAGCTGAGCGCGAACGCTTTGACGCCAGGGTTGCCAGCGTTGTCCAGACACGTCCCCGAGAACGAGGCAGTCGCGCTGTCGGGGCCGGAATAGCTCTGGGGCGGGCAGGAAGCGAGGCCGGACATCGTGTCCTGGCCGTTCACCGCAAAGCCGATCGGGCGGTTGTACCAGCCGGCTCGATCAGGCTGCCTGAGCGGCGTCACGCTCGCGACCTGCGGCGGGGTGCTGTCGTACTTGAACCCGAAGGTCGCAACCGCGCTCGGGTTGCCGGCCCGGTCGAGGCAGGCACCGCCCAGGACGGCAGTCGTGCTGTCGGGCGTGGAGTAGGTCTTGTCGGGATCGCAGGAAGCGATGCCCGAGGTCTCGTCGGCGCCGCTGAAGCCGACCGAGAGCGAGCTGTTGAACCAGCCGTTGGCGTTCGGTTGCCTGTTCGGTGTTGCCGTGGCCTGGGGCGCGGTTGCGTCGTAGTTGAGCGGGAGGGTGGCGCTGTCTTGGTTGCCTGCCTTGTCCGTGCAGACGCCGGTCACCGGCGTGGAGGCCGCGTCTGGCCCGGAGTAGGTCTTCTTCGCGTCGCAGGAGTCGAAGCCGGAGAGACCGTCGGTCGCAGCGAAGGTGACGTCGAGGGGTGCCCGGTACCAGCCGTTGGCGTTCGGCGGCCGGGAGGGAGCGGCCGACGCGAGCGGCGGGGCGGAGTCGTACTTGAAGGCGTACGCGGCCGGCGTGCTCTCGTTTCCTGCGCGATCGACGCAGGTCCCGCTGAGGGACGCGTTGGCCGCGTCGGGCGTCGAGTACGTCTTCGCCACGTCGCACGAGCCGATGCCGGACAGCGCGTCGCCGCCCGTGAAGGCGACCGACAGTGCGGCGTTGAACCAGCCGTTCGCGTTCGGCTGGCGGGAGGGCGCCGCAGTTGCCTGCGGCTTCGTCGCGTCGTACTTCAGCTGGACCGAAGCGGTCGCGGAGTTGCCGGCGTTGTCCCTGCACGCGCCGTTGACAGCGGTCGAGGCCGTGTCTGGGCCGGTGTAGCTCTTCGTAGCGTCGCAGGACTCGAATCCCGACAGGGCGTCGGTGGCGGCGAAGCTGACGTCGAGGGGAGCCCGGTACCAGCCGTTGGCGTTCGGCTGGCGTGACGCCGTTGCGGTCGCGACCGGAGCCGTGGCGTCGTATTTGAGCGTGAGCGATGCCGCGCCGTTGTTTCCTGCCTTGTCCGTGCAGGTGCCGCTGACGACTGCCGCCCCGCTGTCCGGTCCGCCGTAGCTCTTGGCTGCTTCGCAGGTCGGGGGCCCCGAGAGGGCGTCGGTCGCGGCGAAGCTGACGTCGAGGGAGCCCGGTACCAGCCGTTGGCGTTCGGCTGGCGTGACGCCGTTGCGGTCGCGACCGGAGCCGTGGCGTCGTATTTGAGCGTGAGCGATCCCGCGCCGTTGTTTCCTGCCTTGTCCGTGCAGGTGCCGCTGACGACTGCCGCCCCGCTGTCCGGCCCGCCGTAGCTCTTGGCTGCTTCGCAGGTCGGGGGCCCGGAGAGGGCGTCGGTGGCGGCGAAGCTGACGTCGAGGGAAGCCCGGTACCAGCCGTTCGCGTTCGGCTGGCGTGACGCCGTTGCGGTCGCGACCGGAGCCGTGGCGTCGTATTTGAGCGTGAGCGATGCCGCGCCGTTGTTTCCTGCCTTGTCCGTGCAGGTGCCGCTGACGACTGCCGCCCCGCTGTCCGGTCCGCCGTAGCTCTTGGCTGCTTCGCAGGTCGGGGGCCCGGAGAGGGCGTCGGTGGCGGCGAAGCTGACGTCGAGGGAAGCCTCGGTACCAGCCGTTCGCGTTCGGCTGGCGTGACGCCGTTGCGGTCGCGACCGGAGCCGTGGCGTCGTATTTGAGCGTGAGCGATGCCGCGCCGTTGTTTCCTGCCTTGTCCGTGCAGGTGCCGCTGACGACTGCCGCCCCGCTGTCCGGTCCGCCGTAGCTCTTGGCTGCTTCGCAGGTCGGGGGCCCCGACAGGGCGTCGGTCGCGGCGAAGCTGACGTCGAGGGGAGCCCGGTACCAGCCGTTCGCGTTCGGCTGGCGTGACGCCGTTGCGGTCGCGACCGGAGCCGTGGCGTCGTATTTGAGCGTGAGCGATGCCGCGCCGTTGTTTCCTGCCTTGTCCGTGCAGGTGCCGCTGACGACTGCCGCCCCGCTGTCCGGGCCGCCGTAGCTCTTGGCTGCTTCGCAGGTCGGGGGCCCGGAGAGGGCGTCGGTCGCGGCGAAGCTGACGTCGAGGGGCGCCCGGTACCAGCCGTTGGCGTTCGGCGGCCGGGAGGGAGCGGCCGACGCGAGCGGCGGGGCGGAGTCGTACTTGAAGGCGTACGCGGCCGGCGTGCTCTCGTTTCCTGCGCGATCGACGCACGTCCCGCTGAGGGACGCGTTGGCCGCGTCGGGCGTCGAGTACGTCTTCGCCAGGTCGCACGAGCCGATGCCGGACAGCGCGTCGCCGCCCGTGAAGCTGACCGTCAGGGCCGCGTTGAACCAGCCGTTCGCGTTCGGCTGGCGGGAGGGCGCCGCAGTTGCCTGCGGCTTCGTCGCGTCGTACTTCAGTCCGAACGACGTGTTGCGGATGTTGCCGGCGTGGTCGGTACAACTCCCGGAAACCGACGCCGTGGCGTTGTCCGGGCCCGAGTAGTCGGGCGGTTGGACGCACGAGGCCAGGCCGGAGATGGAATCCGTCCCCGCGAAGCTGACCGAGAGCGGGGCGTTGTACCAGCCGGCCCCGTTGGCGGCGCGCGACGGAGTCGCAGTGATCTGCGGCGCGTTGGCGTCGTACTTGACGACGACGGACCGGACGGACTTGTTGCCGGCGAGATCGCGGCATTCCCCGCTGATCGTGGCCGCGGCCGAATCGGGCCCGCTGTACTGATCGGGCGGGTCACAAGACTCGAGCCCCGAGATCAGAGTCGCTTCCGGCGTACGTGACCGTCAGCGGCTTGTTGTGCCAGCCGTTGTGGTTGGGAGCGGATGCCGTCGCGGTCGCCTGCGGCGGCGTCTCGTCGTACTTCGTCGTGTAGAGCGCGGACGGGCTCTCGTTTCCGGCCTGGTCGATGCAGGTTCCGGTCAGCGCGACGGACGGATCGTCTGGCCCCGAGTAGGTCGTCTGCGTGCAGGTGGCGACGCCGGAGGTGCCGTCGATGCCCTGGAACGTCACGGTGACCGCATGGTTGTGCCAGCCGTTGTGGTCTGGCGGGCGGGCGGCGGGGCTCGACTGCGGCGCCGTCTCGTCGTACTTGAGCGGCAGGTTCGCCGGCGCGGTGTTCCCGGCTCGGTCGCGGCAGGTCCCGCTGACCGTGGTCGCGCTCGTGTCAGGCCCGGCGTACGTCGCGTCCGGGTCGCACGACTCGAGGCCCGAGGTCGTGTCGCTGCCCTCGAAGTCGACGGAGAGGTCGTGGTTGTACCAGCCGTTCGAATCGGCGGCGCGCGAGGGTGTCGCGGTCGTCGCCGGCGCGGTCTTGTCGACCTTGAAGGGCTTCGAGATCGTCGTCGTGCCGCCGTCACTCTCCGCCGAGCACGTGAGCGTCGTTCCCGTCGTGTTGTCGTGAACGTGACCGCGTTGCAGCCGGTCGTCGAGAGGATGATCGACTCGGGGTCCGTCACCGACCAGTTGACCGTGACGTTGGTCGTGTACCAGCCGTTGAGACCGAGCGTTCCGGTGATCACTGGTGTGACGACCGGCGGAGTCGGATCGCCGGGGACGTTCGGCAGGCCTGCGGCACCCGGTGTGAGCAGCAGCGCGATGACTGCCGAGCAGCAAGACGGCGGCGTGCCGGCGCACGCTGCGCCCTACTTCGTCACGACGAACGAGCTGCTTCCGAGCGGGCGCTTCGCGTACCGGGCGGCGGAGATCCGCCCGTATCCGGGCCAGACGTACCAGCGGTAAACGCCGGCTGTCAGTCGATAGCGCCGTCCCTTGTACAGCCACGTTCGCCGCAGTCGGAAGCTCGGACGCGTGGGCCAGGCGCTCAGCACCTTGCGCCCCGCGCGAATGAGTTGGACGTTGTAGTAGGACGCACCCTTGGCAGGTGCCCAGACGAGGGTCGGAGGGGACTTCATGCTGATCCTCAGTCCCGGAGTCGGGCTCAGCAGTGCGCCGGTCGCGACGAGGCTGAGCTTCTGCTCGGCGCGGTTCGCTGCCTCGTCGACGCCGATCACCCGGTACTCGTACGTGCGGCCGACGACGAGGCCGGTGTCCTTGACGCCGTTGCCGGTCCCGCGGTAGATCCCCGACTCGCCCTGCCCGTTTCGGCCAGGTGTTCGGAAGACCTCGACCAGCTGCGTGTCGCTGGACTTCCGCCACGCGATCTGCGCGCTGCGGTTCCCGTGCGTCGCGGTTACCGCGAACAGGCTCGGCGGGGTCGAGTCGTACTTGAAGGCGAACGAGGCGGCGGTCTAGTTGCCGGCGTTGTCGCGTGCACGATCCGGCGATGAGCGCGGCCGCAGTTGTCCGGGCCCGCGTACCGCGCCGATGTGCAGATCGCGATCCGGAGGTCGCGTCCGTTCCCGTGAACGCAACGGTCAGCGGGCGGTTGTACCAGCCGTTCGCGTCGGCCTGCCGCTCGAGCACCGTGGTGACCGCCGGGGCGGTCTTGTCGATCTTGAACGTCTTGCGTGACCGTGATCGTGCCGCCATGCGCGTCGTCGCCTGCACGAGAGCGTGGTCCCTGGCGTGTCGGCACGTCAGCGTCTCGGCACGTCTGCAGTCCTCTCGTCTCGAGGATCGGTCTGCGTCCGGGATCGATGAACGTCCAGCTGACCGTGACGTTGCTCGACGTACCAGCCGTTTGCGCCAGCGGTTCCGAAGATACACGGGCGTGATCCGAGGCGACTGGATGCTCGGCACGCTCCGGCGCCCGGCGCGAGCAGCAGCATCCCGGCGAGAGCGCACAGAAAGACAAACCGGCGAAAAGCGCGCCGGTCTCTACGCCGCAGCAACCTGGGGTACATGACCATTGCTCTCCCCTTGTTGCTCTCTTCGCCGTGCCCCTGTGACGCTACTCCACTACCCCTGAAATTTCAATCAGGAAACCGAAACACAAGGAGTGGGAGGGGCGGCCGGTGCCGCCCCTCCCGAGCGCTTCGCTACTGGTCGGACCAGTACGCGGCCGAGGCGAGCATCGGCCACTCACGTTCCGGGTCGGCCCGGTAGAGCGGGTTCATCGCGAAGGTGGTCATCCGCGAGGTGCCGCCGCTGTTCGTCCCGTGGAGGATGACCGGCGCGCCCGGAGCCGTCGCCGACTGTGCGTCGAACGGCCAGAGACCGGAGAGGAAGAAGCCCGTCAAGGGCAGGCTTCCGTCGGTCGTCCAGGTTGCCGGCTTGGCGGTGAACCAGGTCGGCGGATCCATGATCGCCGTGTCGGTCGCGGGATACGCACCGGTGATCAAACCCGTCCCGGAGGCCGAGTTCAGCCACTTGACGATGCCGCTGTAGCCGGATCCGCCGCCGCTGTTCGAGGCCGCCGTGAGCCCGGTGACCTGCGCGCCGGTGGTCAGGAAGTTGGCGCCGGTCGTGCCGCCTCCGATGTAGCCGCCGCCGGCGGCCAGGAAGGCCGTCAGGCGGGCACGCGCCGTCGGGTTCGCGGTCCGACGGGTAGTTGATCGCTGCGTTGAAGATGGCGTCGTGGTTCGTCAGCGGGTCGGTCGGCCCGTTGAGCGCTGCGAGATTGACCGGGTTCGCAGTGAACCCGAGGTTCCGCAGGACCCAGACGCTCTGGTCAGTCGTGCCCGTGCCGTTCAGCACCGCGATCGTCGGCGAGTCGTCGATCGGCTCGCTCGCCGGTAGCGGCGCCCTGACTCCGTGGAAGTCGAGGCCCGAATCGTCAGCCGCGTCCTCGAGCGCTCGCTTCGCGCTCGCCGGGAACAAGATGCTTCCGGCCGGGAACTGCTGTCCGTTCGAGCTCCTGAAGGGCACGCTCGCCAGGCTGGCGTCGACGCCGCCGGCCAGGAGTGCGTTGACGGTCCGGACCGCGGTCGCGGAGTCGAGAGCGAGCGCGTAGGCGGCCGCCCTTCGACCCTCGACGTTGCCCCGGCCCGGGTTGACCCTGCGGATCGGGTACGTGCGCGGCCGGAACCGCTCCCAGTCCTCGATCCTGACGACGTCCGCGCCCCAGAGCGCCCCGTGGCTCCAGGCCGCCGGAGGCGCGTAGAGGATGCTGATGTCGGCGGAGATGTCGAACCCGGTGTCGAGCGCCGTATAGGCGAGCCCGCGGAGGGGCTGGTCCATCCAGACGACGTATCCGCCGCCGTCGTCCTTGTCGTTGCCGCCGCCGTGGGCCGAGCGGCCGCGGTCGTCGTCGTCGTCATCGTCGTCGCCGTGGCGGCCGTCGCTCTTGATCCCGTGGACCTCGATGCCGTTGTCGAGCAGCCACTGGACGAGCCTCGCGGCTTCCACGTCGCTCCGCTGATCGTCGCCGAGCGGGATCACGTAGGCCTTCGGGTACTCGACCATCCAGTTGTTCTCGTCGTTGTCGAACCCCGGCGGGATGTCCGGGTCGTTCGGATCGGCGGTTTGCGGTGCCAGATCCGCCGTCGTCGGCCTGGGCGCGTCTTCCACGCCGCGGAGGTAGATCTCGAGCTGGTCGTCCATCAGCTCGACCCGGTGCGTCGTGTCGAAGAGGAGCGTCGACCAGACGGTGATGTACTGCATCCGCCGCGCGGCGAGCCGGCCGACCTTCTCGTAGGTGGTCGTGCCGGGCCCGCAGCCCGTGGGCGGGCCTACCGGGATCGGCTGCGGATTGGGCGGCGCCGTGGTCGGGACCTGATTGCACATCTCGACAGTGGAGCCGTTCAAGCCGACCAGCTGTGAGTACATGGGGGTGTAGAACGGGCCCCAGTCGTCCCAGCTCTCGGCCCACCTCGGCCCGATGCGGGTCGTGCCGTCGTCGCAGACGCCGGCTGTGGGGATGCTCCCGTCCGCGCACCAGTCGTTGATCGGCCGCGTGACGTCGTACCCCTCGGCGTTCATCGCCGCCTCGTTGGCGTCGATGCGGCTCTGGTTCCACTTGAGCCAGAAGTCGTAGTCGATGCCGGGGTTGTGCGGCTTCGTCGTCGCCTCGATCAGCGTCGGCGTCACGTAGCCGTGGAGGTCGAGCAGCTCCGGGGACAGCCACTCCTGGATGAGCTCCACGGTGCTCTGGACCTCCGGCTGTGACTGCGTGAGAAAGTCGCGGTTGAGGTCGAACCCGTTCCCGTTCGCCCGAGTGCCCGCAATCCGGCCGTCCGGGTTCTGGATCGGGTTGAAGACGATGATCGCCTGGTCGAGGATCTGGTCGACCTCTGGATCCGTGCCGTACGGCGTCAGGGCTAGCCGCTCGATCAGCTGCATCGCGGCGTCGACGCCCTCGTACTCGTTTCCGTGGATGCCGCCCTGGATGAAGAGCGGCACCTTCACGTCGTCTCCGACGCGGTCGAGAAAGTCCTGTGCGCGCTCAGGATCGCTGGGTGAGTAGCGGCGGACCTTCTGCCAGTTCCTGTAGGCGCGGCGCTGCGCCCTCGTCTCGAGCTCGTTGATGACGACGTGGAACTTGTCGCGGCCGAGAGCGGATGTACCGAAACGCTCGACGGTCATGCGGCCGCTGCTGGCTGCCGCGATGTTGTCGAGCGTGCACCCGATCGCGTAGTAGGGGATGTGCGGGAAGCTTCCGTTTGGATGCGTCGGAAACGGCTGGCTTCCGTCCGGAAGATTCGCTGCAGCATCCGGCATCGGCGTTCCGCACCAAGGCGGTGCGATTGCGGCTCCGGCGGTGCTCGTGCCGACGAGCGGCACGGCGAGCAACGCCGCAGAGAGCCAGAGCAAGGTGGTCAGGCGGCGGGGAGACACAGCGGCAACACCTCCTGGGGTGCCGGCGCTCTCCCTGGCCACCGACGCCCATCGAGATCGGACCATCTATAGGACGGATGCCGTCCCCGAGTCAAACCGGGTCGCGCGGGCTCAGTCCTCAAGGTCGGCGATCGCTTCGCGGAGGGCCTCCCGTTCGGAGGCGAGGCTCCGGAAGGCGCGCGCGAAGATCTTCTGTCCCTGCCCGCTGAGCCGCAGATGGATGACTCTCGCGTCGGCGGAGGAAGGCGTCCGCTCGATGAGGCCCGCCTGCTGGGCTCGCGACACGAGCTCCGTGACGCTGCTCTGGGCGAGTTGCAGGCGGTCGGCGAGCGCGGTGACCGTCGTCTGCTCGGTCAGGTCGGGCGCCCCCTTGATCTGGAGGAGGAGCTGGTACCAGGCCGGCGTGATCCCGTACTCGCGCGCGACGACCTCGGTCTGGCGCTGAAACCGTCGCAGTGCGACGCGGAACTCGGCTACACGCGCCGCCTCTTCGGCGGTTGGAGACGATGCGTTTGCCTGCTCGGTCGGCACGGGCCGCCGATGGTAAAGCGGTTGCGGCGAGTATGTGCCGGTGGCCGGGTTCATCGACGCCATCGAGTCGTTCTTCGACCAGCTCACGTCGATCGAGCCTCTGTGGCTCGCGCTCGCGATCGTCTGCCACCTCGGCCGGATCGGGTCGCGGTCCCGTGCGTGGCGGAACATCGTCGCAGCGGCATATCCGGAGGCGATGGTTCGGTGGCGGGACATTCTCAGCGCCTACGCCGCCGGGATCGGCGCGAACGCGCTGCTTCCGGGGCGCGGCGGCGATCTGCTTCGGCTCTACATCGCGCGGCACCGGATCGAGGGGTCGTCGTACCCGACGCTCGCCTCGAGCCTGCTCGCCGAGACGATCTTCGACTCGGCGGTCGGCATCCTCCTGCTCACCTGGGCGCTCTCGGCGGGGATCCTCCCGGGGGCGAGCGTGCTCCCGGACCTGCCGGGCATCGACTGGCTCTGGGTCTTCCACAACCCTCGGGGCGCCGCCGGAATCCTCTTCGTGATCCTCGTTGTCGCGACGATCCTCGCGATCACGGGCGTTGGGAAGGTCACCGACTTCTGGGGGCGGGTGCGTCAGGGTCTCGCGATCCTTCGCGAGCCGCGCCGCTACCTGCGGGAGGTGGCGGCGTGGCAGGCGGTCGACTGGGCCTTTCGCCTGACGGCGATCTACTTCTTCCTGCGGGCGTTCGGGATGCCGTCAGACCCGCACAGCGTCCTCGTCGTCCAGGTCGCGCAGACGCTGTCGACGCTGCTTCCGCTCACGCCGGCAGGCATCGGAACCGAGCAAGCGCTGCTCGTCTACATGTTCTCCGGTGAGGCTCCCGCGTCGGACGTGTTGAGCTTCAGCGTCGGTGTGAAGATCGTCGTGATCATCGTGAACCTGACGCTCGGCACGATCGCGACGCTCGCGGTCCTGCGGAAGTTCCCGTGGCACGTCGACGTGGACAAGGAGGCGGCGGAGCGGGCCTAGCCGAGTAGCCATCGCTACGCTTGACGAGCCAAGTTGAAATCACTAGCGTGAACGTCGGCTAGTAGTCACTAACTTTTCACGTTTGGAGGGCTGGCTTGGAGGCTTCGCAGAACGGAGCAGGTGACGGTGCGGTCGTCACCGCACACGAGATCCAACGTCGCTACGGCGAGGGCGATGCGGCCGTGGACGCGCTTCGCGGCGTCTCGCTCGACGTCGAGCAGGGCAAACTGACCGCGGTCATGGGGCCGTCGGGCTCCGGCAAGTCGACGCTGATGCACATCCTCGCGGCGCTCGACCGCCCGACCAGCGGCTACGTCACGATCGCCGGCACCAGGCTCGGGCAGCTGAGCGACAAGGACATCACGAAGATCCGCCGCGAGCACATCGGGTTCATCTTCCAGTTCTTCAACCTGCTTCCGATGCTGACCGCCGAGGAGAACATCCTTCTTCCGCTCTCCCTCGCCGGCAAGAAGCCGGACAAGCCGTTCTTCCAGGATCTCGTCAAGCGGGTCGGTCTCTCCGACCGGCTCACCCACCGGCCCTCCGAGCTCTCCGGCGGTCAGACGCAGCGGGTCGCGATCGCGCGGGCGCTCGTCTCGAGGCCGACGGTGGTCTTCGCCGACGAGCCGACCGGAAACCTCGACTCGAAGACCGGCGGTCAGATCCTCGACCTCCTGCACGAGTCGGTCGAGAACTACGGCCAGACGATGGTGATGGTGACGCACGAGGCGCGCGCCGCCGCGTCCGCCGACCGGATCCTGTTCCTCGCGGACGGTGAGATCGTCAAGGATCTCGGCGGGGCGGGGGAGGAAGAGATCCTCGACACCATCCGCGAAGTCACGCTGACGTGATCCGGGTTGCACTCAGGGGACTTGCGGGCCGCAAGTTCCGCGCCTCGCTGACGGCGCTCGCGGTCGTGCTCGGCGTCGCCATGGTCAGCGGCACCTTCGTCCTGACCGACACGATCGACAAGGCGTTCGACGCGATCTTCAGCGAGTCGTACGCGAGCACCGACGCGGCGATCAGCGGGAAGGCGCCTGACATCTCGTTCGAGGGCAGCACCGCCGAGGCCCCCTCGGTGCCGACGAACCTGCTCGAGAACGTCCGCGAGCTCGACAGCGTCGAGGCTGCCACCGGCAGCGTCGTCGACGAGACCGCGACCAAGATCCTCAAGCCCGATGGCAAGGCAATCAACACGCAGGGCGCGCCCTCGTTCGGTTTCGGCATCGACCCCGAGGAGTCGCAGTTCAATCCGCTCAAGCTCGTCGACGGAACGTGGCCGACTGCGTCCGATGACGTCGTGATCGACGCGGGAACCGCGGACGAGCAGGGTTACGGCGTCGGCGACATGGTGAAGATCGCGACGCTCAAGCCCGTCCAGAGCTTCCGGGTATCGGGCGTCGCACAGTACGGAAGCGTGAGCTCGCTCGGCACCGCGACCTTCGCCGTCTTCACGATCCCGACGGCGCAGGAGCTCCTCGACCGCGAGAACTCGTTCGACGCGATCTCCGTGGCGGCCGCCGACGGGGTTACTCCCGAGCAGCTCGTCGAGGACATCCGGCCGATCCTCCCGCCGACGGCGCAGGTGCGCACCGGCGTCGAGGAGGCCGAGGAGGCGTCGAGCGAGATCGGCGAGTTCACGAGCTTCATCCGCTATTTCCTGCTCTCGTTCGGCGCGGTCGCGCTCTTCGTGGGCGCCTTCGTCATCTTCAACACGATGTCGATCACGGTCGCGCAGCGCACGCGCGAGCTCGCGACGCTGAGGACGATCGGCGCGTCGCGGAAGCAGATTCGCCGCGCAGTGCTTCTCGAGGCGCTCGTGATCGGCCTGATCGCGTCGATCGTCGGGTTCTTCCTCGGAGTGGGTCTCGCGTACGGGCTCGACGCGCTCTTCGAGGCGCTCGATCTCGACCTGCCGACCGCGGACATGGTGATCGCGCCGCGCACGGTGATCCTCGCGTTCGTGATCGGGATCGTCGTCACCGTGCTGGCCGCTTTCGTACCGTCCATTCGCGCTACGCGCGTCTCGCCGATCCTCGCCGTGCGCGAGGGGGCCGAGCTGCCGCCCGGCCGCCTCGCCCGGTTCACGCCCTACATCGCGCTGGTCGTGCTGGCGGTCGCACTCCTCCTGCTCGCCCGTGGCGCGTTCACCGATGAGCTGAGCATCGGGTCGCGCCTGCTCTCGATCGCCTTCGGTGTCCTGCTGCTCTTCGTCGGCGTGGCGATGATCTCGTCGAAGCTCGTCCGGCCGATCGCGGCCGTGGTCGGAGTGCCGGGAGAGAGGCTGGCCGGCGTCTCCGGCTTCCTGGCAAGGCGCAACACGCTGCGGAACCCCGGCCGCACGGCCGCGACAGCGGCGGCTCTGATGATCGGCCTGGCTCTGGTCACATTCGTTGCGGTGCTCTCGAACAGCATGAAGGCCTCGAACCGCGGCGCAATCGAGGAGCAGATCGCCGCCGACTTCGTCGTCACTTCCCAGGACGGGTTCACGCCGTTCGTCGCCGGGGCGGGCGAGGCCGCCGCCGGGGCTCCCGGCGTGGCGCTGGCGACGAGCGTTCGCGCCGAGGTCGGCAAGGTCGCTGGCATCGACAAGTACGTCACCGGCGTCGAGCCGGACAAGATCGCGCAGGTCTACAACTTCGACTGGGCCGACGGTTCTGACGAGTCGCTCGGCGAGCTGGGCCGCTTCGGGGCGATCGTCGACGCCGATTTCGCCGAGGATCACAACCTCCAGCCGGGGAGC
The DNA here is from genome assembly GCA_963798935.1 of uncultured Actinomycetes bacterium. Lineage (GTDB taxonomy): Bacteria > Actinomycetota > Thermoleophilia > Gaiellales > Gaiellaceae > JACDAN01. The sequence goes on from CAWCVG010000026.1 coordinate 12,994, forward strand.
CGGTTCGACTTCTTGTCAGGGTCGGGCCGCGACACGACGCTCGAGGTCGTGGCGACCTATGACCCACCGCCCTTCCTCCAGCTCCTCGGCTCGGTCTCCGTCTCCCAGCAGACCTTCGACGAGCTGCATGACCGCCCGCGCAATCAGTTCACGTTCATCAACGCCGAAGGCGGCCCGACCCCGGCCGCCCAGGCGCCGATCGACGAGGCGCTCTCGACCTTCCCCGACGCCAAGGTGCAGACACGCGAGGCGTGGATCACCACGCAGGACGAGGAGTTCAACCAGTTCCTGACGATGCTCTACGTCCTGCTCGCCCTCTCGGTGATCATCAGCATCTTCGGGATGATCAACACGCTTGCGCTGGCCGTCTTCGAGCGGACGCGTGAGCTCGGGATGCTGCGCGCCGTCGGGATGACGCGCTGGCAGGCGCGGACGATGATCGGCTCGGAGAGCGTGATCACGGCGCTGATCGGTGCCGCGATCGGGCTGCCGCTCGGGATGTTCCTCGCCGCGCTCGTGATCAAGGCGCTCGAGCAGTACGACGTGCGCTACGAGGTCCCGCTGATGTCGCTGATCGTCTTCGCGATCCTGGCCGTGATCGTCGGGATGGTCGCCGCGATCCTCCCGGCGCGGCGCGCGGCGCGGCTGAACGTCCTCGAAGCGCTGCAGTACGAGTAGCTCGGTCGCGCAACGATAGCCGTTGCGCGACTGTCCCTTCCGGCCGCGTCCTGGTGCCTGGCACCAAGACGGGGCCGGAGTAGGTGGACCGGGTGGGCGGGACCCTCGTGGCTGCGTCTGAGACACGGTTTCCCGGGGCACGTCGAGGTGCCAGGCACCGAGACATGTCCGTTAGCCTCGAGGCATGGTCTGGGCCATCAGCGGCGGCGCGGGGTTTCTCGGGCTGCACCTCGCCCGCCGGCTCGTCGCCGACGGCCACGAGGTTCGGTCGCTCGACCTCGTCGGGCTCGACGACCCTCGGCTCGACGGGAAGGTTCGGGAGTTTCGGGGTGACATTCGTGACGAGGCGGCGGCGCGCGAGCTCGTCGACGGGGCGCGCATCCTTGTCCACGCCGCGGCCGCGCTCCCGATCCGCGGCTCGCGCGCCGAGATCGAGTCCGTCAACGTCAACGGCACGCTGACGCTGCTGTCCGCCGCCGCCCAGGCGGGCGTACGCCGCGTCGTCTTCGTCTCGTCCACCGCCGTCTACGGCGTGCCGGACAAGCACCCGATCGAGGAGGACGACCCGCTCCAAGGGGTCGGGCACTACGGCGAGTCGAAGATCGCCGCCGAGGACGCCGTCCGCGCGTTCATGCGCCGCGGGCTCGACTGCGTGATTCTCCGGCCGAAGACGTTCATCGGCCCCGAGCGGCTCGGCGTCTTCGAGATCCTCTTCGACTGGGTCCGCGAGGGACGCCGGATCTACACGCTCGGCGACGGCTCCAACCGCTACCAGCTCCTCGCCGTCGAGGATCTCGTCGACGCGATCGTCCTCGCGGCGAGCAAACGCACGGCGGCGTGGCAAACGCTGAACGTCGGCGCGAAGGAGTTCGGGACCGTTCGCGAGGATCTCCAGGCGCTGATCGACCACGCCGGCTCGAAGAGCAGGCTCACGCCGATTCCCGTTCGGCCCGCCGAGATCGCGCTGCGGGCGCTCGAGCTCGCGCGCGTCTCGCCGCTCGTCGAGTGGCACTACAAGACCGCGCACCGCGACTCGTTCGTGGACATCTCACGGGCGTCGAGCGTCCTCGGCTGGACGCCCAAGCTCTCGAATGCCGAGGCGCTGATCCGGACCTATGACTGGTACCTGGCAAATCGCGACCATGTCGCCCGCGCCGCAGGCGTCACGCACCGCGTGCCCTGGAACCAGCAGGCCCTTGGGCTGCTCAAGAAGGTGAGCTGATGCCGGACGTCACTCCGGACGAGACCTGGGACGAGATGTTCGACGAGATCTACCTGACGACCTACGCCGCGAACCTCGGCGCGCGCGACTCTGCCGAGGAGGCGCGGCTGGCGGCGTCACTCGCAGGGGTCGAGCCGCCGGCGGACATCCTCGACGCGCCCACCGGGTTCGGCCGCCACGCGGTCCCGCTCGCGAAGCTCGGCTTTCATGTCGTCGGCTTGGACCGCTCCGATGTCCAACTGGCGGAGGCGAAGCGGACGGCGGGCGCGGTCGGGTGGCCGACCTGGGTGCAGGCGGACTTCCGCGAGCTGCCCTTCGACGAGGGGAGCTTCGATGCAGTCCTCTGCCTCTTCACGTCGATCGGCTACCGGGGCGAGGAGGGAGACAGGCAGGCTTTCGGCGAGTTCCTCCGCGTGCTTCGGCCGGGCGCCTCGCTCGTCGTCGAGTGCCTCCATCGCGACCGCCTGATGGCGATCTTCCAGGAGCGCAGCTGGGAGCCGCTGCCCGACGATGCCGTGCTGCTCGAGGAGCGCCGGTTCGACTACGTCGGCGGCGAGATCGAGACCGACCACACCTACCTCGCGGTCGGCGACCGTCGCAGCGTCAGCTTCCGGCTCCGCGTCTACACGGCGACGGAGCTCGCGCGCCTGCTGACCGACGTCGGCTTCAACGAGATCGAGTGCTTCGGCGACTTCGAGGGCGCGCCCCTCTCGCGAGAGACGCGCCTCGTCGTCAGAGCCCGAAAGCCCTAGCCCTAGGCCGGCTCGTTCGGGTCCTCGTCGGCAGCGAGCTTGAGCGAGCCACGCAGCGCCTCCTCCAGGTGTCGCTCCTGGATCGGCGTCGCCCAGTCGATGACCTGCTGCAGCTCCTGGTTTCGTGCCTTCTGGTTCATGGTGCCGAGGATCTGCCAGTGGCCGACCTCGCCGGCCTCGGCCATCGTCAGAAACTCGAAGCCGTCAAGCTCGTCGGCGTCGCTGCCGAGATAGGTCCGCATCATCTCGGTTGCTTCCTGCTTCGTCTCGCGGGCCTTCTCGAGGATCGCCGTCTTCTTGCCGTCGAGGTTCTCCGCGACCTGCGTCGTGCGCTCCTCGGTCTCGACGGCCTCCTGTTTCACCTGTTCGAGCTGCTGCTTCAGCTCGTCGTCTTCCACGAGGCCGGAAACCTTGTCGATCGCGCCCTGAGCGGCCTGGGCGAGTCCGATCACCTCCGCGATCTTTGTGTCGAGCTGGGTGAGCTCAGCCATCACTCCTCCTTCGTGCGGGATTTCGAGTAGGGCGGAGTTACCCGGACACGAGCTCGGCAAACTGCTCCGCGTAGCGCGGTGCGGTCGGCTCGTCCTCGTGACGGAAATAGCAGTAGACGTCGACTCCGTCGGACACCAAAGGCCGCACGCGGTCGGCCCACCCGGCGAGCTCCGGATCCGGGTACGGCGGGTCTCGGAAGCGGAGGTAGCGGAAAGGCGCTGCCGCGTCGAGGTCGTCCACACGGACAGCGTTCTCAGGGAGCTCTCCTTCGACGCCGTCCCACGACTCATGGCGGAAGTCGAACGCGATCCGGGTCGAGGGGTCGAGCGAGCCGAGCATGAGCGCGAGGAGGCCCTCGTCCCGCTTGGAGCCGATGACTGCGCGGACCGGCCCGAGCCGGTCACCGAGGCGACGCACGCGTTCCTCGAAAGTGGCGAGGTCGCGGGTCCTGTACGCGTTCAGCTTCGGCGCGAAGCGGAAGCCTTCAGGCGTCTGCTCGGCCCAGCGCTCGAACTGCCCCTCGGCAGGAAGCCGGTACCCGGTGGTGTTCAGCTCCACCGTCCGGAACCGCTCCGCGTAGTGCGCGAGGAACTCGGGCGGCTTGGCGTCCGCCGGGTAGAAGCCCGGCTTCCACGACGGATACGACCAGCCGGAGGTGCCGACATACGCCCCCTCTACACTCATCGGCGTGGCCGTCACGCCTGAAGTGATAGCTCAGGGATCGATTCCCGTCCTCGACCACGGGTTCGTCCGGCTGGACGACGCCATGGCCGACGACCTCTCCGTCGTGAACGGCGCGCGGGTCAGCTTCGCGCGCCACAAGACGGAGATGGACGATTCCGACGCCGGCCTGATCCGCTTCCTGATGCGGGAGAGGCACGGCTGCTTCGACGACCGAACCGAAGTGTTGACGGATCTCGGGTGGAAGCACTGGCCGGAAGTGCACGGCCGCGAGCTCTTCGCAACGCGATCCATCGAGGGCTTGCTCGAATACCAGCCGGCGACGCAACTGGTTCGCAAGGAGTTTCGGGGTCACATGCTCGGGTTCAAGGGCAACAGCATCGATCTCCTCGTCACCCCCGATCACCGAGTGCTCGCGAATTCGATGACGACCCGGGCAGGTCGAACCAGTCCCGTGTTCCGCCTACAGCCTGCTCATCAGGTCCTGTGGCGGGCTCACCGCCACACAGCGACGGCGACTTGGCACGGCGAACAGTCCGAAACCTTCGACTTCGACGGCGTGCGCCTACCGGCGGAGCCCTTCCTCCGGCTCGTCGGCTTCTTCATCGGGGACGGCCACCTTCCCCCTGAGGCGAACCATGTCGTCTTCAACCTGCGGAAGGCTCGGGAAATCGCATTCCTCGAGCGAACGGCGGGCGAGGCCGGGCTGGAGCTCAAGCGCTGGGGGAAGCACTACGCGGTCCCGGTGACGGGCCGCATGCGCGGGCTGTTCGAGTCGTGCTACCTGGCTCGCGAAAAGGTGATTCCCCGGCGGCTGCTCAACCTGGGCGCCCCGCTCCTTCAGGCGCTTTGGGAGGGGCTGCGGGAGTCAGACGGCACGGTTCAGGCTCGACCTGGCGCTGACCGCGAAAGCTTCTACACGACGAGCCGCGAGCTGGCCGACGGAGTACAGGTGCTTGCTCTCAAGCTTGGCCGGAGCGCATCGGTTCGGCCGCACAAGGCCCGTGTAGGCGATGGTCACTATGGCTGCAAGCCGCGCTGGCGGGTCACAATCTACGCCCCTCGAAACTCCCATCCCGCGCTCTGCCGGACGCGCGCCGACGCGTCGTCGCAGATGGGTGTCGAGAACTACGACGGACTGATCCACTGCGTTCAGGTTCAGAACGGAACGCTCTACGTTCGGCGCAACGGCTATCCGATCTGGTCAGGAAACACGCCCTTCGAGCACAACTCGTTCCGGTTTCACATCCGGG
>CAWCVG010000027.1:0-69968 GCA_963798935.1 uncultured Actinomycetes bacterium
GGGCCACCGCCGCGGTACGCGTGCTGACACCCAGCTTGGCGTACACGTTCTCGAGGTGCTTGCCGACCGTCTTCGGCGCGAGCCACAGAAGCTGCGCGATCTCGACGTTCGTCTTACCCCGGGCGACCCAGGCGAGTACCTCGCGCTCGCGTGCGGTCAGCTCGATCCCTTCGTGCCTCTCTTCGAGCAACAGGGCGCCGTCAGCTTGCTGCACCGTCAGTCGCCGCTCGCCGCGACGTCGAATCAGCGGCTTCGTGTCTCCCGACTCGAGCCACTCGACGAGCGCAGCCGGAAGCTGTCCGCCGCTCCTGGCCGGGAAGAACTCGCGGAGCAGGCGCTCGGTCGGGGGCGAGGCGAATTCGACCTCTCCGCCGAGGCCGAGCAGGATCACTCCGCGAGGGTCGTGCTCGTCAACGCGGTCGAGCTCGGCGAGCGCCGAGCTCAGCAGCCGACGCGTCCTGGCCGCGAGCCAGATCCGCGCGAGATGCGGCTGCAGCAGATCGAGGAGGAGCCGGTCGCGCTCGGTGAAGTCACGGCCGCCGGCTGCGATCGAAGAGAAACGTCTTCGTGTGCCAGAGCGGCGAGGGAATCGCCACCACCAGCTCGTACTCGGCGTCCCAGCGTGCGAACCAGGTGTCGTAGACCCAGGTCCGGTGCAGCTCGCGCTGGGTCAGGAAGTCGGAGAGCTTGACTGCGCCGAAGTGTCCCTCCTGCTGGTGTAGGCAGAGGGGATGTTCCTCCAGCAGCACCCGCCAGAGCGTCTCGTCGTCGAGCTCGACATCGTCGTCTCCATCGTCGGTCCGGCCGACATGCAGGAGGCTCCGCCGGCGCACGCGATCGAGCTCGGAATAGGTGACCTAGTCGGCCTGGACGAGGTGGCCGAGCTCGACGAGCAGGTCGGGCGTGAAGGGCTGATCGCCGCCGATGCTTTCCGCCTCGGCGACGAAGCGGAGCAGCTGCTCCAGGTCGCCTCTCGTGAGATGCTGCCACGAACCTTCAAGGATACGACGAATCTCGAATCGACTCCACTCCTGGCCCGGAGAGCTCGCGGCCGGTGAAGGCAAGCACTCGCGTGGGAGTGAAGCGGCGCCGCTAGCCGCCGACCTCCATTGCGCCGTCTTCAAAGATACGGCGTTTACCGAATGGTCACGAACACGCGGCCGGCGCAGCATTTATCTCGTCGTCAGCTTCCCGAATCACCTGAGAAAGGAGTCCGATGCTGCGTCTCGCGTGCATCTGTGCCGTTGGAGGCTTCGCCTTGTTCGGTCTCGTTGGCAGCCTTGCTGGTGCTTCAACCGCGACGACCTCCGCGAACGTGCTGGCCCCGCTCGCAACTTCCGCGAACACCCACGGCAAGGTCCGATCCGATGCCGTCACGGCCTGGAACGCGAACGCCGGTCAGGCCGCGATCGCTGCCTGCATGCCTCCCAACGCCGACCCGCTCCACGAATCGCGTCTCTATGCGATGGCGCATGTCGCCATCCACGATGCCCTCAACGCGATCGACCGCCGCTCGCGTCCCTACGCATTCAGCGCGAGAGCGCGTCGAGGGGCGTCTCCCGACGCCGCCGTCGCCGCGGCCGCACGCGACGTGCTGGTCGCAGTGCTCAGCCAGCCTCCTGCAATCTTCCCGCCGGAATGCGGCGCCGCGGGCGTCGCAAGCGTCGAAGCGGACTACGCGGCGGCGCTCGGCGCCATTTCGGACGGTCGAGCCAAGACGCGCGGGATCGAGGTGGGAAAGGCCGCCGCCGCGGCCATCCTCGCCCTGCGCTCCGCGGACGGCGCGGACACACCATTGATCGTCACCGACTACCCGGAGGGCACGAACCCCGGCGAGTACCGCTTCACACCCGGCACCCCGTTCGTGTTCGCACCGGGCTGGGGAAACGTGACCCCCTTCGTGCTGCGAGACAGCTCCCAGTTCCGTCCAGGTCCGCCCTACGCGGTGACGTCGAGGAAGTACACGGCCGACTTCGTTGAGGTCAAACGTCTCGGTGGTGACGGCATCACCACGCCCAGCGCACGCACCCCCGAGCAGACCGAGATCGCCCTCTTCTGGCTCGAGAGCTCCCCGCTGCAGTGGAATCGGATCGCACGAGCCGTCTCCGCCAAGACACAGCTCGATCTCTGGGAGCAGGCGCGGCTGTACGGCCTGCTCAACATGGCGCTCGCCGACGGCTACATCGGCTCCTTCGACACCAAATACCACTACAACTACTGGCGCCCGGTGACCGCGATCCAGACCGCCGACACCGACGGCAACCCGAACACCAGCGGCGACCCGACCTGGACGCCACTGGTCACCACACCCCCCGTCCCGGACTACGACTCGGGGCACAGCGTCGAAGGGGGAGCAGCCGCCAAGGTCCTCAAACGGTTCTTCGGCACCGACCACATCAGCTTTGAGACCTGCAGCCTGACGCTGCCGCCCGGGAGCACCTGCACCGACCCGACGCCCGTCCTACGCCGCTACACCAGCTTCTCCCAAGCGGCCGCGGAGAACGGACTCTCGCGCATCCTCAACGGGTTCCATTTCCGCAAGGCGGTCGATGAAGGGATCGAGCACGGCCGCAAGATCGGCGACCGCGCCGTCGACCGCTTCCTGCGGCTCTCGAACTGAAGGCTTATCACGCTGCCCAGCGAGGCCCCGCTGTGCGGGGCCTCGCTCGTTCTCCACCCGCTAGATCGTCTTGAACTGCTCGAACGGCTGCCGGCAGCTGCGGCAGTACCGCAGCGAGCGGCACGGCGTCGGGCCGAAGAGGTTCTCGAGCTTCGTGTCCGTCGAGCCGCAGTAGGGGCAGCGGAACGCGCCGGTCTGGAGCTGGACGAGCTGCGGCCCGCCCGGCTCGCGCGGCGCCGGCGGCGCGAAGCCCGCGGCGCGCAGCTTCTCGCGTCCCTCGGGCGTGATGCGGTCGGTCGACCACGAGTCGTCCGAGATCACCGCCACCTCCGGCTCGCCGCCGAGCTCGCGCACCTTCGCCGCCATCTGGTCGCGCATCACCTCGAGCGCCGGACAGCCGAGGAACGTCGGCGTGAACTCGACTCGCACGCGGCCGTCCTCCACGGCCACGTCTCGCACGACGCCGAGCTCGACGAGCGAGATCACCGGGATCTCCGGATCGGGGATCTCGGCGAGCGCGTCCCAGACCTGCGCCTCGGTCACCATGTCGCACCCGCGACCGAGCGGCGCACCATCGTCATCTCCTCCCAGAGCGCGCTGAACTCCTCGCCCGGCTCGCCGCGTTCGTCGAGCAGCGGCCGAAGCTCGTCGAGCGCCTCGGCGAAGCGCGGCTCGCCGGCCAGCGCGGTGCTGCCACATCTGCGCGTGGAGCCGGTGGTACGCCTCCTCCCGGTCGATCTTCGCCGCCAGGCCCGCCACGTCGGGATCGTCCGACGCCTTCAGCGCCTCGAGCCGCTCCGCGTCCGCCGCCTCGTAGAGGACGTGCCGGGCGAGCGTCCGCGCCCAGTCGGGGACGAGCCGCAGCTCGACGAGCCGCGAGTGGCGGTACTCCGTCCGGCGACCGGTCGAACGCGAGCTCGTCGGCCGTGCCGCCCACCTCCTCGGCGACGAGCTCGTACAGCGCCCGCGCGTGGCCGATCTCGTTCTGCGCGATCGACGAGAAGGCGACGTCCTCCTCGAGGAACGGCGCGATCCCCGTCCACTCGGAGTTCCGCCAGCCGAGGACGAGCTCGTCGTCAGCGATCGGCAGGAGCAGCCGTTCCCGCTCGCTCACGTGCCTCCTTCAGCTTCTCCTTCAGCGGGTAGCCGTCGACCCGGTGGTAGTTGCGCTGGAGCTCGTCGACGAACTCCTCGATCTGCAGCACCGACTCGCGCGGGACGACCCAGAGGGCGACCGACTCGCCGCGCCGGCCGTACTGCTCCCGCGCGTAGGCCTCGGCGAACGACGCGTCAGGCGCCGCGATCGAGCCGGCATGCGCGAACGGCTGGCCCTTCCGCTCCTGCCGGAAGACCTCGTAAGACGATCACGCCGCTTCGGCGAGCACCGTGCGGCGCACCCATTCCGTCTCCGCGCGCGTCCGTCTCGCGCAGCTCCAGCCGCTCCTGGGTCATCGGGCCGTGGCCGGTGACGACGTGCTTGAGCTCGTCCCAGTCCGGCTCGGTGAACTCCCAGACGCCGTCGTCGTCCTTGCGCAGCTTCGGGTCCGGAACGGTCAGCCCGAGCTCCCAGATCTGCGGCACGTAGCCGTCGAGGAACTGCTGGCGCGCCTCGCCGTTGCCCTGGCTCTTGATCCGCCAGACGTACATCGGGTCGTCCTCGGCCGGGATCGGGTTCCCGTGGAACTGCATCAGCGGGCCCCACCACCGGTTGAGCGCCTCCTGGACGAGCTCGCGCTGCTCGTCGGTGCCGTTCATCATCGTGAGGATCACGTCGCGGCCGTGGAGGATGTGGAACGACTCCTCCCAGCAGATCTTCTTCATGATCCGCGCGTACGGCGCGTACGAGCACTTGAGGAGCGCCTTCTGGCTGATGATCGCCGCGGCGTCCACGAGCCAGGCGATCACGCCGACGTCGCCCCAGGTCTTCGTCGGGTAGTGGAAGACGTTGTGGAACTTCGACTTGCCCGAGATCAGGTCGGCGAGGCACTGCTCGCGCGGCTTCCCGAGGTCCTCGACGACGCGGTAGATCAGCTGCGCGTGGCCGACCTCGTCCTGCACCTTCGCGGTGAGGGCGAGCTTCCGCTGGAGCGTCGGCGCGCGGAGGATCCACTCCCGCTCGGGCAGGACGCCCATGAGCTCGGAGTTCCCGTGCATCTCGATGAACTTGATCAGCTTGGCCCGGTACTCGTCGGGCATCGGGTCGTCGGTCTCGACCTGGCCGCCGGACTGGACGTACTCGAGGAATTCCTGGTCGGTCATCTCGCCTCCGAAACGAACGATCGTTAGTGTCCGATCCTAGCGTGTCGACCCGGCGATCGGAGCTAACGCGCGAGGCCGCCCGCCTCTTCGCGGAGCGGGGCTACCACGGCACGTCGATCGGCGAGCTCGCCAAGGCGCTCGGCGTCCAGAAGGGCTCGCTCTACGCGCACATCGACTCGAAGCAGGACCTGCTCTACGAGGCGATGAGCGAGGGCTCGCGCGCCTTCCACGACGCGCTCGACGCGATCCCCGACGACCTGCCCGCCACCGACCGGATCAGGCTCGCGCTGCGCGCCCACCTCCGCGTCGTCTCGGAGCAGCTCGACGTCGCGACGGTCTTCGTTCGCGAGTGGCGCTACCTCGAGGGCGACCGGGCGGAGGAGTTCCTCGCCGAGCGCCGCCGCTACGAGGAGCGCTTCCGCGCGCTCTTCCGCGAGGGACGCGAGGCCGGGGCGCTCCGCACCGACCTCGACGACCAGGCCGCGGTGCTGCTCGTCCTCTCGGCAGCGAACTGGGCGTACACCTGGCTGCCGGCCGACGCCGACACGGACGAGCTGGCCGACCGGTTCTTCGCGATCCTGCTCGACGGGATCCGCGGCTACTCGACGCCGTCGTAGCGTCACTTCCGGGGCTCGCGCAGGCTTTCCGAGCCGAAGTTCCTTGACTTTGAGCGATAGACGTTTGAAGATCGCACCGGCCCCGTACGGTGGGGCCAACTCATCGTCGTCACAAGGGGAGGGAGATGCGACTCAAGTACCTAGCCGCGGCTGCGCTCGTAGCCGCGCTCGGTGTGATCTTGCTGCCCGGCTCCGCGATGCCTGTCGCCGAGATCCACGAACACGAGGGTCTCGCCGACTACGACATCCGGAGCGGGAAGATCGCGCCGACAAGTGCCCAGCGGGCACACGCGAAGCGCCTCGTCGGGCGCTCGAAAGTACGGTGGAACCGATTCGGCACGCCGTCGTCCATCGTGCGGCACGGCAAGTTCCTGGCCCGCGGCATCCGCGGCGAAGTCCGCCCCGGCCGCGGCGAAGTGGTACCTGAACCGACACAAGAGGCTCTTCGGGCTCGCTTCGCTCGACGGGCTCGTCCTCGACAACTCCCACAGGCTGACCGGGAGCAACGGCTATGCCGTCAGCTTCCGCCAGGTCTTCGAGGGCATACCGACCAGCGAGAGCGGTCTTGTCACAGTCGGCGTCGTCGGGAGCAAGGCGCGCGGCTGGCGCGTCGCGTACGTCTCGTCCTCGCTGACTCGGGCGACGACCCTCGCCGGGTCGGTCAGCCTCTCAGCAGCCGACGGCTGGGCTCGCGCGGCACGTGCCTCGAAGCTGAACCGCTCGGTCGTCAACATCCTCACGAGGAAGCGGATGGGCGGATGGACCCGCCTGCGCGTCGCCGGTCTCGATACGCCTCAGACGGTCCGGCTCGTCGCGTTCCCGACGATTCGCGAGGGCCTGCTGCCTGCGTACGAGGCCCAGGTCGTCGACAGCAAGGCCGGCAAGGCCTACAAGTCCTTCGTCGATGCACGGAACGGGCGGCTGCTTGCACGGCACAACCTCGTCCACAACGCCGCGTCGGGCCTGAAGCTCAATGCGGTGACGGTGACGCCGTTCAGTGGGACGCTGGGCCCGCAGGACGGGTTAGCGGGTGCCGTGGTTCATCCGCCGTTCACGGTCGGCGCCGGGGTCCGCGCGGTCAGCGGCTTCGTGACCTCGACGAACGCGGGGACGGACCTCGTCATGGACTTCTTCCGGGTTGGAACGCCGGACGTCCTGCTGATCCACGCCGACGGCGGCTTCCAGCCGGAGGGGTTCCGCTATGCCCCGGCCGGCGGAGTTCCGCCCGGCCAGTACTACGTCAGGATCTCGGACTTCCCGGGCGGCGGTGGCCCTCCGGAGCCGAGGACCTACAACGGGACGATCACGATCGACGACACTCCCGCCCCGCCCGCCTACTGGGCGAAGTGGGAGACGTTCCCGGCCCACCCGAACCCCGGCCCGTTCGGCAGCGGTAGCCAGATGGATCCGTGGGGCCGGCCCGCGACCGACATCCGCGAGACATGGTGCTGGCGCGACACGGCGAATCCGGCCGAGTGCGATCGGGTCGTCGGCAACCTCGCGTCACGCGCGCCGTGGGATCACGACCTCGTCACCGATCTCCCGACGAACACGACGATGGGCAACAACGCGGAGACGGCGTCGAACTGGGCGCATCAGAGCGCCCCGATCCCGCCGCGGTTCTCGCCGACCAGCCCAGTCCGTGACTACTCGTATCCATGGACGGATACGTGGAACCAGGCGGACTGCACAGGCGCCGGCCCGACGGCGGTGCACGGCGTCTCGCTCGACGTCTCGGCTGCGGTCACGAATCTGTTCGTGGCCCACAACCGGATGCACGACTGGGCCTACGGGCTCGGCTTCACCGAAACCGCCTGGAACGCACAGAAGCGCAACTTCGGGCTGACCGAGGCCTGGCAGCAGGGTGACCCGGTGACCGGGCAACGCCCAGGCGGGCGCAGGGCTGACGACGGCAGCAGGCATTCGCTCGCCGCGCCCGCAACAACGCGAACATGGCGACGCTGGCCGACGGCCTGTCGTCGATCACGAACATGTACCTCTGGCAGCCGCAGGCGGGCGTCGTTCTATCCGCCCGTGTGCCGACGGTGACTACGACATGCCGATCATCGGCCACGAGTACGGCCACATGATCGAGAACCGCATGATCGGGAAGGGCGGCACCCGGCAGGGCAACCAGGCCGGAATGATGGGCGAGTCCCACGGCGACCTGTTCGGGATGGAGTACGTCAACTCGAACGGGTTCGTCCCCGTTGCGGGCGAGAACCGGTACGCCGTCGGCGCGTATGCCACGGGCAACCAGTCCCGCGCGATCCGCAACTACAGCATGGGCATGCCGACCTCGGGCGGAATCCCGCAGCCGAGCAGGCAGCTCCTCGTCAACACGCTGAACTACGGCGCGATGGGCTACGACGTCACGGGGCCGCAGGTCCACGCTGACGGCGAGATCTGGAGCCGGACGAACTTCAACGTCCGCGAGAACCTCATCGAGAAGTACGAGGACGACTATCCCGCGGACGATCAGGACCTCCAGACCGAGTGCGCAGAGGGCATCACGCCCGCACATCGGTGCCCCGGAAACCGGCGCTGGATGCAGCTCGTCTTCGACGCGATGCTGCTGATGCCGGTCAACCCATCCATGCTCCAGGCTCGCGACGCCGCTCTGGCCGCAGACATGATGCGGTTCGGCGGAGCGAACCAGAAGGAGATGTGGCTCGGGTACGCAGAGGGCGGGATGGGCGTGAACGCCTTCACCGCCAGTGAGCAGGACCTGGACCCGATCCCTGACTTCGAGCCCGTGGGCACGAGGCCGGCGACGGTCACGTTCAGCGCCAAGAGCACGGACAACGATCCGGTGAACGCCCGGATCTTCGTCGGTCACTACGAGGGTCGCGCCACGCAGATCGCGGACACGAACTCCGCGACTGTTCCCGGCACGATCAACCTCGACGACACGGCGAAGTTCGCACCCGGGCGGTACGAGTTCGTCGCGGTTGCACCCGGATACGGACACGTTCGCTTCAGCGAGCGGTTCCGCTCGGGTGAGCGTGAGAAGATCAAGATCAAGTTCGCGCGGAACTGGGCGTCCTCGGCGTCCGGTGCGACGGTGACCGGCGACGACCAGGCTCCGCCTGTCGGCCCGGCCAGCCTCGCGAACCTGATCGACGACACCGAGGCCACCGTGTGGACCGCGGTTGCCGCCAACTGGACGGGCACGGCCACGCCGGGCGTTCCGGGCGGCAACCTCTCGGTGGACGGCAAGCAGGCGACGATCGACCTGGGCGGAACCGACGATGTTCGCGTCCGCTATGTCCAGGTCAGCGCCCACATCGGACCCGGCCACAGCCGCTTCGCGGCTCTGCGCCAGTTCGAGCTGTGGGCGTGCAACAGCGACGAGGGCGGGAACTGCTCGACGCCCGCAGGGTTCAGGAAGGTGTACACGAGCCCGCACGACGCCTTCCCAGGCGATCCTCCGCGGCCAGTGGCACCTCACCTGATCCTCCGGAGCTTCGACGTGCCCAACTTCGAGGCCACGCACGTCAAGCTCGTCGTGAAGACGAACCAGTGCACCGGCGGTTCCGGCTTCCAGGGAGACCAGGACGCCGATCCGGCCAACAACCCTGACTGCGACACGAACGTCCCGGGCAACTCCTCGCGGAACTTCGTCCGTGCGGCCGAGCTCCAGGTGTTCAGCAGGTCACCGGACATCGACGACTAGGGAAGACGCCTAGCGCCAACGAAGGGGGCCGGCTCGCCGGCCCCCTTCGTCATTCGGGCCGTGCGTGGCAAGGTCTCGGCACGATGGGAAGGGTCCTGCTGGTCGTCAATCCGCGGGCGAGCAGCGTCACCGACGCCGCGACGGAGGCCGTGACCGCCGCGCTCGGCGCCGACGTCGAGGTCGCGCGCACCGAGCGGAAGGGGCACGCGATCGAGCTTGTCCGTGACGCGGATGCGGGGGCGGTCGTGGTATTCGGCGGCGACGGCGTCTTCAACGAGGCCTTGAACGGCCTCCGGGTCAACGTGCCGATCGGGCTCGTCCCGGGCGGCGGCTCGAGCGTGCTTCCGCGGGCGCTCGGCTTTCCGGGCGATCCGGAGAGTGCAGCTCGGCGCGTCGCCGAAGCGCTTCGCGCCGGCCGGACGGCCGAGGTCTCGCTCGGGCGCGTGAACGGCCGCCGGTTCGGGTTCTCGGCCGCGCTTGGTTTTCCGGCGGAGGTCGTGCGTCGCGTCGACGACCTCGGCCGCCAGCGCTACGGCCGTCGGGCGCCGGACCGCATCTTCCTGACCACGGCCACCAAGCTGCTCGCAAGACGGCGTGGACGCATTCCGCCCGAGCTCGAGGTGGACGGCCACGGGCGGGCGTCCTTTGCGCTCGTCGCGAACGGCGATCCGTACACGTACCTTGGACGCCTGCCGGTGCGCCCGACGCCGTTGGCCAGGTGGGAGGCCGGCCTGGACCTCGTCGCGCCTCGCACCGTCGGCCCGCTCGCAATTCCCCGCCTCGTCGTCGCAGCGCTGACCGGACGAACGCCGAAAGCACGCGGCGTCCTCTACCTTCATGACGTGGACGCGATCGAGCTGCGGGCGGACCGCCCACTTCCGCTCCAGGTGGACGGCGAGGATTTGGGCGACGTGGACCGCGCCGAGTTCACGTCCGAGCCCAGAGCGGCGAAAATTCTCGGCTAAACGTCTAATTAGGAACGTGGCCGCGCCCCCCAGGGACTCCGGATTCGACCCGGTTCGCGCTCTCGGCGCCATCCTCGCCGTGCTGCTGCTGCTCGCCGTCGTTGCGCTCGCAGCTTCGGCCCGCGGGCCTGCGACGGGGGGCGCCGGCCGCGACCTCGCCGATCCGCTCGCGACGCTGCTCTTCGTGCTCGGCGGCGTCTGGGTGGCGGCGCTCCTCGTCGCCTCGCCCTTGATGACCGGTCTGACGCTGACCGGCGGGGAGCCGAAGCCGCGCAGGTGGCACGGCAACGTGCTCGCGGGGGTCTTCTTCCTCACGTTCGTCCTTGCCGGGATCGCGGCTCTGCGGAGGCTGGGGCCGGGCGACGGCGACGACGACGGGCCCGCAGCGAGCACCGGCCAGACGGGGACGACCCCGGACGACGTCGGCCGTGTTCCGACCATCGACCCCGCCTCGATCGACTGGCTGGTCGTCGGACTGGTCTTCGTCGCCGCCCTCGTGGGCTTCGCGATCCTCGCCGCCGTGCTCGTCCGGCCGCAGGGCCGCTCGCTACCGGAGCTCGAGGCGCGCAAGGAGCTCGAGCGGATGCTCGACGAGACGCTCGACGACCTCCGCCGCGAGCGCGACCCGAGGCGCGCCGTCATCGCCGCCTACGCGCGGATGGAGCGCTCGCTCGGCTCCTACGGGCTCCCGCGTCGGGCGGCAGAGGCACCGCTCGAGTACCTCGGACGCGTGCTCGCGGCGCTGACCGGAAGCGGGGCGGCTGCCCGCCGGCTGACGCGCCTCTTCGAGCGCGCGAAGTTCAGCGAGCACTCGATCGACACGAAGATGAAGGAGGACGCGATCGCAGCCGTCGGCGCCGTGCGCGACGAGCTGCGCGCCCTGACCGTCACATGAGCCGCAAGCTCCTTCCGATCCTCGGCTTCGGGCTGCTCGCGACGCTGTTCGCGGTGGTCGCCCTCATCGCCGCCCCCGAGCGGCGGGACCTGATCCTCGACCTGTACGTCCTGGCGCTCGGCGGGATCGCCGTCATCCGGCTCGTCGGGCTGACCCGGCGACGCCGCATGCCGGGCGAGCGCTCGGAGTTCGACGACGCACTCGAAGCGACGCACCGGCCGTCGGTGCGGATCGCCGAGCGGGACAAGCTGGCGCGCGAGGTGCAGCTCGGCATGCAGACCGCGTTCGACCTCCACTACCGGCTCCGCCCGACGCTCGTCGAGATCGCGCGCAACCGGCTCGCGGGCCGCGGCATCTCGCTGGACAACGAGCGGCGGGCGAAGGGCGTGCTCGGCGACGAGGCGTGGGAGCTCCTGCGGCCGGACCGCGAGCCTCCGCGGAACCGGAACGCCCCCGGGATCGCGACGGACGACCTCGGCCGCCTCGTCGGCGCGCTTGAGAGGATTGAGTGATGCACGCAGAAGAGTTCGGCGAGCGCTGCGACCTGATCCTGGGGGAGGTCGAGCGCGCGGTGGTCGGGAAGCGGGACGCGCTGGAGCTCGTCCTCCTCGGGCTGCTCGCAGACGGCCATGTCCTGATCGAGGACTACCCGGGCCTCGCGAAGACGCTGATCGCGCGCTCCTTCGCACAGGTGACGAGCATGGAGTTCGCGCGGATCCAGTTCACGCCGGACCTGATGCCGTCGGACGTCACCGGCGCGTCGATCTTCGACCAGCGCACAACCGAGTTCGAGTTCCGGCCGGGCCCGGTCTTCACCAACCTTCTCCTCGCCGACGAGATCAACCGCGCTCCGCCGAAGACGCAGGCGGCGCTGCTCGAGGCGATGCAGGAGCGGCAGGTGACGAGTGAGGGCGTGACGCGCCCGCTCGACCGCCCGTTCCTCGTCCTCGCGACGCAGAACCCGATCGAGTACGAGGGCACCTATCCGCTGCCCGAGGCGCAGCTCGACCGCTTCCTGCTCCGGATCGGTGTCGGCTACCCCGACAGGGACGAGGAGTGGCAGATCGTCGAGCGGCGCATGGAGCGGGAGACGGACGAGGTCGTGCTGGGTCCGGTCGTGAATCGCGAGCAGCTGCTCGAGCTCCAGGGCGCGCTCGAGAGCGTCCACATCGCCGAGTCGGTCGGCTACTACATCGTCGACGTCGTCGCTACGACCCGGTCAGCGGCCGCGGTCGAGGTCGGAGCCAGCCCGCGCGGGACGCTGGCGATCCTCAAGCTGGCTCGCGGTCGCGCGCTCATGGACGGCCGTGACTTCGTGACGCCGGACGACGTGAAGGCGGTCGCCGTCCCCGCGCTGGCACACAGGCTCACCCTGCGCCCGGAGCTCTGGGTGCAACGGATCCCGGCCGAGCAGGTCGTGCGCGACATCCTCGAGCAGGTCCCCACTCCGGCCGCCGAGGACGTCCCTCAGACAACGCAGTGACGCGAACGACCTCGCCGAAGCTGCCGGCGTACGCCGGGCTGGCCGCGTTCGGGCTCCTCGCGGCCGTCGCGCTCGGCCGGCCGGAGCTCGCGGTGCTCGCGGCGCCGTTCGCACTGATCCCCGCCCTCGGGCTGCCACTCGCGCGGGAGCCGTCCCTGCGCGCCTGGTCGACGCCGGGCGCCGAGCGGACGGTCGAGGGCGCCACGGTCGGCCTCGAGCTGGCGCTCCGCGCCGAGGCGGCGGTCCCGCACGCCGAAGTCGCCCTCGTGCTTCCCGAGGGCGCGCGCGTCGTCGACGGCCCGAACCCGGCGCTTGTTCGCATCGGTCCCGGGCAGACCGTCGAGCTGGCGTGGCAGATCGAGTGCGGCCACTGGGGCGCGTTCACCCTCGGGCAGGCGGCGATCCGGAGTCGAGACGCCTTCGGTCTCTTCGTCTACGAGCAGGTGGTGGGAGCCCGAGCGCCGCTGAAGGTCTATCCGTCGGCGGAGCGACTCCGGTCCGTGCTTCGGCCGCTCGAGACGCAGCCCTCAGCGGGGAACCAGGTCGCGCGTGAGCGCGGCGACGGCATCGAGTTCGCCGACCTCCGTCCGTTCGTTCACGGCGACAGGCTCCGGCGGGTCAACTGGCGCGCGACTGCGCGGTCCGGCGAGCTCTGGGTCAACGACATGCACCCGGAGCGCAACACCGACGTCGTCATCTTCCTCGACACCTTCGTCGAGGCGCGGCGCGAGGACCAGGGCACGCTCGACCTCGCGGTTCGCGCGGCGGCGACCCTGGCGGAGCGCTACCTCGCGCACCGGGA
This sequence comes from uncultured Actinomycetes bacterium, assembly GCA_963798935.1. Classification (GTDB taxonomy): domain Bacteria; phylum Actinomycetota; class Thermoleophilia; order Gaiellales; family Gaiellaceae; genus JACDAN01. The sequence goes on from CAWCVG010000027.1 coordinate 13,318, forward strand.
CCGGGTCGGGCTCGTGGCCTTCGGCGGGATTCTGAACTGGCTGACGCCGGCAACCGGGATCGTCCAGCGCTACCGGATCGTCGACGCGCTGCTCGACGCGGAGATCATGCTCAGCTACGCCTGGAAGGACATCGACCTCGTTCCCCGCCGGACGCTGCCGTCGCAGGCGCTCGTCGTCGCCCTGTCGCCGCTCCTCGACGATCGCGCGCTCACGGCACTGGCCGACCTGCGGCGCCGCGGCTTCGACATCGCCGTGATCGAGATCTCACCCGTGCCGTTCGCTCCGCATGTTGCGGACGAGTCGGATCCGCTGGTGGAGCGGCTCTGGCTGCTCCGGCGAGCGGCGAGGCGGACGGCGTTCCACGCACTCGGCGTGCCTGTCGTGGAGTGGCGCGAGGGCGAGGCGCTTCAGTCGGCGATCGGGGAGGTGACAGCATTCAGGCGGGCCGCGCATCTCGCACGCCGCTAGTCACCGGCGTCGCCGCCGTGCTGACGGCCGCGCTCGTCGGCGCCGCCGCCGTTGCGGCGGCGGGCGAGCTTCGGCTGCTGGCCGCGGGCTTGTCGGCGAGCGCGACTGCCGTTCTTGCGGCGGGCCTCTGGCGTGGACGGTCGATCGTCGTTCCGTGGGTGCTGCTGGCGCTCGGAGCCGCCGCGGCCGCGTCGTTCGCCGACGGCGGCGACCCCGCGCGCTCGCCGCTCTTCGCCGCGGGGCTGATCGCGGTGGGGGAGCTCTCGTACTGGTCGCTGGAGACCCGCCTGAGCCAACCGGCCTCGCCCGGGATCGCCGCCCGGCGGCTCGCGCTCCTCTCCGCGCTCGTGGCCGGCTCGATCGCGATCGGTGCCGTGCTGGTCTCGGTCGCGCGGATCGACGTGGGCGGTGGGCTTGCGCTCGAGGGAGCAGGCGTGGCGGCCGCGGTGGCGCTCGCCGCAGCCGTGCTCGCGCTCAGCCGGCGGACGGCCTGAGCATCGACTCGGGTAGATTCGCGGCTGCCATGGCGCAAGTCTTGCATGACGAGCGCGAACTGCGCCGCGTCATCGGCGACGGCGAGGGCATCCCGGACGGCGAGGTCGAAGGGCTCGACGAGAGCGACCTGATCGAGCTCTACCGCTCGATGATCACGCTGCGCACCTACGACGAGCGGTCGGTCGTGTACCACCGCCAGGGCCGGATCGGCACGTACGCGATCTTCTGGAACCACGAGGCGATGCAGGCCGGCTCGGTCTATGCGCTCGAAGCGAGAGGACTGGATCTTCCCGAGCTACCGAGAGTCCGCGATCGGGCTCCTGCGCGGGATGCCGGTCTCGACCGTCCTCTCCTGGTGGCGCGGGCATCCGTCCGGCTGGTGGAACCCGCTCGACTACAACGTCGCGTCGATCTGCGTCCCGATCGGGACCCATGTCCCGCACGCGGCCGGCCTCGCCTGGGGGAAGAAGCTGCGCGGCGAGCGGAGCGTTGCGATCGCCTACTTCGGCGACGGCGCGACGTCCGAGGGCTCGTTCCACGAGGGCGCGAACTTCGCCGGCGTCATGAAGGCGCCCACGATCCTCTTCTGCAACAACAACCAGTGGGCGATCTCGACCCCGCTCTCGGCGCAGACGGCGGCGGAGACGCTGGCCGACAAGGCGACGGGCTACGGGATGCCGGGCGTGCGCGTGGACGGCGGCGACGTCCTGGCGGTTTACGAGGCGACCCGGACGGCCGTCGAGCGCGCGAGAGCCGGCGAGGGTCCGACGTTCATCGAGGCCGTCACCTACCGGACGGCGCCGCACGCGACCGCCGACGACCAGGCGGCGTACATCGACCTCGAGCGGGTCGAGGAGGAGAAGCGCAACGAGTGCGTCGGCCGCTACGAGCGCTACCTGCAGCGGCTCGGCGTCCTGACGGACGAGCGCGCCGAGGAGATCCGCGGCTGAGGCGCTCGAGCGGATGCGCGAGGGGATCGCGGCCGCCGAGGCCGAGCCGCCTGCCGGGCCGGAGCTGCTGTTCGAGCACACGTTCGCGAACCCGCCTGCGTCCTTCGACGAGGAGCTCGCCGAGCTCCGGAGGCTGCTGCCGTGAGCGAGAGGCTGCTCGTCGAGGCGATCAACGACTGCTTCCACGTCGAGCTCGAGCGGGACGAGAACGTGATGGTCATGGGCGAGGACGTCGGCCGCGCCGGAGGAGTCTTCCGCGCGACGGCCGGGCTGCGCGACCGGTTCGGCTCTGACCGCTGCGTCGACACGCCCCTGGCCGAGGCGGGGATCCTCGGCACGGCGATAGGCCTCTGCATGGCGGGCTGGCGCCCCGTCTGCGAGATGCAGTACGACGCGTTCAGCTACCCGTGTCTCGACCAGCTGATCACGCACGTCGGGCGCTATCGCTGGCGCACGGGCGGCGCGATGGAGTTCCCGCTCACGATCCGGATGCCGTACGGCGGCGGCGTGCGCGCGCCCGAGCTCCACGACGACTCGCCCGAGGCGTACTACGCGCACACGCCCGGCGTGAAGGTTGCGATCCCGTCGACGCCGGCGGACGCGAAAGGCCTGCTGGCGTCGGCGATCCGCGAGCCCGACCCGGTCGTGATCCTCGAGCCGAAGCTCCACTACCGGACGATGCGAGGCGAGGTGCCGGACGGCGAGTACACGGTGCCGCTTGGGTCAGGCCAGGCTTGCGCGCGAGGGGTCGGACGTCTCGCTCGTCGCCTACGGCTCGATGGTGCCGCTCTGCGAGCAGGCCGCCGAAGCGCTGGCGGGCGAGGCGAGCGTCGAGGTCCTCGACCTCCGGACCCTGAAGCCGCTGGACGAGGAGGCGCTGCTCGCCTCGGCTGCCAAGACGGGCCGGGTCGTGATCGTCCAGGAGGCGCCGCGGACGGCCGGCTTCGGCGCCGAGCTCGCGGCGATCCTGGCGGAGAAGGCGATCCTCGACCTCCGCGGCCCGGTGATCCGCGTGACCGGCTACGACGTCCCGTATCCGTACTGGCAGATCGAGGACGCGTATATGCCGTCGGTCGAGCGGGTCACGGACGCGGTCCGCAAGCTGCTCGAGTTCTAGGTGCGCCAGACGCTCGTCTGGCGCGGGCTCGACGAGCCGCGCATGGAGATCGCTCACGCCGAGGTCGTCGACGGTGTCCTGCGCGCCTCGGGTACCCAGATCGGCGTGGCGTACGAGCTCCGGTACGAGCTCGAGCCCGGCCGGCTGCGCGCGCAGGTCGTCGAGGGAGTGAGCCTCGACATCGGGCTCGACGGCACGGACTTCTTCGACCTGGCGGCCTCGCCGCTCTTCAACTCGCTGCCGGTGCTTGCCGGGTTGGACGAGGCGGCGGACTTCGTCATGTCGTTCGTCGACGTCCCGTCGCTTGGAGGTGTCGCGCTCGGAGCAGCGCTACGAGCCACTCGGCGACGGCCTGATCCGCTACAGCTCGGGCGACTTCGTCGCCGAGATCGAGTTCGACGACGACGGGTTCGTCACGCGGTACCAGCACCTCGCCGAGCGGGTGAGCTGATGGCCCTTCACGAGCTGCCCTGTGAGCCCTGGGCGCTGCACGGGCATTTCTCGCCCGACCTCGAGCCGGTGTTGACCGTCGACCCTGGCGACACGGTTCGGATCTCGACGCCGAACCACGCCTGGGACGTCGAGCCGGACACGCACGTCGTTGCTCGGAACCCGGAGATCGACACGGGGCATGCGCTCGCCGGCCCGATCGAGGTGCGCGGCGCCAAGGCGGGCCAGACGCTGGTCGTCCGGATCGAGGAGGTCCGGCCTGCGCACTGGGGCGTCACGCACGGCGGCGAGGATCACGCCGTCTACTGGGACCTCCGCGCGGGGATCGGGCGCGCGCTCGACCGCGAGCTCGACCTGAAGCCGTTCCTCGGCGTCATGGGGATGCCGCCGCCCGAGCCCGGCGTCCACTCGACGATCCCGCCGCGCCGCTGGGGCGGGAACCTCGACTGCAAGGAGCTCGTCGCCGGCTCGACGCTCTACCTCCCGATCCCGGTCGACGGTGCGCTCTTCTCGGCAGGCGACGGGCATGCCGCGCAGGGTGACGGGGAGGTCTCGGGGACCGCGATCGAGACGCCGGCCCAGGCGCGGTTGACGCTGGACGTGGACGAGGAGCTTCGGCTCGAGTGGCCCGTCGCCCGCGTCCGGGGCGCCTGGCTCACGTTCGGCCTGGACGAGCATCTCGGGCCGGGCGGCGAAGATCGCCGTCGACGGAATGGTGGCGCTGATGGGCCGGGAGCTCGGGGTGACGGGCGGCGACGCGCTCGTCCTGGCCAGCGTCGGTGTCGACCTCCATGTGACGCAGGTCGTGAACGGGACGCTGGGCGTCCACGCCGTCCTGCGGGACGACGCCTTTCGGGTGTGACGCGAGCGACTCGCGCGCTCTGGCTCGAGCGCGGCCCGTCCGGCTACTGGCTGCGGGACGCGGCGACGGGCGAGCCGGTGCGCTGGGAGGACGAGCGGATCCGCGTCGTGCCGGCCGCCGGCGTGTCCTTCAGGCCCGAGGCGCTGCCCGACGCGTCCTTCGAGCCGGGCCGCCGGCTGGCGCTCGTCCCGGAACCGGACAACGAGCACGACCCGAACGCGGTCGGGATCTGGAACGAGGAGCGGACGCTCCAGGTCGGCTACGTGCCGCGCGAGGTGGCGCCCGAGCTCAGGGGAGACGAGCAGGCCGTCTCGCTCTGGCGCGTCGAAGGCGGTCTCCGCGTGCTGATTGCTCCGCCGGACGCCTGGATCGGGACGCCACGCTCGTGAAGGTCACGATCCGCCCGGCCACCCCGGAGCTGTTCACCGACCTCCGAACCTGGCGGTACGAGCCTCCGTACGACTTCTACGACGGCGATGCAGAGCCGGTGCGCAACCCGGAGCGGTGGTACGAGGCGCTCGACGAGGCCGGCGCGCTTGTCGGCAACTTCTACTTCGAGGAGAAAGGCGACGCGGTCGAGATCGGCCTCGGCCTCCGTCCGGAACTGACCGGCCGCGGGCTCGGGCTCGAGTTCCTGCGGGCCGGCATCGAGTACGTCAGGGCGCGATTCGACGCCGAGCGGGTCATCCTCAACGTCGCAGCGTTCAACGAGCGGGCGATCAAGGTCTACGAGCGAGCGGGGTTCCGCGAGACCGGGCGCCACACCCGGCAGTTCGACCGGTGGGGAGACGTCGAGTTCGTCGAGATGGAGCAGGCCGCCGAGCGCGGGTAGGTTTGCCGGCCATGGCCTACGAGTTCAAGCTGCCGGATCTCGGCGAGGGCCTCACCGAGGGGGAGATCGCGCGCTGGCTCGTCGAGGAGGGCCAGGAGATCGCCGAGGACGACCCGCTCGTCGAGGTCCAGACCGACAAGACGACCGTGGAGATCCCGTCGCCGGCCGCGGGGAAGGTCGCGAGCATCCTGGTCGAGGAGGGCAAGGTCGTCCCCGTCGGGACCGTGCTCGTCGTGATCGGCGAGGACGGAGCGGCGCCTGCCGGCGAGGACGAGCAGCCGCGCGCGGAGCCGGCCCCGCATGCGGAGGCCGCGTCGGACACGTCCAAAACGGAGCTTGAGTCAAGCCGACTCATGGGGTCTGACCCCAAGGCGAAGGTCAGGGCGACTCCGCTGGTACGGAAGGTGGCTCAGCAGCTGGGCGTCGACCTCGTGCGGGTCGAGGGGTCTGGCCCCGACGCACGAATCACCGAGGACGACGTCCGGCGGACAGCGGCTGCGAGACCTGTCCGGGAGGGACGGCGGGAGCCCCTGCGCGGCGTCCGCAGGCTGATCGCCGAGCACATGGCGCGCGCCCACCGAGAGGTGCCCCCGGTGACCTGGGTCGAGGAGTGCGACTTCGGGGCCGTCGACCTGAAGCTCCTGGTCCCGACCGTCCTGAAGGCGACGGCCGAGGCGCTGCAGGAGTTCCCCGAGCTCAACGCACGGCTCGAGGGCGACGAGATCGTCTACCTCGACCGCTACGACCTCGGGCTGGCCGTCCAGACCGATCAGGGGCTCGTCGTGCCCGTCGTCCGCGGCGTGGATTCCAGGTCGGTCGAGGAGCTCGACGCCGAGGTGCGGCGGCTCGCCGACGCGGCCCGTGCCGGCTCGCTCACCGCCGAGGAGCTGCGCGGCTCCACCTTCACCGTCACGAGCGCCGGCAAGCTCGCCGGCCTGTTCCAGACGCCGATCGTCAACCACCCGGAGGTGGCGATCCTCAGCCTCGGACGGATCGCCGAGCGGCCGGTGGTCCGGGACGGCGAGATCGTCGTGCGGCCGGTCGGCTACGTGGCGCTCACGTTCGACCATCGCGTCGTCGACGGCGCCCGGGCGGCGGAGTTCGGGCTTGCCGTCCTCCGCCGCCTCGAGCAGCCTGCCGCGACTTAGCGACTAGTCGTCGTCGTCGTCACCGCGGATCTGACCGCGGACCTCACCGCCGGGTGCACGCGGGGCGGTATGGACGTTGGCGTACGTCTCGCCCTTCCGCATTGCGCGCAGCAGGTCGGCGAAGTTGCCCGGCTCGACACCCTGGCCTCGCCGGGGGCGGTGATGTCAGCCGCTTCGATTGTGCCGTTGACCGTGGCAGTGGGACCCGCCGGACACGCAGGCTGCGTGGTGCCGCCACAGAGCCAGGCGCTGATCCCGCCGCTCTCGTGACGAGAGCCGATGTGAATGTGGGCCTGGACGACGTTGGTGCCCTCCAGGTTCCTGTACTTCAGCCTGAAGCTGATCTGTGTCGCGCTCTCGACCTCGGCCTTGAACGAGCCCGTGCCGGTCGTGACCTGCGACGGATCCTCCTCCCACCCGTTGAGGCTGGCGGAGAAGTCCTTGCTCGCCTTTGCCGTGGCCTCGGTCGGCGAAGGCAACCGCGGAAACGGCGAGCACGCCAACGACGACGGCGAGCCCGAGGAGTACAACCTTCCTCATCTCCCCTCCTTGGTCGGTTCGACAGAGCTTACGACAGACCACGTTAATCAGATCGGTCGAAGAGGTGCGCCGAAGGGGTCACGGGGACAGGACTGATCCTGCCCCCATCAACCCGTGGTGCCTGCCGCGACTTAGCTAGTCGTCGTCACCGTCGTCGGCGAACGGTGGCGGGCCTGTGTACTCCCTCTGATCCCGGTCGTTGATCTGACCGCGGATCTCGCCGCCCGGGAAGCGGTCTCGAGTGGACGTTCGCGTAGGTGTGGCCAACCTTGACGGCCGCCTTGAACTCCTCCCAGTTCCCGGCTTCGATCCCGCGATCGCCAGCGGCCGGGTCGCCCTGGATGTCACCGGCGATGATCGTGCCTCGCACCGTTCCGCCGGTGCTCGGAGGACAGACCGGCAACGGCGGTGTCCCACCCGGCTGCCGCGCCGGAGGACCGGGCGGCGTCGGTGCGGCGGCGGGGTCGCCGTCACAGAGCCACACTTCGATCGGCCCGTTGGTCGAGCGTCTGAGCGAAGTGGATGTGCGCCTGCGTGACCGGCGTCTCGATGTCCGCGGTAGCTCAGGACGTAGTCGGCCGTCATGTCCTTGTTGAACTTGATGAAGAAGCTGCCGACGCCGGTCGTCGAGACCGACGTGACTTCCTGGTACCCGTTCATCCGGGCGCCGTTGTGGCCGCTTCCGTCGTCGTCGTCCGCCGTCGCCACGGCCCCGACCCCCAGAACGCCGAGCGCGACGAACACGAGGATGACAACCTTCCTCATCTCCCCTCCTTGGTCGGTTGGAGGGAGGTACGGATGACGGGGTCATTCGGTTCGCAGAAGAGGCGCGGAACGGCTCCCTGCGGCTAGGAGCCGCCCCGCATATGAGGTTTCCCCCCGTTCCCCGGCGGCCGAAACCTCCATGCGTAGACTGGCCGCCAGATGGCCGACGTCTACTGGATCGGAGTGTTCCTGGGTCTCGGGGTCGGCATCGGGATCCTACTCGCCGGTCTGCTCGGCGGCACCAGGGCCGGCCTGCTCGCCGCGATCGCGCTTGCCGCCGTCGCGGGGTTCGCGCTGGGGATCTGGCTCGGCGACGAGCCCGAAGCGGCTGCCGGCGCGCTCGGCGGCATCTTCGGCGCCGCCTCTGCGGGGGAAATCGTGCGCGGCGCGCTGAGGCGCGGCGGCGCCCGCCTGGGAACCGCGCTGCTGGTCGCCGGTGTGGCCGTGGCGATCGGCGCGCTCGCGTTCGTACCGCTCGTGGGCTATCTCGAGTTCCTCGGCCTGCCCTTCCTCGCCGTTCGGCTGCGTCGGCGCCAGCCAGAGCGCTACGCCGGCCTGCGCACGCTCGCCGACTGATGCCCCGCAAGCTGATCCTCGTCGTCATCGACGGGCTCACGCCGGAGGTCTTCGAGCAGGCGGTCGAGCGGCGCTCCGCGCCGACGCTCGCCTCACTCCACGACGCCGGCACCTACGGCCGGGCGGTGTCGACCTTCCCCTCGCTGACTCCGGTCTGCATGGCGACGCTTGCGACCGGCGCGCACCCCGATGTCCACGAGATCCCGCATCTCGTCTGGTACCACCGCGGAGAGGCGCGGCTGGTCGAGTACGGCTCGTCCTTCGGCGCGATGCGCGCGGCTGGGACGCGTCGCGCGATCCGCGACGCGATCGTCGAGATGAACGCCCACCATCTCTCGCGGGAGGCGGCGACGGTGTTCGAGTCGCTCGAGGATGAGGGCCTGACGGCGGCGGCCGTGAACACCCCGTGCTACCGGGGCCGGACGCGCCATGTTCCGACCGTGCCCGGGCTCGTGCGGCCGGTGGACGGGCCGCGACGGTTCTTCTACTTCAGCCTCTTCGAGTCGGACGTCACCGGCGCGCCGCTTGCGATCCGCACGCGCACGGGTGGGTCGATCGACGCGTACGCCGCAGCGGTCGGCCGGTGGCTCGTGACGCGCGACGGCTTCGACTTCCTCTTCTACTACCTGCCCGACTACGACTATGCCTCGCACGCACTCGGCCCGGGGGCGCCGAGGAGGCCCTTCGGCGCAGCGACCAGGCGGTCGGCGCCCTCGTCGAGGCAGCCGGCGGCCTGGACGAGTTCCTCGAGCGGTACGCCGTCGTCGTGTGCTCCGACCACGGCCAGACCCACGTCGACCGGGCCGTCCGTCTCCAGGAGTCGCTGGCGGACATCCCCGGCACGCTGGTCACGGCCTCGAACCGGGCCGGCATGGTGTACGTCTCCGGTGATGCCGAGGCGAGGGCCGTCGCCGAGCGGCTGGCCCACACGGACGGCGTCGACATTGCAATCTTCGCGGAGGACGGCGAGGCCGTTGCGCTCCGGGACGGCGGCGAGCTCCGGCTCGACGCGTCGGCCGACGGCTGGCAGGGTCGCGCGCTTCGGGCGCTCAGGAACCCGAACGCCGGCGACGTGCTGGTGTCAGCGGTCGAGGGTGTCGAGTTCGCCGACCTCGGAGGTCGCCACCACGCCGGCGGTGGATCGCACGGATCGCTGCTCGAGGGCGACTCGCTCGTCCCGATGCTCGCCGTCGGCGCCGGAGAGCCGCCGCCCGGCGACATCGCCGGCGTCACGCCGTTCGTCCTGCGCCACTTCGGGATACAAGCTCCCGCGTATGCCCGCGCCGCCTGAGGACTCGTTCCAGGATGTGGCTCGTCGCCAGGGTGCGCTGGGTGGATGCCAGGCCCGGACGCAGGCCGCGTTCATATCCACTCATATGGGCGCGGGTGAGGACGACGCCTGGCGCCGCCCAGCGCGCCCTGGCGGCTCAGCTCTCATTCTGGAATGAGTTCTCCAGCCGAAGCCCGTCTCCGCCGGATGGTCGACGAGCAGCTCCGCGGCCGCGACATCGCGGACGCCCGGGTGCTCGAGGCGATGGAGCACGTCCCGCGCGAGGCGTTCGTCCCGGACGACCTGCGCCGCCGCGCCTACGACGACGCGGCGCTCCCGATCGGCTCTGGTCAGACGATCTCGCAGCCGTACATGGTCGCCAGGATCCTGGAAGAGCTCGGCCTCGACGGCGACGAGCGCGCTCTCGACGTCGGCACCGGCTCCGGCTACCAGGCCGCGGTGCTCGCGCAGCTCGCGAAGGAGGTGCACTCCATCGAGCGGATCCCTGAGCTCGCCGAGCAGGCACGGCGCAACCTCCAGGCGGCCGGCGTCGACGACGTCAACGTCAACGTCGGCGACGGGTCACGCGGTCTGCCCGAGCACGCCCCGTACGACGCCATCGCGGTGGCCGCGGCCGCGCCCGGGTTCCCGAACGCGCTCTACGAGCAGCTCAAGGTCGGCGGCCGCCTCGTCGTCCCGGTCGGAGGACGCCGTGGCCAGCGCCTCGAGGTGATCGTGCGGAGCCCTGAGGGCCCGGCGGTGATCCGGTCGGTCCCGTGCCGCTTCGTCCCGCTCGTGGGCGAGGAGGGGTTCGAGGGATGAGCGACGCCCGCGCCCGGGTCGTGGTCCGCGGTCGGGTGCAGGGAGTCTTCTTCCGCGCCGAGACGAGGGACCGTGCCCGGTCGCTCGATCTCGCGGGTTGGATCCGCAACAACCCGGACGGAACGGTGGAAGCCGTGTTCGAGGGCGACCGGGACCGAATCGATTCGATGCTCGCCTGGTGCCGCAGCGGGCCGTCGCTCGCCCACGTGGACGACGTCGAGGTCGAGTGGACGGAACCGCGCGACGAGCACGGGTTCGCGACGCGCTGAAGCGGGAAGCACTTTCTCGATGGAAGAGCTGCTGCAACGGTCGGTGACCCTGCACGGGGTCCTAATCGGACATGTCGTCGACGTGATCCTCGAGGCGACCGAGGGGCAGCCGATGGGGCTCGAGGTCCGCTGCATGGACGGCCGCCACCGCTTTCTGCCCATGGCTGCGGCATCTCCCGCCGGCGGCGAGGTCGTCATCGACTCTCCGTTTGCGCTGCTCGACACCGAGGAGCTCGAGTTCTACCGCGCGCGGGGCGTCCCGCTTCGCCGGGGCCGAGAATCGGCCGCTTAGCTACTCTCGCGCCGGCCGTGTCACGTTCGTTCTCCACGACGCTCGCAGTCGCCGGTGGCCGCGCCGGGGCCGCGCTGCGCCGGCCACACAATTGGGTGCAGCTCGCGAAGTTCTGCACGGTCGGCGCGCACGGGCTACGTGGTCAACCTCGCGGTCTTCTCGACGCTCGTGCTCTGGGCCGACTGGCATCACCTCCCCGCAGCGACCGCGTCGTTCCTCGTCGCCGTGACGAACAACTACACGTGGAACCGGCTCTGGACGTTCCGGGGTCAGCGCGGGCATGTCGCGTACCAGGGGATCCGGTTCCTGATCGTCGCAGTCTGCGCGCTGGGCGCGAACCTGCTGATCCTGGAGACGCTGATCGCGCTCGGGCTGGACAAGATCCCGGCGCAGGCGATCGCGATCATCCTCGTCACGCCCCTGAACTTCGTCGGCAACAAGCTCTGGAGTTTTCGGAGAAAGTCCTAGCGGACTTTCTCCGAGGAATGAGGCTGCGTGCGCGTTCTGGCCGTAGTCCTCGCCGCTTTGGCCGTCAGCCCTACCGCGCTGGCGGCGGATGCTCGGCTGACCGAACGAGAAGCGACTGCTTCGTTCCTCCGGCACCCGAAGGTTGCGGACTGGCTCGACCGCTACCCGGTGAAGGGCCGCGTCACGGACGCGACGTTCGACGCGGAGTCCGGCTCGTGGACGGTGCACGTCTGGTGGCAGGAGGCGGGCGAGATCGCGACCGGCAAGGTGAGCGACTCCTCCGGCCGGGTCACCGAGGCGTGGACGGGCCCGCAGGTGGCGTGGAAGATGGCCCGCGGCTACGAGGGCGCGTTCGGAGGGAAGTCGATCAATCGGGTGGACGTCTGGCTCGCGCTCTGCGCCGTCTTCCTCCTGGGCCTCGTCGACTGGCGGCGGCCGCTCAGCCTGCGCACCCTCGACCTCGTCGCGCTGCTCTCGTTCTCCGTCTCGCTCTGGTTCTTCAACGACGGAAACGTGTTCGCGAGCATGGCGCTCGCCTACCCGCCGATGGTCTACCTGGTGGCGCGCATGGTCTGGGTCGGTCTCCGGGGAAGGAGCGGGTCGAGCGGCACCGTGGTCTGGCCGATCTGGATCCTCGTCGCCGCCACCGTCTTCCTCGCAGGCTTCCGGATCGGGCTGAACGTCGAAGACTCGAACGTGATCGACGTCGGCTACTCGGGCGTCATCGGCGCCCACCGGATCGCGAACGGCGAGATGCCCTACAGCCACTTTCCTGCGCAAGGGAAGCTGCGCAAGTGCGGGGAGGCGGATGCCGAGGGCGAGGTGCGGGAGCGGATCCAGACCAACGGACGCTGCGAGTCCTCGAACGAGCGAGGCGACACCTACGGCCCGGTCGCGTACATCGCGTACCTGCCCGGCTACGCGCTGCTCGGCTGGGACGGCAAGTGGGACGAGCTGCCGGCCGTGCACTTCACCTCGATCGCGCTCGACCTGCTGGTGATGCTCGGCCTCGTGCTCGTCGGCCGACGGTTCGGCGGCCTGCGGCTCGCGGCGGTCCTTCCCTTCGCCTGGGCGGCCTATCCGTTCACGCAGTACGTGTCGAGCTCGAACACGAACGACGCGCTGCCGGCGCTCTTCCTCGTCTGGGGCTTCTGGCTCGCGTCGTCGAGCTTCGCGCGCGGCGTCTTCAGCGCGCTCGCGGCGTGGACCAAGTTCGCGCCGCTGCTGGTCGTGCCGCTCTGGGCGTCGTACCCGGACGGGCTGCGGCGACCCCGCGCCGTCTCGGTCTTCGTCGCCGGCTTTGCGGCCGCGACACTGGCCTCCTTCTCGATCCTGCTGCTGGAGCCGAGCCCGATCGACGCGGCGCGGGTCTTCTGGAACCGGACGTTCGGCTGGCAGCTCGGCCGCGAGTCGCCGTTCTCGATCTGGGGCTGGGGGCAGTACCACGCCGAGGGCATCCCCGACCTCCACCTCGTCCAGCTGCCGCTGATCGGGCTCCTGCTCGCGGGCTCGGTGGCGGTCGCCTTCTGGCCGCGCACGAAGTCGCCGCTGCAGCTTGCTGCGCTGACCGGTGCGCTGCTGCTCGGCTTCGAGCTGGTGCTGACTCACTGGTTCTTCCTCTACATCCCGTGGTTCTTCCCGTTCGTCGCCTTCGCGGTGCTCGCGCCGGCCGTCCGGCGGGAGCCCGAGGAGGCGGTGGAGCCTGAGCGCCCGGTTCCCGAGCTGGTTCCGGCCGGCTAGCTGCGCCGTCCTCTTCGTCCTCTCGTGGGTGCTGCTCCACGAGGGTTTCTACGAGCGCGACCAGATCGTGGACACGCCGATCTACGAGCGGTACGGCGAGGCGATGGCGGACGGGCAGGTGCCGTACCGCGACTTCGCGGTCGAGTACCCGCCGGCGGCGCTGCCCGTGTTCAGGCTGCCGGTCGAAGGAGGTGACTACGGCGCGACGTTCGAGGGGCTGATGGCGGCGTGCGGCGTCGGCATCGTCCTACTGGTCGCCGCCCTGACGACCTCTTGGTGGGCGCCGCTCTTCGTCGCCGTCTCGCCGCTGCTGCTCGGGTCAGTCGTGCTGAGCCGCTTCGATCTCTGGCCGGCCCTGCTGACGGTGGCGGCGCTCGCGGTCTTTCTCGCCGGACGGTTCCGGCTCGGGCTCGGCGTGCTCGGCGTCGCGGCCGCGGCGAAGGTCTACCCGGCCCTGCTGGCGCCGCTGTTCCTTGCGCACGTCTGGCGGACGCGCGGGCGGCGGGAGGCGCTCGTCTGCACCGGCGCGTTGCTCGGTGTGATCGCGGCGATCGTCCTCCCGTTTGCCGTCTTGTCGCCCGGCGGAGTCTGGGACGCGTTCTGGGTGCAGGCCGGGCGGCCGCTCCAGATCGAGAGCCTCGGGTCGGGGATCCTGCTTGTCGCGCACCAGCTGTTCGGCCTGGACCTGACGATGGAGTCGAGCCACGGCTCGCAGAACCTCGACGGTGGGGCGGCGGATGCGCTCGCCATCACCTCGACGCTGCTGCAGATCGCCGCCGTGGTCGCCGTCTGGGTCTGGTACGCGCGAGGCCCGGCCGACCGAGACCGGCTCGTGCGCGCCTGCGCTGCCGCCGTCTGCGCCTTCGTCGCCTTCGGCAAGGTGCTCTCGCCGCAGTTTCTCCTCTGGCTGATCCCGCTGGTCCCGCTCGTCCGCGGCCGGCGCGGATTGCTCGCGACCGGCGTGCTGGCCGTGGCGCTCGTCCTGACCCAGCTGTGGTTCCCGTACCGCTACTGGGAGCTGGCGCTGGAGCTCGACTCGATCGCGTCGTGGCTGGTTCTGCTGCGGGACCTGGCGCTCGTCGCCCTCCTCGCGGTGCTCATTCTTCGAGCGCCCGGCGCACGAGCTCGCAGCGCGTAGCCCGTCCGTCGTCCCCGCACTCGATCAGGCAGCCCTCGAGCCGGACGTCGCCCTGCGCGGTCTTGAACCGGACCGGCATCCCGGTTCTCATCTGCTTGACGGCCAGCTCCGTGACGACTCCGATGACCGAGTCGTGCGGGCCCGTCATCCCGGCGTCCGTCACCGCCGCCGTCCCGCCCGGCGTCACTCGTGCGTCGTTCGTCTGGACGTGCGTGTGCGTGCCGATCACGGCTGTGACCTTTCCGTCCAGGTCGGCCGCCATCGCGACCTTCTCGCTCGTCGCCTCGCCGTGGAAGTCGACCAGGATCACCGGCGTCCGGCGCCGCGCTTCCTCGACGAGGTCGTCCACCAGCTCCCAGGGGCCGTACGGCGGAGCCAGGAAGAGCTGGCCGAGGAGGTTCACGACGGCGACGGTCTGTCCGCTGCGGGTCTCGGCAAAGGTGAGGCCTGTCCCGGCCGCGTGTTTCGAGAGGTTCGCCGGGCGGATCACCCGGTCTGACTCGGCCAAGTAGCCGGCGATCTCCGGCTTGCGGAAGGTGTGGTTCCCCAGCGTGATCACGTCGGCACCCGAGGCGAGGATCACCTCGGCGAGGCGCGGCGTGATCCCGAGCCCGTCGGCGGCGTTCTCGCCGTTCACGACGCAGAAGTCGACGTCCAGCTCCTCGCGCAGCCCGGGAAGCAGGCGCTCGACCGCCCGCCGGCCGGGAGCGCCGTTCACGTCCGCGACGAAGAGGACGTTTATTGAACGCTCAGCGTTGCCGCGGGGTGGACTTCGAGCGAGACATGGTTCCCGGCGTCCTGCGTGTACCGCGCCAGGGTCTGGCGCTCGAAGCGCGAGAAGCTCATCACCGTTCCGAGCTTGGAGCTCGAAGACGTGACGGCGGCGCCTACGGTGAGCCTTGGATCGGTCCGCAGATGGGTCAGCGAGACGACGAGCGACGGCTCGCTCGACGGCTGGATGTCGACCCGGGAGCCGAGCCGCTTGCCGCTGATCACGTAGTCGCTGATCCCGACCACGACCCCGTCGACCGGTGCGTAGACATCCGTGCCTGGTGCGGCGCCGACGTCGAGCACGGCGTTCGCCGGTCCCTCGCCGCCGAGCTGGTACCACGCGAGCCCCGCCTTGTCGCCGCCGGCGAGTCGACGGACCAGGCGAGCGAAGAGGCCTTTGTTCGCCTGCTCGCCGACCGGATCGAGCGTCAGCGCGCCGTTGTCGACGGCGTGGTAGCCGACCGCGGTGATCCGCTGCTGGGCGACCGGAACCCGGAGCTGGAGGGAGTTGTGCACCGCGACGACCTGCGGCCGGGGCGGACCGGTCGGGAGCAGCCGCTGCGCGGGTGCGGGGGCCGTCGAGACCCTCTCCGCCGTCCCCCAGTCGAAGGCCGACAGCAAGAGGGTGACGCCGACCGCTGCGGAGACGAGAACGAGTGCCGCGATCCGCCGCGCACGGTGCTGTCCGGCCGCGCGGCGCCGACGGGCGCGGCGCGCCTGTACTACTGCCCTGCGGGACGGCATCGCGCGGACACTAACGCGCTCGCGCTTCGGTTTCACTGCTGGTGACACGGCGACGGGCGATTCTAAAGCCAATTCCGCCGGCTGCTCGTCCCGGGCCAACGCGAGGTTCCCATCTTCCGCAAAGTTCCAGTCCCAGGCGGGCGGCCGGAGCGCCACAACGTGCGCAGTACGATCACTTCGATGCCGCCCGCGGCGCACAGGATTCAGATTCCGCGCTGGATGCAGCTGGTCGGGCTGCCGCTCGTTCTGCTGTTCCTCTGGACGCTGGCGAGCACGGTCGCTCACGTCGTCTTCCTCTTCATCGTCGCCGCCCTGATCGCGCTCCTGCTCGACCCGCTGGTGCGGGCGCTCCAACGGCTGCGCATACCGCGCGGCTTCTCCGTCGCCGTCGTCTTCCTGAGCTTTGCGGCTGCCCTGGTCGTCGGAATGATCGCCATCGGCGTCGTGGTCGTCGACCAATCTCGTGAGGCTGCGGACCGGATCGACGACTACCTTACGGTCGAGCGCGGACAGAGCAGCCAAACGGACGCCGAGCGGGACGTCGACCGGCTTCAGGGCTGGCTGGACGACAACGGGCTGGAGCGGATCGAGGTCCGCGAGCAGGGCCAGGAGTTCGTCGATTCCCTGCGCGAGGCCGACCCTCAGGAGTACACGTCGCGGGTGATCGAGTTCCTCGAGGGGGCGGCGCTCTCGATCTTCGAGCTGCTCTTCTCGCTCGTCTTGATCATCGTCGTCTCGATCTACATGCTCCTGGACATGGGGCGGCTGTCGGCCGCGGTCGACCGGCGGTTTCCGCCCCGGCCCGATTCCGGCTCGCTGATCCCGCGAATCGAGAGCGCGCTCGCCGGTTACGTGCGCGGCCAGGTGCTGCTCTCGCTGATCATCGGCGTCAGCGCCGGCGTCGGCCTCTGGGTCCTCGGGACGGTCGGCTGGGCGGAGAACATGGACCAATACGCCCTCCTGTTCGGGGCCTGGGTCGCGTTCATGGAGCTGATCCCCTACCTGGGGCCGTGGCTCGGCGCGATCCCCCCCGTGACGTACGCGCTGATCGTCGACCCGATCTCGGCGATCTGGGTCACGCTGCTCTTCCTCGGGATCCACCAGATCGAGGGGCACATCGTCGTCCCGAACGTGATGGGAAGCGCACTCCGGCTCCACCCGCTGCTCGTGATCTTCGGGCTGCTGGCCGGCGGCGAGATCTACGGGCTGGCCGGGATCTTCGTCGCCCTGCCGCTGCTCGCCGTCCTGCGCGCCATCTGGGAGTTCATCGGCGAGCGCTTCGAGCTGCAGGACTGGCGCGAGCAGGGGCCGGTGCCCGTGGAGGTGGAGGTCGAGCCGCCGGTGCAGGAGGCGCCCGTCCCGCCACGGGCTAACGTGGCACCGTGAGCACGTTCCCGCTCACCCGCCTCCGCCGCCTGCGCTCGACAGGCGCGCTCCGCTCGCTCGTACGCGAGACGCGACTCGACCTCGACTCGCTCGTCTACCCACTCTTCGTGGGGCCCTCGACCGAGCGTAACGAGGCGTTGCCGGCGCTCGGGCGGTTCTCGGTCGAGGATCTCGTTGCGGAGGCGGAGGAGGTGCGCAGCCTGGGCGTGCCGGCGGTGATCCTGTTCGGGATTCCTGACGAGAAGGACGAGCAGGGCTCGGGAGCCTGGGACGAGAACGGTGTCGTCCAGCGGGCGCTGCAGGCGTTGCGCGCCTCGGTCCCTGGGCTCGTCCTGATCACGGACGTCTGCCTCTGCGAATACACCTCGCACGGCCACTGCGGCGTGCTCGACGGCGAGGAGGTCGCGAACGACGCGACGCTCGAGCTGCTCGCGAGAACGGCGGTGAGTCACGTCGAGGCCGGGGCCGACGCCGTCGCGCCGAGCGACATGATGGACGGGCGGGTCGGCGCAATTCGCTCCGCCCTCGACGACGCCGGTTACGACGCGACGCCGATCCTGTCCTATGCGGCCAAGTACGCCTCGGCGTTCTACGGGCCCTTCCGCGAAGCGGCCGACTCGGCGCCCGCGTTCGGCGACCGCCGCGGCTATCAGATGGATCCGGCCAACGTCCGCGAGGCGCTCCGCGAGTGCGAGCTGGACGTGGCCGAGGGAGCCGATTTGCTGATGGTCAAACCGGCCATGCCCAACCTGGACATCATCCGCGCCGTTCGCGAGCGGTTCGACCTCCCGGTCGCCGCGTACAACGTCTCCGGCGAGTACGCGATGGTGAAGGCGGCGGCCGCCTCTGGCTGGATGGACGAGCGGCAGGCCGCGCTCGAGTCGCTGACCGCGATCAAGCGCGCGGGCGCCGACGTGATCGTCACGTACTGGGCCAAGGACGTCGCTCGTTGGTTGTAGGGACTCGCTCGGAGCTCTGGGCCAGGGCCCAGCGGCTGATCCCCGGCGGCGTCAACTCGCCGGTGCGGGCGATGCGCGCGGTCGGGCTGGACGAGCCGCTGTTCGTTCGCCGGGGTGAGGGCGCCTACCTCGAGGACGCCGACGGCCGCCGCTTCGTCGACTGGGTGCAGTCCTGGGGCGCGCTGATCTTCGGGCACGCCGATCCCGAGACGGTCGAGGCTGTCCGCCGGGCGGCGCAGGACGGCACGAGCTTCGGCGCCGCGACCGAGAGGGAGGTCGAGCTGGCCGCCGAGATCGTCGACGCCGTCCCGTCCGTCGAGATGGTCCGGCTCGTCTCGTCCGGGACGGAGGCGGCCATGTCCGCGATCCGGCTCGCCCGCGGCGCGACGCGCCGAGACAGGATCCTCAAGTTCGCCGGCTGCTACCACGGCCATACGGACGCGCTGCTCGCGGAGGCAGGCTCGGGAGTCGCCACGCTCGGGATCCCCTCGTCGGCCGGCGTGACGGCCAAGGTGACGGCCGACACGATCGTCAGCCCGTACAACGACCTCGACGCGGCGGCGGCGGCAGTTGCGCAGTACGGCGAGGGCCTTGCGTGCGTGATCGTCGAGCCCGTCGCCGGGAACATGGGCGTCGTCCCGCCCGCGCCCGGCTTCCTCGAAGGGCTCCGCGCGCTCTGCGACGCAAGCGGTGCGCTGCTGGTCTTCGACGAGGTGATCACCGGGTTCCGCGTCGCCCGCGGAGGCGCGCAGGAGCGCTTCGGCGTTCTCCCGGACCTGACGATCCTCGGGAAGATCGTCGGCGGCGGGCTGCCGCTCGCGGCGTTCGGCGGGCGGGCCGACGTGATGCAGGAGCTCGCCCCTGCCGGCCCCGTGTACCAGGCGGGCACCCTGTCCGGAAACCCCCTGGCCACCGCGGCCGGCCTGTCCGTTCTGCGGCGCCTGCGCGAGACCTCCGTCTACGACGAGCTCGAGCGCCGCGCGGCCCGCGTCGAAGCCGGCCTGTCCGGCCATGGCCTCGTACAACGAGTCGGCGCAATGCTGACCCACTTCTGTGTGCGACCCGAGGCGGGGTCTGACCCCGTCACGAATTACGCTGTAGTTCGTGCCCGTACGGACACGGAGCGGTACGCGGCGCTGTTCAGGCACTTGCTCGACCAGGGCGTCTACGTGGCGCCGTCGCAGTTCGAGGCGATGTTCGTCTCGCTCGCGCACGGCGACGAGGAGATCGACCGGACGGTGGACGCGGTTGCCGGTTTCGGCGGCTGATCTCGCGACCGCCCTGCGCGAGCCTGCGGAGGGCGAGCTGGAGCCCGTCTTCTCGCAGCTCGCCGCGCCGCAGTACGCGCTGGGACTGGAGACGATCTACGAGGGCTACCTCGTCCACTACGGCCGGCCACGGCTCCTCGAGCCGGAGGACGACGACACGGCGCTCGTCCTCGGCGACTACTTCTACGCGCAGGGTCTCGCGCGGATCGCGTCGCTCGGAGGCGTCGACGCCGTCAGCGACCTGGCGGAGCTGATCTCGCTCTGCGCCCAAGCGCGGGCCGAGAGGCGAGACGGTGACGGCGCCGCCTGGGCCGCGACCGCGGCGCTGATCGGTCAGGCAAGGCTCGCCGCCGCGCGGGCCGACCTCCGCGACCGTCGAGACGCTGGGCCGCTCGAGCGGCTCGCGCGGGAGGCAGCGGGCGACGAAGCGGTCGATCGTGCCCTTGGGACCCATGCGGGCATGGTTGGTTAGAGTCGCGCCGTGGCTTCGCTGGCCCTCACGCTGATGACGATCTTCGCGGCGGTCCCCGAGGAGGAGCGCCCGTCCGCCGCCGAGGAGGGCAAGAAGGTGATCACCGCGATGCTGATCGTCGGGCTCGTCTTCGTGGGCGTGATCGTGGTCGGCCAGACCTCGAAGTGGCTCAGTCACCGGCGGGAAGCGCGCCGGCCTCGCGCGTACTAGCGCAGCCTGCAAACCGCAATAGGCTGTCCTCATGGCCAGGCTCGCGGTCGCTGTGGCTGGATTCGGTGCCCTCGTGGCGCTCTTCGTCGGCTTTGCGTCGGCAGGGAGCTCCGCGGTCGGGAGACCCCGAGCTCGAGTTGGTCGGGAGTTTCGCGGCGCCGATGTTCGTCACGGCGCCGCCGGGTGACGGCGAGCGTCTCTTCGTGGTCGAACAAGAAGGGCTGATCCGAGTCGTCAAGAACGGCGTGACGCTGCCAACGGCATTCCTGGACCTCACCGGGCCGGTGCTGTCAGGAGGCGAGCGGGGATTGCTCTCGATGGCGTTCGCGCCCGACTACGCGACGAGCGGCCGCTTCTACGTCTATTACACGGCCGATGCCGTCCCAGGGCGCACGCGCTCGGCGATCTGATCGTCGCCGAGTACCGCGTAGATCGGCGGATCCCGACGTCGCCGACCCGGCCGAGCGCGTCGTCCTCCGAATCCCCACCCTGCGAGGCAACCACAACGGCGGCCAGCTTCAGTTCGGGCCGGACGGCTACCTCTACATCGGCACGGGGGACGGAGGCGGTGGCGGACGATCCCGACGACAACGGCCAGAACCTCGACGCCCTCCTCGGCAAGCTGCTGCGGATCCATCCCCTGCCGGGGGAGGGAGGCGCGCCGTACACGACCCCACCGGACAATCCGTTCGTCGGTGTTGCGGGCCATCGGCCGGAGATCTGGGCCTACGGCCTGCGCAATCCGTGGCGTTTCTCGTTCGACCGAACGACCGGCGACCTCGCGATCGCCGACGTCGGACAGAACGACGTGGGAAGAGATCGATTTCGCACCTGCTGCCGCCGGCCGCGGAAAAGGCCTCAACTTCGGGTGGGACTGCTGGGAGGGAAACCACGCCTTCGGCGGCGGGGCGCATTGCAGTCCAGGCCCGTCGAATCACACGCCGCCCGTCCACGAATACGACCACGGCCGCGGCTGTTCGATCACCGGCGGCTACGTCGTGCGGGATCCTGGCGCTTCCCGCCCTCGAAGGACGGTACGTCTACGGAGACTACTGCGACGGCGCTCTCTGGTCAGTCGTCCTTTCCGACACCGGACGCTTCCGGCGATGCGCAGACCGGGCTCTCGGTCGCCGCCCTGACGTCGTTTGGGGAAGACGCCTGTGGTCGAGTCTACGTGGCCTCGGGTTCGGGGTTCGCGTGTACCGACTGAAGGCGTCGGGGTCTCCGTCTTCGGCCACTTGCGTGCCGCCTGCCGCAACCGCCCGCTGAGCCGCCACCGCCCCCGCCCCCTCCCAGTCCGCCTGTTCTGCCGCCGCCGCCTCCGCCCTGCATCGCCGCCCGCCAAGCCGACGATCTGCCGCGTGCCGAAGGTGAACGGTCTCCGAGCCACGACGGCCCGCGTCAGGATCCGCCGCGCCAACTGCCGCGTCGGCCGCGTCCGCTCGAGGCACTCGGTCAAACGGCGCGGCCGCGTGCTCTCGCAGGCGCCTCGCCCGGCCAGCCGCCGCGTCCGCGGCACGCGCGTCCATTTCACGGTGAGTCGCGGCCGCCGTTAGAACTCGGTCGGCGTGCAGGACCTTCCGACCGGAACAGTCACCTTTCTCTTCACGGACATCGAACGGTCGACGCGGCTGCTCTCGGAGCTCGGCGATGCGTACTCCGACGTCCTCGCCGATCATCACCGCCGCATCCGGGACGCCGTCGGCCGCCACGGCGGCATCGAGATGGGCAACCAGGGAGACGGGTTCGCAGTCGTCTTCCCCCGTGCCGGGAGCGCCGTCGCCGCCGCGGCCGACGCCCAACGCTCGCTGGCCGACGGTGCCGTGCGTGTGCGGATGGGCGTCCACACGGGCGAGCCGTCGCTGACGGACGAGGGCTACGTCGGCCTCGCGGTGCACCAGGCGGCTCGGATCGCCGCGGCCGGCCACGGCGGTCAGGTCGTCGTCTCCGAGACGACCTGTGCGCTCCTCGACGGCGAGTTCGAGCTCCGCGACCTCGGCGAGCACCGGCTGAAGGACATCGCGGCGCCCGTCCGGCTCTTCCAGCTCGGCCGCGACCAGTTCCCGCCTCTTCGAAGCCTCAGCCAGGGCCGCCTGCCGCTCGACGCGCCGCCGCTGCTCGGGCGCAAGCGCGAGCTCGGCGACCTCCTGCGCCTGCTCGGTCGCGAGCGTGCGCGGCTCGTCACGCTCACAGGCCCGGGAGGAATCGGCAAGACGAGCCTCGCGATCGCTGCCGCAGCGGAGCTCGTCGAGTCGTTCGACGACGGCGTCGGGCTGGTGGAGCTCGCGGCGATCCGGGAGCCCTCGCTCGTCCTGGCCCAGATCGCGGAGACACTCGGCGGCGAGGGCGACGCCGCTGTGCAGCTCGGCGACCGAGAGCTGCTACTGATCCTCGACAACCTCGAGCAGGTGATCGACGCAGCAACGGACATCGCCGGGCTACTGGTCGCTGCGCCGAACCTCAGCCTGGTGGTCACGAGCCGCGAGCCGCTGCGGATCGCCGACGAGCGCGAGTTTCCACTCCGGCCGCTCGCGGAGGCGCCCGCGGTCGAGCTCTTCCGCCGGCGCGCGGAGGGCGTCCTCCCTGGGTTCACCGCCGAGTACGGCCGTCTGGCCGAGATCTGCCGGCGGCTGGACAACCTCCCGCTGGCGATCGAGCTGGCGGCGGCCCGGGTCAAGGTCCTTCCTCCCGGCGAGCTCCTCGGCCGGCTGGAGCAGCGCCTGCCGATGCTGACCGGCACCCGACGCGACCTGCCCGAGCGCCAGCGGACGCTGCGCGCGACGATCGAGTGGAGCTACGAGCTCCTCACGCCCGAGGAGCAGCGCCTCTTCGAGCGCCTCGGCGCCTTCACCGGCGGCTGGACGCTCGAGGCCGCGGAGAGGATCTGCGACGCCGATCTCGACACGCTCGCCTCGCTCCTCGACAAGAGCCTGATCCGACGGGACGCGGACCGCTTCACGATGCTCGGGACGATCCAGGAGTATGCGGCGGAGCGGCTCGGCCCGGCCGAGGAGACACGCAGGCGTCATGCCGAGTTCTTCACCGAGCTGGCCGAGTCGACCCAACACGACCACCTCGGCCCCGCGCAGACGCCACTCCGACGGCGGTTTCGGACCGAGTGGGACAACATCCGCGCGGCGCTGCAGTGGACAATCGACTCGGGCGAGACCGAGCTCGGCCTCCGTCTCGCGGGGGCGCTCGCGACGATCTGGCTCGACCGCAACTTCGCGCTCGAGGGCCAGCAGTGGTTCGAGACGCTGCTCGAGCGGCCGGAGCCGGTTGCCGACGAAGTCCGGGCGAAGGCGCTGGGGACGGCGGCGATGGTCGCCGGGGTGCGGAGCGACTTCGAGCACGCGATGGGTTGGGGGCAACAGGCGCTTGACCTGTACCGCACACTCGGCGCCGAGGAAGGGATCGCGTGGTCGCTGACCACGGTCTCCCTCGGGCCGATGGAGCAGGGCCGGCCCGAGGAGGCGGGGCCGATGCTGAACGAGGCTGAGGAGCTTCACCGGAAGCTCGGGTTACCCGGTGGTCTCCGGCGGGTCCTGCACCTGCAAGGCCAGCAAGCAGCCGCGGTCGGCGATCTCGAGCGCGGCCGGCGCCTGCTGCGCGAGTCAGCCGAGCTCTCCGCGGCAGCCGACGACCATTTCAGCGCGGCGAGCTCGCTCCACGCCCTCGGGGACCTCGAGCTCGACGCGGGCCGGATCGAGGCGGCTGAGCGGGACTACCGGGACGCCCTCCGCGTCGCGTGGGACTCTGGTTCGGATCGGCTGGTCTGCTACTCCCTCGCCGGGCTCGCCTCGACGGCGGCCGAGAGCGGCCACCTCGAGCGTGCGGCGCTCCTCTGGGGCTTCGCCGAGGCCTACGAGAAGCGGCTTCGCTTCACCATGCGCTGGCGCTCGCTCTACGAGGACCGGCTGGAGCAGGTCGCGGCCGCGCATCCGGAGCAGCACGAGGCCGGCCGGCGACTCGGCGTCGACGAGGCAGTGGAAATCGCCCTCGCTCCCGCGCAATCCTGAGGCTATGTCCGTCCTGCCCACCGGCACGGTCACCTTCCTCTTCACCGACATCGAAGGCTCGACCCGCTTGCTGGACGAGCTCGGCGCCGGGTACGCCGACGTCCTGGCCGATCACCATCGCATCGTCCGCGCGGCGATCGAGGAGCACGGCGGTGTCGAGGTGGACACCCAGGGCGACGCGTTCTTCGTCGCGTTCTCGCGAGCTTCGGACGCCGTTGCAGCAGCTCTTCGGCGCAGGAGGCACTCGCGGGCACAGGGCTGCGTGTGCGCATGGGGATCCATACCGGCGAGCCGCTTGTGGCGGACACCGGCTACATCGGGATGGACGTCCATCGAGCAGCGCGGGTGATGTCGGCTGGTCACGGCGGCCAGGTCGTGCTCTCGCAGACGACGCGTGATCTCCTGGACGACACGTTCGAGTTGCGGGACCTCGGCGAACATCGCCTGAAGGACCTCTCCGCGCCGCAGCGCCTGTTCCAGATCGGCTCGCGAGAGTTCCCAGCCCTCAAGACGCTCCACCAGACGAGTCTCCCGGTGCAGCCGGCGCCGCTCGTCGGCAGGGACACCGAGCTCGCGGAGGCCGGCGCACTGCTCCGCGAGAACCGACTCGTCACGCTGGTCGGCCCCGGCGGCTCGGGGAAGACTCGGCTCGCGCTCCAGCTTGCCGCGGAGGCGATCGAGGACTTCCGGGACGGTGTCTTCTGGGTCCCTCTCCAGGCAGTCGCCGATCCGAAGCTCGTCGAGTCGACCATCGCGCAGAACGTGGGAGCGCGAGACGGGGTAGCCGACTTCCTGCGGGGGCGCACGGCGCTGCTGCTGCTCGACAACCTCGAGCAGGTCCTGGAGGCCGCGCCCATCCTGGCCGAGCTGCTCCGGAAGGCGAGCGGCGTAAAGCTGCTCGCGACAAGCCGGGAGCCGCTCAACCTTGCCGGCGAGCAGCGCTTTCCGGTCGACCCACTGCCCGACGCAGATGCGATCACGCTCTTCATGGAACGTGCTCGAGCGATCGACCCGAGGTTCTCGCCCAGCCCGGCTGTCGGCGAGATCTGCCGTCGTCTCGACCGGCTCCCCCTCGCGCTCGAGCTCGCGGCCGCCCGGGTTTCGGTGTTGTCGGCGGAGGATCTGGCCTCGCGCCTCGAGCGCGCGCTTCCGCTCCTGACTGGTGGCGCGCGGGATGTCCCCGAACGACAGCGGACCCTTCGCGCCACGATCGAGTGGAGCTACGACCTCCTCGGCGAGGACGAACAGCGTGCCTTCCGCTCGCTCGCCGTGTTCGCGGGCAGCTTCGACCTCGATGCTGCGTCGTCGGTCGGTGGGGTCGAGCTCGATGCCCTGCAGGCGCTCACCGACAAGAGCCTCGTGCGCCGGTGGGGGAGCGGGCGCTTCGGGATGCTCGAGACGATTCACGAGTTCGCGGCGGAACGACTGAGCGAAGCCGGCGAGGACGGTGAGGTCAGACGAAGGCACGCGGAGCACTTCCTGAGCGTTGCTCGGTCGGCGAAGCTCGGCAGCGACGACGATGGTCCGGGCGCTCCGGAAATCGCCAGGAGGGAGCGGGAGAACCTCCGCGGCGTGCTCGAATGGACGGTCGACAATCGTGAGAGCGAGCTCGGGCTGCGGCTGGCCGTCGCGCTCGCGCGCTTCTGGGTCTCCGAGGCTCCATTCGAAGGCGCCCAGTGGTTCGAGGCGCTCCTCGGCGACGACCAAGACCTGGATCGAGGCATTCGCGCCGACGCGCTGCGCGACCACGGCGGGGTGGTCTACATCCTTGGGCAGTTCGACCAGGGGATGGCCCTCTACGAGGAGAGCCTGGCCCTCTATCGGAGCCTCGGAAACGAGCTGGGCGTCGCACACATGGTTCACCGTCTGGCCGTCGACGCTGTCCGCGTCGGGGATCTCGAGCGGGGTCGTGCGCTAACGGAGGAGGCGCGTTCGACGGCTGCAGGGCTCGGGGCCCGGAAGGAGGAGGCACTTGCGCTTGCAACCCTCGGATCGATCGCATTCGAGGAGGGGAGCACGGACGAGGCAATCGAACTCCTTGAGCAGTCAGTCGCAGTTGCCGCTGAGGTGGGCTTCGCCTGGTGGCAGGGCGGGAGGCTCCTCGACCTCGCCGAGATCGCTGGCGGAGCCGGCCGAACGGTGGATGCCGAACGCTGGCTCCTTGAGGGACTTGCCGTTCTTCTTCCGCTCCGTGATCGGCAGCTGCTCGTGTACGGGCTCGCAATGCTCGCGGCGCTCGAGGCGGAACGTGGCCACGCCGAGCGCGCAGGACAGCTTTGGGGCGCCGTCGAGGCCGAGGAGCAGCGCGGGGCGATCGGCCAGTGGGAGAGCGCTCGGGAGGAGTTCGAGCGGACGGTTCTAGCTTACGCCGACTCCAAGCTCGAAGCGGGGCGCGAGGCCGGCCTGCTGCTCTCGCTCGAGGATGCTGTCAGCCTCGCGCTCTCCCAAGAATGAACTTGCGGCGATTGTTGCGTCGTTGACACCGTGAGGCACCCGCCGGTCTAATCCGTTTCGTAGACTCGCCGCGGACGAGCGCGAGGAGGGCTCCGAACTGGATCCGCACGGCGGAGACAACAAGTCGCATCTGCCAGGCCCGAGCATCTGGCCGGTTGGGTTCGCCGTCGGCATCGCCTGCGTCCTCGTAGGGCTCGTCGTCAGCAGGCCAGTCGTCGTCGCCGGCATCATCATCACGCTGATCTTCGGCTTCCTCTGGGCGCGCGACGTGATGGCGCCCGACCGCGAGCCTGCCGCCGAATCGGAGCCCGAAGCAGAGCATTCCGTCGACGGGCCGGAGCCGGAGAAGTACCCGCGCAACGTCTTCCTCGAGGTGACGACGCTCGGCCTCGGCGCCCTGATCGGAGGCATCGTCACCCTCCCGATTCTCGGCTTCGCCGTCCTTCCGGCCTTCACCGGCGAGGACCCGGACCCGGTCGACATGGGACCGCTGGACAACTACCCGGAGGGGCAGTGGCGCGAGGCCACGTTCCTGTACGACCCGAGCCAGGGCGAGGTGTCGCGGCGAACCGCGTTCATCAGGAACAACGGCGACGTCGACGGGGTGCCGAGCATCACGATCATCTCGAACCGTTGCGTCCACCTCGGCTGCCCGGCCCAGTCGGGCGGCCCGCGCCAGGACGAGAACCGCGAGACGGTCACGACCGAGCTGGCCGAGCTGACGCTGACTCCGGTCCAGCCGGCGAACTTCAGCTGCCCCTGCCACGGCGGCGCCTACGACACGGAGGGGAACCGCATCGCCGGGCCGCCGGTCCGCGCGCTCGACCGCTTCAAGTACTCGATCGTCGGCGGAAACCTCCACCTGCTCCAGCCGTACAGCGTCGGCAAGGTGGAGGGTGAGGGCGCAGACGCGCAGGTCGAGGCGTACCAGCTCCAGGGCCCGGGCGAGCACGTCGACGGGCTCTCCGCGTTCCTGTATCCGATCCAGCCCGAGGACGTGTCGCCCTAGTGCTCCTCCCAGCGACACACGCCTGCCTCTCGCCCGCGATCACGCGGCGCCAGAGCCCACCCTCCTCCTCACCAAGGCGGTCTAGCCTTGGCTCGTCGGAGTGCGGCCTCTGGCTTGGTGCTCGCGACCGAGAGACGGGGCCGCGCCACTGGAAGGAGCACTAATGGCAGTCGTCCCGCCTCCCTCACGGCGCCGCAAGCAGGGGATCACGCACAAGATCCTCCATATCGTCTGGATCCCGCTGAACTGGCTGGAGGAGCGTTCGGCCATCGTCAGTGGCGTCAGGTACTTCCTCTTCCGCAAGGTTCCGTCGGACATCAACTGGTTCCAGACGCTCGGCTCGGCGACGCTGACCGCCTTCCTCGTCCAGGCGGGGACGGGCGTGGTCCTGGCCATGTACTACAAGCCGCACCCGGACGAGGCCTACGAGTCGATCCGGTACATCACGCACGACCTCACGCTGGGGTGGCTCGTACGCGGCATGCACCGGTGGGGTGCGAGCGTCTTCATCATCCTGCTCTTCCTCCACATGGGCCGGGTGTTCCTCTTCGGCGCGTACAAGTATCCGCGGGAGCTGAACTGGATCGTCGGCGTGCTGATCCTGCCGCTGGCGCTGCTCATGGGCTTCACGGGCTACCTGCTCCCGTGGGATCAGACGGCCTACTGGGCGACGGTCGTCGGCATCAACCTCAACGGAACCGGCCCGATCGTCGGTCCCTTCCTCGCGCAGTTCTTACGCGGGGGTGACGAGATCGGCCTGAACACGCTGACGATCTTCTACGCCACGCACATGCTCCTCCTCCCCGGAGCGATCATCGGCCTGATCCTCCTGCACCTCTACCTCGTCGTCCGGCTCGGCGTGGTCTCCCCGCCGTGGTCCGACGAGGAGGCCGGCCGGGAGCGCCCGGAGCCGCTGCCGACCGGCGACGGGGGCCTGGTCAGGCCTCGCGCGCGTGTTGGGAGGCCGCCGAGTGAGTAGCGCGACCGACGAGCGCCGGGCGCAGCACAAGCGCTACAAGGAGGACGTCGAGACCCGCGGGAAGGCGTTCCACCCGTACGCGATGTTCCACGACGTGGTGATGAGCCTCGTCGTGGTCACCGTCATCGTCGGGCTCGCCTGCATCTGGTACTTCACCGCCGACGAGGCCTCGCGAGCCGGAAGGCGCCTCGACCTCGGGTGCGCTCGGCGTGCTCTACGAGGAGAAGGCCGACCCGGGGACGACGAGCTTCATCCCGCGGCCTGACTGGTACTTCTACTTCCTCTTCTACCTCCTCCGAATCTTCAAATGGCCGGACACGGTCGTCCTCGGAACCGTCGGGATCCCGACCATCGCCCTGATCCTGCTGCTGGCGTTGCCGTTTATCGACCGGCGTCAGGAGCGACGGCTCTCCCGCCGGCCCGTCGCCGTGATCGCGGCGCTCCTGACGATCGTCACCATGGGCGTCCTGACGTACAAGGGCGCTGTCGCCGAGGAGGGCACGGGGGCAACGGGCGACGTGGCGCGCTGGATCGAGGAGAACAACATTCCAGAGGGTGACGCGCAGGAGGGCGCGCAGCTCTTCGCGGAGTCCGGCTGCACGAACTGCCACCTCTATCTCGGCTCCGGCGTCTCGAACCTCGGCGCGCCCGATCTCTCCGACGTGGGGGCGGACCAGGACGCGGCGCGGCTGAAGGCGTACGTCGCGAACCCGCGCCAGTTCGGCAACCAGGTGATGCCGGTGTACGGCGAGACGTTGACCGACGAGCAGCTCGATCAGATCGCGGCCTTCCTCGAGGCCTCCAAGGGTCCCTCCGGCGGATAGCTCCCGGTGACGGCGCGGACCGGCCACCTTCCGGCCGACGGCGTCCGGACGATGTTCGACCGGATCGCGCCGGTCTACGACGCCATGAACCACGCGATGACCGCGGGGCTCGACCGCCGGTGGAGGCGTCTCACCGCTGACGCTGTGGTCGCCCCCGGTGACAAGGTGCTCGACGCCTGCTGCGGGACCGGCGACCTCGCGCTGGCTGCGCGCGCGACCGGCGGCGTCGTGACCGGGCTGGACTTCTCGGAGGCGATGCTGGAGCGCGCCCGGCGCAAATCGGCCGAGATCGAGTGGCTCGAGGGAGATCTTCTGCACCTGCCGTTCAGCGACCGCTCCTTCGACACGGCGACCGTCGGCTTCGGCGTGCGGAACGTCGAGGACCTCGATCGCGCGCTGCGGGAGCTGCGCCGGGTCCTGAGGCCGGGGGGCAGGCTGGCGATCCTGGAGATCGTGCGGCCGAGGGGCCC
Source organism: uncultured Actinomycetes bacterium (assembly GCA_963798935.1). Taxonomy (GTDB): domain Bacteria; phylum Actinomycetota; class Thermoleophilia; order Gaiellales; family Gaiellaceae; genus JACDAN01. The sequence goes on from CAWCVG010000027.1 coordinate 43,086, forward strand.
GCTCGCCCTCTTCTACAAGGCCTGGTTCGGCGGGCTCGTCCCGCTCGCGGGCACCGTCCTGCCCGGCGGGGCGGCCTACTCCTACCTCCCGGCGAGCGTGCGTCGCTTTCCGGGCCCGAGAGAGCTCGCCGAGCGCGTGCGAATGGCGGGCTTTCACCCGGTGGCCCATCGCCTGCTCGGAGGCGGCATCGTCGTCCTGCTCGTCGGCGAGGCCAGGTGACCCGCCAGTGACCGCGCACGCCGCCGTCAAGGCGACTCCGGGGCTCGACGCCTACATGGAAGCGCTGGAGAACTGCCTCCGCGAGACGGTCGGGAGCCACCCCGGCACGGTCGCGGACGCCGGGGCTCAGGCGCTCGCCGCCGGGGGGAAGCGGCTCCGGCCGCTCCTCGTCTTTCTCACCGCCACGGCGGGCCATGATCCGCTCCCGGCAGGAGCCGCGGTCGAGCTCGTCCACATGGCGAGCCTCGTCCACGACGACCTCATCGACCGGGCGGCGCTTCGCCGCGGGCAGAAGACCGCCTGGCGAACGCACGGGTCCGTCGGCGCCCGCGCGACCGGCGACTACCTGTTCGCCCGTGCGTTCTCCGAGCTGTCGGCAACCGGCGACGCCGAGGGCGTGCAGCTGCTCGCCGCCGCCGCGCTCGCCCTCGTCCGCGGCGAGGCCCTCCAGCACGCGCAGGCGCACAAGCCGGACACGACCGAGGACGAGTACCTCCGCCGGTGCACGCTCAAGACGGCGGAGCTCTTCCGGGCCGCGTGCCTGCTCGGAAGCCGCGACGAGGCGATCGGCCGTTTCGGGGTCGCGCTCGGCATCGCGTTCCAGATCACGGACGACATCCTCGACTGCGCCGGTACGACCATCGAGACCGGGAAGCTCGCGGGGAACGACCTGCGCGAGGGGACGCCGACGCTGCCCCTGATCTACGCGGGCCGCGAGGATCCCGTCGTGCGGGAGGCGCTCGCAGGCGGCCCGCTCGACGGCGCACTCGTCCGCGTCGCCCAGACGGGCGCGCTGGAGCAGGCCCGCGAGGTCGCTCTCCGCTACGCCGCGGAGGCGCGCCGCGAGCTCGAAGGCCGGACTCACCGTCCCGAGCTGGAAGCGCTGACGCACATCGTCGTCGAGCGGCGCAGCTAGCAGGGTCTGGCGATTATCGTCCCGGCGGTGGGAGTCCTCCCCGAACCGGTCGAAGCTCTCCTGGAGACCGCGCTCGTGAGCGAGCTCACGGTCGTCGACCCTTCGGGCCGGCCTGTGACGCACCCGCTGATCCCCCTCTACGACGGCGAGCTGATCTACCTCACCTCGAGCATCCTCTTCTCGAAGAAGCTGGAGCACATCAAGGCCAACCCGAAGGTGTCGCTCGCGATCACCGATCCCGACCGCGGTCGCGGCCGGGCCAGATCGCCCGGGCGACGATCCAGGGGGACGCCGAGGTCGACGACTCGGATCTCCACGCCGGCTGGGAGCGCGTGCTGCCGCTCTGGCGGAAGAAGGAGCCCGCGATCGACTTCTTCCTCGGGAAGCGCGTCGCGTTACCGCTCTTCTTCGAGCGCGGGGTGATCGAGATCCGGCCGCGGAAGGCGTTCCTGTGGGAGGACGGGCGGACCGACCGGCCGCCCCAGGTCTTCAACGTGTCACCGGTACTCGCGTGAAGCCGACGCCCGAGCTGATCCGCGGGCTGAAGGAGCGCTTCGCCCATGCCGTGGTCGCCTACGTCGACGCCGACGGCTATCCCATGTCGGTCGCGACCGAGTTCGAGGTCGACGAACAGAGCGGCACCGTCGTGCTTCGAGCGGTGGCCGGCGAGGAGCAGCCGCCGCACGGCGAGCAGGTCAACGTCGTCTTCAGCCACATCCGCCCGCAGCCGGGAATCGGCTACGACGAGCGGCGCTACGTCTCGCTCTGGGGGCAGCTGAGGCAGACGGAGACCGGGCTCGAGCTCTCGCCCGAGCGGGTTCAGGGCTGGGACGAGCAGGCGATGTCGTTCTTCGAGTACTCGGAGCGCGGCGTCGGGCAAGCGCACCGCTACCTCGAGCAGGTCTCGGAGGAGACCGGCCGCGAGGTGCGCCCGAAACTGTCGTTCGGCTGGCTGTTCCTCCGCGCCACCCGGCTTCCGTTCCTCACAGCCACCTTCGTACCGGTGCTGCTCGGCATCGCCGTCGCCGCCTGGACGAACGGTTTCAGCTGGTGGCTCGCGCTCCTGACGGTGATCGGAGGCGCCTGCATCCACCTGGGCCTGAATGTCGCCAACGACGTCTTCGACACGACGAGCGGGGCCGACGCGGCGAACGTCAACCCCACGCAGTTCAGCGGCGGATCGCGGGTCGTCCACTACGGGCTGCTCACCCTGCGCGAGATCACGCTGCTCTCAGCAGGGTTCTATGCGGTCGGGATCGGGATCGGGATCTACCTGGCGGCGACACGCGGCTGGGATCTCCTCTGGCTCGGCATCGCCGGCGCGCTGCTCAGCGTCTTCTACACGGCGCCGCCGCTCAAGCTCGTCCACCGTGGGCTCGGCGAGATCGACGTCTTCCTCGGCTTCGGCCCGATCATGGTCCTGGGCGCCTACTACGTCCAGGCGCAGGAGTACGACCTCGAGCCGCTGCTCGTCTCGATCCCCGTCGGGATCCTGATCGCGCTCGTCCTCTACGTGAACGAGGTGCCCGACCGGCCGGCCGACGCCAAGGCGGACAAGCGCACGCTGCCCGTGCGGTTCTCGAAGGACACAATCGTGAACGGCGTACGCCGCCGCCGTCGCGGTCACGTTCGCGCTGATCGTCGTCTTCGCCGTCGCAGGCTGGATCGTCCGTCCCGCGATCATCGCCGTCGCCGCTGCGCCGCTCGCGCTTCCCGTCTACCGGGCGCTCAAATCGTTCTACGACCAGCCGTACGCGTTGATGCCGGCGATGGGCAAGAACATCCAGCTCCATCTGGCGACCGGCGTGCTCCTGATCCTCGGCTACGTGATCGCGCTCATAGCCGACGGGGTCCTGGACGACCCGCCGTCGTTCCTGACGTGAGCACCGAGTTCGTCTCGGCCGTTCCGATCATCCCGGCGCGTGAGGTCGAGACCAGCGCGGCCTGGTACCGCGACCGGCTCGGCTTCACGATCTTCCACACCGAGGACGAGTACGGCATCGTCGGGCGCGGTGAGACCTGGATCCACTTCTGGGGGCCGAGTGGCATCCCGCCGGAGAAGTCGGACACGATGATCCGCGTCGGCGTGCGTGGCATCGACGCTCTGTACGAGCACTGTCAGGCGAAGGAGATCGTCCACCCGAACGCGCTGCTCGAGGAGAAGCCGTGGGGCTTCCGCGAGTTCGCGGTCATCGACCACGACGGCAACCTCGTGACGTTCTTCGAGCCGCCGGCTGACTACGAGCCGCAACCGGGGTGACGCTCGCCACCACGCCGTGGAGCTGGTACCGCGACCCCGGGGTGCTCGAGCGCGAGGACGACGCGATCTTCCGCCGCAGCTGGCAATACGTCGGCGTCCTCGGCGAGCAGAACGTCGTCCCCGGCTGGGTCGGCCGCGTTCCGGTCGTCGTCGTGCGGGACGACGGCGGCGCCGAGCGGGCCTTCGTCAACGTCTGCCGGCACCGCGGCTCCGTCGTCGTCGAGGAGGCCGGAAGCCGGAAGTCGCTCCAGTGCGCGTACCACGCCTGGACGTACGGGCTGGACGGCGCGCTGCGCTCGGCGCCGCGGTCCGAGGAGCTCCAGGGCGACGGGGAGCTCGGTCTCGTCGAGATCCGCCTCGGCGCCTGGGGCCAGTTCCGCTTCGTGAACCTCGACGGCGAGGCGCCTCCCCTCGACGAGGTACTCGGCGAGGTGCCGGCCATGCTCGCGGAGGGAGGGATCGACGTCGAGGACCTCGCGTTCCACCACCGCGTCGACTGGGAGGTCGCGGCGAACTGGAAGATCGCGACCGAGAACTTCCTCGAGTGCTACCACTGCGCCGTCGCACACCCGGGCTTCTCGGCCATGGTCGAGACCTCGCCCGGCGAGTACCGGCTCGAGCGCAGGCCCTGGCACCTGAGCCAGTTCGGGCAGCTGAAGGACCCCACCGGTGCGCCGCTTCCCGAGGGTCAGTTCCACCTCATCTGGCCGAACACCGGGATCAACGTCTTCCCGGGCCGGCCGAACCTCTCGATCGGCCCGATCCTGCCTCTGGCGCCCGACCGAACGCGCCGGGTGCTCGACTACTTCTTCGCACCGGACGAGACCGACGTCTGGATCGAGGAGTTCCTCGAGTTCGACGACCAGGTCGGGCGGGAGGACGCGAAGCTCGTCGAGTCCGTCCAGCGCGGCGCGGGGTCCGGCGCGATCGTCGAGGGCCGGCTGCTTCCGGACAGCGAGCAGCTCGTCGCCGCCTTCCAGGACCGAGTCCGCGATGCCCTTGCGTAGGACCGGCGCGCCGCGGAGAATCGCGTCGTGCCCCATTTCCTCTACAGACTGATTCCGCCGAGGCCGACCTTCCCGGCCGACATGACCGAGGACGAGGGCGCGGTCATGCAGGCGCACTTCGGCTACTGGGCGGGCCTGGTCGAGCGTGGGCGGGCGGTCGCGTACGGGCCGGTCATGGATCCGAAGGGCACGTACGGCATCGCCGTGCTCGAGGTGGACGACGACGCCGCCGCGAAGGAGATCGCCGAGAGCGACCCGGCGATCACGTCGCCTGCCGGCTTCGGCTTCGAGCTCCACCCGATGCCGGACGCGATCATCCGTTCCTAGCTGCTGCCGGCCGCCTCCGCCCGACGCAGTCCCCGCAGCGCCCAGATCGAGAACAGCCCGATCAGCGCCAGGGCCGCGCCGAACCCGGCGGCGATGCGCGTCGGCTCGCCGGCGATCAGGCTGCGGCCGGCCTCCAGCATCAGCGTTACCGGGTTGAGGCGGGCGATCGTCTCCAGCCAGTCTGCGAGCAGCTCCACCGGCACGAAGACGGGCGCGAAGAAGAGTGAGAGGAAGACCGGGAGCTGCATGAGCGGCGCCGCCTGGAGCGTCCGGAACCGCATTGCCACGCCCGCCGACCACATCAGGCCGACCATGTTCACGAGGGCGGCGAGCGCGTAGAGCGCGAAGATGTCGACGCCGTTCCCGCCCACCTCCATCCCGGCCAGCATCGCCACCGAGGTGAGGATCGTCGCCGTCAGGGCCCAGCGGCCGAGCGCGCCGAGCCCGTACCCGAGGAGAATCCCGCGCCGATCGGGTGCGGCGACCATCAGGCGCCGCGCGAAGCCGGTCTCGAAGTCGCGGACGATCCCAAAACCCGTGAAAACTCCTGCAAAAGCAGCTGATTGGAGCAGCACGAAGACGAACTGGAAGGCCGTGTAGCCGACCGGGAACTGGAAGCCCGGCACGTCGTTCACCCGCGAGAGCCCGCCGGCGAACGCCACGAAGAAGAACATCGGGAACGCGATCCCGGGGATCAGCAGCGACGGCGTCGTGAAGTTGTTGTGCAGCGTGCGCCAGCCGACGGCGAGCGCCACGTTGAGCGTGCTCCTCACGTCCGCTCCATCCGGGTCCGCAGCGAGAGCGACGAGAGGGTGAGCCCGACGATCGCCAGGCCGATCGAGATCGAGAACCCGAGCGCGAGCGCCTCCCCGTTCCACCCCTCGATGACCAGGCTCCGGATCGCCTCGATGAGGTACGAGACCGGGTTCAGCGACGCCGCCGTCCGGAACCAGTCCGTCTCGATCAGGTTCCGCGGCAGGTTCATCGACGAGATGAACAGGAAAACGAAGAAGACCGGAAACAGGCTGTGCACCGCCTCTGTCGAGCCGGTGCGGAGCGCGGCAAGCGCCCCGAACGAGCCGAAGGCAGTCACGATCAGCACGGCGAGGACGAAGATCACCGCCGTGCCGAGGACGCCGGTCTCGATGTGCACACCGATCGCGAGGCCCACGGCCAGGTACCAGATCGCCTGAACGACGCCCATCACGATCACCCCTCCGAGGTGACCGACGAGCAGCGCCGCGCTCTGCATCGGCGTGAGTGCCAGGCGATTGAGGAAGCCGGTCTGGATGTCCCGGGCGAGGTCGACGCCCGCGTTCACGGTCGAGAAGAGCGCGCCCTGGATGAACGGGAAGGCGAGGAAGAACGCGAGGAACGAGTCCGTCGGGAAGCCGGGGAGGCTGGTGGCCGCGTCGAGGCCGCCGGTGTTCACAGCCATCAGCGCCAGCGGGAAGATGAGCGGCGTGATCCAGTTCGCGGGCTGGCGGATGGTGCGGATCACCGAGCGCCTGGCCAGGTTGAGGACCTGCGACGCGAGAGTCATTCCGGCTCGGCGGGCTCTTCCTCGCCCTCGAGCGAGCGACCCGTCTTCGCCAGGAACACGTCGTCCAGCGTCGGCGCGTGCAGATGGAGCGCAGCGACGGTGACCTGCGCCGAGTCGAGTGCGCGCACGACGTCGGCAAGGCCGCCCTTGCCGTCCAGGCGTACCGCGACGCCCGTCGTGGACGGCTGGAGCTCGCCGAAGCCGACGAAGATCTCCTCGAGACGTGCGGGCTCGGTGTCCTCGGTCGGAACCGCCTCCACGGTCGGCCGACCGATCTCCGCCTTCAGGGCCGCCGGCGTTCCCTCGGCGACGATCCGGCCGTGGTCGATGATCCCGACCCGGTCGGCGAGGACGTCGGCCTCCTCGAGGTACTGGGTCGTCAGGAAGACGGTCACGCCGTCGACCCGCTTGAGCCGCACGACCTCGTCCCAGAGCGCGCTGCGGCTCTGCGGGTCGAGCCCGGTGGTCGGCTCGTCGAGAAAGAGGATCCGCGGATGGTGCGCCAGGGCGAGCGCCAGATCGAGGCGCCGCTTCATTCCGCCCGAGTAGCCGCTGACCTTCCGGTCCGCGGCCAGCCGGAGACCCACGCGCTCGAGGAGCTCGTCGGTCCGGCCGTCCCGCTCGGCGCGCGGGATCCCATGGAGCGCGAGCTGGAGCTTCAGGTGCTCGCGGCCGGTCAGAAGCGGGTCGAGAGCAGCCTCCTGGAGCGCCGCGCCGATCGTCCTGCGCACCGCCGGTCCGTCCGTGACGATGTCGAACCCGCCGACCTTCGCGCTGCCCGCCGTGGGCGGAAGGAGGGTCGTCAGCATGTGGACGGTCGTCGACTTGCCGGCGCCGTTCGGGCCCAGGAAGCCGTAGATCTCGCCCGGGGCGACATCGAGGTCGATGCCGGCGACCGCATGGATCCCGCCCTTGAACTCGCGGACGAGGCCACGGACTTCGATCGCACGCTCCACCCCAGCACCCTACCCGTGTACGAATGCTGTAAAGGGAGCCTTGACGGCTCCTGTTATCGGGTAGCCTCAGCCGCGGTCGATGCTGAGGAAGGCGATCATTTTCTGCCTGCTCGCAGGCATTTTTGCGTCTCCCGCGGCGGCGGCGCAGCAGCTGCTGATGCCCGGCGTCACCTACGAGAAGCGACTGCAGTTCACCCGCTTCGGGCCGCAGGCGATGCACATCCTCACGGCGCCGAAGCCTGCCGGTGGTCTCTACGGCCTCAAGCCGGTGCTCTCCAACGGCGCGGCGGTCGGCCGCGAGCGCGTGACGTCGATGCAGCGGCGGGCCGAGGCGAGCGCGACCGTCGCCGGCGTCAACGGCGACCTCTTCACGTGGGCCGACGGCATCCCCTCGAGCGGGCTGATCCAGGACGGTGTCCTCCGCACGACGCCGCACCCGAAGCGGTCGATGCTCGGAGTCGACACGGTCGGGAACCTTCGCGTCGACCGGATCTCGATGCTCGGCACCTGGCAGGGATCCGGCCCGCGCCGGCCGATCCAGCTCGTCAACCGTCCGCCGGGGCCGAACGGGACGACGCTGTACACGCCGTCCTACGGCGCGACGACGCCCGCGACCCCGGGCGTCTTCGAGGCGGTGCTGTCGCCCTTCCCGTCCGCGACGCCGAACGCCGACCTGGTCGGGTTCGTCTCGGAGAACCGGCGCGGCGGCACACCGATCCCGCCCGGAGGCGCCGTCCTGGCGGCGCGCGGGACGCAGGCGCAGCGGATGGCCGTCGAGGCGGTGGCTGCCGACACGGTCAGCGTCCGGCTCGTCCTTCGCCCCGAATGGCGGGACGTGCCGGAGGCGCTGGGCGGCGGCCCCGAGCTGATCCGGCAGGGCCGTCCGATCTTCCGCCCCGCGGAGGACTTCGGCACCTACCACCTCAACCGCAGGCACCCGAGGACAGCGGTGGGCCAGCGCTCGGACGGGCGGATCGTGATGCTCGTCGTGGACGGACGGCGGCCGGGCTACTCCTCGGGGATGACGAACTTCGAGCTGGCGCAGACGATGGCGAGGCTCGGCGTCGTGACCGCCTCGGCGCTCGACGCGGGCGGCTCGTCGACGATGGCCTTCGGCGGGCAGCTCCTCAGCCGTCCCTCGGACAGCGGCGGCGAGCGGCTCGTGTCCGAGGCGCTCCTCGTCATGTACTACGGCGTGCACGCGCCCGAGACGGAGCCGTCGTTCTCGCCGAACGGCGACGGTGCCGGCGACCGGCAGCGAATCGAGTACAAGATCGTCAAGCCGTCCACGGTCACGGCGACCCTGACCGGGCCCAACGGCGTGGCGCGCACGATCGACTCGGGCGAGCGCAAGCCCGGCCTCTACAAGTTCGCGTTCGCCGGTGGAACCCGGTCGAGCCGGACGCGCGCGACCGAGCCCGAGGGGCGCTATCGCTGGTCGATCACAGCCGTGGACTCCGAGGGGCGCCGCTCGACCGCCGAGCGCTCGTTCAGCCTCAACAACACCGTCGGCTTCATCTCCGTCCAACCCTCCCGCATGACCGTGGGACGGAAGCGCGGCGGGCGCCTGCTGATCGGCTTCACGCTCACGCGACCGGCCCGTGTGAGCGTCACGATCACGTCGAAGACGGGCCAGCTCCTTCGCGTCGTGCGGAACTTCAACGCCCGCGCCGGTAAGACCTCGCTGCTCTGGAACGGCAAGTACCCGAACGGCAAGCCGGTCTATTCGGGCACCTACGTGGCCAGCGTGGTCGCGACCAACTCGGTCGGCCGCGCCGAGCTGGCCCGCTCGTTCCGAGTGAGACGCCGATAGCGCTCCTACACTTCGGGGCCGTGCCGACGGCCTCCATCCTCAGCGCGATTACGGACGCGCTCACCGAGATCATCGGCGACCACGGGATCTACGCCGTGTTCATCCTGATGTTCGTCGACGCCGTGCTGCCTGCCGCGAGCGAGCTGGTGATGGTCTACGCCGGGGCCGTCGCGGCCGGCGCGTTCGCCGGTCAGAGCGTCGTGCTGTTCGGCGAGCCGATCGAGTCGGAGCCCTGGGCCTACGTCGCGATGGCGACGGCCGGCGCCGTCGGATACATCCTCGGGTCGATCGCCGGCTGGGCGATCGGGTACTACGGCGGGCGGCCCTACATCGAGCGCCACGGACGGTGGTTACACGTGACGCCGCACACGCTCAACAGGGCCGAGGCGTGGTTCGACCGCTTCGGCGACTGGGCGGTCGCAATCGGGAGGGTGACGCCGGTCGTGCGCTCGTTCATCGCGATTCCGGCCGGCGTTTTCCGCATGCCGCTCGGCCGCTACACGCTGCTGACGATCCCCGGCTCGGTGCTCTGGGCATTCGCGTTCGCTGGCGCCGGCTGGGCCGCCGGCTCGCAGTGGGAGGACTTCCACCACAGCTTCCGGTACGCGGAATACGTCGTCGCCGCGGCGATTCTCCTGCTCGTCGTGGCCGGAATCTGGCGTCATAGGCGAGGGGCTAGGATTGACCGCCGTGCCGAAGATCCCGCTGGTTGACGTCCAGGCGCAGTACGCGCCGCTGACGGAGGAGCTGCGGAGCCGGTTCGAGGGCGTCCTCGAGTCCGCCCAGTTCATCCGCGGTCCGAACGTGAAAGCGTTCGAGGAGGAGGCCGCGGCGTACCTCGGCGTCCGGCGCGCGGTCGGAGTCGCGAACGGCACGGATGCGCTCGTGCTCGTGCTCGACGCGATGGGGATCGGGCCCGGCGACGAGGTGATCTGCCCGGCGTTCACGTTCTACGCGACGGCCGAGTCGATCGCCCGGCGCGGCGCGACACCGATCTTCGCGGACATCGACGCCGCCACGCTCAACCTCGACCCTGAGGACGTCTCGGGCCGGATCACCGACCGGACGAAGGCGATCATGCCCGTCCACCTCTTCGGCCGTCCGGCGCCGCTGGCCGAGCTCGCGGCGCTCGGCGTCCCGCTGATCGAGGACGCGGCGCAGGCGTTCGGCGCCCCCGGCATCGCGCAGACAGGCGTCGTCTCGACCTTCAGCTTCTACCCGACCAAGAACCTTTTCTGCCTCGGCGATGGAGGGTTGGTGACCGCCAACGACGAAGACCTCGCCGAGAGGATCCGGATGCTCGCGTTCCACGGCTCACGCGACAAGACCACGTTCGACTTCGTCGGCTACAACTCGCGACTCGACGAGCTGCAGGCTGCCTTCCTGCGCGTCTTCCTGGAGCACCTCGACGAGTGGACGCGCGGCCGGCGCGAGGCTGCCGCTCGCTACGCCGAGCTCGGGCTCGGCGACCTCGTCGAGCTACCCGAGGACGAGCCCGGCCACGTCTACCACCTGATCGTCTCGCGGTCGCCAGAGCGCGACCGGATCCGCGAGGCGCTGAGCGCAGCCGACATCGCGTCCGCGACCTACTACACGACCCCGCTCCACCTCCAGCCCGCCCTGCGCTTCCTCGGCTACGAGCCGGGCTCCCTGCCCGAGACCGAGCGCGCAGCCGCGGAGAACTTCTCGGTGCCGCTCTGGCCGGGCATCGCGCCGGAGATCCAGGAGCGCGTGGTCGAGACCGTCCGCTCGGCCGTCGGCGCTCCCGTCAGCTGATGCTGCCGGTCAACCGACACCGGCTGTGGCAGCTCGCGGCCGACGCGGCGCTGATCGCGCTCGCCTGGTGGCTTGCGTTCCAGCTCCGGTTCGACTTCGACGTCCCGGCGAACTTCCGCGACGGCCTCTGGACGACGGTCGCGATCGTCGTCGCGATCAAGCTCGCGGTCTTCGTCGCCTTCGGTTTTTACAACCGCTGGTGGCGCTACGTGTCCACGAAGGACATGTGGCGGGCCGCACTCGGCGTCGTGGTCGCCTCGGTGATCGCCGCCTACGCGATCTACTTCATCGATCCGTTCGAGCGGCGCCTGCCGCGAGGCGTGGCGCTGATGGACGGCGTGCTGCTCCTCGGCCTCGTCGCCGGGTCGCGGCTACTGGCACGGAGCATCTTCGAGCGGCCGTCCGCCTCGCGGCTCGTCGCCCGCGGCAAGGAGGTGATCGTCGTCGGCGCCGGCGATGCCGGCCAACTCGTGATCAAGGAGATGCAACGCTCGCGCCAGCTCGGCTACACGCCGATCGGAATCGTCGACGACGATCCCCGCAAGAAGAACCTCCGCGTCCACGGCGTCCGGGTCCTCGGAACCACGGACGAGCTTCCCCACGTCCTCCGCGACAACCGCCCGGACGAGCTCCTGATCGCGATCCCCTCCGCATCGGGCGAGCAGCGCCAGCGCGTCGTCGAGGTCGCGCGCCGCGAGAGCGTCCCCGTGAAGACGCTGCCGGGTCTCTACGAGCTGATCGCCGACGAGGACAACCTGGCTGCACAGATTCGGCCGGTGCAGGTGGAGGACGTCCTCGGCCGCGAGCCCGTCGAGGTCGACCTGGAGGCGATCTCGTCGTACCTCGAAGGCGAGACGGTGCTCGTCACCGGCGCCGGCGGCTCGATCGGATCGGAGCTCTGCCGCCAGATCGCGCGCGCGAGACCGTCTCGGCTGATCCTCCTCGACCAGGGCGAGACGCCGCTCTTCGAGATCGAGCGCGAGCTCGTGGACGAGCGCCAGTTCACGGCCAGCATCCCGGTGCTCGCCGACGTCTCGAACCGGCGGAAGCTGGCGCAGGTGTTCGAGCGCTACCGGCCGGGGGTCGTCTTCCACGCCGCGGCCTACAAGCACGTCCCGCTGATGGAGGCGAACCCGCTGGAGTCCATCCGCAACAACGTGCTCGGGACGAAGGTCGTCGCGGACACGGCGGTGAAGTTCGGCGCCAAGCGCTTCGTCCTCGTCTCGACCGACAAGGCGCTCAACCCGAAGGCCGTCTACGGCCAGTGCAAGGCGATCGCCGAGTGGATCACCGAGGCGTACGGCTGCCGGGAGGACGTCCAGACTCGGTTCATGGCCGTTCGCTTCGGAAACGTGCTCGGGTCGGCGGGCAGCGTGATCACGATCTTCCGGCGCCAGATCGCCACCGGCGGCCCGGTCACGATCACGCACCCCGAGATGACGCGCTACTTCATGACGATCCCGGAGGCCTCGTCGCTCGTCGTCCAGGCCGGCTCGATCGGCGGTCGCGGCGAAATCTTCGTCCTCGACATGGGCGACCCGGTCGGGATCCTCGAACTGGCCCGCGACATGATCAGGCTCTCGGGCCGGGAGCCCGAGCTCGACATCCCGATCGAGTTCATCGGCGTGCGGGCGGGGGAGAAGCTGCACGAGGAGCTCTGGGGGCCGGACGAGGAGATCGCGCCCACTGCGCACGCGAAGATCTCGCGCGCCCGTCGCGCCCCGATCGTGGGCGAGTGGCTCGACGCCGAGCTCGCAGAGCTCGAGCGCCTCGTCGAGGAGGGCGAGACGCTCGAAGCCGTCTCGCGCCTCTCCACGATGGTGCGGGTGCCGAAGCGGGCTGCCGCGCCGGCTCGGACCTCCGCGCGCGTCTAGCGGGACACGCGTCGCCCGAGCGACGGGTCGTAGTAGGAACCGTCCTCGTGCATGTCCACGAACGTCTCGGACGTGCCGGCCAACGCACCCGTCTCGTGCGGCCAGAACGGCGTCCGTGAAACACGCCGCCCGAGCGATTGGTCGTAGTAGGAACCGTCCTCGTGCATGTCCACGAACGTCTCGGACGTGCCGGCCAACGCACCCGTCTCGTGCGGCCAAGATCCAGCCGGCACGTCGCTCTTCGCCGGCTCCGTCGGCCTGAGCGCGGAGCCGCCGTCCGTGACGGCGAGTACGCCGGCACCGAGGCCGAGCGCAGCGACTGCGGCGATGGCGGCTGATCGACTCTTGGTCTTCTTGGTCTTCATGGTTCCTCCCTCCTCGTGCATTAACTCGACAGTAGGAGGGGATGGAGCTCCCGTCGTTCGCGGCGATGACTGAAGGAGTGTCAACCTCGTCACACGAGCTGGAGCGGCTCGTCGACGACTGTCAGCCAGGTAGGAGCTGGTCGAGCATCTCCGTGGGGTCCCGCCTCACGCGACGAGCGTCACCCGGGTCGCGCTTGCCGACGACGAGCGCGCGCGGGTCGGTGATCGGCACGAGGCGCTTCTGCCGGATCAGCTCCTCGTCCACGCCGCCGAGTCGACCGCCGAACGTCGTGTAGACGGGCACGCCGAGCGCCGCCGCCTCGCGGTTCATCGTTCCACCCGCCGAGACGACCAGGTCGGAGAGGCCGATCAGGCTCTGCGCGTCGACAGCCCGCTCGGGCACGACGACCGCCGGCAGCTCGAGGCTCCGGACGTACGCGCCCTGCTCGGCGGTTCGCGGGACGACGACGACCTGCACGCCTTGCTGATGGCCGAGGTGATCGAGCACCTGCGGGAAAAGTCGGTTCGAAGTCCGGTGGTAGAGCGAGACGTCCGGCGGCGTGCGGACGACGACGAGGGTGCGCTCGCCGTCCAGGTCGAGCTCGTCGAGCACCGAGCGGTCGGGCTCGAAGTCGGAGAGGTAGTACTCCTCTTTCAAGCCGGAGTACTGGCGCAGCTTCGGCGGCTTGACCCCGTACCGCCGGAGCCGCTCGGGTGGGATCGCGTCCGGAACGACGACGTAGGTCGCCGCTCTGAGCCCGAGCTGGTGCTGGAGCCACGCGAACTCGTAGTCGAACGTGGTCGAGCTCGGGATCCGAAGCCGTCGCGCCGTGATCGTCAGCTCGTGGGAGCCGTGGGCGAGCGCGGCGTCGAACCCGCGGCCCTTCGCCCAGCTCCGCAGGCGGCCGAGCCGGGAGGTGAGCGCCCGGGCCTTCCCGAGCCGCGACCGCCCACCGTGGCTGCCGAACACCTCGGCCTCGATCCCGTGGAGCTCGAGGAGCTGCAGCGTCTGCGCGTAGTCGCGCGCGGTGATCTCGACCTCGTCGCCCCGCTCGCGAAGGATCCGGATCAGCGGCCGGAACACGAGGACGTGCGCCGGCGCCGTCATGTCCACCCAGATGCGCATCAGCCGCCCTCCACCAGGCGGAACCGGACGGCCTCGATCGGCGTGTCCGGCTCGATCGGCTGCCCGAAGAAGCGCTCGTGCGCGACACGCCAGTCCTCGACCGACTCGAACCCCTCGCCCTCGTCGCGTGCAAAGCGGTCGTCGATCTCCGCGGCTGGGATCACTCGAGCCTCCGTCACCTCGACGACGCCGATCGGCTCGTCGTCGTAGCCGAGGAGGGCGTAGCGCTCACCCGGCCGGTCCTCGGGCTCGCTCGACTCGGCCAACCCGGCGGTCGCGGTCTTCCTCCCGGCGAGCACCGCGTCGACGAGTTTCCGGCGCAGCTCGGTGTGTGCGTACCCGAGCTCGAACGGCGGCAGGTCGCTCAAGCGACGGCTTCGGCGAGCCGCGGCTCGCGCAGCGGTCCTGGCGTGCGCTCGACGTGATGCTCGTGCCAGAGCGTGAAGGCAAGCAGCCCCCAAAGCTGGCGCGAGAGATCCTCCTCCGCCGCGACGTGGCGGTCGATCAGGCGCGTCACGGTCTCGGGGCGGAAGAAGCCCTGGCGGCGCAGCGTGTCCGGCGCGAGTACGTCGCGGGCGAACGGCTCCAGCTCCCCGCGGAGCCACGCCGCGGCCGGAATCGAGAACCCGCGCTTGCGCCCGTAGACGATCCGCCGCGGCAGAAGCGGCGCAGCCGCCCTCCGCAGCAGCACCTTCTTGCGGAGCCCTCGAACCTTGAGCCGTGTCGGCAGGGCGAGCGCCAAGCCGGCGACCACAGGATCGAGGTACGGCACCCGGGCTTCGAGGGAGTGCGCCATGGACGCCCGGTCCGTCTTCACGAGCAGGTCGTCGACGAGGTAGGTGCCGAGGTCGACGTCCTGGAGCCGCGTGAGCAGCTCGGCGCCCTCGGTCTCGGAGAAACGGTCGCGAAGGAGATCCACGGGATCTAAGCGTGAGCCACTCATGGGGTCTGACCCCAAGCGGCTCGCGGACAGCTCCGCTCGAGCCTCGGCCGAAAAGATCTCCTTCCAGGCGTGGTGGCGCTCCAGCGGCGGCAGCGAAGCCCCGCGGACGAAGCGTTTCGCCTTGTAGTCGAAGCTGGCGCGTCGGCTCGAGCTCGGCAGGCGCTCCACCAGGGGTCTGACCCCAGGGGCGAGCCAGCCCACGCGGAGCGCAAGGAGATCGGCCGCGTACGTGTAGTAGCCGCCGAAGAGCTCGTCGCCGCCCTCGCCCGGAGAGAGCGACCTTGACGTGCCGCGCGGCCAGCTCCGACACGAGATACGTGGGCAGGGCCGACGAGTCGGCGAACGGCTCGTCGAAGGTCTCCGCGAGGCGAGGAAGCAGCAGCGCGGCGTCGGGCCGCAGTGTGAGCTCCTCGTGGCGCGTCCCGTACATCGACGCCACCGAGCGCGCGTCGTCGAGCTCGTCGAACGAGCGCTCCTCGAAGCCGATCGAGAACGTGTGCACGGCCTCGCCGCTCTCCTGTGCCGCCAGCGCCGCGAGGAGTGACGAGTCCACCCCGCCCGAGAGCAGCACCCCGACCGGGACGTCCGCGATCAGGTGCGCCCGGACGGAGTCCCGCAGCCGTGCGCGCAGCTCCTCGGCGAGCTCGGCGGGATCCTCGTCGCGCACCTCGGCGGGCGCCGGCCTCGCGTACCGCTCGACGCGCGTCTCGCCGTTCTCCCACACGAGCAGGTGGCCGGCAGGCAGCTTCCTCGTCCCGCGGAAGATCGAGTACGGCGCAGGGACGGAGTTGAACGCGAGAAACGCCTCGAGCGCGTCCGGATCGACCTCGCCGCGGGGCAGAGCTCGGAGCTCGGACGCGAACGCGAGCTCGCCGCCGTCCTCGCGGTAGTAGAGCGGCTTGATCCCGAACCGGTCCCGAGCGAGCACGAGCCGGCGGCGCCGTGAGTCCCAGATCGCCACCGCGAACATCCCCCGCAGCCGCTCGGCGAAGCCGTCGCCGTGCTCCTCGTAGAGGTGCACGAGCACCTCCGTGTCGGAGCGGGTCGAGAACCGGTGGCCCGCCGGCTCCAGTTCGGCCCGCAACTCCCGGAAGTTGTAGATCTCGCCGTTCTGGACGACGTGGACGGTGCCGTCCTCGTTCGCGATCGGCTGGTCGCCGTGCTCCAGGTCGATGATCGAGAGGCGCCGCGCCGCGAGCCCGACTGGGCCGTCAAGCAGCTCACCGTCCGAGTCGGGGCCGCGGTGGACGAGCGTCGCGCTCATCGCGCGCAGGCGCTCGGGGTCGACCGGCCCGCCCTTAGTCGCGAGTCCGCAGATCCCACACACGGCGCCTCACTCTACGCGCGTCGGTCGGACCGCCCCGCGCAGCGACTGGCGGAGCACGCGCCACCCGGTGGCGCCGAGCGTGCGGAGGTAGAGGCCGACGGAGCGGTCGGCGATCCACTCCATGTCGTGAGCGAGCTTCTCCGCCATCGACGTCTCGTAGCCGCGCCGCACCTGCGCGAACCCGGTCAGCCCGGGGCGCACCACGAGCCGCTGCCAGTAGGCCGGGAGGTCCGAGGCCAGCTGCTCGAAGAAGATCGGCCGGATCGGCCGCGGCCCGACGAGGCTCATCTCGCCCCGAAGGACGTTGAGGAGCTGCGGCAGCTCGTCGAGCTGCGTCGCCCGGAGCCAGCGCCCGACCTTCGTCAGCTCGTCTTTCGTCCGGAAGACGAGCTCCTCGCCAAGATGCGCGCCGAGTCTGGACTCGGCGCCCGGCCGCAGCGTTCGGAACTTGAGCATCGTGTAGAACTCGCCGCCGCGCCCGACCCGAGTCCCGCGGTAGAGGACCGGCCTGCCGCTCGTCAGGAGGATCGCGAGCGAGATCAGGGCCACCGGGATCAACGCGAGGGCCGCGAAGACGAGCGAGAGGCCGACGTCGAGCAGGCGGAGGACGGCGTCGACCCGGTCTCGGCGCGGGCTCTCTCGCGCGCGGCGGAGGAAGCTCTCGGAGAGCGAGCTCTGGGACTGTGTCCGCACCGACCGATGGTAGTCCGCTCGCAGGAAGACCGAGGGCCGGCGTGCGCCGGCCCTCGGGTCCGATTCAGGACGAGACGGAGCTAGTCGTCGTCGTCGTCGTCGTCATCATCATCGTCCGTCGTGCCCTCCGGAGCCCGGAGCGCGGAGCAGAAGCAGCTGTCCACCTTCGCGCTGGTAGGTCAGCGTTCCGCGTTGCTCCTCTTCGACCACGAGCGTGCCGGCCTGGATGTCGATGAGGTACGCACCCTTGCCGAAGAACTTGGATGCGTCGACGATGCCGCTCGACTCCCAAGCGCCGAGGTTCCCTCGGGTCGTGACCGCGTCCTTGTCCGTCGGCCCTTCGTCCGCCGACTGGTTGACCTTGGCGATGACGGTCGTCGCGCCGCCGTTGAGGTCGACGTGCCAGAGCCGCGCGGTCGTCGTGTTCGGATCCGTGGAACCGAACGGGAACTGCTGGCTCGAGCCCGGATCCTCCGTGACGAAGAGCCCGTCCTTCGTCGACTCGAGGTTGTCCGGCTGGTGGATCTCGTTGAGCGTCTTGACCGGGTTGTCGTCACCCTCGACGAGGATCGAGAGCTTCGCCTTCTTGGGATCCTTCTTGTCGAGGACGAACTTCCAGATGCGCCCGTTCGTCGACGTGAAGGCATTCCCGCCGGCGCTCGTCGCGCCGCGGCCCGTGTCGGCGATGTAGACGACGTTGCTGTGCTTCCGGTCGTACGCGATGTCCTCGAGACGGACGAACTGGAAGACCGGCGTGTCGATGTCGCTCCAGTGCTCGAGGACCCACTGCGGGCCGTCGAGCCCGGTGACGCCGTCCGGACCGCGCTGCCACGTGCCGTCGTTCGGCGGAGCCGGGAAGCCCTTGTCCGCCGCCATCAGGTCGGTCCCGTCCGGGTTGCGGCCCGTGGCGATGTCCTTCGGGACCTTCACGAAGTGACCGCTGACCTCCATGGTCGACCCGATCGGGAAGTCGTAGTAGTCGTTCACGAGCGGGTTGTCCGAGACGAACGCCCAGAGGTCGCCGCGGTCCCTCAGCACATCGCGTCGGTCGTCGGCGATGTAGCTGTACAGCTGCGACTGCACCGGATTGGACACGAACGTGTCATCGGTCGAGAGGATGACCGGCTTCCTGTATCCGGGAATGGCGACGCTGTTCTCGTGGTTGTAGCGGCCCAGGCCCCAGATCGTGTGGAACTCGCGCCGCTCGACGTCGTACGCGACGACGACGCCGGCCTGGCGAGCCTCGTCCGCTCCGACCGTCGCCGGCCACGAGACGCCCGTCCGGTTGACCCAGTCGATCGCCTCTTCGCCGGTGAAGACGACCGGGCGGTCGAAGCCGTGCTCCCGGCCCACGATGAAGTTCGAGCAGAAGCGCTGGTAGTTCGCCTCGTCCGGAATCGCGTACCTGCCGTCGAGCACGCCGCCGGTCTTCCGGTTCAGCGTCAGCTTGCTGAGCAGCGAGTCCGTGAAGTCGTTGAACCCGACACCGGTTGACGGCGTGAACGGGAAGGGCACGGTCGACGTCTCGTGGTTGACGTACGCCTCGACCTTGCCGTCACGTCCCTTGTTCAGCGCGATCCCGTCCGGGATCGACTCGAATCTGTAGCCGTTCGACAGGGTCTCGCCGACCGTGATGATCGGCTCGGCCGTCCAGCCAGGCGCGACCGGATCGAGCATCGACGCCTGGGTCGTCTTGAAGCCGGGGTTGTGATGCGCCCCGGCCAGCGCGGTGACGCCGAGTGCCCCGATTGCAACCGCAACGAGCAGCACGACACGACTGCGCGCGTTTCGAAACCTCATTGAGATGGTGCCTCCTCTCCCTGTTTCCCCTGAACGAAGGGCGGATGTTGGCAGACTTTCGCCTTATCCGTTCTCTTCGCTCTATGATGGTTGCTTATGGACACGCGGCAGCTGGCAGCCTTCTGCGCAGTCGTCGACCGGAAGAGCTTTTCGCTCGCCGCGGAGCAGCTCGGAGTCACCCAACCGGCCGTCAGCCTCCAGATTCGCTCGCTCGAGAAGCGCCTCGGCGAGAAGCTCCTCGACCGGTCCGGGCGGCGCGTCGAACCGACCGAGGCCGGCCAGCGGCTCTACCGCAGCGCGCAGCGGATGCTGGCCCTCGAGCAGCAGCTGCTCGACGAGGTGGCCGGCGAGGGCGACGAGCTTCGCGGGCGGCTCGAGATCGGCTGCTCGACCGGCCCAGGCGCCACCGTCCTCCCGCTCCTCCTCTGTCAGTTCCAGGCGGAGAATCCGGGCGTCGCGATCTCGCTCTCCGTCAACGACACGCTGCACGTGATCGACCTCGTCGCCGAGCGGCGGCTCGAGCTGGGGGTCGTCGGCGCAGCCCCGCGCCACCGGGCCGTGACCTTCGAGCCGTTCTTCCAGGACCAGATCGTCCTGGCGGTGCCGCCCGGGCACAGGCTCGCCGATGCGACGGTGAAGCTCGACGCGCTCCGCGAGGAGGCGGTGATCCTCATGCAGGAGGGCGCCGGAGTCCGGCAGATGGTCGAGGACGAGCTGCGGGCGGCCGGCCTCCGGCTCCGGGACCTCGACGTCAAGCTCGAGCTCGGGCTCCAGGAGTCGGTGAAGGCGGCGGTCGCCGCCGGCCACGGCGTCACGTTCATCTCGCGCTCGTCGATCGAGCCCGAGCTGGCGGCAGGCACCCTTGCGGCTGCGACCGTCGAGGGGCTGGCGCCGACGCGGGAGATCTCGCTCGTTCGCTCGACCGGCCGGACGCCCAGCCGGGTCGGGGAGGCGTTCGTCGCCTTCGCGCGGGAGCGGATCCCCTGATCGTTCGCTGGGGGCTGGAGGAGCTGCCGGGCGTCCTGCGGGAGCTCGGGATCGAGCGGCCGTTCCTCGTCGCCAGCCCGCGCTGGAGCTCGCTCGACCTTCCCGCCGCGGCCCGCTGGGACGAGATTCCGTCGCACCGGATCGAGGTGCCCGACGGCGTCGACGGCGTGCTCGCGGTCGGCGGCGGTAGCGCGATCGACACGGCCAAGGCGGCGTCGGCGGCTAGTGGGCTGCCGCTGGTCTCGGTGCCGACCACGTACTCCGGCTCCGAGTGGACGCCGTTCTTCGGTGTCCGGGATCCGGACAAGCGGATGGTCGGCGGCGGCGGCGGAGCGAACCTGGCGGGGATCGTCTACGACCCGGAGCTCACGCTCGACCTCCCGAGGGAGGAGACGGCGGGGACTGCGCTGAACGCGCTGGCTCACGCCGGCGAGGCGCTCTATCACCCTGCGCGGAGCCCGGAATCGGATCGCGCCGCGCACGAGGCGGCCGAGCTGATCAACGGCTCGCTTCCCGCCGTCCTCGAAGACCTCGGCGCTATCGGCCCCCGGACGACGCTGCTGAAGGGAGCCGCCCGTGCGGGCGAGGCGCTCGGGCGGTCCGGCCTCTGTCTCGGCCACGCGATGGCGCAGGCGCTCGGCGGCCGCTACGGACTTGCGCACGGAGCGATGAACGCGCTCTGCCTCCCGCCGGCGCTCCGGTTCAACGAGCCGGTCGTCGCGAAAGCGATCGACGACTTCGGCAAGTCCCTTGGCGCCGACCACGCCGCGGATCGCGTGGAGGAGCTGGCGCGCCTGGGCGGCTTCGGCCGGCTCCAGGACTTCGGCGTGCCCGAGGACGAGCTGGACGAAGTCGCCGAGGCGACGGCCCAGCGCGCAGGGGCGAAGGCGAACCCGCGGCCGGCGTCACCGGCCGAGATCGCGGACCTCTTCCGGTCGATCTACTAGCGCGGACAGGCGCCGGCAGCCGGCGTTCCGCCCGGCCCGTCGACATGCTGGCCGCCGTACTCGATGCAGTAGCGGGACTGGTCTGCCACGACGACCATGACGGACCCCGCCTTCGCGCCGGCGTAGGTGCCGGTCGTGCGGTGGCTGGCTTCGAGCGCGACGGCCGCAGCCTGGAGGATGGCTGTGGGTGCCTTCTCGGTGGCCTGGAAGCTCTCACGGGCCCAGGTCATTCCAAAGATCGCCGCAACACAGAGGATCCCGACAAGGCCGATCGTCTTGATCATGCGATCTGTATCGGCCGTGACGAGCAGAATAATGAGTGCTAATGCGTGCGATTAGCGAGCCGGTGGTAGCATCAGACCGTGGGCGGCAAGCTCTCCTTCGACGTGCTCGTGATCGGGTCGGGCGCCTCCGGGCTCGCCGCAGCCGTCTCTGCCGAGAAGGCCGGAGCGCGCGTGGCGCTGGCCACGAAAGGTGCGATCCAGTCCTGCAACTCGGCCAAGGCGCAGGGCGGGATCCAGGCCGCGTTCGGCGAGGACGACTCGCCCGAGCAGCACGCCGCAGATGTCTGGAAGAGCTCGCACGAGACCGCGAACCGGGAGCTCGTCGAGATCCTGACGAGCGAGGCGCCGTCCGCGATCCACTGGCTCGAGGAGCTCGGCGTCGAGTTCACGCGCGAGAACGGCGGCTACCGGCTGGCGCGCTGCGGCGGCGCCTCGCGCAAGCGGCTGCTCCAGGTCGGCGACCGCACGGGCCTCGCGATCACGATGGCGCTGAAGGAGGCGTTCGAGGCCGGTTCGGGCACCGCCTTTCCAAAGTCGCCGCTCAGTTCGCTCGAGCCCGTCGAGAACGGCTGGCTCGCGCGCTGTGGCGCGCACAAGATCGAGGCGGGGACGGTCGTCCTCGCCGCCGGCGGCCGCTGCTTCCGCGAGGCCAAGGAGCGCGGCGAGCTCTCCACGAACCATCCCGGTGCGACCGGCGAGGTGACGCAGATCGCGCTCGACCTCGGGGCCGAGTCGCGCGACCTCGACGCGCTCCAGTACCACCCCAACGGCGGCGCCTGGCCCGAGACGATGCAGGGCTACTCGATCCCCGAGACCACGCGCGCCTACGGCGCTGTCCTCCTCAACGCCGACCGTGAGGAGTTCACGGACTCGCTGGGGCCGCGCGACGAGGTCTCGCAGGCGATCTTCGACGAGGTGGAGAAGGGCAAGGGCGTCGAGACCGAGGACGGCCGCCCGGCCGTCTACCTTGACACGACGCGCATCCCCGAAGCGGACGCGGACGTGTCCCTGCCGTACATGCTCCGGCGGTACCGAGCGGGCGGCATCGATCCGCTGGCCGAGCCGATCTTGACCTACCCGGTGCTCCACTACCAGAACGGCGGGCTCGTGATCGACGAGCACGGAGAGACGACGCTCGAAGGGGTCTACGCGGCCGGCGAGATCGCCGGCGGCACGCATGGAAGGAATCGGATGATGGGCAACTCGCTGCTCGAGTGCACGGTGTTCGGACGGCGCGCGGGCAAGGCCGCGGCCGACAAGGCGGCGGCATGAGCACGGTCGAGACGGACATGCAGCAAGCTGTCGAAGATGCCGCGGCGCACCTGTACGTCTGGGCGCTGAAGGACATCCCGCAGGACCTGCGCGACGCGCTGGCGGACGCCTCCGGCAAGGAGACGTCGATCCCCGGCCAGCGCGTCCTGCAGACGATCCTCAAGAACGTCCAGGTCGCCGAGCGCGAGAACAACATCGTCTGCCAGGACACCGGGATCGCCGTCTATTACTGCCGCGTCGGCGAGCACTTCCCGCTCCACCCGGCGCGGATCTACCAGGCCCTCTACGACGGGACGATGCGTGCGACGCTCGACCACCCACTGCGCTCGAACACCGTCCACACGCTGACGCGCGAGAACACCGGCCCGAACGTCGGCTACCGCGTCCCGATCGTGCACTGGGACTTCGTCGCCGACTGGGACGGGCTCGACGTGAAGTGCGTCCCGAAGGGGTCGGGCTCGGAGAACATGAGCTTCCTGAAGATGTGCGTCCCCGCCGACGGCGTGAAGGGGATCAAGCAGTTCGTCCTCGAGTCGATCGTCGGCGCCGGCGGGAAACCGTGCCCACCCGGGATCGTCGGGGTCGGGATCGGCGGCTCGGCCGACTACGCGATGCACCTCGCCAAGGAGGCAATCGCGCGGCCGGTCGGAACCCGGAACCCCGATCCGCTGGTCGCGCAGCTCGAGGAGGAGCTCTTCGGGCTCCTGAACGAGACCGGGATCGGGCCGATGGGGCTCGGCGGCGACGTCACCGTCCTGCAGTGCCACATCGAGCACGCGGACACGCACATGACGCTCAACCCGGTGGCCGTCAACTATCAGTGCTGGGCGGCGCGCCGGGCGTCTGCGCACATCGCCGCCGACGGGACCACCGAGTTCGACAGGGAGGCGTGATGGCCGAGCTGCGACTGACGTTTCCGACCACAGAGGAGGAGGTCCGCAAGCTCCGCGCGGGCGATCTCGTCACCGTCGACGGCCACATCATCGGGATCCGCGACCGCTCGCACATCCGGATCTTCGACGAGGGTGTCGAGCCGCCTCTGGATCTCTCCGGCGCCTTCCTCCTGCACACGGCGCCCAACGTCCGAAAACGCGACGACGGCGGCTACGACCCGATGTGCATCGGGACGACGACGAGCGCGCGGATGGTCCGCTTCACCGAGGGTCTCGGCCGGGACTACGGCGTCCGCGCGATCGCCGGGAAGGGCGGGCTTCCCGACGAGGCGATCGAGCCGATGCGCGAGCACGGGATGGTCTACTTCGCGATCGTCGGCGGCGCCGCGGCGCTCGAGACCACCCAGATCGAGGAGATCGAGGAGGTCTACTGGGAGGAGCTCATGCCCGAGTGCCTCTGGAAGTTCCGCGTCAAGGACTTCGGGCCGCTCTGGGTCGGCATCGACTCGCACGGCGGCTCGATGTTCCACGACGTCAACGAGGCGGCGAACAAGCGCCTGGAGAAGATCCTTGCTGAGCTTTGAGCCGACCGACCATGGGCTGACACACGTTCTCGACAAGGGCCTCGGCCGGCGGGCGTGGGAGGACGTGCTCGAGACGAGCGGCCTCTACATCGACGTCGTCAAGCTCGGCTGGGGCACTGCATACGTCACGGCGAACCTCCGCAAGAAGCTCGACGTCCTCCGCGAGAAGCGCGTCGTCGTCGGCGGAACGTTCTTCGAGGCGGTCTGGGCGACCGGGCAGCTCGATCGCTACAAGCAGTGGCTCGCCGAGCTCGGGCTCGACCATGTCGAGATCTCCGACGGCGCGGTCGAGATCCCGCGCGAGCAGAAGCTGGAGCTGATCGCCGACCTGGCCAGGGACTTCACCGTCCTCTCCGAGGTCGGCTCGAAGGACTCGTCCGTCGAGTTCTCGTCGGACGAGTGGACGCAGTGGCTCCGCGAGGAGCTCGACGCCGGCGCCTGGAAGGTGATCACCGAGGCGCGCGAGGGCGGGAGCTCCGGGATCTTCACCTCGGATGGCGCCATGCGCACCGACCTGGTCGAGGAGATCGGCTCTGCGGTCGATCTCGACGACGTCATCTTCGAGGCGCCGACGAAGGCCGCGCAGGCCTGGTTCGTGAAGCGCTTCGGCCCGGCCGTGAACCTCGGGAACATCCCGCCCGAGGAGGTCATCCCGCTCGAAACGCTCCGCCGCGGGCTCCGCGCCGACACTCTGAAGGAGGTGCTCCTTGGCGACCGCGCCCCCGCTTCCTGAGCAGGACGTCGAGGCGATGTCCGCGGAGGACCTGCTCCGCTGGGCGCACGAGGAGTACGGCGACAAGCTCTGCCTCACCTGCTCGTGGCAGAAGCAGTCCTCGGTGCTCGTGCACATGGTCTCCGAGCTGGAGCTCGACATCCCGATCGTCGAGCTCGACACGCACCTCTTCTTCCGCGAGACCTACGACACGCGCGACCGGCTCGTCGAGCGCTACGGCGTCAAGCTCCTGCCGCCTCCACCGGTGATCACCGTGGCCGAGCAGCACAAGCTGGAGGGCCCGAACCTCTGGGAGCGCGATCCCGACCGCTGCTGCCACATCCGCAAGGTCGAGCCGCTCCTGGACGCGCTGAAGCCGTACGACGCCTGGATCTCAGGGATCCGGCGCGACCAGTCCCCGAGCCGCGCCACCACGCCGAAGCTGCAGTGGTCGGAGCGCTACGGCGTCTGGAAGGTGCACCCGCTCGCCGACTGGGACGAGCGCAAGGTCTGGCTCTACATCCACGTCAACGAGATTCCGTTCAACCCGCTCCACGACGCGGGCTACCGGTCGATCGGCTGCATGCCCTGCACCCGACCGACCTCGCCCGACGAGGAGGAGCGCGCTGGGCGATGGGCCGGCTCGGACAAGCTCGAGTGCGGCATCCACCTGGACACACCCATCGATGCGAAGGAGACGAATGCCTGACGGATTCACCCTCTGGTTCACAGGCCTGTCGGGAGCCGGGAAGACGACGATCGCGGAGATCGTCGGCCCCGAGCTCGAGCGCCGCGGCCACCTCGTCGAGTACCTCGACGGCGACGTCGTCCGCACCCACCTCTCGAAGGGCCTCGGCTTCTCGAAGGAGGACCGCGACACGAACATCGAGCGCATCGGCTGGGTCGCCTCGCGGCTGACCCGGCACGGCGCTGCGGTGCTCGTCTCGGCGATCTCGCCCTACGAGGAGACGCGGCGGCACGCTCGAGGCATGGTCGAGGAGCACGGCCGGTTCGTCGAGGTCTTCATCGCCACCTCCGTCGAGGAGTGCGCCAGGCGCGACGTCAAGGGCCTCTACGAGAAGGCCTTCAGCGGCGAGATCAAAGAGTTCACCGGCGTTTCAGACCCGTACGAGGAGCCGGCGAGCCCGGAGCTTCGGATCGACACCGAGGAGCATCCGCCGGAGGAGTCGGCTCGGATCGTTCTCGACAAGCTCGCGGACCTGGGACTGGTCCGTGACGAGGTCGCGGCATGAGCCAGGTCTCGGTGCCAGGCACGAGGACAGGCCTGATCGAGCCACACGGCGGCGAGCTAGTCGACCGAACCGGCGACCGGCCGGGCGACGTCGAGCAACTCGAAGTCGTCCAGCTCACCTCCAGAGAGCTGTCCGACCTGGACATGCTCGCCTCGGGCGCCCTGAGCCCGCTCGAGGGCTTCATGGGACGGGAGGACTACGAGCGGGTCGTCGAGGAGATGCGGCTCGCCAACGGGCTCGCCTGGGCGCTGCCCGTGTGCCTCGCCGTCGACAAGGCGCCGGAGGGCGACCGCGTCGCGCTCGCCGACGGGTCCGGCCGCCTCGTCGCCGTCCTCGACGTCGACGAGACCTCCGAGTACGACAAGGAGCGGGAGGCCGAGCAGTGCTTCCGGACGACCGACGACGCGCATCCCGGCGTGGCGCGGCTCTACGCCCAGAAGCCGCTCTACCTCGCCGGCCGCGTCACCGTCTTCGAGCGGGCGGAGCCGCCGTTCCCCGAGCTCGCGAAGGACCCGGCCGAGACCCGCGCCGAGTTCGCCGGGCGCGGCTGGAAGCGGATCGTCGGCTTCCAGACACGGAACCCGATCCACCGGGCGCACGAGTACCTGACGAAGACCGCGCTCGAGACCGTCGACGGTCTCCTGATCCACCCGCTCGTGGGCGACACGAAGCAGGACGACGTCCCCGCCGCAACGCGCGTCGAGTGCTATCGCGTGCTCGTCGACAACTACTACCCGGCCGACCGCGTCGTCGTCTCCGCCTTCCCGGCGGCGATGCGCTATGCGGGCCCGCGGGAGGCAATCTGGCACGCGATCTGCCGCAAGAACTACGGCTGCTCGCACTTCATCGTCGGCCGCGACCACGCCGGCGTGGGGGACTACTACGGCTCCTACGACGCGCAGCGAATCTTCGACGAGTTCGAGCCGCACGAGCTCGACATCGAGCCGATGTTCTTCGAGCACGCCGTCTACTGCAAGCGGTGCGAGGCGATGGTCTCGCCGAAGA
>CAWCVG010000028.1:0-31238 GCA_963798935.1 uncultured Actinomycetes bacterium
ATCCAGGAGCTCGAGCAGCTGTCGAAGCTGCACGAGCAGGGGATCATCGACGACGAGGGAGTCTAGGGCGAAGAAGGCGCAGACCCTCGGGGCCTAGACCCCGTCGGTACGGTTGTCGGTCGAAGCGGAGCCATCGAGGTCCCAGTCGTCTGGAGCGGCTTCTCGCAGGCGTCTGGAAGGAAGTGGTGATGCTGTGGACCGCGGTGCGCTGACTCGACGAGCGCATCCCTCGTCAGCCTGCCTTCGGCGGATGCCGTTTCGACGTCGGAGATGAGGGCGTCGACGGCTGCCTTGAACGTGTCGATCTCTGGAGCGAGCTCCTCGTCCGCCGGCGTCCTGCGCCTGATCGGCGTCGGCGACGATCCGACCGCGCCCGCTTTCTCAAGCTCGTCGGTAGATTTGTCGTCGAGCTCGACGCCGCTGAGCCTCCTGACCGACGCCTGGAGATCCTGCAGGCTCTGACAGTACGCGGGCTGGTCGTTCGTCGGCGACAACCGAGGCCGAGCCCTACGACGACGGCGGCGACGGCGGGGCGAACTGGAGTCAGCGAACGAAATCATGCCGCGGATGATACGTTGTGAACGCGGCTGAGTGGTGGCTGGCCTCCGAGCGAGCCGTGTGGTCTGCGCCGGTTAGAAGCGGACGAAGCGTAGGAGCGCTCGGGCGCGTGCGCTTGAGCTTTCCCAGGTGCGGACGTATGCCCACTCCCGCAGCAGGGTCTGGATGAAGCGCTCTACCTTGCCGTTCCAGCGCGGCGTGTACGGCGGAGTGACGATGTGGCGTGCGCCGACGGCTGTCAAGTGCACGCACTCGAGACCGACCCGGCGCGAGCGGCGCCGGCGATCGCCGGTGACACGATGACCGGGCTCGCTGAAGCGGACGAGCCGCTTGACGTCGACGTGCAGGAGCGCTCCTGGCCGCGACCACTCGTAGCGCCGCGGCGGCGGCAGGACCGGCTTCGGGCGTGGCGAGAGCCGCGGCGGCGGAGCACCTTCCAGATCGTCGAGCGGGCCTGGCCGACGATCCAAGCGAGGCGGCCGGGCCCGTAGCCCGTCTCGCGACGAGCGCGGAGGATGGGAGCCTCCTCCGCCGCAGTCAGTTGCCGCGTGCAGGAGCGCGGCCGGCTCGAGCGATCGACGAGCACCGCCGGGCGACCGGCTCTCGCTTCCCAGGTAGCGGTGCCACCAGAGATGCGCGCTCGCGGGGGAGACGCGAAAGGCGGCCGCGGCGCCTCTCAACGAGAGACCGCCCTCGATCGCTGCGGCAGAGCGCATAGCGCCCGCCCGGACGGTCCGAGCTTGGCGTTAGCGTGAAGCTGCATCTGGCCCTCCTTCTGGCCGTGGTCTTCGCGAGACGCACAGCCTCGAAGGAGGCCGGACGTTTCCTCAGCCGTTCACAACCTGTGTGGGCGGCTCACCTAGAGCCGTAGCCGAATCGCCTAACGAACTACTCGAGGTCGCAGTCGTCCGGAGCGGCTTCTTGCAGCGTCTGGAAAGAAGTGGTGACGCTGCCTACCGCGGTGCCGATCTCGACGAGCGAGTCCCTCGTCAGCTCGCCTTCGGCGGATGCCGTCTCGACGTCGGAGACGAGGGCCTCCACGGTTGCCTTGAACGTGTCGATCTCTTGCCCGAGCTCCTCGTCTGCCGCGTCCTGCGCCTCATTGGCGTCGGTGACGATCTGATTCGCCGCTTGCTGGAGCTCGTCGGCAGACGTGTCTTCGAGCTCGATGTCGCCGAGACTCTGGACCGACGCCTGCAGATCCTGCAGGCTCTGACAGACCTCGGACTCGTCGCCGGCACAACCCAGGCCGAGCCCTACGACGGCAGCGGCTGCGGCAACCGGAACCAGTGAACGGATCACGCCGCGGATGATCGCCGTGCGGGGCACGGTCTTCATCACCCGTTGGTCGGTTTCACCCGGGTGACCCTGCACGCCAGGTGATGAACAGGCGCCAGCCGGCAGCGACGATCAGCGGCCAATGTGAGATCGAGAAGGGAGCTGCAATGTGGTGGTTCGTCGGAATAGGTGGCGTCTTTCTGTACTTGCTCGTGCTCTGGACTCTCGGCTTGGCCACGCTGAGGAATGGACACGGCTGGATGTTCTTCTTCGGGTTCTTCTTCCCCCTGCTCTGGGTCTTCGGAGCATTCATGACCCGAAGCAGCGAGTACGCCTGAGCTTCGAGAACGAGACGAGCCCGGCTGACCAGCCGCGACGCTACGAGGACGCCTCCGCTGTGACGTCCTCGGCGTCCCTATGCTTGCGCCACAGGCCCGCCGCCCACCGGTGGGGTCGCTGTTCGGGGGCCGGTGCGCTCTCGAACGCGGGCGCGGCGTCGCGCGGATGGGCCGCGAACCACGCCGCGTAGCGACCCGCAAGCGGGGTTGCGGTCAGGCCGTGTAGGAGGACCGAGAGCCCGATCGTGAGAAAGATCGTGTTCAGCAGCACTGTCTCGTTGGTCAGATGGGCATCCTCGACCAGGATCACGGCGAAGACGATCGAGGCAAGCCCGCGGGGCCCGAACCAGCCGAGGAATGCGACTGTCGGGCGCCTGGCGCGGGATCCGAGCATCGCGAGGGCCACGGGAACCATGCGAACGACCGTCAGGCTGAGAAGCGCATAGAGGACGACCTCGGCGGTGAGATCGTCGAGCAAGGGCACGAGCATGACGGCGCCGAAGAGGACGAACGTGGCTGCACCGAGGAGGCTGCCCAGCTCCTCGAGGAAGAGTGTCACCTCACCGCCGACCTCCCTACGCAGCCCGCCGAAGACCGCACCTCCGACGAACGCCGCGATGAATCCGCTGCCGCCCATCCAGACGGCCAGACCGTAGGCGAGCGCGGCCCCCGCGACCGGTACGACCTGAACCCAGATCTCATCCACGAGGCGGCGCGGGACGCCCACCCTGACCACGGCTGCCGCGGCAAGTCCCGCGATCACGCCCCCGAGCGACCCGTACCCGATCTCCTCGAGGACGAGCTCCGCCGCCTCGCCGTTTCCGATCGCGCCCTCTTCCGCCTCGGCGATCGCGATCGCGATCAGGAGCAGCGGCACGCAGATGCCGTCGTTCAGCCCGCTCTCGACGTTGAGCCCTTGACGGACACGCGAAGGAACCCGGGGATCGGTGACGACCGCCTGCCCCAGCGCAGCGTCCGTCGGCGCGAGCACGATCGCAAGGAGGACCGCCTCGATGAACGCGAGCTCTGGGAGCACGGCGACACCCGCGACCGCGCCGGCCACGATCGTCAGCGGCAGCCCGATCGCAAGCAGGCGAAGAGGGAGGACGTATTCGCGGCGCAATGCTGCGAGGTCGATGCGTGAGGCGTCCGAGAAGAGCACGAGCGTGAGGGTCGCCTCGGCGACCAGGCGGACGGATTCGCCCTCGATCTCCGGATCGAGCCAGCCGAGCGCCTCGTCGCTCACGAGGATGCCGCCGGCGACGAACACCATCGCGGCGGTGATCACGGACCCCGAGAGCCGTCGCGAAAAGGCCGCATACGCAAGGACGAGAAGCGAGATCGCAACGATGCCCGAAGTGCCCAACCCAGTCGCGACACTAACGCCCGAGAAATCGCGCTTCATCGCCTACGACGCCGAGTTCACCCGGGTGAACTCGGCCCTCGGGCGATGGGGAGCGCTGACCCGGTCGCGAGAATCACCGGAAGGCGATGACAGCGATCGATCTCGAGGAGCAGCAGCCTTTCTGGAGGCGGCACCTCGGTGTTCTGATCGTCGGCAGCTTCGCAGTCCTCCTGGTCGTCATCGTCCTGCTCCAACTTCTGGAGGAGGGGGACGTTGCCGAGTGGCTCGCCGACGCGCCGAAGGAATGGGCCTACGTCCTGTGCTTCGCGCTCGTCTGGATCGATGCCGTCATCCCGATCTTCCCCGGCGAGACGACGCTGAGCACCGCTTCGACGCTCGCCGCACAGGGAGAACTCGAGCTCGAGATCGTCATGGTGGCCGGCGCGCTCGGGGCGATCGTCGGAGACTCGTCCCTGTTTTGGATCGCCCGCAAGAGCGCCTCAAGAGTGCAAGGCCAGCTCGACAAGGCGCTGGAGAATCCGAAGGTTCGCGCCGGCTGGGAGGCCCTCGACCGGTCCCCCGGACTCATGATCGTCGCCGGCCGCTACGTCCCGGGAATGCGCTTTGCCGTCAACGCAACCATGGGGCTCTCCAGCCTTCCCTACCGCCGCTTCCTCCCCTGGTCGGTCATCGGCGGAATCCTGTGGTCGGTCTACACGTGCATGCTGTCCTACAAGGTTGCGACCACGCTCTCCGGCTTTCCGCTCGCGTCGCTCATCATCTCCTCGCTCATCACCTCCGCTGCGTTGGCGGCGATCTACTTCGTCGACCGGCGGAGGAGGAGGAGAGCAGCAGAGGGTGCCGAGCCGGCCGATGTGAGCGCGGAGCCTGCGGTCCGGCCGAGCTCCGCCGGAAGCGACAAGTAAGTGGGTCGGCACGAGGCACCCGCCGAGGGCGCCGACGATCGCGCTCGCGCCAGGTTCACTGCCGCGGTTGCAAGCGCTAGAAGCGCCAGTGCACGGCACATGTCACTCGCGGTCCCGTTCCGGGCCGCGGAACGAAACCGGCGCGTCGCGGCAACCGTTCTCGCCGGGGGGATCGCCTACCGCCTGTTCCTGTGGCTCTTGCCACTCGGGTTGATCCTCGGCGGCGCGCTCGGGCTCATGGATGCGGACAGCACCGAGGAGGCCGTTGCAACCGGCGGTATTCCTGCGGCGGTCGTCGACGTGATCGGCGACGTCGCACGAGCCGCGGAGTCCGACTGGTGGTGGCTGCTCGGGATTGGCGTTCCGCTCCTCCTCTGGGCGGGATACACGGGCGCGAAAGCGGCGCAGCTCATTCACTCGCTCGTCTGGGACGAGCCCCCTCCGCGGACCAACCCGCTGAAGAGCTCACTTGTCTTCACGGGCGTGGTGTGCGCCTTCATGGCCGCAGCCGGAATCACGTGGTGGCTTCGCGACGAGACCGCGCTCGTGGGCCTCGTCGCGGCCGCGCTCGCCGCGGCCCCGCTCGCCGCGTTCTGGCTCTGGGCTTCTCTCCGCCTTCCGCACCGGGACGCTCCCTGGCGGGCGCTGCTACCTGGCGCGATCCTCGTCGCGATCGGCTTTCAGGTGTTCCATGTGCTGATCGTCGAGTTCCTGGTCCCGAAGCTCGAGAAGTCGACCACGCTGTACGGGAGCCTCGGCGCCATGACGACGCTCCTCTTCTTCATGTACTTCGCGGGGAGGCTCGTCGTCACGTCGCCCATCCTCAACAGCTCCCTCCATCACGAGCTCCGGAAGCACGGCGATGCTGGCCGTGAGGGAGGGATGGCGAAACCGGCGAGCGGCTCACCCGCGTGAACAGGCCGGGCGGGCCTGTTTGGCGGCTTGTTGACCAGCCTTCCGGTCGGTGCAGGCCTTCATCGCCCAATCCGGATGATGATGCCGTCCTGCCCGGGCCGGATGATGGATCGGGCCCGTGTTCTTCCTGATCACGCTCCTCCTGCTGCTCCTGCTGCCCGATCCGTGGAACGTCGTGGCGGCGCTGGCGACACTCGCGCTCTTCGGCCTCGAGGTTCTCTACTTCTACCGGCGCATGCGCGGCGTGAAGGTCGTGACCGGGGTGGAGAACCTGGTCGGCGCCGTCGGGAGGACGGTGGAGCCGCTGGATCCCGACGGCCACGTCCGCGTCCACGGCGAGCTGTGGCAGGCGCACTCGACCCGCCCGGCCGAGCAGGGCGCGCGGGTCCGGGTGCATTGCGGTCGACGGCCTCGAGCTCGAAGTCGAGCCGGCGGAGGCCCGACGATGAGTACCGAGGCCCACGCCGCCGAGGCGCAGGCGAAGGACCCTTCGCCGGTCCTGCCGTTCGACGACCCGTCGCGCCCGAGGCGATTCGTCAAGATCGGCGCCTGGCTGCTGGGCGTCCTCGCCATCGTCATCGTGCTGCGGCTCCTCGGCGTCGACGTCGTCGGCTGGCTCGAGAGCGTCTGGGACGCTCTGACGGACATCGCGCTCGGCTACCTGCTCGCCGGCTGGGCGGTGCAGACGATCCAGACGACGCTTACGGCGGTCGGGTGGTACTACATCCTCCGCGCCGGGTTCCCGCGCGCGCCGCTGACCTATCTCCAGGTGCTCGCGGCGTACTCGATCGGAATCGCGCTGAACGGGTTCCTCCCGGCCAACATCGGCACCTTCGTGATGCTGCTGATGTTCGTCGCGATGATTCCGGGCGCGAACTTCCCGGGCGTGCTCGGGGGCATGGTCGTCCAGAAGATCTTCTTCACCGCCGCCGGAACATTCGTCTACCTGTACCTGTTCCTCTCCGTGCCGGGATCGTACGAGCTCCAGCTCGGATTCCCGCACGACCATCCGGGCCTGACGGTGCTGATCCTCGCCGGCGGTGCGTTCCTGCTCTTCCTGCTCGTACGCGTCTTCTGGCGGAAGCTTCAAGGCATCTGGGTGAAGGCGAAGCACGGAGGCGCGATCCTCGCCCACCCGCGCGACTACGCCCTGAAGGTGCTCCTCCCATCCTTCGGCGCCTGGCTTGCCAAGTTGGGCGTGACCGCGATCTTCCTCGCCGGCTACGGGATTCCGGTCACGTTCCACACGATCATGTCCGTGATCGGCGGCAACTCGCTCGCGAACACAGTCTCGGCAACGCCGGGCGGCGTCGGCATCAACCAGGCGATCAACGGCATCGCGCTTCAGGACGTCACCGATTCGGCGACGGCGACCGCGTACTCGCTCGGCCAGCAGCTCGCGATCACGGCGTGGAACATCGTGTTCGCGATGGTGCTCCTCGTCTGGGCGTTCGGCTGGACCGGCGGCAAGCTGCTCGTGCAGGAGTCGTACGAGGACGCGAAGGTCAAGGTTGCGGAGCAGAAGGAGCAGCGAGCCGCGAAGAAGGAGGCCAAGCGGAGCGGCGCGGATGCCTGACTACGGCCAGGCGGTGACCTGGACGCCGGAGCGGCCGCGGCTCAAACCGGTCCGGCTGGTGCTCTCGTGGTTCTTCACGGCCGTCTCGTTGTGGGTCGCGGCGCTCGTCCTTCCCGGCGTCGACATCGCCGACACTGTCGGTGCGTTCGTGATGGCCGCCTGCGTGGCGGTCTTGAACGCAGTGCTCCCGCCGCTGGTCGCGGCGCTCCGG
Organism: uncultured Actinomycetes bacterium; assembly: GCA_963798935.1. GTDB lineage: Bacteria > Actinomycetota > Thermoleophilia > Gaiellales > Gaiellaceae > JACDAN01. The sequence continues at coordinate 7,148 of CAWCVG010000028.1, forward strand.
CTCCCGTTCACTGTCGGCCTGGGCTTCGTGCTCGTGCTCGTGCTGAACGCCCTTGTGCTCCAGATCTCGAGCAGCATCGTCGAGTCGTACACGGTCGACAACTTCGGCTGGGCGCTGCTCGCCGCACTGCTGGTCTCAGCGGTCAGTGTCGTGCTCGAGGTCATCTTCGGGGCGAACGACGATCACACGTATTCGCTGGCCGTCGTGCGCCGCGTAGCGCGCCGCCAGGGCGGCGGCGAGCGGACGGACGTCCCGGGCATCGTCTACCTCGAGATCGACGGGCTGGCGCTGCCCGTCCTGCGCCGGGCGATGCGCGACGGGAACGCGCCGAACATGGCCCGCTGGCTCGCCGAGAGCACGCACAGCCTCGCGGAGTGGGAGACGGACCTCTCGTCGCAGACAGGCGCGAGCCAGGCCGGGATCCTGCTCGGCTCGAACGAGGAGATTCCGGCCTTCCGCTGGGTCGAGAAGGAGACAGCGACCGTCGTCGCCTGCTCTGCGCCGGACGACTGCGCGCGGATCGAGCAGGCCCGGTTGGAGGGCAATACCGGTCTGCTCGCGGACGGCGGCTCGAGCCGCGGCAACCTGCTCTCCGGCGGCGCCGACGAGGTGATCCTCACCGTCAGCCGCCTCGAGGCGGAGAAGAAGGCGAACCCGGGCTACCGCGCGTTCTTCGCCAACGGCTTCAACGTGACGAGGTCGCTCGTCCTGTTCGGCTGGGAGGTGATCCTCGAGTGGGTCGCGGCCAACCGGGCATCCCGGCGCGACGTTCGGCCGCGCGGCCACCGCGGCGGGCTGTACCCGTTCATCCGCGCGGCGATGTGCGTCGTCGTCCGCGACCTGATCGTGTACGGCGTCCTCACCGACATGATGCGCGGCCGGCCCGCCGTCTACGCCACGTTCTCGAGCTACGACGAGGTCGCGCACCACTCCGGGCTCGAGCGGGCCGACACGCTCGAGGCCCTGCGCAAGGTCGACCAGCAGTTCGGGCAGATCGACCAGGCCCGTCGGTTCGCTCCGCGCCCGTACGCGATCGTCGTCCTCTCGGACCACGGGCAGACCCAGGGTGCGACCTTCAAGCAGCGGAACGGCTACGGCCTGGACGAGCTCGTCGCCCGTTCGCTCGAGAGCGGGAGGGTGCAGGAGCTGGCCGGCGGCGACGAGCAGCGGGCGATGGTCGGCCACGCGATCGGCGAGGCGACCGGCGCTAAGGCGGACAAGAAGAAGCGGTCGAAGACGGACGTGTCGGACCGCGAAGTCGTCGTGCTGGGCTCGGGGAACCTCGGCCTCGTCTACCTGATGGAGGAGCGCCGCCGGCTGACGCTGGAGGAGATCGAGCAGCGGCATCCGCGCCTCGTGCAGGCGCTCCGGGCCCATCCGCACGTGGGCTGGATCCTCGTCCGCTCGAGCGAGCACGGCGCGGTCGCCCTGGGCGGCAGGCGGCGATCAACTACCTCTCGGAGGGCCGGGTGGAAGGGGAGGATCCGCTCGCGAGCTTCTCGCCGAACGCCGCGCGGCACCTGCTGCGCACCGACGGGTTCTCGAACGTCGCCGACATCATGGTCGGGAGCTTCTTCGACGCCGGATCTGGAAGAGGGCTGCGCGTTCGAGGAGCTGATCTCGTTCCACGGCGGGCTCGGCGGGCCGCAGACGCGGGCGTTCATCCTCCATCCGGTCGAGCTCGAGCTTCCCGAGGAGCCGCTCGTGGGGGCGGCAGCGGTCCACCAGGTGCTCGCGCGGTGGCGGCGGCAGCTGCACGGGGTCGAGCGCGCCGGCGAGCTCGCCGCCAGATGAACCTCGTCTGGGCGGCGCTGATCGTGGCCGCGGTCGCGGCTCCGTGCGTCGCCGCGATGCTCTTCGTTCGCCGACGGGCGCCCGAGGGCAGCTACTTCTCGGACGGCGATCGGGCCTCGGGCGTCTTCGGCGTGCTCGCGACGGGCTTCTCGGTGCTGGTCGGCTTCGTCGTCTTCCTCGCCTTCACGAGCTACGACAAGTCTCGCGTCGGCGCGGAGGAGGAGGCGCTCGCCCTCGGGCGCCAGCTGGAGACCGCGCAGTTCTTCCCGGCGCCGGTCGCCGCCGAGCTGAGCGGCGAGCTCGTCTGCTACGGCCGCTCGGTCATCCACGTCGAGTGGCCGCAGGCGGAGGCCGGGAACTCCGTCGGCGAGGTGAACCCCTGGGGCGTCGAGCTCTTCAGCACCGTGCGCGTCTTCCAGCCGCGGACGCCTGTGCAGGAGATGGCCTACGACAAGTGGCTCGACCACACAGCCGAGCGGGAGGCGGCTCGACTCGATCGGCTCCATGGTGCGGTCGGCGTGATCCCGTCGCCCCTCTGGGTGGTCCTGATCCTGCTCTCGATCGTGATCGTCGGCTACATGCTGTTCTTCGCCGACAGCGCCGAGCGAGTGCTGTCGCAGGCTGTGCTCATGGGATGCGTCGCGTCGACGCTTGCCGCGATGCTGCTCCTGATCCAGTTCCTCGACAGTCCCTTCAAGGACGGCGTCGGCGGCATTCAACCCGTGGCGATGGAGCGCATGCTGCGCACGTTCGACGAGGCGCTCGCCGCTGTCGATCGGACACCTGATCCTCCGTGCGACGAACGAGGACAGGCCTCGTGAGCACCGAGGGCAAGCGGAACTGGGTCGAGGTCGGGGCGGCGATCCTGCTCGCCGTCTCCGCCGTCGCGACAGCGTGGAGCAGCTACCAGGCCACGCGCTGGAACGGCGAGCAGGCGAAGACGTCGAGCCGCGTGAACAAGACCCGGATCGACGCATCCCGTGCCGCGGACCGTGCGAACGCCCTGACGCAGGTCGACATCGCCACCTTCATCCAGTGGGTCGACGCCTACGCCCAGGACGAGGCCGAGCTGGAGAGCTTCTACCGCACGCGCTTCCGCGACGAGTTCAAGCCGGCGTTCGACGCCTGGATCGCGACGAGGCCGCTCGAGTCGAGCGGCGCGGCGCCGACGCCGTTCGCCCTCCCGGAGTACAAGCTCGCCTCGGCGGAGGAGGCCGCTCGGCTCGACGCGCAGGCCGAGGTGCTCGCGGCCACGGTGCGGCGCGACATCCAGCGGGCGTCGAACTACGTGCTCGCCGTCGTCCTCTTCGCGGTGGCGCTGTTCTTCGCCGGCATGAGCACGAAGCTCGGCACGGCCGGGCTCCGGACGGCGCATGGTGGCGATCGGGTGGCTCGTGTTCCTCGGCGCGGCGACCTGGATCGTGACCTCGCCGGTGAGCGTCGGCGTCTAGGACCCTGGATCGTCTGCAGCTCGCTGCAGGAGTCGGCTTCCTCGAAGGCCGTCCTCAGCTCGCCGCCGGCGTCGAGCCCTTCGAGCTCGGTGAGGGTGGTCGAGATCTGCTGGCCCATCGCCGTGAACGACGCGCTGATCGCCGAGACGGCCTCGCTCAGGTTCCCGATCGACGCGCCCTCCGCCGTCTCCTTGACCTTCTCCACCTCGGCGTTCAGAGAGTCCGAGAGCTCGTCGGCGGACTGTTCGGCCTGCTGCCCGGCCTCGAGGTCCGGCCTCTCCAGGCCCTCGACGTCGTCGACGAGCTGTTGGGTCGCCTCCCCCACGTCGTCCACGGCCGCTTCGACGCGACTCCCGCGACGGCTCCTGGGTCACGGATTCGGCCGCGGAGGTGATCGAGGACGTCCAGTCACCCAGGGCCGTGCAGAGATCGTCGGCCCACTCGCTCGCGCTCGGCGGGCCGTCGTCGCCGCCGCACCCGGTCAGCAGGGCGGCGGCGAGCAGCGACAGGGCGACGGCTTTGCGCACTAGATCCCGAGGATCTGCTTCTTCTTGGCCTGGAACTCGTCCTCGGTGATGATCCCCTGCGCCTTGAGCTGCGCGAGCTGCGAGAGCTCGGCGGTGTAGTCGGGCTCGGCGGGTGCGTCGTCGTACTGCAGCGGCTCGGTCACCTGCTGCACGTACTGCTGATCCTCGGTGGCGTACTTGTTCTGCTGCCGGCGTTGGACGCGTCCGGAGACGGCGGTCGCGGTGCCGGCGACGACTGCGGTTCTGGCTGCCATGCCGACCAGCCCGGGACCTCTGCGACCCAAAGGCATCTTCGTTCCTCCTCGTTAGGCGTTGGCCAGCGCCGCGTCCCGCGCGGCCTGGACGACTTCGTGTGGGAGCCGCTCGAAGTCGAGCACCTCGCCCCCGGCGTTGCGGATCGCCTGCGCGACGTCCCTCGCCCACAGGTTCTCCCAGACGAGCAGGGCGGCGGACGAGTTGGGATCGAGCTCCTCGCCTGCAGCCTGGAGGTCTTCCTCGTTGAAGAGGCCGTTCACCTCGACGCCCATGTTCTCGAAGCCCTGCCTGACCTCGGGATCGATGTCGGTCAGCTCGAACGCGCCGATGTTGCCGTCCGCGTCCTTGGCGACGAAGGCGAGGTCGATGATCCGGATCGTTCCCTTCTCCACGAGATCCGCGAGCGCCGGCGCGATCTCGCCTTTGAACTGGTTTCCGGGGAAGGCCACGATCAGGTAGTCGACAGGTGCAAGCTCGGTCATGCGTGCTCTCCTCTCCGCGTCACGCGAGGGCCTTGGCCTTGATCGCGTCGAACTCCGCCTGCGTGATCGCGCCGGAGTCGAGCAGCTGCTTCGCCTTGTCGATCTCGGCGGCGGCGCCGCCGCTGCCTGCGGTCTCACGGACGTAGGTCGTCGAACTGCGCCTGATCCTTTCGGGCGCGCTCCAGGTTCCGCTCCGCCATGCCGTCGCTGTTCGAAAGCACGTAGGCGAGAACGCCGATGAAGGGCACGAAGAGAATGAAGATGAGCCAGATCGTCTTCTTCCCGCCGCCGATGTCACGGCGCCGGAAGACGTCGCCGATGATCACGATCAGCAGCCAGAACCACATCACCCACAGGAAGAAGATGAGCATGGTCCACAAGATGTCGAGGAACGGGTAGTCGGCAGCAAAGAGCGTGCTCAAGATCGTGCTCACGTAGTCCTCCTAGTGTTCGGGGGCTTCGAGATTTACGCGCCCGGGGCCGGCGTTCATCATGCGATCGGGATGAAGCCTAAACCGCGGCCTGGGCGGCGCGCTTCAAGGACGGCGCCGCCAGCGAGGCCGACGACGATGGTCGGCACCATCGTCAGGAAGCGGTAGACGAGCACGGCGGCGACGACACCTGCATTCGAGCCGCCGAAGCCGACGAGCGACGCCGTGAGACTGAGCTCGACGACGCCGATCCCTCCAGGCGTGATCGGAATCGTCCCGAGCAGTCGGGCCAGCGACCAGGCGGCGAACGCCTCGATCACGGTGACCTCGGATCCAGGAACGTCGAAGGCGCGGAGCGAGACCAGCAGAACGAGGAAGACCGTGAGGGTGCCTCCGTAGGTCGCGAGCGTCAGTAGGTGCCAGCGACGCCTGAGCAGGTGGACGGCCTCATGGCGGAAGCGCTCGAAGCTCTCACCGCCCCAGGCGACCGGTCCGCGGCTGAACTTGGCCAGGGCCCAGTCGGCGAGCTGTGCCGCGAGGTCGCCGATGCCGGACGCCGCCCGGCTGCTCGCCAGCACCGCGGCCAGCGCAGCGACGGCGACGCCCAGCACCGCCGCGCCGACGAACGCCGCAGTGGCGAGCACCGCCGAGCTGCTGCCCTCGACCGCGAGCAGGAAGACGGCGAGGACCGGGTAGGAGAGGTTCGCGAACTGGTTCCAGAGGCTCACGAGCGTGACGGCGCGGCCGATGTCCCTGCCCCGGAACCCCCAGCGCCGAAGAATCCCGTACGAGCCTGCGATCCCGACCGCCGCTCCACCGGGCACGACGAGCGACAGCGCCGTCGAGACCTGCGTGAGCACGAATGCCGCTCGGTACCGGAGCCCCGGGAGGGCGACCTGCCAGGGCGGCGCGAAGGTGGCGAGGTTGAGCAGGGTCACGGCTACGAGTGCTGCGATCCACTCCCACGAGAGCCCCTTGATGACGGCCCAGACGTCCCGGTAGTCGGCGATCTGCGGCAGGAAGTAGGCGAACGTCGCGAGCGCGAAGACCGCGCCGACGACACCGAGGATGACCCGCTTTCGGGGGCGGCGGCGGCGCGGCTGCTGGAGCGTGACGTCCGTCAACGTTTCTCCCCGCGCGCCGTCAAAACCGTCTCCTCGAAGAGCTCTCGCTGCCTCGCACATCCCGATCCTCGCGGATCGGTCGGCCGCGCTTCATCCTCACTGGACGATACCCGGCCGGAAAACGTCTCTTTGCGTCGAACTGGGCCTCCGTCGACCCGAAAGGAGTGCACCGTGAGTGAGTACGACACCAGGAACGACGTCCCTGAGCTGTCCGGATGGGCCGTCGGAGGGATCACCTTCGCAGGCGTGATGATGATCCTGATCGGATGCTTCCAGACGATCGCCGGTCTGGTCGCGATCATCGACGACAGCTTCTACGTCGTCACGCAGAACTACACGTTCGATATCGACACGACCGCCTGGGGCTGGATCCACCTGCTCCTCGGGATCCTGATCCTGCTCTCCGGCATCTACCTCTTCAAGGGAGCGGCGTGGGCGGCGGTGACTGCAGTCGTGCTCGCCGGGCTAAGCGCGATCTTGAACTTCTTCTTCATCCCGTACTACCCGTTCTGGTCGCTGGTGTTGATCGCCATGGCCGTCTGGGTGATCTGGGCGCTGACCCGGCCGGGGGCGGTGCGGGTGACCTAACCGGCGAAAGGGCCGCGATCGACTTCCGACGCGAGCTGGGACGCTTACCTTCCGGGCACCGGAGGGAGCGCCAGTCCGGCGGGTCGATCACCCTCTCGGGACGATGACCGCTGCCCCGGAGTAGATTGGATGCGATGGCGGCGGCTGCCCTCGAGAAGATGACGCTCGTTCGCGGGGGAACCTTCCGCATGGGCTCCGAGGACTTCTATCCCGAGGAGCGGCCCGTGCGCCAGGTCGAGGTGGACGGCTTCTGGATGGACGAGCACCCCGTCACCGCCGCCGAGTTCCGGCGCTTCGTCCGCGAGACGGGCTACGTCACCGTCGCCGAGCGTCCGCTCGACCCCGAGCAGTACCCCGACGCCGATCCGGACCTGCTCGTGCCCGGCTCGCTCGTCTTCCGCAAGACGCGCGGGCCCGGTCGACCTGGACGACTACCGCAACTGGTGGGAGTACGTGCCGGGCGCGTCACTGGCGCGGCCGGGCGGGAAGGGGACGACGATCAACGGCCGCGACCACCACCCGGTCGTGCAGGTCGCCTACGAGGACGCGGAGGCGTACGCGGCCTGGGCCGGCAAGGAGCTGCCGACCGAGGCGGAGTGGGAGTACGCCGCGCGCGGCGGCCTCGAGGGTGCCGCTTTCGCCTGGGGCGACGAGCACTTCCCGGACGGCAAGCCGATGGCCAACACGTGGCAGGGCGAGTTCCCGTGGCAGAACCTGAAGCTCGACGGGTTCGAGGGCACCTCGCCCGTCGGGCAGCTTCCCGCCGAACGGCTACGGGCTCTACGACATCACCGGCAACGTCTGGGAGTGGACATCCGACTGGTACGTCCCGCGGCATCCCGACGAGGTCGCGAGCCCGTGCTGCGTGCCGGCCAATCCTCGCGTGACCTCGCCCGACCAGAGCTACAACCGCGGCCAGCCCGGCGAGCAACATCCCGCGCCGCGTGATCAAGGGCGGCTCGCACCTCTGCGCGCCGAACTACTGCCTGCGCTACCGCCCGGCCGCGAGGCAGCCGCAGATGATCGACACGTCGATGGCGCATCTCGGCTTCCGCTGCGTCGTCCGCGTCCGCCGACACAGGAAGGAGCACCGCTGATGCCTGACAAGCCGAACATCGTCGTCTTCTGGGGCGACGACATCGGGATCGCGAACCTGAGCTGCTACAGCGACGGGCTGATGGGCTACCGGACGCCGAACATCGACCGCCTCGCAAGCGAAGGGATGCGGTTCACGGACTCGTACGGCGAACAGAGCTGCACCGCCGGGCGGTCGGCGTTCATCACCGGGCAGAGCGCGTACCGAACCGGGCTCAGCAAGGTCGGGCTGCCGGGTGCGGAGGCCGGCCTCGCGCAGGAGGACCCGACCATCGCCGAGCTCCTCAAGCCGCTCGGCTACGCGACGGGCCAGTTCGGCAAGAACCACCTCGGCGACCGCGACGAGCACCTACCGACGGCGCACGGCTTCGACGAGTTCTTCGGCAACCTCTACCACCTGAACGCCGAGGAGGAGCCGGAGCACCCCGACTATCCGGACCCCGAGCAGTACCCGAACTTTCGGGAGCGGTTCGGGCCCGCGCGGCGTCCTCCACTGCAAGATGACCCGCGGCGGCAAGCACACGATCAAGGACACCGGGCCGCTGACGAGGAAGCGGATGGAGACGATCGACGACGAGATCGTCGACGGCGCGATCGACTTCATCCAGCGCAAGCACAACGGACGAACGCCGTTCTTCGTCGTGGATCAACACGACGCACATGCACTTCCGGACGCACACCAAGCGCCGGAGCGTCGGTCAGGCGGGGCGCTGGCAGTCCCCCTACCACGACACGATGATCGACCACGACAAGCACGTCGGAAGGGTGCTCGACAAGCTCGACCAGCTCGGCATCGCCGAGGACACGATCGTCGTGTACTCGACCGACAACGGCGTGCACATGAACTCCTGGCCGGACGCCGGAATGACCCCGTTCCGCTCCGAGAAGAACACGAACTGGGAGGGCGCCTTCCGCGTTCCCGTTCGTCATCCGCTGGCCCGGGACGCATCCCTGCCGGCGTGGTCTCGAACGAGATCGTGAGCCATCTCGACTGGCTGCCGACGTTCCTGGCCGCCGCGGGCGAGCCGGACATCAAGCAGAAGCTGCTCGACGGGCACGAGGCCGGCGACGAAGAAGTTCAAGGTGCACCTCGACGGCTACAACCTGCTGCCGCTACCTGACCGGCGAGACGCGACGAGAGCCCGCGGAACGCAGTTCTTCTACTTCTCCGACGACGGCGACCTGGTCGCGTTCCGGTACGACAACTGGAAGATCGTCTTCATGCAACAGCGCGTGCCGGGGACGCTCGCGCTCTGGGGCGAGCCGTTCGTCGCCGACTCGCATTCCCAATCTCTACAACCTGCGGACCGACCCGTACGAGCGGGCCGACATCACGTCCAACACCTACTGGGACTGGTACATCGACCGGGTCTTCCTGCTCGTGCCCGCGCAGGCGATCGTGGCCGAGTTCCTGAACACGTTCGTCGACTTCCCGCCGCGGATGAAGGCCGCCAGCTTCACGATCGACCAGGTGCAGGAGAGGCTCGAGGCGGCGATCGCAGGCGGCCGTTGATCAAAAGGCGGATCGCACCTGTGCGCGCCGAACTACTGCCTGCGGTATCGCCCGGCCGCGAGGCAGGCGGAGACCATCGACACCGCAACGGGGCACATCGGCGTCCGTTGCGTCATTCGACCGAAGGGAGAGACATGAGAACCACAGATCGCGGGAGCCCCATGTTGCTCGCTCTCGGGGTGCTGATCCTCGGCTTCGTCGCCGGCGTCGTCCTCGTCGCGCTGGACTTCGTGCTGATCGGGATCCTCGTCGCCGCGGGAGCGATTCCCGCCGCATTCGTCGCCTGGATGACGGCCGGGGACCGCTATTGATCGAAGCGTTCTTCTGGGGCGCCTTCGCCAGCTCGTCGCTGCTCGTCGGAGGCATTCTCGCTCTCAGGCTCGATCTCGGAGAGCGGATCATCGGCCTCGTCATGGCCTTCGGCGCGGGCGTGCTGATCAGCGCCGTCGCGTTCGAGCTCTACCTCGATGCCGCTGAGACTGCGGAGGACCGGGTCTGGCTCGGGGCCGGGGCCTTCGCCGGCGCGCTGACGTTCTACGTCGGCGACACGATCATCGACCGGATGGGCGGTGAGGGCCGCAAGTCCATGGGCGGAGGCCAGGCAGGTGGCGCCGCACTCGCGATCGTGCTCGGGATCGTGCTCGACGGCGTTCCCGAGTCGTTCGTCGTCGGCCTGGACCTCCTCTCGGGAGAGGGCATCAGCGTTGCGTTCGTCGCCGCCGTCTTCCTCTCCAACCTGCCGGAGTCCGCCGCGGCGTCATCCGGCCTGAAGAAGGCCGGCTGGCAGGACCTCCGCATCTACGAGCTCTGGGCCGCCGTGATACTTGTCGCCGGGGTGGCGGCGGCGCTTGGCTACAAGCTCCTCGGCGACGCTTCGGGCAACACGATCGCCTTCGTGCTCGCGTTCGCGGGGGGCGCGATCCTGACAATGCTCGCCGACACGATGATGCCGGAGGCGTTCGAGAAGGGTGGGCGGGAGACCGGGCTCGTGACGACGCTCGGGTTCGCCACGGCCGTGCTCATCGCGTCGCTGGAGTAGGGGAGGGCGCGGGCGGGGCGAACATCTCGCCATGCCCGGTGGTCGCATCGAGGTCCGTGTCGAGCGCTGGTACGAGCGACTCTCGCTCGTGCGCGCAGTGGGCAGCGTGCTCGTGGTTGCGGTCATGCTCGTCCTCGTGGCCGGTGCGCTCGAGCGCATCGTCGAGCCCGACACCTTCACCAGCATCGGCCTCGCCTACTGGTGGGCGGTGACGACGGTGACGACGGTCGGCTACGGCGACGTCGTGCCCGAGAGCCCGGGCGGCCGCGTTGTCGCCGCCTTGCTGATGCTCACCGGCCTGGCATTGATTCCGACGCTGACGAGCGTGATCGTCTCGACGTTGATCGGCAAGCGCCATGCGGCCGACCAGCAACGGATCATCGAGATGGAGGAATCCGTCGCGGTCACGCTCGAACGCATCGAGGAGCGCCTCGCTCGGATCGAACAGTCGCGTTGAGACGTCGCTGGCTTGAGTCCCCTGAGCGGATCGCGGGGACCGTCTACGGGACCATCGTCGTCATGGGCGCTCTTGCGGCGGGTGCGCACGGAGGAGGAATTCGCGCCCTCGAGCTCGCCGGGATCGTCGCCGGCACCGTGATCGTGCTCTGGCTCTCGCACGTGTACGCGCACTCGCTCGGTGAGACGATCCGTCTCGATCGGCGGCTCGACCGAGCCGAGCTCGTGAGTGTCGCCAGGCGCGAGCTCGCGATTCCGCTTGCAGCTGTTGCCCCGATCGGCGCGCTCATGCTCGGCGCCGCGGGAGTCCTGGAAGACTCCACGGCCGGCTGGCTGGCGGTGGCCTTGGGCCTCGTGGCGCTCGCGGTCGCGGGACTCCTCTACGCGAAAGCCGAGCGCCTTGGGTTCGTCGGTTCTGCGGCTGTGATCGGAGTCAACCTCTGCCTCGGGCTCCTGCTCGTCGCCCTCAAGGCCGGCCTCGCTCACTAGAGCTCGAGCGTCTCCCCGGGTCGCAGGATGCGGATCTCGACCTCCGGCGCAACCTCCGCCGCCGCCCGCGCGAACGCCTCGGCCGGCTCGGTGAGGAACGGCGCCGACGAGCGGTGGTGCAGCGGCCGGTAGGTGCCCCAGTGGATCGGGACGGCGACCTTCGGGGCGAGCCGCCGGACGGCCTCGGCGGCGGTGTCGGGGTCGAGATGCTTCCCGCGGCCGAGGCTCGCGCCCCAGCCCCAGATCGGAATGAGGGCCACGTCGAGATCCTCGACCAGGCCGGTCATCTCGTCGAAGAGCTCCGTGTCAGCGGCGAAGAAGATACGCCTGGAGCCGAGGATCGCATAGCCAAGCGCGATGCCGGTCCTGAACGGCGGGCGGCCGCCCGCGTGCTCGGCGTGGGTGGCGCGGATCGTCAGCGGCCCGACCGGCAGCTCGTCCCCCTCGTCCACGCCCTCCGCGTCGAACTCGCCCAGTCCGAGCGCGAGCGTCCGGGGCGCGACGATCCGGCTCCCCTTGAGCTTCCGCAGCGAGGGGAAGTCGAGGTGGTCGTGGTGTCCATGCGAGACGAGCACGAGGTCGACCTCGGGAACCGGTCCCTCGAGAGGCACCGCTCGCCGAAGGTGCGCCACGCGGTTCCGCAGCATGGGATCGGTCAGCACGCGCACGCCGTCCAGCTCGATCAGCACCGTGGCGTGCCCGATGAAGCGAATGACCAATAGCCCAGATAGGACGATGACACAGGCGCCCGCCACGCGATACCACCTGCGGACGTGGGACGCATGATCCTCGTCCGGATCCTCGTCGTCGTCGGCGCGCTCTTCGCGATCCTCGCCCTGCTCGCGGGCTACGTTCGCTACCAGGGGCTCGACACCGACACCGTCGAGGCGACGGCCGGCGAGCTGATCGCCGACGAGGACATCCGCGATCAGATCGCTGCGACGCTCGTGGAACAGCTGTTCGCGAACGTCGACGTGGAGGCTGCGCTCCAGCAGCGGCTGCCCGAGGACCAGCAGGGCCTTGCCGGGCCGATCGCGGGCGCCGTGCGCGTCGGCGCCGACCGGGCGGCCGTGCAGTTACTGGAGCGGCCGAGGCCGCAGAGGCTCTGGGTCAGGGGAATCGCCGAGACGCACCGGAACCTGATCCGGGTGCTGAAGGACGAAGGCGAGCGGGTGAGCACGGAGGGCGGGAACGTCGTCCTCGACCTTCGGCCGCTGATCATCCAGCTCGGCGATCGCGTCGCGATCGTCGGCCAGATCGAGGAGCGCCTCCTGGCGAACCCCAACGCCGGCCGAATCACGATCATCGAGTCGGACCAGCTCGAGACGGCGCAGGACCTGACCCGGATCATGGACTTCCTCGGGCTCTGGCTCTGGGTCGTCCCGATCGCGCTCTGGGCGATCGCCGTCTGGCTCGCGGAGGGGAGGCGGCGCGACATCCTCCGGATGATCGGCTTCTCGGCGATCCTGGCCGGCCTGCTCGTGCTGGTCGTCAGGCGCATCGTCGGCTCCCTCGTGGTGGACGAGCTGGCGACGACGGAGTCGGTCGAGATCGCAGCGGGAGACGCCTGGGACATCCTCACCTCGCTCCTGCGCGACGGCGGCCTGACGCTGATGGGGATCGGCGTGCTCCTGCTCGTGGCCGTCTGGATCGCCGGGCCGTCGCAGTACGCCAGGGACACGAGGGAGTGGCTGGCGCCGCACATCGCCCGGCCGGAGCTCGCGTTCGGCGCCGCCGCGGCGCTGCTTGCGCTGCTCGTCTGGTGGGGCCCGACGGCTCAGACCCAGCGCTGGCAGCTCATCCTCGTCACCGCCGTCTTGCTCGGCCTCGGCGTCGAGGTCCTACGGCGGCAGACAGCCCGGGAGTTCCCGGGCCGCGACCAGCCCGGCTAGTCGCGGTTGCCGAAGAAGATCAGCGCGTAGTAGAGCAGCAGCGAGAGCGCTGCCAACGCGCCGGCGACGTACGTGAGTGCGGCGGCATTGAGAACCTTGTTCACGCCCTCCTGCTCTCCGGCGCCGACGATCCCGAGCTCCCGAAGCTGGGTCGAGGCGCGGCGTGACGCGTTGAACTCGACGGGCAGCGTCACGATGTGGAAGGCCACGGCAACCGCGTAGAGCAGCAGCGCCAGCGCGACGAGGTTGAGCGCGCCGAGGACGGCGCCGATGATGAGCAGCCAGATCCACGCGGTCGAGGCGAACGCCACGGCCGGGTACATCGCCGAGCGGATCCGGAGCGGGACGTAGCCCTTCGCGTCCTGCAACGCATGCCCGGTCTCGTGCGCAGCCACGGCGGCGGCGGCCACGCTCGGTGGGTTGTAGACGGGCTCGGACAGGAAGAGCGCCTTCTTCCGCGGGTCGTAGTGGTCCGACAGCGCCCCGCCGGGCGCCACTTCGACGGGAACCTCGGTGAGCCCGTTCTGGTCGAGGATCTGCCGCGCGACCTGCGCGCCCGCGAGCCCGCTCCCGATCTGGATTCCCGAGTAGCGCGCGAACGTTCGCTTCAGATACCACTGGATCACCAGCCCGGCGACGAGCGGCGGAACCATGAAGACGATGAAGAGGCCGAAGTCGCCCATCGGCCGCGAAGCGTACCGAAGGGCCATGTCCAGGTGCCTGGCACCAGGACACGTCCGAAGAGGACGGTACGGTCGCGCGGTGCGCCTGATCGTCGCCCGCTGCGAGGTCACCTACACCGGCCGGCTGGCGGCCTTCCTGCCGGAGTCGACCCGGCTCCTGATCCTCAAGGACGACGGGTCCGTGCTCGTCCACGCCGACGCCGGGGGGTACAAGCCGTTGAACTGGATGACGCCGCCGACTGTCATCGAGCAGGACGGCGAGCCGGTCGAGCGCATCGTCGTCCGCAAGCGGGCGGGGAAGACCGAGGACCGGCTCGAGATTCGAATCGTCGAGCTCCTGAGCGACGTCTCGCACGAGATGGGGGAGGCCGCGGGCCTCGAGAAGGACGGCGTGGAGCGCGACCTTCAGGAGGCGCTGGCGGCGAGCCCGGAGCGGCTCGGCGAGGACCTGCGCCTCGTCCGGCGCGAGTGGCCGACCGATGTCGGGCCCGTCGACCTGATGTGCCGCGACCACGAGGACCGCTGGGTGGCGGTCGAGATCAAGCGGATCGGGACGATCGAGGCCGTCGAGCAGCTCTCCCGCTACCTCGAGTGCATCCGGGTGGACCCTGCGAAGTCGGCCTGTCGCGGGGTTCTCGCGGCGCAGAAGCTGAAGCCACAGGCGGTCGCGCTGGCCACCGCGCGCGGCATCGCGTGCGTGGAGGTCGACCTGGACGTCCTCCGCGGCCTCCGCGAGCCCGACCTGACGCTCTTTTCGTAGGAAGCTCCCAGATCATTGGAGGGGCCGCACACGGCGGCCCCTCCTTGCCGCAAGCTACGCCGGCGCGCTAGCGGATCGTCGTCGTGGACTGGTTCTCAGGCGGGGCCGACGACGCGCTCGACGTCGTCCGGGTGGTGCCGTCGTCCCTCATCCGCTCGGCCTCCGCCCGGCCCTGCCGGAAGTCGCGCTTGACCTGGTCGGCTTCACGTTGGCCCTTGTCGTAAGCGCCCTCGAGCATCCGGGCGGCGACCTCGCGGCCGCCGAGGCCGAACGCCAGGGCGGCGGCGAGCGCGATCGAGCCCAGCACCAGCGTGTACGTCGTCACGACGATGTCATGCGCGATCTTCAGCTGCTCGAGGATCATGAACGTCGCGATCGTCATGACCAGGATCGGAGCGGCGGTCGCGATCACCCTGCCGGTGGGCGTGTCGCCCATCAGCCGTGTCGCGAGCGTGGCGATACCGGCCGCGATAGCGCCGGCGACGAGGAAGATCGCGAGCGCGGCGATCACGTTCGGGATGTAGCTCCACACGGCCGCGACGAACGCCGAGACGGCCTCGATCCCCAGAACCGACGCGGCGATCGAGACGAAGGCGAGAAACAGCACCCAGAATGAGATCTGACCGATCAGCCTCGAGGGGCTGGCGGTGACCTTGGAAACCCACTCGCCGGTCTGCCCGGAGAGCATGTTGCGGTCGAGGCCTGCCCGGGTCAGCAAGGTCGTGATCAGCTTTCCCACGAACTTGGCGATGAAGAAGCCGATGATCAGGACGACGATTGCCCCGATCAAGGCCGGCAGCCATTCGAAGAAGGTGTCGAACCCTCGTTCGATGCTGTCGCTGATGCTCAATACGGCGGACACGAAATACCCCCTGAAATTGATGATGAGTGGAACAGGCAGTACCCAGCTTGAAATGCCTAAAACGCCCGGCTTCCTATGATTCCGAGACATGGCGAGCGAATCAGCGAGGCCGGTCCTCCTCGAGCTCGCCGTCGCCAACGCGCTCGGGAGCCAGGTCTTCGAGCGGGAGCTGCTCCGCGCCGGCTATCCGCCCACGCAGGTCGGAACGCTGAAGCTGATCGAGATCCACGGGCCGATCACTCCGAAGGACCTCGAAGCGGAGACGGGGATCGCGAAGACGACGCTCCGCGGACGGGTGCAGGGCCTGCAACGCAGGGGCCTCGTCCAGCGCGTTCCGAACGAGGCCGACCGCCGCTCCTACTTCCTCGAGGTCACGCAAGAGGGCAGCGAGTTCCTGGAGGCGATGGAGCCCATCCTCGAAGCGGCGGAGAGGGCGATCGAGGGGGAGCTCGGCGTCTCGCTCGAGGAGTACCGCGGTCCGCTCGAGCGTCTGCGCAAGGCGAACCGCGCTCTGTTAAGCCGGGATTAACTAGGGCGGATCCGCCCTAGTTAGGGCGGATCCGCCCTTTATGATTCTCGACGTGCTCTCGATCATCTACGCGCCGGGGCTGCACGTCGATCCGCTGCCCAGGCTGCCACGGCTGTCCGCGAGCGCTCGATCAGCCGTTCCTGCTTCTCCTCGGGCTCCTCGGTTCGGATCACCTCGACGATCAGGCGATCGAACTCGGGACTCTCGACGTAGTCGACGGTAGCTTCCTCGAGGTGCGGTAGCGCCTCGGCGCGGAACTCCTCGAAGAGCTCGGTCTGGAAGTACTCGTCGGCGAGCGCGCGATACCGCTCGAGCTTCTCCTCGTACGGCAGGTCGGCGTCCCCGATCTCGAAGTAGGCCCCCGTCGGCTGGTACACGCCGACCTTCCGCTCGGTGGCGGCGCAGAACGCGCACCAGGCGACCAGCGCCTGGATCGCCCACGGGAAGTAGTAGTGAAGGCTCACGAGCGCCATGTCCGGTGACGCGTTCGCGTAGTCGATCGGGTGAGCCTCGCCGCCCTTGACGATCACCTCGCACGAGTTGAACTCCCACCGGAAGAACGCGTTGACGACCCTCCCGATCGTCTCGACCTCCCGCATCTGCTCCGTCGGGAGGAAGTCGTCGCCGACCGAGTAGCGATAGTGGCCGTCGGCCGACGGGTCGTACTGCATGACTCTCGTCTGCGGCCCGATCGAGAGGCTGCGCGTGAAGACGTCGAAGTCCTCGACGGCCGCCTGCAGGTGCATCAGCCGCTCCCCGGACTCGTCGTAGGTCGCGTGCAGCTCCTCGCTCGACCCGATCCGCGTCACACCGACCCACATCCCGCCGTCGAACGGCTTCATGTAGAGCGGGTAGCCGACCTGCTTTGCGACGTAGTCGAGGTCGAACTCGGGGCTGTAGCGCTCGGCCATCGGGACGTAGCGCGGGTTGTCCGGCGGGAGCTTGTGCGGGATCAGCCAGGTGTCCGGCACCTTGATCCCGAGCCGCATCATCGCGCAGTAGGCCGAGTGCTTCTCCATCGCCTGGAACGTGAACGGGTTGTTCAGGAGGTAGACCTCGTCCATCAGCGCGAGCTTCTTCAGCCACTCGCGCGGCACCTCGTACCACCAGGCGAGCCGGTCGATGATCAGCGAGTGACGCGGCTTGTAGCGGAGGTCGAACGGCTCGTGGACGATCCGCTCGGTCGGGAACTCGTGCGTCTCGCCGCGCCAGCGGATCGGGCCGAGCCTGGCGAGCAGGGTCTCGAAGGCCCTCGGCCAGTCCTCCTCGGTCGCGAGGAGGAGCCCGATCAGGTGCTTGCGTGCCGTGCCGCCGAGTCTAAGCGGCGAGCGAGCGGAGGATCTCCTCGGCGTGCGACCAGAGCAGCAGGTGGCCGGCTCCTTCGAGCATGTGCAGCCGGCTGCCGGGAATCGTGTCGGCGAAGAACTGCGCGATCCTGGGGGAGACCGCCCCGTCTTCGTCGCCGTGCCAGATCTGCGTCGGGACCGCGATCTCCTCGGGCCGGAATCCCCACGGCGTCACGTACAGGAGGACGAGGTCGCGCGCGTACCCGTCGGGGCCCCGCTCGATCATCTCGCGGGTCGCGGCGTCGAACCGTCCGCGAACCTCGGGGTCGGCCAGGATCGCCTGATCGGCCTCGGGCCCATCGGCCTTGCCGCCGTTCCGGGAGCCCGCGGCCATCCGCTCGAGCTCTGCGCGGCAGTCCTCGAGCAGCCGGCGCGTGATGAGCTCGTGATCGCTCTCGGCGAGCTCGATCATCGGTCGGCGGTGGGGAGGAGCCGAGAACCGGAGCTCGGGCCGGTCCCAGACCGGGGCGGGAGAGCTGACCAGACCGAGCGCGGAGACCCGCTCGGGCAGTGCATATGCACAGGCCGCGGCGTGCGGGCCGCCGCCCGACATCCCGAAGACGGAGAAGCGGTCGATCTCGAGCCGGTCCGCGAGCTCCGCGACGTCGCGGGGCCAGTCGAGCAGCGTCCGCCCCGGGTGGAGGTCGGAGAGCCCGTAGCCGGGCCGGTCGACGAGGATCAGGCGGACGCCCGCGGCGCGCGGCGCGTCGTCGCCGACGTGCGCGAGCCGCGAGAGGCTCGTCCCGTGGAAGCCGAACACGGCCGCGCCGTCGGGCGATCCCCACTCGGCATAGCCGAGCGCTCGTCCGTCCGAGAGTGTGAATGGCATCCATAGCCGACGGACGTTATCGGCCGTTCTGCCGGAAAACGAAAGGGCGGCCCTTGCGGGCCGCCCTTCCTTGTCTGCTCTTCCGCTTCGTCCGCTAGCGGTTGAGGCAGAGCGCGGCGTAGTCCCACGTGAAGACCGGGTGGTAGTGGTAGCACCCAGTCCGCGCGGAGACGTAATGCCGGTCGTTCGGGCTCGCGTAGGTGGCCAGCGGCGCACCGTTGCGAACCAGGTCGTGGTCGAGGTTCGAGAACGCGCGATACCTCTCGGTGCCGACCAGCGTCTTCGCCCGCGTGATCTTGCGGTTGAAGGCCGGCGAGTTGAAGTACGAGAAGTTCACGTTGTTGGCAGGCCGGATCGTCGAGCCGTCGACCAGGAAGATGAAGTCGTACGGATCGAAGTAGTCCATGTGCCAACCCTCGAGCGTCATGTCGAACGGCTCGCCCTTGCGGCCGGCCAGCTCGAACTGGGTCGCCCGCGGGAACAGCCTGATGTCCATGTTCAGGCCGATGTTCCGCAGGTTCGCCTGGACGACCTGGCACCGCGCGGGAGACGGAGCACGGTTCGAGCAGTAGAACACGCCGTCACCGCCGCGCTGTCTGGCCATTGGCGAGGCTGCGAGCCTGGCTCAGGTTGGGGCGCCGCGGGTAGATGGAGAGGTTCCGGAAGCCGCGCATCGTCGGCGGCATGTACTGGTCGTTCGTGACGCCGGCGTACGCCCCGCCCTGTGCGAGGACGGCCTGCCGGTCGATCGCGAAGTTGACGGCCTTCTTCAGCCGGACGTTGCCGTTCCCGCCGCCGCCGAACAGCCGGCGATCGTGGTTCATCGCCAGGTAGAGGATCGTCGGTGCGGGGTTCGCGAAGTAGCGGCCCGGCGACTGCTTCTTGACGCCGTAGCGGCGACCCAGCTCGGCATGCGCTGCCGGCGGAAGGTCACCCATGTCCACCACGCCGCGGTCGATGTTCAGCTTGATCGTCTCGAGCGGTAGCCCGATGTCGACCTCGATGCGGTTGACGTTGCCGCGAACGGGCCCGCGATAGAAGCGGTTCCGCTCGAGGATGACGCGCCGGTTCTTCGTCCACTCCTTGATGTAGTACGGACCTGCGCCGTGCACCGGAGCGCTGACGCCCTCCGGGTTGATGGGCATGTTCGGCTGAGCGGCGAAGAAGGGCATCGCCAGCCGGGCCAGGAGGTCCGGCGAGCGCCTGGTCAGGCGGAGCGTGAGGGTATTCCCACGCGCCGTGATCCCGCTGGCCCGCTGAGCGCGGCCTGCGATCACTGCCTCCGCGCCCCGAATGTCCTCGATGAACGGCTGCGCCGGCGAGCTCATCCGCCGGTTCAGTGCGCGGTTCAGGGCGTTGGCGAAGCTCTGCGCCGTGACCCGCTGACCGTTGCTGAGCCGGTAGGTGTTCTTGATCCGGAACGTGTACGTGAGGCCGTTACGTGAGATGCGAGGGAAGCCCTGAGCTACCTCGGGCGTGAGCCGTGACCCTCTCGGGGCGGGCGCATGCGGGTAGTTCAGGAGCATCGCGCTCGTCGAGTACGCGATCGTCCAGGACGGCACGTAGTACCAGAGAGCCGGATCGACGTAGTCGATGTCGACTGTCAGGCTGTGCTTGAGCGTCCCGCCGACCCGTGCCTTCCCGGCATCCGATGCCTGCGGGCCGGCGCTACTCGAGGTGCCCGCCACCGCGGACGCCGCGAGCAGCCCGGCGCCGACGAGCAGCATCGCCACCGAGAGCGTGAGTCGTCTATGCACTGAGACTCCTTTCGCGGTTTGAGAGCCGGGCAATCCGCCTGCCCGGCTCCGAGCGCCTCTTTCGGCACTCCGACCGCTCAAACGGCTCAAAAAGAGGGTTGTTAGACGGAAATCACCGACCGGAATTGCCCGTTCAGTGTGGGTAATCACTCGATCTGCAAACCAATATCGTTCTGAGCCGTCAACGGTAAGCGGATGGGCCGTTCGACCCCCGCGCGCCCCAGTCGAGATTGCTGCACCCGGCCGAGCCCAGGAGTGCCGTGCAGCAGCTGAAGCGCTGGCCGGGAATCGAGCTCCGCCACCTCGAAGCGCTCGCCGTCGTCGTGGACGAGGGGAGCTTCCGGCGGGCGGCGCGCAAGCTCGGCTACACGCAGTCGGCGATCAGCCAGCAGATCGCGGCGCTCGAGCGCGCGGTCGGGCATCCCGTCCTGGAGCGGCCGTCGCGGGGCAGACCCCTCGCGCTCACGGAGGTCGGCGCCCGCCTTCGGCGGCTGCACGACACCGTCGAGCAGGCGATGGCCGCTGCACGCGCCGATGTCGCCGCCGCCGCGGCCGGCGTCGGGCACGTCGTCCGGGTCGGGACGCCGTTCTCGTTCCCGCATCTCTCCGAGGCGGTCGTCGCGATGCGCGTCCGGCACCCGCGCGTGGTCGTCGAGGTCGTGAGCGCCGTGGAGGACGACCGGCTGCTCCGGCTCCTCGAGACCGGCGCGGTCGATCTGGCGGTCGTGCGGTCGGCGGCGGTGCCGCCGCCGGTGGAGGTGCGGCCGGCGGCGATGTGCTCCTACGCGGTGGCGATTCCGTCCGCCGCGGCGCTCGCCCGCGCGCAGAAGCGGATCGCGTTGGCGGATCTCGCGGATTCGCGCGGATCGCGACTGCGGACGGGACGGCGTTCGCCGACGACGTCGCGGCTCCGGTCGTTGCGTCGGACGCCGAGATGGCGCTCGGCCTGGTCGGCGCCGGCGCGGGAGCGGCGGTGCTCCCGGCGACTCTTCGCGTCGGCGCCCCCGACGGGCGTGACGGTCCGACCGCTCCGCGACATCCTGCCGCCGTTCAGGCTCTCGATCGCGACGACCGGCCCGATCGTCCCGCAGGCGTCGGACCTGGCCGACCTGCTGGTCGCCGCGATCTCCGGCTGGCCGAACGCAGCCGCGGAAGCAACCGGGGGGCCGGCGAGCCGGCGCCACCGAGGCGCCGCAGAGAGCGACGCGGCCCCGCCTAGAAGCGGCCGGCACTCCGATCGGTGTCAGTCACTCCCTGTCAGGGCTCGATCTGCTCGAGCGCGTCCTCGACGTCGTAGCCGAGCGCGAGTGCGAGCTTAGGGGCGCATTGGACGACTCGCGCGGCTCCGGTGACCGGGGTTATAGCCGCGAGGGTGGCGACGACCTCGTCGGTGGTTGCGCCCGCCGCGAGGGCAAGCGTCACCGCATGCTGGAACGAGGAAGGGGCTGCATCGACGGCAATCGTTGCGGCGACGCGTACGAGCGCCGCACTTCTCTCATCGAGCGCTGACTCGGCGGTCGTCCCTGCCTCGGAGAGGAGCGCCTCGATCAGGGCATCATCGTGCAATGCCAGCCGACGCAAGTGCTCCTTGTACTCGTCCATCTGGGTCGGAGACATCCGACCTGCAGCCGACGCCGTTCGCGTCACCCATCCAGGGTGAGATTCGCTCGCGGCGGTACGACCGAGGGTTCTAGGAGTCCAAACTCGACGGCACGCTCGATCGCCTCGCTGCGCGAGGAAGCGCTCAGCTTGCGGTAGATCGAGACCGCTTCGGTCTTCACGGTGTTGCGTGAGATGAACAGCCTGGTTCCGATCTCCGGAAAGGTGAAATGGGTGGCCAGGTACGGCAGGAGCCGGAGTTCCGCAGCCGTGAGGCTCATCGCCCAGGCGCCGGCCGGCCCGGCAGCCGCCGCGACGTGCTCCTTCAGCTCTCGCGCCTCGTCAACGAGGGAGCCCAGGTTCGGACGGAGCTCGAGCACGCGCTCCGTCTCGGTGAGGATCGTGCGTGCGGCACCCGCGTCGCCGAGCGCGAGATGCACGCGCGTCAGCGCGAGCCCCACCTGGATGGTGACCCAGGGAATGGCGTGGTCGAGCTGTGGTCGCAGGCGGTGCGCCTGTGTCAGCGCCGCGCGTGCGTCCTCATGTCTTCCCTCGTGGAGTGCAACACGTGCTGTCGCCGCGCTCGCCAGCGCGCTCGACGAGTAGTCCCCGACGCCGGCCTCCTCGACGATCGCCTGTGCCGCCTGCGCGAGTCTTGCCGCCTCACCCCAAGCTCCTTGTTCGGCCGCGACCAGCGCGAGCTGTGCGTGTGCCAGGTAGGCCTCCTCGACGGCGCCGAACGCCGGGGCCCGCTCGATCACTGCGGTGAGGTCGTCCTTCGCACGATCCGTTGCGCCGAGCAACGCGTGCGCAACGCCTCGCGCCAGGAGCGTTACGGGGATCCAGATACTCTCGGTCGGAAGCTGATCCAGTGCCCGATCGGCGACGGTGAGCGCCTGCTCGACACCGTCCTTCATCATGTGCGCACGCAGCGTTGCGACCCACGGCTCGATCGTGGCGCAGCCGTCTGAAAGCGGGATGGCCGAGGTAGCCCCGTCGGCCAGAGCGAGCCAGCGCTCTGCCTCTTCCGGCCGGCCCGTCAGCGCTCGTACCCAGGCTCCGTAGACGGCGAGCGCGGGATACCGCGCCAGCTCCTCGTCGCTGAACCACCCGAGCCACTCATCCAACGTCTCCATGCGGCCGTCGTAGTGGAGCGGCAGCGCCACGACGTCGAGCAAGCCTGCAACGGTGTTCGTCTCGCCGGCTGCGTGACCGTAGACGATCGCTTCCTCCGTCATGTCGTTCGCGATGCACCAGGCCATCGCGCGAGCGTTGAGTGCGGCAACGACATCCGGCTCGGTGCGTTCGAGCTCATTCCGGAGCAGTTCGCCGAACAGGTGGTGGTAGCGATACCACTCGCCGCGCCGGTCGAGGGGGACGACGAAGCGGTTCGAATGCTCGAGCGTCTCAAGCGCTTGTGCCGATCCCGTCGTCTGGAGTACGGCGTCGCAAAGACTGCCGGACATGCGATGCAGGACCGACGTGTACGTCAGGAACTCGGCCTCTGCCCTTGGTAATCGGGAGAGGAGCTCGAGGCGGAAATACTCGGACACGAAGCGGTCGTCGCCCCCGAAACCCTCGATTCCCGCTGAGTTTGTCGACCCCGCGTACATCGACAGCACCGCGAGGTAGAGGCCGGCAGGCCAGCCCTCTGTTCGCTTGGTCAGCTCGGAGACCTCGCTCGCGTCGAGCTCGACGCCAACACCCTCTAGCAGCAACGCTGCCTCCCGCTCGTCCAGCCGAAGATCCGCCACGCCGATCTCCTGCACCCTTCCTTGCGCCCGCCAGCGCGCAAGCGGCAGATCCGGCTCTTCCCGACTCGCGACCGCGATCTGTGAGCCGTCCGGGACGTATTCGAAAAGCCCCGCGAGCACGTCCAGACACGACTGGTTGCCGACAGCATGCAGGTCGTCAAGCACCAGCACGAGCGGTCGCTCCATTCGCGCCAGTGCGCTCCCAAGCACGCGGAACGCGTTTCGACCAGGTGGATCCCCCTGGGCCGGACAACGCGTCGAACACGTCGGGTGGGACCGGCTCGACCTGATGAATGGCTGCCGCGACGTACCGCATGAACATCACGGCGTCGTCGTCGTTTCGCCCGTCGAGCGCGACCCACGCGAACTGGCGCGGATCAGCCTCAGCCCACCGCGCAAGGAGCGTCGTCTTGCCGTAGCCGGCGGGCGCCACGATGGTCGCGAAGGGCACGGTTGCGGCGCACAGCTGTGCGATCAGGTCCGCTTTCGCGACGGTGCCGGCGCGAACCGCCGGGGCGGCGAGCTTGGCCTCGGCGAGCTCGAAAGGAACCTCGACGGCCGCCATAGATGAGCGATGCTAGGGCGGGGCGCTCTAGTGGGGCAACGTCCAAAAGGGATGACGATTTCCGCATGGAACGGCCCCTTTTTCATGCCAACGGTATGACGAGTGCGTGGGTGCTCAGTTCTACGCTCGTCGAGTCATGGCGGCCGGGCGGGATCCACCTCGCTGGCTAGCACCGGAAGGGAGATCCAATGAGCGCTACGACGGACATGCTGGGCTCGATCACCACGCCCGACAGGTCGAGAGTCGGCTCGGGACGTGGAGTTCGACGATG
>CAWCVG010000029.1:0-150000 GCA_963798935.1 uncultured Actinomycetes bacterium
CGGCGGCGAGCTGAGCTTCGAGCTCAGCGACCATCCGGCCCGGGTTGTCCAACACGAGATCGACCACCTCGACGGAGTCCTCATCCTCGACCGCACGACCGAGGAGGCGCGGAAGGCGGCGCTCGCGGTTCTCCGGCCGAAGGCCGTCCTGTCGCCGTAGTGAAGCTCGCAGTCGCGGCGACCGGGAAGTTCGGCGCCGACGTCCTCGCAGAGCTCGCAGCCCGGTGGGAAATCGAGTACGTCCTGACCCGGCCCGACCGTCCAAAGGGCCGCGGGCGGAAGCCGGCGCCTCCGCCGGCCAAGGAGATGGCGCAGCGGCTGGGAGTTCCCGTCCGTCAGCCGGAGCGGCCGGCCGGGCTCGATCTCGGAGTCGACGTGGTGGTCCTGGTCGACTACGGAGCGCTGATCCCCACAGAGCTGCTCGAGCAGGCGCAGTGGCTGAATGTCCATCCGTCGCTCCTGCCTCGGTGGCGAGGGGCGGCCCCGGTCGAGCGTGCGATCATGGCCGGCGACCGGGAGACGGGCGTCAGCATCATCCGGCTGGTCGAGGAGCTCGACGCCGGCCCCGTCGGAGCAGTGGGCTCGTTTCCGATCGAGCTCGACGACGACGCAGGCGCCGTATACGGACGGGCCGCCGACCTCGCGCCCGATCTCCTCGATGACGCGCTCGCAGCGGAGTTCCGACCGCAGGACGGCGAGGCGACATACGCCGAGAAGATCGGCCCTGAGGATCGCCTGCTCGACTGGTCCCGGCCGCCGGAGGAGCTGCACGACCGGATCCGGGCGCTCTCGCCGCACATCGGCGCGCGCGGAGAGCTCCACGGCCGCCCGGTGATCGTCTGGCGCTCGCGGCTCGACGACGACCGGCTCGAGATCCTCGAGGTGCAGCCCGAGGGCGGCAGGCGCATGACACTGGACGAGTTCGAGCGTGGCCTCCGCTAGCCCGGCCCGGCGGGTCGCCTACAAGGTGCTGCTGCGCGTCTTCGAGGACGCCGCCTATGCCGACCGCGCCTTCGCGTCAGAGGCGAAAGATCTCGACACCCGCGACAGGGCCTTCGCCCAGCGGATCGCCTACGGCGCGATCCAGATGGCGCGCACGCTCGACCATGCGATCGAGCGGCTCGGTGGCCGGCCGGTCGGGGCCATGGACGCGCCGGTTCGGGCCGCGATCCGGCTCGGCGCCTACGAGCTCGCGTTCCTGGACGGCGTTCCGGCTCGTGCCAGCGTGAACGAGGCGGTGGAGCTCGTGAAGGCCTCGCCGGCGAGGCGTGCGGCTGGATTCGCGAACGCCGTCCTCCGGCGTGTCGCAGAGGGGATCCGCGATCTCGTCACCGGCCTCCCCGAGTCCACCGCCCACGAGGCGGCGTTGAGGCACTCGTATCCGGACTGGGTCGCCGAGACCTGGTGGGAGGAGTGGGGCGCGGATGACGCGCTCGCGCTGATGCGGTCGCAGAACGAGCCTCCGGAGACGGCGGTGCGAGTCGTCGCGACCGGAGAAACGCGTGTCGTCGACCGGATCGATCCGGGAGAGCTCGAGCGGGGCGAGGTCTGGCCGCAGAGCCGCGGATCGCAGCTCGCCGGCGCCGCCGTGGGCGTCGAGGCCGGGGAGCGCGTGCTCGACCTGTGCGCAGCACCCGGAGGGAAGACGACCCAGTTGGCCCACCTGGCGGCGGAGGTCGTCGCCGTGGAGCTCCATCCCGGCCGGGCGCGCGAGTTGGACGAGAACGTGCGCCGGCTCGGGTTCTCCAACGTCCGCGTCGTGAACGCCGACGCACTCGAGCTGCCGGCGGAGCTCGATGGGTTCGACCGGGTGCTCGTGGACTCGCCCTGCTCGGGGCTCGGCGTGCTCGCCGCCAGGCCGGATCTCCGCTGGCGCGCAAAGCCGCTCCCCGAGCTGCAGACCGAGCTGCTTCGTGTCGCCGCGGAACGCGTGAAGCCGGGCGGTGCCGTCGTCTACTCGGTGTGCACGATCGCAAGGGCGGAGAACGAAGAGATCGTTGATGCGGCTGTGTCGGACCAGGTCCACCGGCTTGCCTTGGATCGTTCGCTTGCGGAGACATGGCCCGAGTACGAGCACCCGCACAGCGTTGGCGTGCTGCTCACGTTGCCACACCGGCACCGCACGTCGGGATTCTTCATCGCCCGACTGATTCGGACGGCGTAAACGCCGAATCGGCACACAATCGTTCCACTCTCCATGTCTCGGGGAGCCGGGTCCGAGGGACAGTCCCTCGCGCGAAGCGACCGTAAGATCGCTGGGTGCCCTGGCGGGACTGGATGCGAACCGTGGAGGTCGAGCCGTCGCTCTACGCGGCCGACTTCTCGCGGCTCGGCGAGCAGATCGAGACCCTGATGCGCGCGGGCGCGCGCATCTTCCACTTCGACATCGGCGACGGGCACTTCGTCCCGCCGATCACCATCGGGCCGATCGTGCTGGAGTCGATCTCGCCGCTCGTCCATCGGCTCGGCGGCCGGCTGGACTGCCATCTCATGGTCGAGGAGCCGCAGCGCCACTTCGAGGCGATCGCGGAAGCCGGAGGCGACAGCGTCACGTTCCACATCGAAGCCGTCCGGAACCCGGCGGCGGTCGCGCGGCTCGCGCGTGAGCACGAGCTCCAGGTCGGACTAGCGTTCAAGCCGGAGACTGAGCCGGAGCAGGCGGCAGAGGTTTCCGAGCCATTCGATCTCGTCCTCTGCATGAGCATCGAGCCCGGCTACTCCGGCCAGCCGTTCATGCCCGAGGCGCTGCCGCGGATCGAGCGCCTGCGCGGCCTCCTGCCCGCGGAGAAGCCGATCCAGGTCGACGGCGGGGTCGGCCGGGCCAACATCCGGCTGCTTCGCGACGCCGGGGCGAGGCTCTTCGTCGCCGGGACGAGCACGTTCGGGCGCGACGACATCGCCCAGGCCTACGAGGAGCTCGTCGAAGAGGCGGCGTGAACGAGCACCTCGCGCGGGCACTGGAGCTCGCGGAGAAGGGACGCGGGACGACGCATCCGAACCCCCTGGTCGGGGCGGTCGTCGTCCGGGACGGCGAGGTCGTCGGCGAGGGCTGGCACCGACGAAGAGGCGAGCCGCACGCCGAGGTGCTCGCGCTCGAGGCTGCGGGAGAGCGGGCTGCGGGCTCGACGCTCTACCTGACCATGGAGCCGTGCGCGCACCACGGAACGACGCCGCCCTGCACCGAGGCCGTGCTTGCCGCCGGGGTGAGCCGGGTCGTCGCAGCCTCGCTCGACCCGAACCCGGAGGCCGGAGGCGGCCTCGAGACACTTGGAGCCGCTGGGATAGACGTGGTGCACGCAGACCTCTTCGAGGCGCGGGCCCAGAACGAGGCCTGGCGGACGTGGGTCGCGCGAGGACAGGCCGTTCGTCACCTACAAGGCTGCGATGACGCTCGACGGCCGGTTGACGATCCCCGGCGAGCGCTGGATCTCCGGCGAGGAGAGCCGCCGGCTCGTCCACGAGCTGCGGGCCGGGTCGGACGCGGTCGGCGTCGGGATGGGAACGGTGCACGCGGACCGGCCACGACTCGACGCACGCGACATCGGCCCCGTCCGGCAGCCTCGCCGGCTCGCGTTCGGCCGCGGGCCTCTTCCCGATGACTCGGAGCTCGAGTTGCGAGCCGGCCCGCTTGCCGCCGAGGCTGCAGCCCTCGCCGGGGAGGGCATCCAGTCGCTCCTCCTCGAGGGCGGGCCTCGGATCGCCGCCGCCTTTCTCCGAGAGAGCCTGCTCGACAAGCTGCTCGTCTTCGTCGCGCCGAAGCTCGCCGGCGCAGGCCCTCGGCTCTTCGAGGGTGAGATCCCCGTGGCGCGCCTCAGTCGTTTCACCAGCCGACCGGTCGGCGAAGATGTGCTGCTAACGGCCTATGTCAATGAGCCCTGATCTGGTTCAGACGCTCTCGCGTTGGCTCGCGGGACACGTCGACGTCGACCAGGTCCGAGAGGCGCTCGCCCACTCCGGCGACGTCGGGCCCGAATCGCAGGAGCTGATCGAGGAGCTGCGCGACGAGCTTGCGCGGCCCGACGTCTCCCGGCCGCAGCTCCAGCCGCTCGTCCGCGAGACGATCGAGGCGATCGCGCTCGGCCAGGTACATCCTGGAGCCTCGTGTTCACAGGGATCGTTCGGGAGCGGGCGCGGACCGTCTCGTTCGCCGACAGCCGCCTGGTCGTGGAGTCGTCCCTCGCGCCGCGGATCGGGGACTCGGTCAACGTCGACGGGGTCTGCCTGACCGTCGTCGAAGCGCAGAACGGCCACCTCGCCTTCGACGTGATGGCGGAGACCACGGCGCGGACGAAGGGCTTCGGCGACGCGGTCAACCTCGAGCCGGCGCTCGCGGCAGGGGAGCCGCTCGGCGGGCACTACGTCCAGGGCCACGTGGACGGGGTCGGCCGGGTGCGTGAGCTGGAGGGCGAGCGGCTGACGGTCGAGGCGCCGCCGGAGATCCTCCGCTACTGCGTCGAGAAGGGCTCGATCGCGGTCGACGGTGTTTCGCTCACCATCGCCGCGCTCGACGACGAGACCTTCACGGTCGCTCTGGTCGCGCACACGCTCGAGGTCACCACGCTGGCCTCGCTGCAGCCGGGCGACCCGGTCAACCTCGAGGTCGACATCCTCGCCAAGTACGTCGAGCGGCTGACCGGCGGTGCCCGCTAACCCCGATACGATGGCGCCGATGGCGACGACGGAACCCGCTCTCTCGGCGATCGAAGAGGCGATTGAGGACGTCCGCGCCGGCAAGTTCGTGGTCGTCGTCGACGCCGCCGACCGCGAGAACGAGGGCGACCTCACGATCGCCGCCCAGTTCGCCACGCCCGAGGCGATCAACTTCATGGCCACCCACGCGCGCGGACTGATCTGCCTCTGCCTCACGGGAGAGCGCGTCGACGAGCTCGCGCTCCGCCCGATGGCGGAGAACAACGAGGCGCCGCTCCAGACGGCCTTCACCGTCTCGATCGAGGCACGCGAGGGTGTGACGACGGGGATCTCGGCCGCGGACCGTTCACGGACGATCCAGACGGCGATCGACCCGAACAAGGGCGCCCACGACCTCGTCCAGCCCGGCCACATCTTTCCGCTCCGGGCCCGTGCCGGCGGTGTGCTCGAGCGAACCGGCCAGACGGAGGCCTCCGTCGACCTCGCCCGACTAGCAGGGCTGATCCCCGCCGGCGTCGTCTGCGAGGTGATGAACGAGGACGGGACGATGGCGCGGGTGCCCGACCTGATGGGGTTCTGCGAGCGCCACGGCATCAGGCTGATCACGGTTGCCGACCTGATCGAGTACCGGCGGCGCACCGAGAAGCTGGTGGAGCGCACGGTCTCCATACGGCTCCCGACCGCGTACGGCGACTTCGACGCCGTCGCCTTCCGCGAGAAGCTCACGGGCAAGACGCACATCGCTCTCCTCAAGGGCGAGATCGAGGGGGCGGACGACGTGCTCGTCCGTGTCCATTCCGAGTGCCTCACCGGCGACGTGTTCCACTCGCTCCGCTGCGACTGCGGGGAGCAGCTCGAGCAGGCGCTCCAGCAGATCGGCGCCGAAGAGCGCGGGGTGCTGCTCTACATGTCGCAGGAGGGACGCGGAATCGGGCTCCTGAGCAAGCTCAAGGCGTACGAGCTCCAGGAGGACGGCCTCGACACCGTCGACGCGAACCTCGAGCTCGGTTTCCCGGCGGACGCCAGGGATTGGGGGATCGGAAATCAGATCCTCGCCGACCTTGGGCTGACGACGATCAGGATCCTCACGAACAACCCGAAGAAGATCACCGGCCTCGAGGGATTCGGGCTGGAGGTCGTCGAGCAGGTGCCGATCGAGACCTCGCCGAACGCCGAGAATCGCCGCTACCTCGAGACGAAGCGCGACAAGCTCGGGCACAAGCTCCACCACCAGGATCTGCGGTTCGACGCGTGAGCGACCGCCTCGAGGAACGCGAGGAGAACGTCCGCCCGGAGCCAGAGCCGGACCCGGAGATCCCACAGCTCAGAACCGCCGAAGCCGAGGAGCTCGCGGCTCTGGAGTCGCCTGAGCCGGAGGCACAGCCGGAGCCGGAGCCGGAGCCCGAGCACGCACCCGGTCGGTTCGAGGTTCCCGCCGGCTACAAGGTGATGACGGGGTCGGCGGACGGCGCGGGCCGGGCCGTCGGCGTCGTGGTCGCCAAGTTCAACGGCGAGATCACGAGCCGTCTCCTCGAGCGCGCGCTCGAGGAGCTGGAGTCCGCGGGCGTGCCGCGGGAGTCCGTGACGATCGTGCCCGTCCCCGGCGCGTTCGAGCTCCCGCTCGCGGCGATGGCGCTCGCGAAGACACGCAAGTACGACTGCGTCGTCGCGCTCGGCTGCGTCGTGCGAGGAGAGACAGCCCACTTCGACTTCATCGCAGGCGAGGCCGCCAGCGGCCTGCAGCTGGCGGCGATCGAGACGGGAGTGCCGGTCGCATTCGGCGTCCTGACGACGGAGACGGTCGAGCAGGCCGAGGCCAGAATCGACCGCATCGGAGAAGTCGTACGCGGAGCGCTGGAGATGGCGAACGTCTTTCAGCAGCTGAGAGCCGCGGCGAAATAGCTAGACTGCCGCGCCGGATGTCCAGGGTTTGCGCGATCTGTGGGAAGAAGCCGGGCTTCGGTCACAACCGGAGCTACTCGATGATCGCCACGAAGCGGCGCTTCGACCCGAACCTCCAGCGCGTCAGGATCCTCCTCAAGGGAAAGCCGACCCGCACGTACGTCTGCACCAAGTGCCTCAAGGCCGGGAAGGTCGAGAAGGCGCTGTAGCGGTCCGCGTCGCCCTCGTCGAGGACAACCGAGTCTTCCGCGAGGCGCTCGAGATGCTCCTCGGGATGCGGCCGGACGTCGAGGTCGTCGCCTCGGTCGAGAACGGGAACGACGTCGTCCAGCTCTGCCGAGATCACGATCCCGATGTCGTCGTCATGGACTACCGGCTGCCCGGTCTCGACGGCGTTCAGGTGACCGCGTTGCTCCGGCGGGAATGCCCCGACGTCGCCGTGGTCTGCCTGACGGCGTCGGCCAGCGTCCTCGAGCTGGAGGCGCTCAGGGAGGCCGGTGCGGCTGCCTGCTTGACGAAGGACGAGGAGCTTGACGACATCGTCACTGCCATCCGCGACGCAGCCGTGCGTTGACCGGTTAAGGTCGCTCCCGTGAACCCCACCGACGGAGTGATCAGCGAAGCATGGGAGGCGTTCAAGGCCCATTGGCGCCACCTGGTGCCGATTGCCCTCGTCGTGTACCTCGCCGTCGGGCTGATCAGCATCGTGCTCGTCGCCCTGCTGACCTGGGTCGGGGCGATCCTGAGCTTCGTGATTGGGCTCATCGCGCTCTTCTGGGTGCAGGGCGCGCTCGTCAAGGCCGTGGAAGACATTCGCGACGGCCGCGCCGACCTCTCGCTCGGCGAGACCTACGAACGTGTGCGCCCTCAGCTCCCGGCGATCATCGTCGGCGGGCTGCTCGCCGGCCTCGGGATCGCGCTCGGGCTCGTGCTCCTGATCGTTCCGGGCCTCATCCTGCTCACCTGGTGGATCGTGATCATCCCGGTGATCGTCCTGGAAGAGCGCTCTGCCGGAGAGGCCTTCGGCCGCAGCCGGGAGCTCGTGCGAGGCCATGGGTGGAACGTCTTCGGCGTCATCGTGCTCACGATCCTGCTCGTGATCGCCTTCCAGATCGTGCTCAGCCTGTTGTTGATACCGGTGAATGACTGGCTCCGCAGCTTCATCTCGAACCTGGTCAGCGGTACGGTGGTGACACCGTTCATCGTGCTCGTGTGGACGACGCTGTACTACCGGCTTCGGGCGGCCAAGGAAGTCCCGGCCGAAGCTCCTGCGCCGCCCGCCTAATCCAAGCGGCCGCAAAGCGCGTAGAACTCAGGTGTCTCTCGACATGAAGGAGCCGTCCTTGAAACGGATGCTGATCTCAATTGTCCTTTTCGCAGCCCTTGCGCTGCCGCTCTCGGCACCGGCCGGGACGACCGCAACCACGCCGATCAAGCTCACCGGCGTCACCGGACCGGGCTTCACGATCACCGTCAAGAAGGCGGGCACGAAGGTCACCCGCCTGAAGCCGGGCAAGTACACGATCACGGTCACGGACAAGTCCGGCTTTCACAACTTCGTCCTCACCGGCCCCGGAATCCGGAACAAGGTCATCACCGGCCTGGGCTTCACTGGCCGCCGAACGGCGACCGTAACGCTCAAGCGCGGCCGCTACGAGTACTACTGCACGCCCCACCGCAGCATGGGCATGAAGGGCTTCATCACCGTCAGGTAAGCGCACATGCGCCGGCGACCCGCTCCCGCCCGGCGAAGCCGGGCTCCGCGGGCCGCCTGACGCCGCTGGCGGCACGATGCTCTCCGGGGCCGTGTTGGAACACTGTCCCCTCCGGCCTCGCACCGCCAGCGACGCCCGCATGCACGCTTACGTTCCCGAAGTTCTGAGGCTCGGCCCGGGATCCCGCGGGCCGAGCCCGAACCGCTCGTCGCGCGTCTCCTCGCCGGCGATCACGCGCGCTGCGTATTCGGCGAGCGCAGGGCCGTGCTTGAACCCGTGGCCCGACCCGCCGCCGAAGATCCAGTTGCCGTCGAGCTCCGGATGCGGCGCGAGCAGGAAGTGCGTGTCCGGCGTGAGCGAGTACGGACATGCCTTCGAGAACGCCACGGGCGCGGTGGCGAGCGCCGGGAACCGCTCCTTCGCGTAGGCGCGCGCGATCGCTTCGTTCCGCGCGTCGGGCGTCCGGTCCTCGCTCTCCGGGTCGAACGCAGGCCCTACGAAGTCCGGCGCGATCTTGAATCCGTGCCCGATCCGCCCGACGCCGTAGATCGAGCGGTCGTACTCGACCCAGGCAGGGACCCGGCCGGCGTCCCAGGCCTCGTCACAATCGAGGTAGAAGGAGTCCTGCCGGGTGACCTGCAGCGGCACAAAGTCTGGAAAGAGCGACGCGAGCCAGGCGCCGCAGGCCCAGACCACGGCGTCCCCCTCGAGTTGGCCGGGCTCGGCCGCCTCGCGAACCACCTTGACGCCGGCTTCCTGCGCGGACGTGGTCATCGCCCGCGTCGCGTCGGCCGCCCGCAGGATTCCGGCGTTCGGCTCCCACAGGATGAAGGCGAGGTCGCCGGCATCGAAGCTCGGGAAGAGTCGGCCGCCCTCCTCGGGCGGCAGCCGCTCGACGGGGATCTCCGCGTCGCCCAGGACTCGCTCGCTCGCCGCCTCCCAGCCGTCCTCGGCCCGGGCAAACCAGGCGACACCGCACTCGCGGAAGAGCTCGGTTCCCGTCTCGGTCTCGAGCTCGCGCCAGAGCTCCCGCGCCCGCCACGCCGAGCGCGTGTACCACGCGTCGGCGCCGTGCGCGAAGCGGATGAGGCGCGACTCGTCGCCCGAGGCGGCCCGCTCGTGGCCCGGCTCGTGCCGCTCGTAGAGCGTGACATCCCAGCCGTCTCGCGCGAGACGGCGGGCGAGGGAGGCGCCGAAGATCCCGGCGCCGGCGACGGCGGCGGTCCTACTCACTCAGCGGGAGAGCTTCGACGCCGCCGTTCGAGATCCGCCACCCGGCGAGCTCGCCGGTGTCCGCGCGCAGGATCAGGTACGGACGCCCCTCCCAGAGCCCGATGTGCTCCAGGTCGGTTCGGGACGGCTTCGGCTCGCTCTGCGGGTGTGAGTGGAAGACGGCGAGCTCGTACCCCTCGTCCTCGAGGAAGAAGTCGGCGGGATCGCGCGGCCGCAGCTCGAAGCGGTACGGGCTCTCGAGGGCGTTCTCGGCGGGCAGGTAGCGCTCGGCGACGCCCTCGCGGAAGGCGACGAGCCCACAGGCCTCGTTCGGCGCCTCCTCACGCGCGTGGGCAAGCAGCTCGGCGCGGATAGCGGCCGGGACTACCACCAGATCGCATGCTCCATGGCGCGCTCGACGTCCTCGGACTCCCAGAGCGGCGCTGACAGGTATTTCCAGCCGGCGTCGGCAAGGATCGCGACGACCACACCCTCGTCCAGCTCCTCCGCGAGGCGCCTCGCGACGTGGAGGACGCCGCCCGAGGACACGCCCGCGAAGATCGCCTCTCGTTCGAGCAGAGCCCGCATCCCCGCGACCGAGTCGGCGTTGGAGACCAGGATCTTGCGGTCGAGCTGGCTCACGTCGAGGATCGGCGGAACGTAGCCGTCCTCGAGCGAACGCAGGCCGAGTACCGGGTCGCCCGGGAGCGGCTCCGCGGCTGCGACGACGACGTCCGAGAACTGCTCGCGGAGCCGGCGCCCGACGCCCATCAGTGTCCCGCCAGTGCCGAGCCCCGCGACGACCACGTCGACGCGTTCGAGCTCGGCGGCGATCTCGGCGCCGGTGCCGTCGTAGTGCGCCTGCGGGTTCGCGTCGTTGCCGTACTGGAACGGCAGGTAGTACCGCGGCTCGCGCTCGGCCAGCGCGAGGGCGAGGGTGACTGCGCCGTTCGAGCCCTCGGCGCCCGGCGAGAGGATCAGCTCGGCGCCGAGCAGCCGGAGCAGCTTCAGCCGTTCCTCGGTGACGTTCTCCGGCACGACGCACGTGAGCCGGTAGCCCTTGATCCTGGCGACCATCGCCAGCGAGATGCCCGTGTTGCCGCTCGTGGGCTCGAGCAGCTCGCGGCCCGGCTCGAGCTCACCGGACGCCTCCGCCGCCTCGATCATCGCCTTCGCGACCCGGTCCTTGATCGACCCGGTCGGGTTCTGCCCCTCGAGCTTCGCGTAGAGCCGGACGCCCTCCGGGGAGAGTCTGGTCAGCTCGACGAGCGGCGTGTTCCCGACGAGCTCGAGGACGCCCTTAGCTACCACCGGCCATGGCCGGTAGGAGAATCACCGTCGAGCTGTCGGAGACTTCGGTCTCGAGCCCGTCGCGGGTCCGCACGTCTTCGCCCTCGACGTAGACGTTCACGAAGCGTGCGAGCTCGCCCTCCGGATAGATCCGCTCGCGAAGAGCTGGAAAGCGGCCGGTCAGGTCGTCGAGGAGGTCGCGCACCGTCTCCCCGCTCGCTTCGACGCTCGCGGCGCCCTGCGTCTCGGCGCGAAGGGTGGGAGGGATCCGAACCGTGCTCATCGTCCTTCCTGGCCTTCCCGAGGCGGCGCTGGGAGTGCGGCGCCGGAGGGGACAGTGTTGCCCGACACGGCCCCGGAAGGCGCCGTGCTTCCAGCGCCGTCAGGCCGGGGCGGAGCCGGGCTCTGCCCGGCGGGAGCCACGGCCGGTCGGGAAACGCCAGGTTCGCAGAAGTCGACGTAGTCGATGTACTCCGTGATCGTCGGGTTGTCGCCGCAGACCGGGCAGTCCGGGTCGCGCCGGACTCGCACCTCGTCCAGCTTGGCGGCGAGCGCGTCGAAGAGGAGTAGCCGCCCGACGGCGGGCTCGCCGATCCCGAGCGCGAGCTTCAGCGCCTCGTTTGCCTGCAGCGACCCGATCACGCCCGGTAGGACGCCGAGCACGCCGCCCTCCGCGCAGCTTGGCGCCAGTTCCGGCGGCGGAGGCTCGGGAAAGAGGCAGCGGTAGCACGGGCCCTCGTGCGGCTTGAAGACGGTCACCTGACCCTCGAAACGAAAGATCGAGCCGTGGACGACGGGGATGTCGTGCCAGACCGACGCGTCGTTCAGCAGGTAGCGCGTCGGGAAGTTGTCGGCGCCGTCGACGATCAGGTCCCAGTCGCCCGTGAGGATCCGGTCGACGTTCTCCGAGGTCAATCGCTCCTCGTAGGTGACGACCTCCACGTCCGGGTTGAGCGCCGTCAATGCCCTTCGGGCCGATCGCGCCTTGCGCTCGCCGAGCCCGGCGGTCGAATGGAGCACCTGACGTTGGAGGTTCGAGGAGTCGACGACGTCGTCGTCGACGATCCCGATCCGGCCGACGCCCGCCGCTGCGAGGTAGAGCGCGGACGGCGATCCGAGCCCGCCTGCGCCGATCAGCAGGATGCTCGTCTCCAGAAGCCTGCGCTGGCCATCCTCGCCGACCTCGGGGATCAGCAGGTGCCGGCTGTAGCGCTCTCGCTTGTCCTCGTCGAGGCGGCTCTCGGAGTCGACGGGGAAGCCGAGCTCCCGCCAGGCGACGATTCCGCCGGCCATCGAGATCGCATCCTCGTAGCCGAGCGCGTCCAGCGTCGGAAGGATCCGGTACGAGCGCGCGCCGACGGCGCAGTACGTGATGATCGGGCGGCTCCGGTCGGGCACCAGCTCCGGGAGACGCTCCTCGACCTGCGACATCGGGACGTGGATTGCGCCCGGAATGTGCGACACCTTCCACTCTTCATCGCTCCGAACGTCGACGAGCAGGGCATCGGCCTCGCGCGCCTCGCGCGCGCCGATCTCGCGAACAGTGGCCGACATGCGTTGAGGATAGCCGCGGAAACTCGGGCTACCGTGGGGCCTGATGTCCCGCCGCGCCCGAGTGATCCTCGTCGTCGCCGTCGCATTCGCGGCCGCGGCCGGCGTCACGGGCGGCGCGGCGTTCTTCGGTGGGGACGACGAGCCGAAGACCGCACGGCCGGAGGGGAACCCGCCGGTCCTCGTCGACCTCGGAGTGCGCACGGATCCCGAGGCGACGCGCCTCCGGCGCGCGGCCGGCAAGCACGCGCACGGCGACCTCGAGGGGGCGCGGGCGGAGTTCGCCCGCGGCCGGTCTCTCCAGGCCGAGGCGGGTGAGGCGATCTCCACCTGGCCCCACGGCACGCTCGAGCGTCTCGAGGAGCTCGCGACGCTTCATCCCAGGAGCGGCGCCGTGCTCTTTCATCTCGGCCTGGCCCGGTTCTGGAGCGGTGACACGGCGGGTGCCGTCGAGGCGTGGCGCGCGACGCGTTCGAGGGCGCCTGACACGGCGTTCGCCGTGCGCGCGGGAGATCTGCTCTTCCGCGGCGCACCGCCCGGTCTACCGACGTTCGTACCCGGCTTTCGCGGCCCGCGCGAGGTTCAGTCCATGAAGGCACCGGAGCAGTTCGCCGCACTTCGGAGGATGGCGCGGCGGGCCGATCCCCGTGCCAAGCTGCTCTACGGGGTGGCGCTCCAGCGCGTCGAGCGGCCGGTCTCGGCGCGGCGGGAGTTCTCGGCAGCCGCGAAGCTCGCGCCGAGCGACGCGGACGCCCTGGTCGCCGATGCGATCGGACGCTTCGACAAGGAGCATCCCGAGCGTGCCTTTTCCCGCATGGGCCCGCTCACGAGGCGGTTCCCCCGGGCCGGCACCGTCCGCTTCCACCTCGGTCTGATGCTCCTGTGGCTCGGCGACCTCGAGGAGGCCAGGCGCCAGCTCCGTCGCGCAACCCGGCTCGGAGCGCCGCACGACATGGAAGCAAAGCGGCTCCTCGACCGTCTAGAAGGGATACGTGAAAGCTAAACGGCACTAGGACCGACGAACCGCAAGATAGGCCGGTCGGCCTATGGCGGTAGAGGAAGTCCTCTGGAAGGATGCGCCATGTCCGAAGGGGTCGACAGAGGTAAGCGCCAACCGGATACGAGAGGGGAACCGGTGGAGCAGGCGGGCATTGCGGGACAGACAGCGCCAACTCCGGCCGAGGGCATCTTCGAGGCCCTCATCGCGAGCGCCCAGGAGTCCGGGCAGCTGGCGTCCGACGAGCTGGCTGTCGCGGTCGACGAGCTCGAGCTCGAGCCGGCGCAGGTCGAGGAGCTGTACGGCAGGCTCGAGGAACTGCACATCGAGGTCGTCGAGCCGGTCGAGGAGGAGGCGGAAGCCGATGCGCGCGAGGTGTCGACCGAGGCGCTGCAGCTCTTCCTCAAGGACATCGGCAAGGTCGACCTGCTCACCGCGGCTCAGGAGATCGAGCTGGCGAAGCGGATCGAGCGCGGCGACCATCGCGCGAAGCAGGAGATGGTCGAGGCGAACCTTCGCCTCGTCGTCTCGATCGCGAAGCGGTATCGCAACCAGGGCCTGCCGTTCCTCGATCTGATTCAGGAGGGCACGATCGGGCTGGTGCGCGCGGCGGAGAAGTTCGATCACCGCAAGGGGTTCAAGTTCTCGACGTACGCGACCTGGTGGATCCGGCAGGCCGTTGCGCGGGCGCTCGCCGACAAGGCACGCACGATTCGCATGCCTGTCCACGTGGTCGAGAAGCTGAACAAGATCCTCCGCACGGAGCGCAAGTTGAGAGCCGAGCGCGGTCGGGAACCCTGCTCCGCGGAGATCGCCCACGAGCTCGACCTGACGGTCGACGAGGTCGACCAGATCCGGCGCAGCGCGCAGACTCCGGTCTCGCTCGAGAAGCCGGTGGGTGACGACGAGGAATCCGAGTTCGGGCACTTCATCACCGACGAGCTCGCGCCGCAGCCCGAGGAGGTCGCCGAGGACATCCTCCGCAAGGAGGCGCTGGTCGAGATCCTCGGGACGCTGTCCGACCGGGAGCGGCGGGTGCTCGAGCTCCGCTACGGCCTCAACGGCGAGCAGCCGCGGACGCTGGACGAGGTCGGCCGCACGTTCCAGGTCACGCGCGAGCGCATCCGGCAGATCGAGAACCAGAGCCTGAAGAAGCTTCGCGCACTGTCGGATTCCCAGAAGCTCAGGGTCGGGGTCGCGTAGCGCTTAGACTCGGCCGCCTGTGGCCGAGCTCAAGCAAGGATGGATGGAGGAGCTCTCGGAGCTGCTCCGCATCCCGTCGATCAGCGCGGACCCCGAGCGCAAGGACGACGTCCGGCGCGCTGCCGAGTGGGTCGCCGAATCGGTACGGCGGATGGGCGGCGAGGCGGAGCTCGTCGAGACCGAGACGTTTCCGCTCGTCGTCGGCGAGGTTCGCGCGTCTGGCGGCGGCGACGCGCCGACGGTTCTCTGCTACGGGCATTTCGACGTGCAGCCCGCCGGGGCGGCCGACGAATGGGAGACCGATCCGTTCGAGCCCGAGGTGCGGGACGGTTGGCTCTACGCGCGCGGGGTGGCCGACGACAAGGGCCAGCTCTGGGCGCTGCTCAAGGCGACGGAGGAGCTGGCTGCCGCCGGTGATCTGCCCGTGAACGTCCGCTTCGTGTGCGACGGAGAGGAGGAGACCGGCGGACAGCAGGTCGTCGACTTCATCGCCTCGGACGAGCGCGGAGCCGATGTGGCGGTGATCTTCGACTCGGCGATGCTCCGGCCGGGCGCGCCGGTCTTCCATGTCGCGACGCGCGGGATGATCTATTTCCACGTTCGCGTCCGGACCGGCGAGCGCGACCTGCACTCGGGCATGTTCGGCGGTGCGGCGCTGAGCTCGACCGAGGCGCTGATGCAGACGCTTCGAGGTGTGCTTCCGGGCGACGACGGCCTTGCGCCCGAGCCTCTGCGGGCGGGTGTCGCCCCTCCTTCCGATGAGGAGGCGCGGGCCTGGCAGGAGCTCGACTCCGGATCGGAGGTGCTCGAGGAAAGCGGCGCGCGGCCTGCGGACGCCAGGGCGGCCGATGAGTTCTACATGCGCACCTGGGCCGAGCCCGCCGTGACCGTCAACGGGTTCGTAGGTGGCGAGCCCCACCTCCAGAAGACGGTGCTTCCCGTCTTCGCGGAGGCCAACGTCTCGATTCGGCTGGCGCCCGGCCAGGACCCCGACGAGATCGCGCCTGTCTTCGAGCGTCTCCTGCGGGAGGCGGCGCCGGAGGGCACCGACGTGGAGGTCGAGCGCTGGGCGAGCGCGGCGCCGGGGTTGATCCAGTCGGATACACCCGCGATTCGCCTTGCGCAGGACGCCTTCGAGCGCATCGTCGGGGCGAGACCGCTGCTGGTCCGAGTGGGCGGTTCGCTGCCGATCGTCCCCGCGCTCGCGGAAAAGGGAATCCCCACGGTCATCACCGGCTTCGACCTGCCGGAAGGGAACATCCACTCCCCGAACGAACGCCTCCGCGTCGACCACATCCCGCTCGCGGTCGAGGCCGGGAAGGAGCTCTTCCGCGCCTTTGCCGAGTTGAGCTAGTCCCAGGGCGGCGGGTTGTGCGTCCAGCGGCCGCCGACCATCGTCGAGACCACCTGGACCTCCACCAGCTCCTCCGGCAGAAGCTCGAACGGATCGCGGTCGAGGACGACGAGATCGGCGAGGTACCCGGGGACGAGCTTCCCTCGACGGTGCTCGTCGTAGCTGAGCCACGCCGGCGTGACGCAGGTCGCCTGGAACGCCTGCTCGACGGTGAGCGCCTGCTCGGGGTGCCACGCGGGCCGGTCGTCGATCGTCCGCAAGACGCCCGAACGGATTCCGGCGAGCGGGTCGAGCTCCTCGATCGGCGCGTCCGACCCGTTCGCGACCACGGCTCCCGAGTCCCAGAGCGAGCGAAAGGCATAGGCGCCGTCCGTCTTGCCCGCCCAGTAGCGATCGGCGACGTCG
The DNA here is from genome assembly GCA_963798935.1 of uncultured Actinomycetes bacterium. Classification (GTDB taxonomy): domain Bacteria; phylum Actinomycetota; class Thermoleophilia; order Gaiellales; family Gaiellaceae; genus JACDAN01. Next base: position 16,280 of record CAWCVG010000029.1, read on the forward strand.
CGGTCCGACGTGGCATGGCTGAACTGGACGGAGGCGGCGACGCCGATGTCGGCGAAGCGGCCCACGTCCTCCGGTGCCAGCAGCTGCGCGTGCTCGATCCGGTGCCTTAGATCCATCCCGCCCCAGATCTGCTTGGTCTCCTCGAAGGCATCGAGCGCTTCGCGGTTCGCGAGGTCGCCGATCGCATGGACCGCAACCGGCCAGCCCGCAGAGGCGGCACGGCGAACGATGCTCACGAGCTCCTCTCGGCTCGTGATCTCGACGCCGGTGCCGTCGAGCATCCGCGCGGTCTGCGAGCCGAGCGTCCCGTCCATGAACGCCTTCAGGTAGCCGATCCGGAGCATCCCGTCGCCGAGGCCGCCGCGCATCCCGAGGCCGGCCAGCTCGTCGACGTAATCGGCGGGCAGCGACTGCCAGACCCGGAGCGTGAGCGCGCCGGCAGCCGCGATCGACTGCCAGTACCTCAGCGCGCCGATCCAGCCGTCCTTGTCGTGGACCGCCGTGACGCCTCTGGCCGCCGCCACGCGCAGGCCCTCGCGCATCGCCTGGAGGTACTCCTCGTCCGCGATGTGGATGTGCCGATCGCGGAACCGCCAGCACGCCTCCTCGCGGAGAACGCCCGTCGCCTCGCCGCGAAGCGTCGCGCTCGACGACTCCGCCGTCGACGTCCAGGTCGCCGTCGGCCCGCGAAAGCGCGGCCGAGTTGATCCATAGGGAATGCGAGTCATGGGCAAGCAGTGCAACCGGCACCTCGCCGGCGACCTCGTCGAGCGCCTCCTTCGTCGGCCGCGCCGGCCACGCCGCATCCCGCCAGCCCCGGCCCAGCAGCCAGCCGCCCTCGCGGACGGACCCGAGCCCGTCCCGGACGCGAGCCAGCGCCTCCTCCACCGACGCGACGCCCTCCAGCCGAACCTCCCGCTGAGCGATCGCCCACGTCGGGAAGTGGACATGCGCATCCGAGAAGCCCGGGACGACGCAGCGTCCGCCGAGATCGACGCGGTCGGGGCTCGGCAGCGCCACCTCGTGCGTTCCGACCCCGCCCGCGATCCGGTCGCCCGCGATCGCGAGCGCGGACGCAGTCGGGAGCGACGGCTCCAACGTCCGCACGACGCCTCGCTCGAGAATCATGGACGGGAATCTAGTTTCCGCCCGCGCCGGAACAGGTAAGGAGCGGCCATGAGCCAAGGCGGCCCGTCGTTCTGGATCGGCACGACACCGGAGACCGACTACCCGCCGCTCGCCGACGACCTCTCGGTCGACGTGGCAATCGTCGGCGCGGGCATCACCGGGATCACCGCCGCCGTCCTCCTGAAGCGGGCCGGCAAGACGGTCGCGCTGGTCGAGTCCAAGAGGATCGTCCACGGCGCGACCGGCTACACCACCGCGAAGGTCTCGTCCGGGCACGGCCTCGGCTACACGAAGATCAAGAACGCGTTCGGCGAGGACGGGACGCGAATCTACGCCGAGGCGAACCAGGCCGGCCTCGAGCGGATCGCCCGGTTCGTCGAGGAGGACGGGATCGACTGCGACTTCGAGCGCAAGGACAACTACGTCTATGCGGACGACGACGAGCAGGCGCGTCAGGTCCAGCAGGAGGTCGAGGTGGCGCACGCGGCCGGGCTGCCGGCGTCACTCGTCCGAGAGACTCCGCTGCCCTTCCCAGTCACGGCGGCCGTCCGGCTCGAGAACCAGGCCCAGTTCCATCCACGCAAGTACCTGCTCGCGCTCGCGGAGTCCATCCCGGGCGATGGGAGCCATGTCTTCGAGCGCTCACGCGTCCACTCGGTGAAGCACGGCGAGCCTTGCGAGGTGGTGACGGATCAGGGCCGGGTGCGCGCTCGGGACGTCGTGGTGGCGACGCACCTGCCGATCCTCGACCGCGGGCTCTTCTTCGCGAAGACGTACCCCCACCTGAGCTACGCGCTGTGCGCGCCGATCGACCCGTCCGACGCACCCGATGGGATGTTCATCAACGCCGGCACGCCGACCCGCTCGATGCGCACGCTCAGCGACGGCGACAGGGTCTTGCTCAACGTCGGCGGCAGCGGGCACAAGATCGGAGCCGAGGACGACACGCCCTCCAAGTACGACGAGCTGGAGGAGTTCCTCCGCGAGCACTGGCCGGGCGCCGGCGAGGTCGAGTACCGCTGGTCGACCCACGACTACATGCCCCACGACCAGGTGCCGTACGTCGGTCGGGTCGCCCGCTCGACGCCCCACGTCTACACGGCGACGGGCTTCAACAAGTGGGGAATGACGAACGGGACCGCCGCGTCGATGATGATGGCGGACTCGATTCTCGGCCGCGAGAACCCCTGGCTCGAGCTCTTCGACTCGAAGCGGCTTCCTCCGCGGTCGGCGCTTTCGAAGTTCGTCAAGGAGAACGCCGGCGCCGGCTTCCACTTCTTCGCCGACCGGGTGCGAGCGCGCGACGCATCCTCCGCGGACGACCTTCGACCCGGCGAGGGCGCGATCGTCGGCAGGGTCAGGAAGACGGCCGTCTATCGGGACGACGACGGGACGGTGCACGAGCTCTCACCGGTCTGTCGGCACCTCTGGTGCGTCGTGGACTGGAACGCGGCCGAGCGGACGTGGGACTGCCCGTGCCACGGCTCGCGCTACGCGGCCGACGGCCGGGTCCTCGAGGGCCCGACTACAGAAGACTTGAAGCGGCGCTAGTCCCGCGTCAGGAAGGCGACGCGGCCCTGCGCGCCGGCTGCCCAGCAGGCGAACCCGCCGGCGCAGTCGACCGTGTCGAAGCTGCCCTCGTCGAACTGGCGCCAGGTGCGGCCCTGGTCGGTCGAGACGTCGCTACCGCCCTCCCCGACGATGATGACGTCGCTACCGGTGACCCAGTGGGCGCCGGACCGGAGCCCGTCCGGCGTATCCTGGTTCAGCTGCCATGTCGCCCCGCCGTCGTTCGTAAGCGCAAGCGTGTCCACCGAGGCGGCGCCTGGGGCAAAGTCGCTGCCGACTGCGATCCCGTGACGCGGATCCCGGAAGGCAAGCGCTGAGATCCCGCCGCTCGGAACGCTCCGAATCGGTGTGTTCGCGACCGTCCAGGTGCGTCCGCGGTCGCTCGAGTGGAACACCCGCGCGACTACGTCCCCACCCGTTCCGAACCACGCATCCCGTCCACCAGCAACGGTGAGGCACTGCCCGCTGGCGGCGAACGCGAACTCGCCTGGCAATGCCGGCGGCATGTCGGCGTCAACGATCTGCCAGCTGCGCCCGCCGTCGCTCGTGGCCAGGATCCGGAAGCGGCCGTTGATCGGGTCCGAGAGCGCGAGACCCCGGTGCTTGTCGAAGAACGCCATGCAGTCGTAGAAGGCGGTCGGCTCGGTGTTCTGGAAGGTCAGCGTCCAGGTCTGGCCGCCGTTCTCGGTGCGGTACATCCGGAACGCGTCGGGCGTGTTCCCGATTGACATGATCACCGCCGTGTCGGCGTCGAACGCTTCGATGTCGCGGAACTGGAGACCCAGTGCACCAGGTGGCCCGACCGACTGCCAGGAAGCGCCGCGGTTCGTCGTCCTCAACACCTTGCCCGCGAGGGCGGCTCCTGTTCCTTGCCAGCCGCTCACCCACGCCGTCTGCTCGCTGACCGCGGAGGCACCGCGGAACCTGGCGGTCGCGTCGGTCGGCGTCGGCGTCAGCTGCCAGCCGTAGTCCCGTGCACCGCTCGACGCGAGCGCCATCGACGTCGCGACGAGGCTGAAAACGGCGATGAGGACGGCGACCCGCTTCACCACGGCCCGGAAACTAACAGGCTCGCTCTAGGATTGCGCGCGATGCCGACCGAGCCGCTCACCGAAGAGCAGCAGGAGATCCGCGAGCTGATCCGCGAGCTCGCGCGCGAGCGCATCGCGCCGCGGGCGGCCGAGATCGACAAGTCGGCCGAGTTTCCGTGGGACGTCGTCGAGCTCTTCCGCGAGCACGGGATCTTCGGCGTCCTCTACGACGAGGAGTACGGCGGCCTCGGCGCCTCCGCGCTGATGGCGCTCGTGGCGATCGAGGAGGTCTCCAAGGTCTGTGCGACGAGCGGACTGATCATCGCCGTCCAGGAGCTCGGCACCTTAGGCCTCAAGCTGGCCGGGACGGACGAGCAGAAGCAGCGCTACCTGCCCAAGCTCGCTTCCGGCGAGTGGCTTGCCGCCTACGCGCTCACCGAGCCCGGCTCGGGCTCCGACTCCGCGGCCATGCGCAGCGAGGCGCGACTCGACGGTGACGAGTACGTCATCAACGGCTCGAAGCGCTTCATCACGAACGCCGGCGTCGCCGACCTCTACACCGTGTTCGCCAAGACCGAGCCCGGCGAGGGCCACTCCGGGATCTCGGCGTTCGTCGTCGAAGCGTCCAGCCCCGGCTTCGAGGTCGGCCGGATCGAGCCGAAGATGGGGATCAAGGGCTCGACGACCGGCGAGATCTTCTTCAACGACATGCGGATCCCCGCGGACAACCTTCTGGGGGAGGAGGGCGAGGGGTTCAAGATCGCGATGCGGATTCTCGACCGCTCCAGGCCGGGGATCGGCGCGCAGGGGCTCGGGCTTGCGCAGGGGGCGACCGACTACGCGCTCGAGTACGCGAAGGACCGCGAGACGATGGGCAAGCCGATTGCGCAGCACCAGCTGATCTCGGCGACCCTCGCCGACATGGAGACCAAGTGCGAGGTCGCGCGGCTCCTGCTCTACAAGTGCGGCCAGATGATCGACGACGGCGCCGACGGCTCCGAGCTCACCAAGATCAGCGCGATGGCGAAGCTCTACTGCACGGACGTGGCCATGGACGTCACGACCGATGCCGTCCAGATCCTCGGCGGCTACGGCTACATGCAGGAGTACCCGGTCGAGCGGATGATGCGCGACGCCAAGATCACGCAGATCTACGAGGGGACGAACCAGATCCAGCGACTCGTGATCGCGCGCGAGATGCTGCGCGAGAACCGCGCGTTCCTGCTCGCCGGCGTGGTCCTAGTCCTGCGGAGGGTTCACCTGGGCGACGTCCTCGATGTCGCCGCAGGAGACGTAGACCTCCACCTCCTCAGCCGACTTGTGCACGTTGATGGCGAAGCCCTTGTCGACGAGATCCTCGACTGCGACGTTCACTTCGGTGGTCGATTTGCCGTCCACCACGTTCTCGAGGGGGTATGCCGGTGTGGGGTCGAGGTTCTCGCAGCTCCCCCGGTGGATGTGGGCCGGCTGAGGCTCAACCGACGGGTTCTCGACTTCGAGCACCACACGGGTCGTGTCGGAGTCCACTTCCGACAGCGTCGCCTCGCCGTCCTGGCCGGAGTCGTTCTGCGCGACGAGAGGCATGCCGACGTCGCCGCTGAGCTCGTCGTCGTCGCCGCCGCAGCCGGCAAGAACCAGGGTGGTCGCGAAGACCAGGACGAGCGCTGTTCGTAGCATCGGTACGACTTTACGAGGATTTCGCGGGCGCGGTTCGGCTTACCGCTTCGCTTACCCTGACTCTGACCCGGTCGGTTGCGCGCGCCCCGTCGTCGTCGATCACCGTGGCCCTCACGATGTAGGTGCGGGCGCGGCGGAACCGGTGCGTCACGACCGCGCCGGAAGCACGCCGTCCATCGCCGAAGTTCCAGAGGACTCGCAGCCGGTCGCGGCCCGGGTCGGTCGCGCGCATGCGGAAACGCACCCTGGCGCGGCGCCGCGCCCGACGGTCGGGCCCCGCGTTCGCCCGCGGCGGCGCATTCGTCACTCGAATCGTCGCGGCGGACGTGCTGCACCCGCCTGCGCTGTCGCACACACGGAGCGAGGCGCTCCTCGTGCTCGGCCCGTCGAGCTGCAAGGCGGAGAACGAGGTCGTCTGGCCGCTGACCTCGAAGGCACCGTCGCCGTTCAGGTCCCAGGAGTAGGCGAGCGCCTGCGCCCTCCGGGTCAGTAGCCGCTCCCGGCCAGCTGGACGCTTGCGCCCTTCGCGGACCGAGTACGCGTTCGGCCCGCCGGCGCGGTCGGGGGTGCCGTTGACGGTCACGATCTGTCGTGTCGACGGCGCTGTCGCCCGTCGGCTTGACTGGCCGCGGACGCCGACCGGTGAACGCGCCGCCGCTCGTGAAGACGTGTGCGATGACGTTCGCGCCGCCCGCGTCGTCGTACTGGCCGTCGTCGTCGAAGTCCCAGGTGAAGCCGGTGAACGGCCGCAGTCGGGTGCCGAACGCTGACGCTGTCGAACGTCACGGTTTGGTGCCGAGAGTGCTGCTGAGCCGACGGCTGAACGACGCCCACGGATGGCGCTGCATCACCCAGGCGTTGAGGCGGGCCGCCGAGGCGCGCATAGACGCCGGGGAAGTCTGCGATCCGCGCAGCCCACGCCCCACGACGTCACTCCGGCGAGCACGAAGACGCCTGCCGGTTCGGCACCATCAGCGGGCCGCCGCTGTCGCCCTGGCAGGTGTCGGTGGACACCGTCGCCGGCGCAGACCATCGTGTTCGGGTCGAACGCAGTGCCGTAGACGGCTCGCAGGTCGCTTCGGCTGATGATAGGGGCGGTCGCTTCGAGCAGGTATTGCTCGACCGGGCCGCCGGCCTGAGGTCGTGACCCCAGCCGATGATCGTCGCGGTCGCGTTCGCGGCGCCCAGATCGCGCTCTCGTCGGTGCGGATCGACCCGCAGCGGCGCGAACGGCGCAGGTCTGATCGAGCGTCAGCATCGCGAGGTCGTTCGTGGACGTCGAAGGGCGTCTAGCCCGGATGGACGTCGACATCCGAGACGCCGTAGAACGTCAGCGATCCGGTGCCGCTCGACGTGTCGAGGCCGCACATGAGACGGCCGGAGGTCAGGCTGGTCGAGGTCGCCGTCGACACAGTGGGCTGCCGTGAGGACAGTGGTGTGCTCGAGGAGCGTGCCGCCGCAGAAGGCTTCTGCGCCGTCGTCGATGCTCGAGGAACGCCCTGCGCCGGGTACTTGCCGGGGCTCGCGAGCGTAGCCGCCGACGATCGCCGTCACCGGAGGAGCCAGCCGCAACTGGCGCGGCCACGAGCAGCCCAATGGCGGCGACCGCAGAGATCAGCCGATGTCGCTTCAAGTAGTGACGCCCCCCTCTCTGGACTAGAGGAAAGCACGTCCGCGGGACGGGCTCAAGGGGTCAGCGCGGCCGAAGGCGGCTCGTGTCCACGACCTCGAACGCCGAGCCGGGCACGCGCTTCAACGCGCGCAGCTGCTCGTTCGACCAGCGCGGGTCGGGCGCGCCGGTGATGTACCAGTCCGAGCCGTTGTCCGAGACCATCATCCCGTAGCGCTTCAGCGCCTCCAGGACGATCCGCGCCTGGCGCGGGTAGCCCGCGGTGCGGAAGCTCGCCTTCAGGCGCAGCCGGAGCCCCATCGGTGGCAGGTTCGCATCGGTTGCGCTGCTCGCGTAGTGGCGGGCGGGGTAGACGTACGCGCGCCGCGTCCGGCTGACCGTGAAGCGCAGCGCGTGGTCGATCCGTCCGCGCGCGACCTCGTCGAAGCGCGCGAGGCCGGGGAGGATCGGCAGCCCGGCGGCGTCGGCCGACGTCCACCCTGCAGGCCTGAGCCGGTTCGTGCGGAGGTTCCAGATCGCGCCCGAGCCGGCGCGCCAGCCGCTTCCCTCCGGGTAGAGAGCGAAGAGCTCGTACAGCCGGCAGTTGTCGCGGTCGAGGATCAGGGCGTGGCGGTCGCCGTCCGACTGGCGGCCACCCTCGATCTTGACGTTGCGCGGGATCGGGTACGGGCCGCGGTCGCTCTCGTCCGCGTACTCGAACCGCACGCGTTTCTTCGCCTGGCGCCCGCGGACGACGGTGATCGGGATCCCGATCGGCGCGCCCTCCCAGAGGCCGGAGCCGAAGTCGGGATGAAGCGTGTCGTCGGGGCCGATCGACCGGATGATCGCGTCGGAGTTGGCCGCGACCGGCAGGCGGTCGACGCGTTTGTTCCACACGTTCGACTTCGGGAAGATCGAGCAGCGCGGAGCCGCGGGATGCCGCAGCGCCTCGGCCGGCCTGCCGCCGACGAGGAGCGCGATTCCGATCACGGCGAGGAGGGCGACCCTCACCCGGCTCGTATCGGCCGTAATGGCGGAGTCGCCCTCCCTCGTTCTCGTTAGACCTCAGCCGAAGTGCCCGCGGGGCACGACGGTGAGGTTGTAGACGAGTTCGACCGTTCCCCCGATGGCGGGTGCCTCGATGTGGATCACGATCCTGTGGTCGCCCGGCGGCAACGGCTTGACGATGACTGCCGTGCCGTCCGAGATCGCCAGCGCATTTGCGGGCGGCAGGCCGTACAGGTTGTCCGGCGGGAGCGTGTAGCTGAACAGCGGCGTCTGCGTCCGATAGCGGTCTTCGAGGCCGGACACGGTGACACCGTCAACGGTGATCGATTGCGTGGCGTCCCCGAAGAACGCCTCGTAGCCTGCAGCGGCGCAGGCGCGCAGCTCCGCCTCGGTCGCGCCGAAGAACGGAGGCGGCTCCACATTCGAGCACTCGTTTCCGAGGCCTTGGACGAAGATGCCGGTGCCCGTGGGGACCGTGCACGCCCGCGTCGTAGTCCCCGGATGCGCAACGGGCGCCAGGAACCAGACCGGGCCGCTCTGGTTGGTGCCGCAGAGCTCTCCCGTTTCGTCGAACAGCGGGTTGGCGGGCGCTGGGATCTCGATGAACCATTCGAACCACCTCGCCTGCCATTCGCCGTAGCTCGCCCCGAAGGGGTGTGCGTTCGGCGGGAAGACGTGGGACTTCTGTGCTGATGCCGCAGTCGGAGCCAGGAAGACCCCGATCAGTGATGCAGCGGCAAGGACGACGAGCAGCCTTCGCATGTGGCTTCTCCTTATGTCGAATGACCTTGCCTGGGCCGAGCGATTGTCCAATACCGTCCGAAATCAGTCAAGACCAGGGTTTTCCAGCAGCCGGTGGATCACGGGATTGCGCCGATTGAACAGCCGCATGCCCGGCTCGATCGCCTCCCAGCGGTAGCGGAAGACGAAGCCGGCGTCGTCGCCGTCGCCCTGGACGACGTGGTCCCATTCGTCGGGGAGCTCCTCGGTCGGGACAAGGTGGAAGCCGTGGTTCTCGTATCTCGTGGGGTAGTGCTCCTCGAATCCCGGCAGCTCACGCAGCAGCCGTAGACCGGTGAGGCCCGACTCCTCCTCGATCTCGCGCATGAGCGCAGGGACGAGCTCCTCTCCGGGATCGAGGCGCCCGGCCGGCACCTGGACGCCCGAGCCCGGCTCCGCCGGGATCTCGAAGACGAGCAGCTCGCGGCCCCGCTCAGTGTCGCGCGTGATGTAGCCGAGGACGCGCTGCCGCTTGAGCTTCGGCAGGAGATCGCCGCGCCTTCCCCAGACGGCGACGCTCGCCGTCGAGCGGCGCCCAGTAGCACCGCACCTCGTCGTCACCGAGAAACCACTCGTCATCGGTCGGGCCCGACGGGCATCGCCTGGAAGAAATGCGTCCCCTCGTCGACGCCGAGCTCGCGAAGGATCCGTACCTCGAGACCCGTTTCCTCGAGCACCTCCCGCACCCCGGCATCCTCCGGCGTCTCGCCTTGCTCGATCCCGCCTCCCGGGACGATCGCCTCGTACCCCGGCTCGCCGACGACGTCGAACAGCAGCAGCTCCCACTCGAACGGGGCCGCGCGGGTGACGTAGACGATGACGCCGGGGCGGTCTCTCAAGCGCCGCGCTGCGCGCGCATCTTTGCCTTGTGCTCGCGCTTCAACGCCTGGTAGTGCTCGAGCGCCTCGGGCGAGTCCACGTCGCCCAGCGTCGGGTGATCCGGAGTCAGCTCGCGCGCCGCCTCGACGCCGAAGCGCTTGTAGAGCACGGCTGAAAGCGCCTTGATCTTCATCTCGCCGAAGCCCGGCAGCGCGGCGATCCGGCGGCGGAGCTCGGCCGAGTCGCCGGCCTCCGACCAGAGCCGGGACGCGTCGCCGCCGTACTCCTCCTCGACGTGGGTGGCGAGGTCACGGACGCGCGTCGCCATCGCGCCCGGGAAGCGGTGCACTGCCGGCTTCTCGCGAAACGCTCCTTCGAGCCGGTCGGGATCCATGTGCGCGATCTCGGCGGCATCCAGCGTGCCGAGCCGCTCCTTCAGCTTCCACGGTCCCAGGAACGCCGTCGGCACCGTCACCTGCTGGTCGAGCGCGAAGCCGATCAGCAGCGCGAGCGGATCGCGCGCGATCAGCTCGTTCGCGTCGTCGTTCGGCGTGTAGTGGAGCCGGTCGGGGGCTGCGACCGCCATGCCGCGATTGTAGTCCGACGCGGTGGGTTAGCCGTTCGGGCCGCGGTCGTCGCCGGGCGCGTTCGTGACGCGGACGTGCGGCCAGCCGCGCGGTCTCGTGTCCGTGGCGCGGAAGAGGTCGTAGTCGCGCTCGTCGTCGCGATCCGTGGCGAACACGAGCTTCCCGTCCTGGAGCCAGCGTCGGCTGCGTGTCGTTCCGGACGTTGGAGACGATGATCCGCTTCATCGACGCCGCCCGTCGCTGGTCATCGTCCAGATCTCGAAGCGGGCACCGCCCTTCGCGCGGCGGGCGAAGGCGATGGTGCCGTCGGAGCCCCACGCGGCCTCGGTGTTGAGGTCCTGCGTCGTCGTCACGCGCGTCTTGGCGGTTCCGTCGGGCTTCATCTTCCAGAGGTCGAGCTGGCCGCCGGGGCCGTTCGACCACATGATCTGGTTCGCCGCCTGCGGCGACCATGTCGGCGCGACGTCGAGCTTCGAGTCGGTGGTGAGCCGGCGGAGGCTCGACCCGTCGAGGTTGACGACCCAGATGTCCGGGTTGCCGCTGCGCGTCGAGACGAATGCGATGCGTCCGCCGTCGGGCGACCAGGCGGGCTCGGTGGCGTCGCCGGTGCCGGTGGGCAGGAGCGTGACATCCGTGCCGTCGGCGTCCATCAGGTAGATCCGCCAGGTGCCGTCGCGGTTGCTCGCGAAGGCGATCCGCCGCGAGTCCGGCGACCACACCGGATCCGCCTCCGGGAAGGAGGTCTCGGTCAGCCGGGTCGGCGCCGTCGAGGGGCCGGCGTCGGCCGGCAGCAGATAGATGTCGCCGGAGCCCGTGTTGGTGCTCGCGTAGACGATCTCGCGCGTCCGGACGGTGTAGGTGAAGCCTCGGATCCGTGGAATGCCCGACCCGGTCGGTCGCCGTCAGCCGCACCTGTGCGTCGAGTTTTGCGGCGTCGCCGGGACATCGAAGCCCGCCAGGTCGCCGTGCGACGCCGTCCACGGTCGCCGTGCAGGTTGCGACGCCCGACGAGGCGTCGCCGCACCGGAACGCCAGCGGGACCTTCCCGTTCAGCGGCACGGTCGCGCCGGGCTGGTCGAGGTCGACCGTCGGACGCTCGCTGTCGACCGGGACATAGAGGGTCGCCTCGATAGCCGTTCGAACCGCGCACGTCGATCGTGTGGAGCCCGTCGCCGTCGAGGGTCACCGGCGCCGAGAACGGCGTGAGCGGGCCGCCGTCGATCGACGACTGAGACGGCGACGCCGTCGTCCGCGTCGAAGTGCAGCTCCGCCGACGGGATGAACCAGCCGGCGGTCACCTGTCCCGGTCGAGCGACGGCTCGACGCCCGTCGCCGGTCGGCGGCGCCGGCGGAGCGCCTGCGAACAGGAGGCCCTTGTTCGTGGAGACGCGCGACGTTGCCCGAACTTGTCGACGGCCTGCATGAAGTACTCGATCTGCGTGCCGCTCGACAGGCGCTGATCCGCCCCAGCTCGCGCCGGTGCCACGCCTGAGGTCGAGGAAGCGCCACGTCGACGATGTCTCGTCGCGGAACGCGACGAGCACGCGCGCGACGTCGGCGGCGTCCTCGGTCGGCAGGTCGACGACGTCGGCCGAGAACGAGACGATGCCCGGCCCGGGGAGCACGACCGCGTCGATGGCGTCGAAGCGCGGCGCCAGCCGGTCGGTCCCGTTCGAGCGCAGGACGTCCGAGATCGACTCGCGTGAACAGTCGCTGGTGGCCCGGCGCCGTTCGGCGTCGACGATGTCGTCCGAGAAGAACTGGCCGTGCACGAGCACCGCCGAGGCCTTGCGTCCGGTCCGCGTCTGCTGCGAGACGAGGGACTGGATCTTCGCCGGGAAGGCGACGTCGGCGAACGGCAGCTCCGGCTCGAGCGTCGAGTTGTCGACGATCGGCCGCGCGTACACCGGGTCGATGCCGGGAAGTCGGTCGACTCGAGCCCCGTGATCGAGGATCGCCGTGCGCGTCGTCGGCGACGTCGAACTCGGCCTTCGGCTGCAGCGGCCGCAGGTGCGTCACCTGCAGGCCGCTCGGGCCCGTCCAGTAGCTCCCCTGCCGCTGGTCGGTGCGCGTCAGACGCCGTCGCTGGTCGGCTGCGAGCGGTAGTGGTCGACCATCAGGCCGGTGATCGGATCCGGATCGGTCGAGAGCCGCGTGACGCCGGCCGGAAGCGGCGGAGTCGTCGTGGCGGCGGCGTGCGCGCCGCCGAGCGACCACATCGGCAGCCCGTAGAGGGCGAGCTCGGACATCGCCTTCTCGTCGTAGACACCGACGATGCCCAGCGAGGCGAGATAGCCCTGCTTGGCCTGGACGAGCGCCTCGCCGATCGGCAGGCCGGTCGCGCAGGCCCTGTGCGAGCCGGACGTTGAGCGCCTCCGAGTAGGCGACCGTGATGCTGTCGCCGTAGCCGTAGCCGAGGTTGCCGGCGTACGCGGCCGCGCCCTTGCCGGCGAACGTCTGCGGCCAGTCGCCGTCGATTGCGCGGGCGACGGCGGCGTCGCTCACGGAGAGGGCGGAGTGGCAGCCCATGCTGAAGACGACGGCGCGCTCGAGCGAGGCCGGGAGATCGGCCGCGGAGAAGAGGTCGGGCCCTGCCGCCGGCTGCAGCCGGCGGTGGTCGGCATGGCCGTTCATCCCGAAGAGCCCCGTCGTCGTGCTCGAGCGCGCCGGCGAGCGTGTTCTGCGTCCAGGAGTCGCCGATCAGCGGCGGGTTCGTCGCGGGCTGCTGCGCGCCGACGATGCCGGCGAAGGCGGCGGCGACGCCGTCGGCGCCGTCCTTCAGGAAGTCGTAGCCGCTCGTCCGCGCGCTCGTCGGATCGAGGACGCCGCCGAAGGAGACGAAGCGGTCGAGGGCGCCGGTGATCTGCGCCGCGGTCTCCACGAGCCGGCCCACCGCGAGCTGCGGCACGAACAGCTGCCGCTGGAGGTACGGGATCGGGTCCGTCGTCGAGTACGGGTCGTCCGAGAGGACGCGGTGCTCGAACAGCGCGCCGTAGAGCTCGTCGTCACGCGGCGAAGGTCGACGCGTAGTCGGCCTCGTTCGCGATCGTCGTCAGGTCGTCGAGGCGCGCGAAAGGCAGCGCCTTGTCGGTTCCGAGGATCACGAGGTTGCGCACCGACGGCCGCGCGTTCCGGATCGTCCGCACGACGTCGGTGATCGCCCGGACGACGCGCGTTCGCGCGCGCCGTGCTGCAGGGCTCGAGGTTCCACGCCGTGTACGCCGCGCGCACGGCCGGATCGTCCTGGAGGCGGACGAGCGGCGCTCGGGTGGCCGGTCCGCGCGGAGTCGGTTGAGGTGCGTCGTCGTGAACCAGTCGAGGACGCTCTGGCCGCCGGTCGCGGCGAGCTGCGGGCCGTTGGCGAGGAAGAGCGTGTCGGTGTCGGCAGGGATCGACGCGAGGTCGACGCCGGCGGCCGCGCCGAAGGAGAGGCCCGGGAACCGCGGCTGGCAGGTCGGCGCGAGGCGCGGCGCCTCGCTCTCGACGCGCAGCATGTACGGCTGGACGCTGGAGGCGCCGTTGTAGCCCTTCACCTGGACGATGTACTCGCCGGGCGACGCCGTCGGAGACGGCGACGACCGCTTCGTCCTCGGTGGTCCGGAACGCCGAGACGCCGAGCACCGGGCGGTCGGAAAGCACCCTGAGGTCGTCGAGCGTCTCCGCCGGGAGCGCGTCGGTGAGATGCGTGATCGGCGCGCCGGAGTCGGCCAGCACCGGCGTCTCGAGCGGCGCCGCGGTGCCGGGCTGGACGAGCGGCGTCGTGCCCTGGCGCCCGTAGACGACGAGGTCGTAGTCCTTCGGGAGGTGGCTGAGCCGGATCGTCGTCCGCGTGCCCGCTGGCCGGCACGTTGACGCGGAAGAAGTCGGTGTCCGTGGCGCTCGTCAGGTACGAGACGTAGAGCGCACCCGGGCGCGAGCATCGGAGCGGTCGCGGGATCGTTGTTCGGCTCGAAGGTCTCCTGCACGTTGACCGAGTCGCGGCGGCGCCGTCTCGCCGGTGCCCTGGGCGGTCGCGACGGAGAGCGACGGCGTCGCCGGGCCGAGGACGTGCCGGGCCGGGCGCCGAAGCGGAACAGCTGGTCGCCGCCGACCGCGAACTGCGTGCGCAGGATGTGGCGCGTGCCGCCGTCCGGGACGGACTGGACGTCGACGACGTCGAGCGAGGACGCTGCGCCCGGCGGAACCGACTCGATCGACGGAATGCCGGTCGCCGTCCAGCCGCTCGGGAGGTTCGACGGTGAACGTCAGGACCGAGGAGCCGCCGACCGTGAGGTTCGGCGGTCAGGTCGACGGCGCCGCCGCCGGTCGCGACGGCGCGCGAGCGCCGGCTGCGTGAGGTCGATCTGCTCCCACTCGGCGCCTGCTCGCAGCACCGCGATGAGGAGGTCGTTGAGCGTGAAGGCGTTCGGGTTCGGCAGGCTCGCGACGAGGTCGGCGAGCGTCATGCCGCTCGCCTCGGTGAAGATCGCCGCCACCTGCGCGAGGGTGAAGTCGGACGGCGGCTCGAGCACCGCGAGCAGCTGCGCGACGGTGAACGCGTTCGGGTTGGCGAGGCTCTCGACGAGGTCGCCGAGCGTCAGCTCGCCAGCGGCGGGCGTCAGGACGGCGACGAGGTCGGCGATCGTGACGTTCGGCTGCAGCTCGCCGGTGCTGGTCGATCGTGTCCTGCCGGGCGGGCAGGAGACGAAGATCGACGTGCAGAGGTCGAGGTCGGAGATCAGCGTCTCGCCGAGCGGCGTCTCCCCGAGCGGGGCGCGGCTGAGATCGTCTCTCCGAGCGGCGTTTCACCGAGTGGCGTCTCGCCGAGCGGGGCGCGGCTGAGGTCGGTCTCGCCGAGCGGCGTCTCGCCGAGCGGCGTCTCTCCGAGCGGCGTATCGCCGGTGGCGGTTTCGCCGAGCGGCGTCTCGCCGAGCGGTGTTTCGCCGAGGGGCGTCTCGCCGAGCGGCGTTTCGCCGAGGGGGGTTTCGCCGAGCGGTGTGTCCCAGAGCAGCGTTTCGCCGAGCGGCGTTTCCCCGAGGGGCGTTTCGCCGAGCGGCGCGCCGCTGAGGCCGAGCGCGAGGACGCTCGTCTGCGCGCAGTGCGTGTTCGTGATCGTGCACCAGCGCTGCAGGTCGGGATCGAGGACGCCGTTCGTGAAGGCGCCCGACAGGTCCGCGAGCGTCGACGCCGCTGCCGAGCGCGTACGCGATCGTGACCACGTCGCCGAGGGGGCTGCGCGAGTAGTCGAGGTCGGCCAGCGTGATGTCGTCGTTCCCTGCCCGTCGAGCACCGCCGGTCGCGGCGTGAGCGCGAACACGTCGCCGAGGCTGACGTTCTGGAGCGCGCGGTTGGCGAGCGGGTCGGCGTCGGGATGGCGCAGCACCGCCGGCCAGCCGCCCTCGCGGAGGAGCGGCAGCGACGACAGCGGCACCGTCCGCAGCTCGGCGATGAGGTCGTCGAGGCCGAGGCTCGTCTCGCCGAGCGGCGTCTCGCCGAGCGGTGTCTCGCCGAGTGGTGTCTCGCCGAGAGGCGTCTCGCCGAGCGGGGTTTCGCCGAGCGGCGCCGACGCCGTGGTGCGTGCAGGCGCGAGCAGGACCGACGCCGGCACGTCGTCGAGGTCGACCTGCGCGAGCCCGCTTTCGGATCGACGGGCGTCGCGTCGAACGACGTGACGTCGACTGCCGACGTGTACGTGACGACGAGCTTCGGCCGGACGCGCCGGGTCGGCCGCCTCGCGCGAGAAATAGCGGAGGTAGTACGCCTGCTCCGGCTCCGCCGTTCTGGCACGGGACGGTGGTCGGGACGGTCCCGCACGGCTGGCTCCAGATCTCGATGGACAGGCTGTCCGGTGCCGATCACGTTCGCCGACGGCGGTCGCGAAGTTCTGCGGGCGGTCGCTCGGCGCGATGAAGCGTGCGAACCGGCGGGGCCGCCGCTGTTCGCGTCGCAGTTGTCGTTGAAGGCGTTGCCGATCCCGAGCACGTCCTCGGAGACGGAGAGCGGGACGCCGTTGATCGTCGGCTCGAAGCGGCGGGCCTGCCGCGTCCGGGACGATGCCGTCCGCCGGCCGCGTGTTCCAGGTGACCGACTCGGCCCAGGTGTTCGAGTTCAGGCGGATCGCGTAGTGCGACGGATCGCCGTCCTGCGCGAAGCCGCCGTCGACCGTGAGGTCGAGCCTCGCGTCGGTCACGTTCACACCGGCCGGAAGCGACGAGAGGTCGAAGCGCAGGAGGCCGTACGCCGGCCCCGGTCCGCGGTCGCAGTAGAGGCTCGCGCCGGCGTACACGTCGAAGGTCGTCTCGGTGCCGTGCGCGGTGTCGGGGTCACTCGCCCGGACGAACGTGTCCGCGACGGGCTCGAGCGTCGCGATCGGTCTCGGCGACGCGCGCTGCCCCAGTCGGGGAACGAGTTCCGCTGTGTCCCCGGGGCGTTCGTGAGCCCGGAGCTGCGCCGTGCCGTCGGCGCGTGCCGTCCAGAGGTTGAACGTCTGCCCGCCCGCGTCTCGCGTGAAGACGATGTGCGCGCCGTCGGCGACCACGCCGGGTCGGCGTCGTAGATCGGCGGCGTCCGTGATGTCGATCGTCGTCGCTGCCGTCCGTGTTCATCGTCCAGACAGACGTCGTGTCGCCGCGCCCGCTGACGAACAGGATCTTCGTGCCGTCGGGCGACCAGTCCGGATCGGCGTCGAGCTGCAGGCTGTCCGCGGTCAGGTTCGTCTGCGCCCGTGCCGTCGGCGTTCATCGATGAAGACGTCTCTGTTCCCGTAGCGGTCCGAGTCGAAGGCGAGCTTCGTGCCGTCGGGGCTCCAGGCCGGGTTGAGGTCGGCGCCGGGAGCGTCCGTCAGGTTCGTCTGGCCGCGTGCCGTCGGCGTTCATGACCCAGATGTCCATGCCCTCGCCGCGATCGCTCTGGAACGCGATCTTCGTCCCGTCGGGTGAGAATGCCGGCGCGCCGCTCGTCCCGTCCGAGGTCAGCGCGTGCTTGTTCGCTGCCGTCGCTCGCCATGACCCAGATCTGGCCCGCGCTCTCCCAGGCGATCAGGTGCCGTCCGGCGAGAGCGACGGCCGCGAGTCGGCGACCGTCACTGTTCGTCAGCCGCGTGACGCCGTGTCGCCGTCCGGGCTCATCGAGTAGATCTCCGAGTTTCCGGCGCGGTCGCTCTCGAACACGATCCGGCTCGGCGTCGTGTTGTCGATCGTGACCGCGTTGCCGACGCCGTCTCGTGTTGCCGGCCGCGTCGTGCGCGAAGGCGTAGACTGCTGCCCTGCGTGATCGCGTGTTCGGAACCTCGCGTGCTGTCGAACGTCGCGGTGTACGGCGGCGTCGGTGTCGGTCCCGAGGTCGACGAAGGGGAGCGTCGCCGTCCGAGTAGCGGAAGTCCACGCGCGGCGACGCCGACGTTGTCGGAGGCGTCCGCCGTGACGTTGACCGTGCCGCGGAGGACGGCGCCCGGCGCCGGCGCCGTGACGCTCACCGTCGGGCCAGTGACGTCGTTCGCGGCGAGAATGAGATCGGCCCAGTTGTTGCTCGGGTCGAAGAGATCCGGGCCAGGCGAGTTGGCGAAGACGCCGGGCACTGCTCCGGTCGTACTGGAAGTTGACCCCGAGCGTCTGACCCACCGACGTGCAGATGTCGTGGGCCGTGTCTGCGGAGCAGAGCGGGTGGCGCAGCTCGAACACGATCTGGTCGTTGCCGGAGATCGTTCGCTACGCCGACGGTGTCGTTCGTGCCGCCGCCGGCCGAAGTCGTTGTAGTGGCTCGGCCCGTCGCGCCCCGTCGGGCTATAGAACAGATCCAGCCGCCGGTGCCGATCGCGCGTACGCCAGACGTCGTCGCCGAGCTCCTTGACGCCGTCGTGGTCGTTGTCGAAGAACGACATTGAACGACGGTGTGAGGCCGGGGGACGAGTCGCTGCACGACGCGCGGCGATATAGAGATGGGTCGGCGTGTGGAGAAACCGGATGGTTCCGTTTCCGAGCGATCCGAACGGGAGGTGTAGCCCGATGGCGCCGTCCCACTCGGAGGCGCCGACGACGCCGTCGATCGTCGGCGGCGGCCGCTCGCCGGGCCGGCCCGGTACGTGGCCGCCGCCGTGCGCTTGCGCGACGCCGGGCGCGGCGCACGCGAGCGCCGCGAGGACGACGCACGTCAACCCCCGATAGGAAGAAGACCCGACCCTTTGTTGTGCGACCGTCCCCGAAGACGGTGAATCGACATAGACCCTCTCTGAGCCGCTTTCCGCAGAGGCGGCTGGCGCACAACCGCCCTGTTCCGCCGCAGGAGACTAGACCTGTCTTCGGACGAATACAAGAGGTTCACTGAGATTTCGCGAACAATGCTTTCTGGGGAATGACCGAGACGACGACAACCGCCGGCCGGAGCGCGCTCGCGCCCTACCTGCCGCGCCTCGTGCGCGGGTGGAGCCTGGAGCACGAGGCGCCCCGGGCGAGGAGCCTGGACGGGTCACTCGTGTCCGTGGACATCTCGGGGTTCACCGCGCTCTCCGAGCGCCTGGCGGAACAGGGCCGAAAGGGCGCGGAGGAGCTCGTGCGGACGATCTCCGGGATCTTCGCCAGCCTGATCGAGGCGGCTGAGCGGCACGGCGGAGACGTCCTCAAGTTCCGCGGCGATGCGCTGCTTCTGCTGTTCGTCGGCGACGCGCATGCCGCTCGGGCGTGCGGAGCGGCATCGGACATGCAGTGGACGATCGAGAGGATCGGAGCAGCGCCGAGCCCGACGGGCGACGTCGAGCTGCGGATGTCCGCGGGAGTCCACAGCGATTCCATCGACGTCTTCCTGACCGATCGGCCGCACCGCGAGTTGCTGATCGCCGGCCCTGCTGCCACGCGGGTCGTCGAGCTGGAGGACCTGGCGAGCGCCTCGGAGATCTTCGTCAGCGCGGAGACGGCGGCGGCCGTTCCCGGCGAGTGGCTGATCGAAGAGCGCGCCGGCGCTCATCTGCTCCGTCGGCTCGAGCCGTCGGCGAGCCTCGTCCCGCCACCGCCCGACGTCACCGGCGCGCGGCTCGACGAATACGTCCCGCCGTCTCTGCGCGACCACCTCGCGGTGGCGAGCGGCGAGGCCGAGCACCGCCATGTCACCGTGGCGTTTCTGAAGCTCGCCCGCTCCGACGAGCTGCTCGGGGAGCATGGATCCGAAGGGTTCCTCGAACGCCTGGACGAGATCGGGGCCGCCGTCGAGCGCGCGTGCGAGACCTACGGGGTCACGTGGCTCGAGTCCGACATCGATATCGGCGCGGTCAAGCTGTATCTGACGGCGGGCGCGCCTTCGAGCACCGGAGATGACGCGGAGGGCATGTTGCGCGCCGTCCGGGAGATCATCGACGGGTGCCCGCGCGTCTCGCTCCGCGCCGGCGTCCACCGCGGCCTCGTCTTCACCGGCGACATCGGGTCTGAGAGCAGGCGCACCTACGCGGTCATGGGGGACCCGGTCAATCTCGCCGCGCGGCTGACCTCCCGGGCCGATGACCGGGAGATCCTCGCGACCGCCGACGTCCTCGACGCGGCGCGAACGCTCTACGCGAGCGAGCGAGAACCGCTGCTCGTCAAGGGCAAGGAGCGGGCCGTGACGGCGCACCACGTCGGCGCGCCGACAGGCACGCGAGAGCCCGCTGCCGGCGACGAGATGCCCCTCATCGGCCGCGATCGAGAGGTCGCCACGCTCGGCCAGGCGCTCGACGAAGCCCGGCTGCGGCAGTTCAGCATGCTCGAGATCTCGGGCGAGCCGGGGATGGGCAAGTCGCGCCTCGTCGCCGTGGCACGAACGCACGCGCTCGGCTTTGCTCAGCTGACCCTGGCCGGGGAGCAGTACGCGCAGACCCAGCCGTACGGCGCTTGGCGGAACCCCCTGCGACAGCTCGTCGGCATCGTTCCAAACAGCTCGCGTGAGGTAGCAGGCGCGCAGCTCGCGGCCTTCGTCACAGGCACGATGCCCGATCTGGCGGCGTGGCTTCCGCTCCTCGCGGTGCCGTTCGACGCCGAGGCGACGTCTACCCCGGAAGTCGACGCCCTCGACGCCGAGCAGAGCCGCTTTCGGCTCCAATCGACGGTGTCGACGTTCTTGGAGCGAATGCTGATGATGCCGACGCTGATCGTCGTCGAGGACGCTCACTGGGTCGACGACGCGTCTCGTCTTCTGCTTCGCTACGTCGCTGCCTCTCAGACGCCGCGGCCCTGGTTCCTGCTCGTCACGACCCGGCCGTCCGCGGATTCCCTGGTCGAGCGAGGTGGCCCGGGCCAGCGGCTCGAGCTCGCACCGCTCGACGTCGACAGTGCGACGGCGCTGGCGCTGGCGGTGGCTGCCGAGCACGCGCTCTCGGAGGAGGCGGTCGAGGACATCGCCTTCCGTGCTGCGGGCAACCCGCTCTTCCTGCGCGAGCTCGTGGCTGCTGCGCGCGCAGACGACACCGGCGACCTTCCGGAATCGGTCGAGACGCTGCTCACCACGCGGATCGACACGCTGGCTCCGCCTGACCGGATGCTGCTCCGCTACGCGGCCGTCGTGGGGCCGGTGTTCCGGCTCGACCTGGTGGGCGAGATCCTCGCCGACGAGGTGCCGGAGGCCAGTGACCCCGAGCGGTGGGAGGCGCTCGCGGAGTTCGTGCAGCAAGCCGACGACGGTGAGCTCGCCTTCCGGCACGATCTCCTGCGCCAGACCGCCTACGCCGGCCTCTCGTACCGGCGCCGAAGCGACATCCACGGCCGTGTCGGGCTCGCGCTCGAGCGGCACGCAGCCGGTCGCGCCGACGAGGAGGCGGCGATTCTCTCGCTCCACTTCCTCGAGGCGGAGGACGGCGAGCGCGCATGGCGCTATTCGGTGGCAGCCGCCGACCGTGCGGCGGCGGGCTTCGCCAACGTCGTGGCGGCCGAGCTCTACGAACGGGCACTCGCAGCTGCCGAGCTCCAGCGCGTCGACGTGAGCGACCGTGCACGGGTGCTCGAGGCGCTGGGCGACATGCGCGAGCGCTTCGGGGCCTTCGAGCCCGCGCTCGACGCGTACTCCCAGGCACGCGACGCGCTCGAGGAGGCTCTCGATCGCGCGCGGGTCATCGCCCGGATCGCGCACTGCCTCGACCGCGAGGGGCGCTACGACGAGGCGGTCGAGGCCTACGCCGAAGCACGGACTCTGGTGGGCGACGAGGTGGGCGAAGGCGCAGGGCTCGAGATGCTGGCGACGATCGAGGTGGGTTTGGCGAGCGTGGCGTACCGCCGGGCCGTCTATCCGGACGCGATCGCGCATGCGACGACCGCGGCCGACGTCGCCGAGAGGGCCGGCCTCGCGGAGCTGCTCTCAAATGCGCTCCTCGTGGCCGGCCTCGCCCATACCGATCTCGGGCAGGCCGACGCCGTTCCCCTGCTCGACCGCTCGATCGCGATCAGCGAGGAGCACGGCCTGCACCGCATTCGAGGCGCCGCTCTCGGCAACCTCGGCATCCACCACTACACGGAGGGGCGCTGGGACGAGGCGGTCGAGTACTACCGGGCCAGCCGGGACGCGAAGCTCCACGCCGGCGATCCGCTCTGGGCCGCGGTGCAGGAAAACAATGTCGCGGAAATCCTCTCCGACCAGGGACGCCTCGAGGACGCGGAGCCCGGCTTTCGCGACATGGTGCGCGTAAGCCGCGCGTCGCTCTTCCCGATCGGCGCGGCGCTCGGGATCAGCAACCTGGGGCGGCTGGCGGCGCGTGACGGCCGCTTCGCCGAGGCGCACGAGCTGCTGGACGACGCGGCGGTTGCGTTCTCCGCGATCGACGCCAGCCGCTACGTCAACGAGACGAATGCTCGCCGTGCCGAGTGCCTCGTCCTCGAGGGCCGGTACTCCGAGGCGCTCGAGGTTGCCTCCGCCCTGCTCGAGGCGGCGCGCGAGACGCCGTTCGGCGGGCTGGAAGCGCTCGTCGAGCGGACGATCGGGCTCGCGCTCCACCAGGCGCGGAAGCCCGACGAGGGCAGGCCGCACTTGTTCGAGAGCCTCCGCATCGCGCGAGACCTTGGGGCGGTCTACGAGGAGGCGCTCACGCTGCGCGCCCTGGCGGACACGAAGGCGCCGGATGCGGACACCTACCGGTCGGAAAGCGACGCGATCCTCGAGCGACTCGGTGTCGTCTCGGTGCCGAAGGTCCCCTTGCCCTAGCCGGTCGGCCTGACCGAAACCCCCGGCAGTACGATCGAAGACGTGGCGGAAGTTGCGGAAAGGGTCGAGCAGGCGCGGGCCGCAGCCGCGAGCGGTGCGTGGCCCCAGGCGTACGCGCTCTTACGCGAGGTGGACGACGCCGAGCTCTCGGATCCCGATGAGCTCGAGATGCTCGGCGAGGTGGCCTGGTGGACGGGCCGCGTGGACGAGTCGATCGACGCGCGCACCCGCGCGTTCGCCGTTCGGGTCGAGCGCGGTGAAGAGCCGCGTGCGGCCCTCCTCGCGCTCAAGATCGCACGCGAGCTCGAGCACAAGCGCTCACCGCTCGCGGAGGCCTGGTGGGCACGGGCGGAACGCCTCCTCGCCGGCAGGGAGGACAGCGTCGAGGCCGGCTACCTGGTGCGGACGCGGGCGCGCCTCGCGCTGATCCGTGGGGACCTCGACGGGGCCTTCGAGCATGCCGAGCAGACGCTCGCGATCGGGACGCGCCACGGCGAGCGGAACCTGATGGCGCTCGGCCTCCATGACAAGGGCACAGTGCTCGTCCATCGGGGCCAGGTCGACGAGGGCATGGCCCTGCTCGACGAGGCAACGGTCGCGGCCGTCAGCGGAGAGCTGGAGCCTTACACGACCGCGGTGGTCTACTGCGGGATCATCGCCGCCGCCCGCGACCTCGGTGACTTCGCTCGGGCGGGCGACTGGACCGAGGCCGCGACGCGCTGGTGCGACCGCCAGTCGATCAGCGGCTTCCCCGGCGTCTGTCGCGTGAACCGCGCGGAGGTGATGCGGCTGCGGGGCAGCTGGCCGGAGGCGGAAGAGGAGATCCACCGCGCGGTCGAGGAGCTCCACGACTTCCACCCCGACGTCGCCGGGCTGGCGTTCTACGAGCTCGGCGAGCTGCAGCTCCGCATGGGCGACTTGGACGCCGCGGACCGGGCTTTCCGCGACGCGCATGCCCTCGGCACCGACCCGCACCCGGGGCTCGCGCTCCTCCGGCTCGCCCGCGGAGAGGTCGAGGCGGCGCGCCGCGGGATCCGCCGCGCGCTCGACGATTCGGCCGGTAACCGGCTCCGGCTCGCACGGCTGCTGCCCGCGCAGGTGGAGACCGCGCTCGCCGCCGGGGCGGTCGCCGAGGCGAAAGCGGCTGCGCAAGAGCTCGACGAGATCGCCGAGGCATTCCACTCGGAGACGATGAGGGCCTGGGCCGCAGCAGCGACGGGCGCGGTTGCGCTCGCGGAGGACGACCGCCCTACCGCATTGGAGAACCTTCGCCGCTCGGCCCGGATCTCGCACGAGGTCGAGGCGCCGTACGAAGCGGCTCGCGCCAGGCTGCTGCTGGCGGAGGCGTTCGACGCGGACGGCGACGCGGAGAGCGCCGAGCTCGAGCTGCGGACCGCGCACGCGACGTTCGAGCGGCTCGGCGCCGCGCGCGACGCCCGCATCGCGGCGGAGGCGCTGGGACGGCGGGGCCGGGACCAGACCGTTCGCACCGGCCGGACCTTCCTCTTCACCGACATCGTCGACTCGACGCCGCTCCTCGAGGCGATCGGAGACGAGGCGTGGCAGAACCTGATCTCTTGGCACGACCGCACCCTTCGGGGTCTCTTCGCCGACCACCGCGGCGAGGAGGTCGACCATGCGGGGGACGGCTTTTTTGTCGCCTTCCCCGACCCGCAGAGCGCCGCGCAGTGCGCGATCGCGATCCAGCTCTCGCTCGCCGACCATCGACGGACGCACGGCTTCGCACCGCGGCTCCGCGCCGGGATGCACGCGGCCGAGGCGCAGCAGGGCGGAGGGAGCTACTGGGGCAAGGGCGTCCATGAGGCGGCGAGGATCGGTGAGCTCGCCTCGGCCGGGGAGATCCTTGCAAGCAAGGCGACGGCGGATCAGCTCGACAGGATCGCGAGAGGCGACAGCCGACGCGTGGAGCTGAAGGGGATAGCGGAGCCTGTCGAGCTCGTCGTGATCAGCTGGCGCTGAGCAGCTTCTCGGCGTGCGGCAGCTCGTCCGCGTCGCGCAGCGCGTGGAGGTAATGGAGCCAGCGCTCGTCCTCCGCCAGCAGCCCGGCGATGAGGTCGCGTCCTCGTTCGATCTCGTTCGCGCGGGCGGCGTCGAAGAGCTCGGCGAAGCGGATGTCGAGCTCCTCCATGCCCGCCGCCCGGGCGACGGCGGCGCTGTCGTCGATCTCGCCGATGGCCGTGTAGCCCTCGTGGAGCCGGATGAGCCGCTCCAGCTCGGCGAGTGGGTCAGGATGGTCGTCCACTCGCAGGTCGTAGACGGTCTCCCAGCGCTGTCCCGCCGCTGGGACGACGCGGATGCCGGCCGCCTGGCGGCCGCGCCAGTCCCCGCCCGCCGCCTCGGCCGCCTGAAGCGCGGCGAGGAGGCGGCGCGCCATCGTCCCCGAGGCGCCTTCGAACGCGGCGACCATCGACTCCCAGACGGCCGGCCGCTCCACGCAGTTGGCCTGAGCGGACACGCCCTCGCCGGTCAGGTGCCCGGCCGCGGGGATGCAGTCTGCGCCCGTGTGGACGGCGACCTCGCCGTTTGCGTCGAGCATCGCGACCTGGCGCATCTCGGCGTTCGAGTCCGCAGTCCGGAGTGCGGCGAGCGCCTGTTCGGGCGTCTTGCCGCTCCCCATCAGCTCGAGCCCGAGCGGCCCGTAGCTGCGCTCGCTGTAGGCCTGCGACGCCACCACGCCTACGCCAGGCTTGGCCCAGGCGACCACGGCGCCGGCCCGGAAGGCGCGCGACTGCACCGCGGCTCCGAGCTCGCCGCTCTCCTTGTCCCGGGCGACGATCGAGTAGGTCAACCGAGCCGCCCGCGCAGCCAAGCGAGTACCTCGGCGGCGTTCTCGTCCGGCGGGAAGACCGGGTAGAAGACCTTGACGATGCGCCCTTCCTCGGCGACGAGCGCGAGCCGCTTGTAGAGCTGCCTCCCCTCGAACTCGAAGGTGGGAAGGCGCAGCGCGTCGGCGAGGCGCAGCTTGGGATCCGCGGCGACAGCGTGGGGGAGGCCGAGCCGCTCGGCCGCCTCGCGCTGCTCGTCGAGCGTCTGCGCCGAGAGGCCGACGACGGTCGCGTCCATCGCGCGGAGCTCCTCGCCCCAATCCCTGAAGCCGCACGACTGCGGCGTGCAGCCGCGCGCGCCAGGCGTCTCGTCCCAGCCCGCCGGCGGGTCCACCCCGGGGCGGCCGGTGCGCGGATAGACGTAGAGCACGAGCAGGTCCGCCGCGGCAGCGGCGAGGTTCAGCTCCCCTTGCGTGGTCTCCAGGAAGAGCGGCGGCACGAGCCTCCCCTCGAGATGGTCGGCGGCGCCGTCGTCCTCGGGCACTGGAAGCCCGGCGGGCAGGACGGTCGGGTCGTGGGTCATCCGAGCGCCCTCGCAACCGCTTCGAGGTTCGCGCGCCAGAGGTCCTCGCGGCAGGGGCGGCAGCACGTCGTCCCAGATCGCCACGAGGTTTGTCTTCAGCTGCGGGAGGCGCGCGGGCCTGGCGAGAAACCACCAGTGCAGGTGCTCGCTGCCGTCGCCCCATCGGCAGACATGAACGCGGCCGATCTCGCCGACGGAGCGGACCGCCCGCTCGACCCGCGAGATCATGATCCCGAGCTCGGCGGCCACCTCCTCCGGGAGATCCCCGGGGTCTGCGTAGTGGGCGCGGGGGAGCAGGATGACGACGACAGGCAGCCCCGGCGGCTCGCGGGTCGTCGACAGACGCCACCGCTCGCTTGTCCAGATGAACTCGTCGTCGGCTGTGTCGCAGGCCCAGCAGTCAACGCCGCCTTCGCCGTGCCGCGGCGGCTCGGCCTCGCTCGGCGGTAGCAGCGCCTTCGGCCGCAGGTCGCCGTCGAACGGCCAGGTCTCCCACTCCTCGACCGGAGGCACGCGAAGCGCATCCTTCGCCCGTTCGTAGAGCTCTTCCGGCGTCTCGGGCATCGAGGCGATGCTAGTCGGGGAGATCAGGGCGCCGAACCGACCGCGCACCAGGCGCGGGCGGAGAGCGTGAACGCGCCTTGCGGGTCGCCGAGCCGCCGTCGGAACTCGTCCCGAAGCTGCTCTTGTGCCTCGGGGTCGAGCGACGCCGCGTAGGCGCCCGCGGGGCCGACGCCGGTCGGGAACGGCGCCCAGAGGTCGTCGAAGTCGTCATACGACGCCTCGGCGTCGATGGGGGAGACCGTGACGCCCGTGAGACTGGTCTGCCAGAGCTCTCCCAACTCCTCGGCCCGTGAGAACCGCATCGTGAACTGCTCCATCTGCGGCGTCGCGCGCTCTGCGTCGAGCGCGGCCGCCGCATCCCAGAACGTCTTCAGCATCGTCATGCCGCCGCCGTAGTCCCAGACGCAGCCCGCGACGACGCCTCCTGGACTTGTCACGCGCGCCATTTCCCCGACGCCTGCCTCCGGGTCGCTCAAGAAGTTCACGACGAGCTGCGACAACGTCACATCGAACTCACCGTCCTCGAAGGGGAGCGCCTCTGCGGCGGCGACAGACAACCTTGCGCCGGGAACCTTCGCCCGCGCCGCTTCGACGAACGGCTCGGAGGGGTCGACTCCGGCCACGTTCTCCTCGCCGAGGATCACCGCGAGCGCGACGACGAGGGCGCCGGACCCGCAGCCGACGTCGAGCGCGGTCTGGCCGCGGCGGACACCGGCCGCGTGGCACATGGCGCGTGCGAGGCCGGGGCTGTACCGCCCGACGAACCTGTCGTAGACGTCGCCGGCCCCCTGAAACATCGCCTTCTGATCGCCCAAGGTCGCGATTGTCCCACGGGCTACGCTGGAGCGATGGACGCGCTCTCCGCTTTCAGCCCTGCGACGCGCTCCTGGTTCGAGCGCACCTTCGACGGCCCGACTCCCGCGCAGGAGCTCGGCTGGCCGAAGATCGCCTCCGGCGCGCACACGCTGATCCAGGCTCCGACCGGCTCGGGCAAGACGCTGGCGGCGTTCCTCTATGGGCTCGACCGGCTGCTCGAGGAGCCCGGCGAGGGGACGCGGCTCGTCTACGTCTCGCCGCTGAAGGCGCTCAACTACGACATCGAGCGGAACCTGCGCGGACCGCTCGCGGGACTCCAGGCGGACCTGAAGGTCGCGGTGCGCACCGGTGACACGCCGCAGAAGGAGCGCGCGGCGATGCTGCGCCGGCCCCCCGACCTGCTGATCACGACGCCGGAGTCGCTCTTCCTGATGCTGACCTCCCGCGCGCGAGAGACCCTCACCGGCGTCCGGACGCTGATCCTGGACGAGGTGCACGCCGTCGCGGGCACGAAGCGCGGCGCCCACCTCGCGCTCACCGTCGAGCGCCTCGAGCGCCTGACCGCCGAGCCGTTCCAGCGGATCGGCCTCTCGGCGACGCAGCGGCCGATGGAGGAGATCGGCAAGTTCGTTGCCGGCGGGCGTCCGATCGAGCTCGTCGACGCCGGCCGCTCGAAGGAGCTCGATGTGGAGGTCGTCGTCCCGCTCGAGGACATGCGCGAGCCGGGTGTGAACGCGGAGATCACCGACCTCCTGGGCACCGGCGGTGAGTCGCGCGGACAGTCGATCTGGCCGTCGATCTACCCGCGCCTGCTCGAGCTCGTCGAGGCGCACCGCTCGACGATCGTCTTCGTCAACAACCGCCGGCTGGCCGAGCGGCTGGCGCTGCGACTCAACGAGCTGGCCGAGAAGGAGATCGCGCGGGCCCACCACGGCTCCCTTGCCCGCGAGCAGCGGCTCGAGGTCGAGGAGCTGCTGAAGCGCGGGCAGATCCCGTGCCTCGTCGCAACCTCGTCGCTCGAGCTCGGCATCGACATGGGCGCCGTCGATCTCGTCGTCCAGGTCGAGTCGCCGAAGTCCGTCGCGCGCGGTCTCCAGCGGATCGGCCGCGCCGGCCACGACCTCGCCTCCGTCTCCAAGGGGCGTGTCTTCCCGAAGTTCCGCGCCGACCTGCTCGAGTCCGCCGTCGTCGTCCGCCGGATGAAGGAGGGCGCGATCGAGGAGACCCAGATCCCACGCAATCCGCTGGACGTCCTCGGGCAGCAGATCGTCGCGATCGCGTCGCAGGAGGAGATCGAGGTCGACGAGCTGCTGCGGCTCGTCAACCGCGCCTACCCGTTCGCCGACCTCTCGCGCGTCCAGCTCGAGAACGTGCTCGACATGCTCGCGGGCCGCTACCCGTCGGACGAGTTCGCCGAGCTGCGGCCGCGGATCGTCTGGGACCGGACCGCGGGCGTCGTGAGGGGGCGAGGCGGGGCAGCACGCCTCGCCGTCACCAACGCCGGAACGATCCCCGATCGCGGGCTCTTCGGGGTCCACCTCGTCGACGGCGGCGGCCGGGTCGGCGAGCTCGACGAGGAGATGGTCTACGAGGCCCGCGCGGGGCAGACGTTCATGCTCGGCGCCTCCACCTGGCGGATCGAGGAGATCACGCGCGACCGCGTCCTCGTCTCGCCGGCGCCCGGCGTGCCCGGCGCGATCCCGTTCTGGAAAGGCGAGGGCCCCGGCCGGCCCTACGAGCTCGGCGAGGCGATCGGCAAGGCCTCGCGCGAGCTCGCCTCGCTCTCCGACGAGCAGGCGGCGAAGCGGCTTCGCACCGACTACTCGCTGGATGAGCTGGCGGCGAAGAACCTCATGACGTTCCTCCGCGAGCAGGAGCAGGCGACCGGAGCGGTGCCTTCCGACCGGACGATCGTCGTCGAGCGTTTCCGAGACGAGATCGGCGATTGGCGGGTCTGCGTTCTCACGCCGTTCGGGGCGCGCGTCCACGCGCCGTGGGCGCTTGCCGCCTCGGCCCGCCTGCAGGCGTCGCTCGGAGTCGACGCGCACGTCCTCTGGTCGGACGACGGGATCGCGTTCCACTTCCCGGACGCCGACGCGCCGCCCCCGACCGAGCAGCTCGTCCTCGACCCGGACGAGGTGGACGACCTGATCATGGGCGAGCTGGGCGGAACGGCGCTGTTCGGCGCGCGCTTCCGCGAGAACGCGGCGCGGGCACTGCTCATCCCCCGCCGCCGGCCCGGCGAGCGGACGCCGCTCTGGCAGCAGCGGCTCAAGGCACAGAGCCTCCTACAGGTAGCCAAGAAGTACGGGTCCTTCCCGGTCATGCTCGAGACCTTCCGCGAGTGCCTGCAGGACGTCTTCGACCTTCCGGCGTTGAAGCGGCTCCTGCACGGAGTGAAGACGCGGCAGATCGACGTCGTGGACGTCGAGAGCGCGTCGGCCTCGCCCTATTCCTCTTCGCTCCTGTTCGACTACATCGCGACGTACATGTACGAGGACGACACGCCTCCCGCCGAGCGTCGGGCGCAGGCGCTGTCGCTCGACCGCGACCTCCTCCGCGAGCTGCTCGGCCAGGAGGAGCTCCGTGATCTGCTCGATCCCGGCGCCCTCGACCAGGTCGAGTCCTCGCTGGCCGGGCAGGCGAAGGACGCCGACGGGCTGCACGACCTGCTGCTGCGCCGCGGCGACCTGCGCCCCGGCGAGTTCGACGAGGCGTTCGGCGCCGTGCTCGAGGCGGAGCGACGGGCGGTCCGGATCCGGGTCGCCGGCGAGGAGCGGCTGATTGCCGCCGAGGATGCGGGCCGGTATCGGGATGCGCTCGGCGCGATGCCGCCGAGCGGCCTGCCCGACGCGTTCCTCGAGCGCACGGAGGAGCCCCTGCGCTCGCTGCTTGCACGGTACGCGCGCGGCCGCGGGCCGTTCACGACGCGGGAGGCGGCGGAGCGCTTCGGCATAGACGCCGAGCGCGCGGAAGCCGAGCTGGTGGTGCTGGAGCGCGAGGACCGGCTCGTCCGCGGCGAGCTCCGTCCGGGCGGGACCGAGCGCGAATGGTGCGACCCGGATGTCCTCCGCCGGATCCGCCGCGCCTCGCTCGCCGCGCTCCGGAAGGAGGTCGAGCCAGTCGAGCAGGTCGCCTTCGCCCGCTTCCTGCCGGGCTGGCACGGGATCGACCGGCGCGCAACGCTGCGGGAGGCGCTCGTCCCGCTGCAAGGGTTGGCGCTGCCGGTCGCGCTCTGGGAGTCCGAGGTGCTGCCGCGGCGAGTCCCCAACTACGCACCCGCCTGGCTCGACCAGCTCTGCGCGACCGGCGAGCTCGTGTGGGTGGGCGCGGGCCTCGACCGGGTGGCGGTCTTCTTCCGGGAGGACGCGGCGGTGCTCGGCCGGCCCGAGGGAACCGAGCGTCCCGAAGGCGATGTGCACGACGGGATCCGCGAGGCCCTGGCGAAGAGCGCCGAGTTCTGGTTCGACCTGCTCGAAACGACGGGGCTCGACGCAGAGGCCGCGCTGCCGGCGCTCTGGGAGCTCGTCTGGGCCGGCGAGGTCACGAACGACGCCTGGACGCCGCTCCGCGCCGGTCGCCGGTACGGCGTGCCGAAGCCCGAGCGGCGGCCGCGACGTTTCTCCCGCCGCCGGGCAACCGCGATCACCGCGACCCAGGGCAGGTGGTCGCTCACCGGCCGCCTCTTCGCCGGCGAGCGGGACCCGAGGGCGCTGGCCGAGCTCCTGCTGGAGCGTCAGGGGATCGTCACGCGCGACGGCGTTCGCGCCGAGGGAATCCCGGGCGGCTACTCCGCCGTGTACGGCGAGCTCAAGGCGCTCGAGACACTGGGCCTGTGCCGGCGTGGATATTTCGTGGAAGGCCTCGGCGGGGCGCAGTTCGCGCTCGGCGGAGCGGTGGAGCGGCTCCGTGAGCTGAGGCCTCGCGAGGACGAGCCGGCGAATGACGTCTCGGTTCTGGCGGCTGCGGACCCGGCGCAGCCGTACGGTGCGGCAGTCGCCTGGCCGAAGAGAGCGGGGGCCCGAGCGGCGCGTGTCGCCGGTGCCTACGTCGTCCTGATCGGCGGCGAGGCAGTGCTCTTCGTCGAGCGCGGCGGCAAGACGCTCGTCCCGCTTCGCGATCCCGATCCGGAGTGGCTCCGCCCGGCGCTTGCGGCGCTCGTCGAGCACGTGAAGAGCCGGCGCGGGACGAAGCGGCTGGCCGTCGAGCGGTTCGACGGCGAGCCGGTGGGGGAGACGGACGCGATGCCGCTCCTCGTCGAGGCGGGCTTCACGGCCGGACCGCGCCGCGCCGTGCTTCGGCCTTGACGGTCGCGGTCGGGTTCTGGACTGACTTCAGCGATCTAGGCGCCGGCCCGCGGGCCGTTCTCAGGCCGTGATCGCCTCCAGGCTCAGGTCATTCCCCTGGTGGGCGATAGCCAATGTCCTTGCTCTTCGCCAGGGCCTCGAGCGTCTCTTCCACGGTCATCAAGACCGTCGTCTCGACTGAGCCGAGGGCCCCGCCTGCTGCGATAGCGAGGACGACGCCGGCCGTCGAGACGTTGTCGGGCGCCTCGAAGATCGCGTAGCCGTCGTATTCGCCGAAGCCATACCAAAAGCCGTGAAGGGCGCCGCCAACCTGTTCGATGTACGCGCGCGCTGCCTCACGCCGATCTTCCGGGTTCTGAATGAGTCGCGACCACGTCTCCGGGGTGTAGCTGAAGCGCATGAGGTAGACGGGCATGGCAAACCTCCTGATTTGTCGATCGAGCGAGCCTACGCGTCGCCTCGAGCATCTAGCGCGAGAGCCGGCCTAGCACCGCTCCGAAGAGAGCGTGTCGGATCGTCGCCTGGGCGAAGGCCCGCGCGTTTGTGAAGAGCGGCGGGATCCCGGCCTGGCCGCGCGCCGGGTGGTAGCGGTCGACGAAGTACGAGAACGGGTAGAACGCAACGTGCTCGGCGAGCGCCATCCCGATCGCGACGCTCTCCTTGCGGTACGGCACTCGTCGGCGCACTTGATCGAACACCAGGCCGAACAGCGCGCCGTTCGCTGCGTGGATCGCAAAGCCAAGCGGCCAGGCGAGCCGGCCTCGCGTGACCGTCTTTCCAAGCAGGAGGACGTCGGAGTAGTCGCTGCCCAGGAGGCGCCGGTCGATCGGCTCGACCAGGCTCCAGACGCTCGCGGCGATCGCGCCGGCGGCCGCGGGGTGAAGGCCTCGCTCGTCCACAATCCCAAGCATGCCCGAGGGTGATTCGCTCCACCGCGCTGCCCGGCGCCTTCAGGTGCTCGTTGGGGAGACCGTCGAGGTGGAGAGCCCGAACCCGCGGGCGGCCGCGACAGGCGTGGCCGAGCAGCTCGACGGGAGACGGCTCGAGGGAGTGGAGGCGGTGGGCAAGAACCTGCTGCTGAGCTTCGACGGCGGGCTCGTCCTGCGGAGTCATCTGCGGATGTCCGGCCGGTGGACCGTGCGCGCTCGCGGCTCGGTGACGCGGGGCCGGCCATGGCTCGTCCTGCGCGGGCGAGGGCGCGAGGCCGTGCTCTGGGGCGGCCCTGTGCTCGAGCTGAACAAGCGAGCGGTGCGAAGGCTCGGGCCGGACATCCTTGCTCGGCCGCCCGACCTCGATCGCATGGTCGCGAACCTCCGCCGGGCTGCCGGAGGCCGTGAGATCGGCGACGCCCTCCTCGACCAGCGTCTCGTCGCCGGGATCGGGAACATGTGGAAGGCGGAGTCGCTCTGGCGGGCGGGAGTCTCCCCATGGCGGCCGGTCGGCCAGACGTCGGACGCGGAGCTACTCGCGGTGCTCGAAGAGGCGTCGCGGCTCATGAGGCTGTCCGTCGAGACGCGGCGCGAGGATCGGGCGATCTACCGCAAGGCGGGGCGTCCATGCCCGCGGTGTCGGACGCCGATCGCCTCTCGCGGTCAGGGCGATGCGAACCGGACGGCCTTCTGGTGCCCGGTGTGCCAGCCGTGGGAGAGAGGAGCGGGGCGACCGGGCGCGTAAGTGGACGGGTGATCCGGTCGCCCAACCTGCACCAGACGCTGCGTGCGTTCTGCCTCGGGGGGTTCGCCGCCGTGAGCCGCGAGCTCGGCGACGGCGGAGACGTCCCGTTCTCGTTCGAGGAGCACCAGGCGCCCGGGAGCCCGACGCTCTACGAGTACCGGCCGCTGGTCAAGCCCTTCCTCGACGCGCGCGCCGGACGGTTCGCAGCGCTCGCGGACGCGCAGCCGGCGCTCGCGGAGCTCGAACGGGAGCCGGCGGCGGCGATCTTCGCGCAAGCTCACTCCAGCGGCCGGCCGAGCTCCCGCGAGGCGCTGACTCGCACCGTGCTCCTGCCGCTCCTCGCCGAGACGGCGGAGGCCTGCGGCGGCTTCGACTGGGACGACTCGGCCTTCGACCGTGTATATGCGGCATTCGAGGCCTCGCTCTTCGGCTCGCGGCGCGCGTACGGGGCGATCGCGCCGCTCGTGGGCGTTTCCGCCGGAGCGGTGGTCGATCTCGGCGAAGGTCTCCGCGTGCGCCATGTCGCGTCGGGTGAGCTGGCCGCCCACTGGCCGCAGGCCGGCGGGCTGCTTCCCGAGGGGTTCGAGCGCGAACCGGACCGGCTCTGCGTGCTCGAGCTGGAGGCTGAGCTGGGCGATGGGTCGGGGTCGAGCGGCGTGCCTGACGCGCCCGGCGAGCTCGCGGACGCGATTACGGCGTTGCGACTCGCCACCGCGGGCGCGATCGCGGCGGGGCCCGTCCTCTTCGAGCGGCTCGACTGGCGGCCTTACGGGATTCGTCCGGTGCTGCCGATCGCGGCGACCGCGCCGCTGGGCGAAGGTGTTCGGCTCGACTCGGTTCGCGGTGAGCGAGCCCGGCGGTTGCGCGAGCGGCTCTCGGCGGCGGACGACGACCGCGATCTCGGAGAGGCGCTCGACCGGTGGGAGCTCTCGCTGTTCCAGACGGACCCGTTCGCCTCGGAGCAGCTCCGCGGGTCGCTGACCTCGCTCCTCGGGGGCGGAGAGGGGTTGTTCGCCGGCTCGCTGCGAGCGGCCGCCGTGCTTGGCGAGACGCCGCGCGAGCGCTCGGCGATCCTCGAGAGGCTCCGGCTGCTGGCGGCCGGCGATGCGGCTGCGGCGACCTCTGATCTGGTTCGTTCCGCACTCGTCGCCGTCCTCGAGCACGGCGACAGGTCGGCGCTTCTGCGGACGCTCGACGAGACCCTTCTCGGGCTCCGGCCCAAGCCGACAGTGGCGCCCGAGCCGGCATTGGCCGTCGGCGCACTCTAGGCACGGACGCGGCACAGACACGCGCACTCAGCACGGGTACCTTCGGCTGCATGGACGAGGCACGCGCAGTTCTGCATCGGCTCGACCGGATCGAGGCGCTCGACCGGGGCGCCGCCCCCGCCGCCGAGCTGCTCGACGAGCTGCGCGATCTGCTTCGCGAGGCGGAGACCTGGCTTCGTGCAGAGCCCGAGCCGCACGGAGCCGTCGAGGCGCTCGCGGGCTGCCGACGGGCGATGGAGACCGAGCAGCGGGAGGAGATGCTTCTGACCGCCCGTAGGTGAAAAACATGATCCGCGACGTGGCGCAGTCCGGCTTTTACGGCAGACTGAGAGCGTGCAGGACAGTCCGGTCCCGGGCCGAACGACAGGCTGCGTATGCGCCTAGCCGGTCTCTTTTCGCGCCCGCCGACGGGCGACCCAGCCGACGCCGTGCCCGAGGAGACCGAGGGTCCCTCCGCGCCGGAGGTCCCACCGACTCCTGACGTCCCTCGCGAGCCACAGATGATCCTCGCGTTCGCCAACCAGAAGGGCGGCGTCGCGAAGACGACGTCGACGCTGAACCTCGCCGTCGCGCTGTCGGAACAGGGCTACAGGGTCCTGATCGTCGACATGGACCCGCAGGGCAACCTGACGATGAGCCAAGGGTTCAACCCGGATCAGATCGAGCGCTCGATGTTCGACGTGCTCGTCCACCGGCTGCCGATCGATCAGGTGATCCAGGAGGCCGAGGTCGACCTCGCCGTGTCGTCGATCGATCTGGCCGGCGCCGAGCTCGCGCTCGCGAGCATGATCGGCCGCGAGCGCGCGCTCGAGAAGGCGCTGAACCCGGTCAAGGAGCGGTACGACTTCATCCTGGTCGACACGCCGCCGTCGCTCGGCCTGCTCACGATCAATGCACTCGTCGCCTCCAGCGGGGTGATCGTCCCGGTGCAGTGCGAGTACCTCTCGCTGAGAGGGCTCGTCCAGCTCGAGAACACCTTGTCGATGATCCGGGAGAACCTGAACCCGGACGTGGGCATCCAGGGGATCCTCCCGACGATGTACGACGGCCGGACGCTCCATGCGCGCGAGGCGATCGAGATCCTGCAGGAGAACTTCGGTGACCTGGTTTTCGAGACCCGCATCAAGAAGACGGTGCGCTACGCCGAGGCGCCCGTGAAGGGAAGCTCGGTGCTGAAGTACGACCCGACCGGCAGCGCTGCGGATGCATACCGAGAGCTCGCGAAGGAGGTGCTCAATGGCGCGAAAGCGCGCAAGCATGCGTGAGGGCCCGCTCGCCGAGCTCTTCAGGGCAACGGAAGCCGCGCAGAAGCAGGCCGAGAAGGAGGGAAGGGCCGTTCCAGGCGAGCCGCTCGAGGAAACAGTCGAGCATCCGCCGCCCAAGCTCGAGGTCGCACCCGAGCCCGAGCACGGGGAGTCCGCGCCTGAGCACCCCGACGGGGTGCGGTCGGCCCCTGCCCGTCCCAGGCCGGCCGAGCCCGTCCAGCCCCGCGAGCCGTCGCCGGACCGCGGGATCGCACGGCTGCTCGAGCCGCTTCCCGAGCCGCCGCCGCGGCTGCATCGCGCTCCGCGCTCCGACTCCGCGTACCTCGCGGACATCAAGGTCGTGGGTGTCGGCGGGGCCGGGCTGAACGCGGTCAACCGGATGATCGACGCGGGCCTCGCGGCCGTGGAGTTCGTCGCAGTCAATACCGATCTCCAGCAGCTCGCACTCAGCGACGCGGAGGTGAAGATCCACATCGGGCGCGAGCTCACGGGCGGTCTCGGCTCCGGCGCGGAGCCGGACATCGGCCGCCGCGCAGCCGAGGAAGCCCACGACCAGGTCAAGCGGGCGCTTCGCGGCGCGGACATGGTCTTCGTCACCGCCGGCGAGGGCGGGGGGACCGGCTCGGGCGCAGCCCCGGTCGTCGCCGGCATCGCGCGCGAGGTCGGCGCGCTGACCGTCGGCATCGTGACCATGCCGTTCCGCTTCGAGGGCACGAAGCGCCGATCGCAGGCGGAGGCGGGCGTCCACGCGCTCCGCGAGGCCTGCGACACGGTGGTTGTGATCCCGAACGAGCGCCTCCTCGAGGTGCTCGACAAGAGCACGTCGATGCTCGACGCCTTCAAGATCGCGGACGACGTGCTGCGGCAGGGCGTGCAAGGAATCTGCGACCTGATCACCGAGCCCGGGCTGATCAACGTCGATTTCGCCGACGTCCGCACGATCATGCAGGGCGCAGGCACGGCGCTGATGGGGATCGGCTTCGCGACCGGCGAGAATCGCGCCGTCGAGGCCGCGGAGCGCGCGCTGCGCTCCCCACTCGTCGACACAGAGCTGGTGAGCGCCAAGGGGATCCTGCTCTCGATCGCCGGTGGAAACGACCTCTCGTTGTACGAGGTCAACGAGGCGGCCGAGGTGATCAGGGCCGCGTCGACGGACGACACGAACATCATCTTCGGCGCGACCGTGGACGAGCGACTCGAAGGGCAGGTCTGGGTCACGGTGGTCGTGACCGGCGTGGGGCAGCGAGGCGGTTCGAGACCGGTCACTCCACGCCTGGAGCGCTCGCCGCAGTCCGACGACCCGCTCGAGCCGCCCTCGTTCCTCAAGAGCTGATCGCCGCGCCGTGAGAGGCGCCATCGCAGCCGGGCACCCGCTGACGGCGGAGGCCGGAGCGCGCATCCTCGCCGACGGCGGCAACGCGGTCGACGCCTGTCTTGGGGCCGCCTTCGTCTCCTGGGTCGCGGAGAGCACACTGACGGGCCCCGGCGGCGGCGGCTTCCTGCTCGTCCACCGCGCGAAGGACGGGCGTTCGCGCCTCCTCGACTTCTTCGTCTCGGTACCGGGGGCCGGCCTGGAGGCAGACACGATCAGCGAGATGGACGCGATCGCCATCGACTTCGACGACTCGAGCACCCAGGCCTTCGGTATCGGCGTCTCCTCGGTCGCCACGCCCGGCGTCGTCGCCGGGCTCGAGAAGGCGCACCGCGCGTACGGGCGAGCCCCGTGGGCGACGCTCTTCGAGCCGGCGATCGCGGTCGCCCGCGAGGGAGTCGTGATCACGCCGCAGCAGGCGTACCTGCACGCGATTCTCGACGTCATCCTGCGTCACACCGACTCGGGCAAAGCGATCTACGGGCCCGCCGGCGAGCGGCTGGAGGCCGGCGACCGGCTGTCGATGAACGACCTCGCCTCGACCATGGAGATCCTCGCCGAAGGAGGTGCTGAGGCCTTCTACGACGGCGTCCTCGCTGAACGCATCACGGACTGCATCCATGCGGGCGGCGGCCCGCTGACGAGGGACGACCTCCGCGGCTACCGCGTGATCTGGCGCAGGCCGATCACCGCAGAGTTCCTCGGGCACCGATTCGTCTCGAATCCGCCGCCGTCCACCGGCGGTGTGCTCATCGCCTATGCCCTCCTGCTGCTCGACCGCGCCGGTCTCGGTGGCCCGCAAGGGAGCGCCGACGCGATCGCCCGACTGGTCGGCGTCATGGGCGAGCAGGCGCTTGCGCGCGGGCCGGGCTTCGGTCGCCAGCTCCACGGCGGCGGCCTGGCACGCAGGCTCTACGACGAACAGCGGGTTTCCGAGGCGGCCGCGCGCCTCATGGAGGAGCGGCCGCCGATCATTCCGGAGCCGGTGGAGCCGTCACGGACGACCCAGATCTCGGTCGTCGACGCGGAAGGCAATGCCGCCTCGCTGACGGTATCGACCGGCGCGGGCTCAGGCGTCGTCGTGCCGGGCACGGGGATCCACCTGAACAACATGCTCGGCGAGCACCACTTGAACCTGGCGCGCCGGCGGCGTCGGCCGGGAGGCCGGCTGACGAGCATGATGGCGCCGTCGCTCGTCCTCCAGGACGGGCGGCCGCGCCTCGTCGTCGGCAGCGCGGGGTCGGCCAGGCTCCGCGGCGCAATCCTCCAGATCGTCGTCAACGCAGTCGGCCACGGACTGCCGGTCGACGAGGCGATCGTCGCACCACGAGTTCACCTGGACGACGGCCACGTCCACTGCGAGGGCGGTCACGATCCCGCCCAGCTGGACGAGCTCGACCGCCGCGGCTACGACGTCGTCCGGTGGCGCCGCCGGAACCTCTACTTCGGCGGCGCCGCGGCCGTCGAGATGCGGCCGGACGGGACACTCGCAGCGGCAGGCGACCCCCGCCGGGGAGGCCATGGGATCGTCTGCTGAGCGGATCGTCGTCCGCAAGGCGCAGCCGGGGGACGCCGGGGCGCTCGTCGAGCTCGCCGAGGCCGTCGCCTCCGAGCCCGGCGGCTGGCTGATCTCCGACGGCATCTGGCGCACACCCGGCGAGGAGCGACGGTTCCTGCGCGCGCTGCGCCGATACGACGACGCCGCCGTCTTCGTCGCCGAGCTCCCGACGGACGGCATCGTGGGCAGGCTCTCGCTCGGCCGCGACCCCCATCCAGCGAGCAGGCACGTCGCCGACCTCGGCCTCATGGTCTCCGAGCAGCATCGCCGGCGCGGGATCGGAACGGCCCTGCTCCGGGAGGCTGAGGAGTGGGCGAGGACAGTCGGCGTCCGCAAGCTGGAGTTGCACGTCTTTCCACACAACGACGCGGCGATCCATCTCTACGAAAGCGTCGGCTTCCGCCGAGAGGGCCTGCGGCGCGGCCATTACCGCCGCGGCGAGGAGTACCTCGACGCAGTGCTGATGGCGCTCGACGTCCACTAGATTCCGCGAGTGGCCTCGCTCGCCCAGATCGCGGACAGCTTTTTCAAGCCGCCGGTTCGCGACCTCGTCCCCTATGAGCCGGGCAAGCCCGTCGAGGAGGTCCAGCGAGAGCTCGGCCTCGACCGCGTGGTCAAGCTTGCGTCGAACGAAGGGCCGTTCGGGCCCTTCCCCGAGGCGATCGAGGCTCTGGCGGCTGCTGCGCCCGAGCTGAACCGCTATCCGGACGGGGGCGGCTACCGGCTTCGGACGGCCCTCGCCGAGCGGCACGGCGTTCGCTTGGAGGAGGTCGCGCTCGGCGCCGGCGCCGACGGCGTCGTCGATGCGCTCGCGCAGATCTCGGTCGAGCCCGGCGACGAGATCGTCTGCGGCTGGCCGAGCTTCCCCAGCTATGTGATCGGGGCGACCAAGCTCGGCGGCGTCGCACGGACGATCCCGCTCGTGGACGGACGCTACGACCTCGACGCGATGCTGAAGGCGGTCACCGATCGGACCAAGCTCGTCTTCGTGTGCCACCCGAACAATCCGACCGGGACGATGAACAGCCGGGCCGAGCTCGACGGGTACTTCGAACGCGTGCCCGCCCATGTCGTCACCGTCCTCGATCAGGCCTACTTCGAGTACGTCGACGAGTCCGACTACGCCGACGGCATCGAGGAGTACGTGAAGGCGGGCCGGAGGGCGATCGTCCTGCGCACCTTCTCGAAGATCTTTGGGCTCGCCGGCCTGCGCGTCGGCTACGGCATCGGCCCCGCGGAGCTGGTCACGGCGATCGGCAAGGTTCGGCGTGCGTTCGACATCACCTCGCCTGCCCAGGTCGCCGCCCTCGCCAGCCTCGGGGCGCCAGGCGCGCAGGACGAGTTGGAGCGGCGCCGGCGGGTGAACGCCGAGGGCCGGCCGGCGATCGTGGAGGCGCTGAGAGACCACGGCTTCGAGCCCGTCGAGCCGGCGGTTGCGAACTTCGTCTTCGCCGAGGTGGGCGACGATTCGCGCCCGCTCTTCGAGCAGCTGCTGCGAGAGGGAGTGATCGTGCGGCCGACGGGCGGGTTCGGCGCTCCCGGCGCGATCCGGGTCACGGTCGGCACCCCCGACGAGAACGCGTTCTTCCGTGCCGCGCTCGGCCGTGTGACCGAACTCGCCCGGACCTAGGTCGTGTCGGGCTTCTGCTCGCCCGCGGTGTCGCGATGAGAGCCCGGCCGGCGGAGGCTCCGACCGCCGAGCCCGAGGCCGTCGAGACAGCCCGGATCTAGGCTTCCGGGGTGGCCGGGAGCAAGTGGACGCAGGAGCGCCTGCTCGAAGGGGTGAGGAGCGGAGACCGGCGCGCCCTGGCACGCGCGATCTCCCTGGTCGAGGACTCCGACCCGCTGGCCTACGACCTCGTCCGCGAGCTCTACCCCGACACGGGACAGGCATACGCGCTCGGCATCACCGGCCCGCCCGGCGTCGGGAAGTCCACCCTGATCAGCGCGCTCATCCGTCACGTCCGCGGCGACGAGCTGACGGTCGGCGTGATCTCGGTCGACCCCTCGAGCCCGTTCTCGAAAGGCGCGCTCCTCGGCGACCGCATCCGGCTCTCCGACCACTTCCTCGACCCGGGCGTCTTCATCCGCTCGATGGGGACGCGCGGCCACCTGGGCGGGCTCGCCGAGGCGACGCTGCAGGCGCTGCTCGTGCTGGACGCGGCAGGCCGCGACCTGGTCTTCCTCGAGACTGTCGGCACGGGCCAGAGCGAGATCGAGGTGATCGGCGTCGCGGACACGGTGGTGCTCGTCCTCATGCCGGGCTCCGGCGACTCCGTCCAGGCGCTGAAGGCGGGGATCATGGAGATCCCGGACGTGATCGTCGTCAACAAGAAGGACCACCCGGCCGCGAAGACGATGCTGAACGAAGTGCGCTCGATCCTCGCGCTCGACACCGAGAGCGACTGGAAGCCGCCGATCGTCCTCACCGAGGCCGTGACCGGCGAGGGGGTGCCCGAGCTGTGGGAGAAGATCGCCGGGCATCGCGCGTACCTCGAGGCGGACGGCCTCCTGGACGCTCGGCGCCGCAAGAATCTCGCGGGCGAGGTGTTCACGGTCGCATCCGCCCGCGCCAAGACTCACCTGGAGCAGGCAGTTGCCGACGACCCGGAGCTGCGCCGCCTGCTCGACGAGGTACAGCGGCGGGAGCTCGATCCCCTGACCGCGGTCAGAGAGATCATGATCAGGGTGTTCAAGGTCGATGAAGACGGAAACAGCCCCGACCGCAGCTGACATCCGCGACGCGCGCGAGCGGATCGACGGCGTCGCGCGCGTGACGCCGGTGTACAGCTCCGAGACCTTTTCGCGCATCGCAGACCGGGAGGTCTGGCTCAAGGCCGAGAACCTCCAGCGAACCGGCGCGTTCAAGGTGCGCGGCGCCGTGAACCGGCTCTCCTTCCTCTCCGAGGCGGAACGCGAGGCCGGCGTGGTCGCCGCGAGCGCCGGCAACCACGGCCAGGCGGTCGCGTGGGCGGCCCGCCAGGCCGGCGTCCAGGCGCGGATCTTCGTCCCGGAGGATGCGCCGATGGCGAAGGTCGAGGCCTGCCGCACGTACGGGTCCGAGTTGATCCTCGAGGGAGAGCGGTTCGAGGACGCGATGGCCGCCGCCATGGCCGACGTGGAGGAGCGCGGCGCGACGTTCATCCACCCGTTCGAGGATCCGCAGGTCATCGCCGGCCAGGGAACGATCGGGCTGGAGCTCGCGGAGCAGGTGGCGGACGCCGAGACGGTCGTCATCCCGGTCGGCGGCGGGGGGCTGGCCTCGGGGATCGCGATCGCCCTCCGCGACCTCAGGCCGGACCTCCGGATCGTGGGCGTCCAGGCCGGCCTCTCGGGCTTCACGATCGCCGACGGCGTTCTCGTGAAGAAGCCGGGCGACCTGACGATGTCGATCCTCGACGACGTCCTCGACGACATGGTGGACATCGACGACGAGGCGATCAGCGAGGCGATCGTCCTCCTGCTCGAGCGCGCGAAGCTCGTGGTCGAGGGCGCGGGCGCCGTCGGTGTCGCCGCCCTGCTCGCCGGCAAGGTCGGCGGCTCCTCCGGCCCCGTTGCGATCGTCCTCTCGGGCGGGAACATCGACCCGTCGCTGCTGATCTCGGTCATGCGCCACGGTTTGACGGCCAGCGGGCGCTACCTCGTCGTCCGGACCCGTGTGCCAGACCGGCCGGGCGAGCTGGTGCGGCTCCTGACCCTGATCGCCGAGGAGCGAGTGAACGTGGTGTCGGTCGAGCACCACCGCGAGGGGATGGACGTGCCGGTCGCGCAGACCGAGATCGAGCTGACGCTGCTGACGCGCGACCAGGAGCACGTCGCCGTCCTGCTGGACGCGATGGCTTCCTGGGGCTACGAGGTCGAGCGCATCGAGTAGAGGGGAGGGTTTGGCGGCACAGCCGCTATTTCGCCAAACGTTCCCAGGAAGATTCGCGGCTCCGCAGCCGTCAAGTGCCTGAGGCCGGCGAACGGAGTGCGGCACCGAACGCCGGCCGCTTCTATCCCCGGTTCTAGACTCGACGCATGAGCCGGTCGCGCAGGGAGCGGAAGGTCGTGAGCGTCCTGTTCGCCGACCTTGTTGGCTTCACCGCGCGGTCTGACTCGCTCGACCCCGAAGACGTCGAGGCGATTCTAAGTCCGTTCTACGACCGGCTCCGGACCGAGTTGGAGGTCCGCGGCGGCACCGTCGAGAAGTTCATCGGCGATGCCGTGATGGCGGTCTTCGGCGCCCCGATCGCGCACGAGGACGATCCCGAGCGCGCGGTGCGGGCGGCCCTCGCAATCCGCGACTGGGTCCGCGAGGAAGAGGAGCTCGAAGTCCGGATAGCCGTCAACACGGGCGAGGTCCTCGTCGCGCTCGAGCCGAGCGCCGGCGCCGAGCGTGGACTGGTCGCGGGAGACGT
Source organism: uncultured Actinomycetes bacterium (assembly GCA_963798935.1). GTDB lineage: Bacteria > Actinomycetota > Thermoleophilia > Gaiellales > Gaiellaceae > JACDAN01. The sequence continues at coordinate 59,210 of CAWCVG010000029.1, forward strand.
CGTCAACACCGCCTCGCGGCTGCAGAACGCCGCGCCGGTCAACGGGATCCTCGTCGAGGAGACCACCTACAACGCCACCTCCCGCGTCATCGAGTACCGCGAGGCGCCGCCGGTCGACGCCAAGGGCAAGGCGGAGCCGGTGCACGTCTGGGAAGCGGTTGAGGCCCGCTCTCGGTTCGGAACCGACATCACGCGGCGCCCGAGCACGCCGCTCGTCGGGCGGGAGCGCGAGCTCTCTCTCCTGACCTCGACGCTCGCGCGCGTGGAGCACGAGAGCTCGCCTCAGCTGATCACCCTCGTCGGCGTGCCCGGCATCGGCAAGAGCCGGCTCGTCCACGAGCTCTTCGTCGCGGTCGACGAGCGGCCGGAGCTCATCTTCTGGCGGCAGGGCCGCTGCCTGCCGTACGGCGACGGCGTCGCGTTCTGGGCGCTCGGCGAGATCCTGAAGTCACATGCCGGCATCCTCGAAGGCGAACCCGGGGAGCGAGCCGAGGCCAAGCTCCGCTCGGCGGTCGAGGCCGTGGTCCCGGAGGCCGCCGAGGCAGCGTGGGTCACCCGCGAGCTCCAGCCGCTGCTCGGACTCTCCGACGGCGCCGAACCGGGAGCGGCAGGGGATCGGCGCATCGAGAGCTTCGCGGCGTGGCGGCGGTTCTTCGAGGGGCTCGCGGAGCAAAGCCCGCTCGTCGTCGTCCTCGAGGATCTCCACTGGGCGGACGAGGGCCTGCTGGACTTCGTCGACCACCTCGTCGACTGGGCGACCGGGGTCCCGATACTCGTCGTCGCCACCGCACGGCCCGAGCTCCTGACCAGGCGGCCGGGCTGGAGCGGCGGGAAGCCGAACGCGACGACGATCTCGCTGTCCCCGCTGAGCGGTCAGGAGACGGCGACGCTGCTCCACGACCTCCTCGAGCAGACTGTGCTTCCCGCTGACGTCCAGTCGCTGCTCCTCGACCGGGCAGGCGGAAACCCGCTCTACGCCGAGGAGTTCGCCCGGATCGCGCTGGAACGGGACGCGCTCGGCGGCGGCGAGCTTCCGTTGCCGGAGTCAATTCAGGGGCTGATCTCAGCCCGTCTCGACACCCTCAGCGACGAGGAGAAGGCACTCGTTCAGGACGCATCCGTCGTCGGCAAGGTCTTCTGGCTCGGAGCGCTTGGTCAGCTCGGCGAGGGCGTCGAACCCTCGAGCGTCGAAGAGCTGCTCCAGGGCCTCCAGCGCAAGCAGTTCGTGCAGCGCGAGCGAAGGTCCTCGATGGAAGGAGACGCCCAGTACTCCTTCGCCCACACGCTCGTCCGCGACGTCGCCTACAGCCAGATCCCGCGGGCGGAGCGGGCGGAGAAGCATCGTCGGGCCGCCGCGTGGATCGAGTCTCTGGGCCGGGCCGACGATCTCGCCGAGTTGCGCGCGCATCACTACGTAAGCGCTCTGGAGGCGCTGCCGTCGGCAGCCGCGGACGCGGACCTGCGACGGTCGGCCAGCCTCGCCTTGAGAGACGCCGGCGATCGCGCCACCTCCCTCAACGCCTTCCGCGTCGCCGTGCACGAGTACGACCGGGCGCTCGAGCTCTGGCCGGAAGACGACCCGGAGCGGCCCAGGTTGCTCCTCGCGGCGGCGGTGGCGCGGTACGAGACCGACGCATGGAACGAAGCGGAGCTCGCCGCCGCGCGAGACGCCCTGCTGGCGGCGGACGATCTCGCCGGCGCTGGCGAAGCGGAGTTCCGGCGGGCGGAGACGTTCTGGAACCTCGGCCGCGGCGATGAGGTCGTGCACAGCCTCGATCGAGCCGTCGAGCTTACTGAGGGCCTGCCGCTCTCGGCCGCCAAGGCGAACGCGTACGCGGGCATCTTCCGGCTGCACTGGCTCGCGAATCGTGAGGAGCTTGCTCTGAGGTATGGCAACGAGGCGATGCGCATGGTCGAGGAGCTCGGCCTCGACGACGTGCGCGCACAGCTCCTGAACACCTTCGGCAGCTGGCGGACGATGCAGGGCGACAAGCGGGGTCTGGACGAGATCGCCGAGAGCATCACGATCTTCGAGCGGCTGAACTCGGCCGCGGCTCAACGCTCGTACAACAACCTCGCGGACGGCTACTACAACCTCGGTGAGCTTCGGCGGTCGGCCGAGGTGACGAAGCGGATGAAGGAAGCGTGGAAGCGCTTCTCGCACCTCGACTGGCTCCGCTGGGGCGACAGCCAGGAGATCAGGCTGCGCTACATGGCCGGTCGCTGGGACGATGTGACTGCGATCGCCGACCGCTGGATCGCCGACGCTGAGGCCCGGCGGGGCAACTACCTCGAGCCGCTTTGGAGGGGACTGCGCGGGAGGGTCGCGCTGGCACGGGACGACACGGCCCTCGCGCTCGCCGAGAGCGCGGCTGCGCTGGAGCTCGCCAGAGCCGCACGCGACTCACAGCTTTTGACTCCGACTCTCGCCTTCCGCTGCCGGGTGCTTTGGGAGGCGGACGAAGAGGGTGCCGAGGAAGCCGCGGTCGAGCTTGCAGAGCAGGGCCGCCGAGCGCCGCTCCACGTTGCCGCCGAGTGGTTCCCGGAAGTGGCAGTGGCGCTGGTCGGCCTCGGGCTCTCCGCGGAGCTGGATGCGATTGCCGAGAGCGTGCCAACCGCGACTCCGTGGCGGGAGGGCGGGCTCGCTCTCGGCCGCGGAGATGCGCCGGCGGCAGCGGCGATCTTCGGTCAGATGGGCGCCAGGCCCCTCGAGGCCGAAGCTCATCGGCTCGCCGCGAAGGACGGGCTCCCCGCCGATCTGCCGGCCGCGACCGAGTTCTTCCGTGAGGTCGGAGCGGTCCGCTGGCTCCGAGAGGCCGAGCCGCTGCTCGCTAGGACCCGCAGCGCCTGAAGCTGACGGTGTCGCCGCCGCGCTCGGCCCAGTCCTCGACGCCCGCGCCGAGCACCGGTCGCGCCTCGATCCCCGCGGTAGCCAGCACGCTCGCCGCGACCACGGCGCGCGAACCGCTCGTGCAGATCGTCACCACAGGCTTGCCGCCCTGGAGGTCGTCCGCCCACTCGCGCACGAGCCGGTACGGGATGTTGCGGCTGCCGGGGATGTAGCCCTCGTCCCGCTCGTGCGGCTCGCGGACGTCGAGCACTTCGACCTCGCCAGCCTCCATCAGCCGGTCCAGCTCGTCCAGGTCGACGGCCGGCATCGTCTCCTCCGACGGCGGGCCCACGAGGTAGCCGGCCAGGTCGAAGATCCCGACCGAACGGAGCCCCCGCGCCGCCCGCTCCGCCTGGTCCTCCGACCCGGCATGGATGACCACCCGCTCGCCGGCGGGAAGGGCAAACGCCGCCTTCGTGGCGAAGCCGCCGCCGTTGACGGGGACGCCGATCGCGCCACGCGCATGTCCAGCCGCGAACTCCCGCGCGCGCCGGACGTCGAGCACGGCCCCTGCGCCGCCGCCGTTCAGCGGCCGGATCGGCTCGGGCGCGCCGAGGAACGGCCCGCGGTTCAGCTCGACGATGCGCTCCATGTTCGGCGGCCTCACCCCGGCGCGGATGGACTCCGCCACGAACTCGTCCTCGTCCTGGTGCGCGAACGCCCGGTTGAAGCGCCGCTCGAAGCCGATCGTCGTCGATCGCTTGTGATCCATCCCGGCGCCGCACAACGAGCCGGAGACATGGCCGGGATGAACCTCGACGCCGTCCGGCAGCTCGAGCAGCCGCTGCAGGCTGTGGTACAGCTCGCGTGCGCCCTCGGTCGCCTCGACGGCCAGATCCGGCCGGGCCGCTTCGCCGACGAACAACGAGTCGCCCGTCAGGGTCAGCCACGGCTCGTCCGTCCGCGCTCGGTCGCTGACCGTGAACGCGCAGTGCTCTGGTCGGTGGCCGGGCGTGTGGACGACGCGGATCGAGACCGACCCCACCGCAATCTCGGCGCCGTCCTCCAGCGACTCGAAGTCGTACTCCGGCTCCGCGGCCGGGTGGATCGCCACCGGGATACCGTGCTCGAGCGCGAGTCGGCCGTGGCCGGACACGTGGTCCGCGTGCGTGTGCGTCTCGAGCACACGCTGGAGCCGCACCCCTTCCCGCCTGGCCGATTCGAGATACTGCTCGATCGCGAAGGCCGGATCGACCACGACTGCCTCGCCGGAGGAGTCGTCGCCGATCAGGTAGGAGGCACAGCCAAGATCGTCGTCGACGAACTGGCGAAAAAGCACGAAACGGAGCCTAACAAGCGGTCCTTACGGACACCGGGCCGCCGCAACCCCTCTTTCTAAGCCACACCAGCGACGCTGCCCCGTAACCGGGAGGCGGCGGGCGGTGAGTTAGCGTGGGGGCGAGCGCTTGGTCGCAACGGTTTGTGCGGCCGTCTGCGGGGTGCTCGCCCCCACGTCACGCTCAACGAGACGTGGGGCGGCGTAACCGAGCACCCTTGCAAGTACGGGTCTACGCGCCCTAGAGTCGGCGCGCTCCCTAGCGAAAGGATCACCGTGTCGATCTGGCTTTGGATCCTCATCATCGTGATTGTGTTGGCCGTCCTGGGCTTCTTTGGCCGGGGACGCATGTCTAGGTAGCGGCGCCCCGTCTCCCGTTTCAGTCCACCAGTTTGATGCTCTCGACGTAGAGCACGTTCGCGAGGTTCACCCAGACAGGCAGGCCGTCGTCCCTCGTCAGCTGCGAAATCCTGCCCGACAGCTCCACCGCGCGTGCGTTCTCCTCGACGTCCACCGTCAGAAGCTCATCCCTGGTGCTTCCCACGAACACAATCCGGGCCCCTTCCTCTGGTGGTGGCGCAGGCAATGTCATGTCAGCCTCCTAGCTCGGGTCGCGGGAGTCGAGAGGGGGGCTCGGCGATGGCCCGGGCGGGATGTCGAGGACGACGGTGGCCGATCCCTCGTCGAGGAGCGCTTGGATGAGCTCCACGAACGCGTGCGGATCCTCAAAGCGTGTATCCGGATCGAGGCCGGCGACTTTGAGGAATTCCCTGTCGCCTTGCACGGCGCCGTCTATCCACCTCGCCCACACGTCCTGACCTGCTCGCCTGCCTCCGATCTCAACTCTGGCCACGTGCTCGCCCCTTTCTCGCTCGTTAAACGAGATCTTGGCATGCGTTCGGCTCGCCGCCCCAGAGGCGCACATGACGCTGACCGCGCCGTTCGGTCCCAGACCGGAGACGGAGAGGAGATCCTGGCGATGGCCGGCATATCCGGCACGAAGCTGGCACGTACAGACGGGAATCGGGGGGCCTGAGCCGGAATGGGCGGAAAGCGCTTCCCACACAGCCAAGCCGTTACCTTTCCCGGCGGGCCCTCGAGGGACAGCAGCTTCTTACGGAGCTTAAACAACAGTTAATCGCTCAAATCCGTCCGAATGGGTACAGAGTCGGGTATTAAGAATCGCCCGGAAGAGCAAGGTAAGGAGGAATCGCACATGCTGAGTCGGAACCGCTGGTTGTCGGCGCTCCTGCTCTCCTTCGTTGCCGTCCTGCTGGTCGTCGGCTGCGGAGGCGGCGACGACGAAAGTGAGGACAGTGGCGGAGAGGCAGCGGCTGCCGACCAGACGTTGAAGTGGGGGCTCGGATCCGAGTACAACCTCGATCCCGGCCTCGCGACGGACACGACGTCCGCGAAGCTCGTCCTGAACATCTTCGATCCGCTCGTCAAGCTGGACGACGAGCTGAACGCCGTGCCGTCCATGGCCGACAGCTGGGACGTCAACGGCCCCAAGGTCGTCTACCACCTGAAGACCGGCTCCAAGTGGTCGAACGGCGACCCGGTGACGGCGAAGGACTACGAGTACGCGTGGAAGCGCGCGCTCTCGCCTGAACTGGCGAGCGACTACTCGTACCAGCTGTACGGAATCAAGGGCGGCGTCGAGTACAACTCATGCGAGAAGAACTGCGCCGCGCTCAGGGACAAGGTCGCGGTCAAGGCGACAGACGACAAGACGCTCGAGGTGACGCTCACCTCGACCCAGCCTTGGTTCATCCAGCAGTCGGCGCACTCGGTGTTCCTCCCGGTGCACCAGAAGACCATCGACCAGTTCGGTGAGCGGTGGACCAGGCCGGAGAACATCGTCACGAACGGCCCGTTCAAGGTTGAGGCCGCGCAGCCGAGCGCGTCGATCACCCTCGTGAAGGACCAGGACTGGCGCGACGCCGACGACGTGAAGCTGGAGCGCGTCGAGGGCCGCATCATCGTCGACGGCACGACTGCCGTGCAGTCGTTCGAGGCCGGCGAGGTGGACGTGCTCGACGAGCAGCTGCCGGCCGCCGAGACGCCACGCCTGAAGGAGACGCCGGAGTACGAGCTCTACCCGGGTCTCGGAACCTCCTACTACGGGTTCAACGTCAAGGAGAACATTAAGGACGTGAACCAGCGTCGCGCGATGTCGCTCGCGGTCGACCGCCAGTCGATCATCGACAACATCACGCAGGCCAACGAGAAGCCGGCCGACAGCTTCACGCCGGAAGGCATGCCCGGAAAGGCGGAGGTCGTCCCCGAAGCCTCGCCGTGGACACCGGCCGCCGGTGACGTCGAGCTGGCCAAGGAGTACATGGCCAAGGCCAAGAACGCGAAGAAGAAGATCACGATCTACTCGAATGAGGGTGCCCCGAACAAGGAAGTCGCCGAGGCGCTCCAGAGCATGTGGAAGCAGATCGGGATCGACTCGTCGATCAAGATCCTCGAGTGGCAGCAGTTCCTCGAGTTCCTGGGACCGCCGCCGCCGAAGGCCGTCGACATCTACCGGCTCGGCTGGGTCGGCGACTTCGTCGACGACATCAACTTCCTCGAGCTCTGGACGTGCGACTCGGGGAACAACAACACGGGCTTCTGCGACAAGGAGTACGACGCCCTCGTCGCCAAGGCCAAGAACACGCCGGACAACACCGCCCGGTACGCCATCTACAAGCAGCTCGAGGACAAGCTGACGGGCCAGAACGGCGCGCTGCCGTTCATCCCGCTCTGGTACATCACGTACCCGAACCTCGAGCGGGAGTCGGTCAAGGAGACCTTCAGCATCAACCTCCTCGACCAGGTCGACCTCACCAAGGTCGAGATCAAGGGGTAAGCACGCCGGGTATCTCCAGCAACAGCGGCGGGGCGCGAGAGCGCCCCGCCGCTTTTTCTGGCAAGTTCTCGGGTAAGGCGAACTCGTGACCGCATTCATCATCCGCCGCCTGCTCTGGACGATCCCGGTCCTCCTGCTGGTGATCCTCCTGACGTTCGTCCTCATGCGGCAGATCGAGGGCAACCCGTTCCGCCGCACGAGCAGGGCAGTCTCGCCAGCGGTGCAGGCGAACCTCGAGCGGAAGTTCAACCTCGACGAGCCCTGGTACATCCAGTACGCCCTCTACGTGAAGGGCGTCTTCACGCTCGACCTCGGGCCCTCGCTTGTGACGCGGGACCGGACCGTGAACGACATCGTCAAGGAGCACTTCCCGAAGTCTCTCGAGCTGGGCCTGCTCGCCTTCATCTGGGCGATCGTGCTCGGGATCCCCATGGGGGTGGTCGCGGCGTTACGCCAGAACACCCGCTGGGACTACACCCTGATGTTCATCTCGAACGTCGGCTATGCAGTGCCGAGCTTCCTGGTCGCGACGCTGCTCATCTACTACGTGTCGCTGAAAGCCGGGCTGCTGCCGACGAACGGTTGGGAGGGCTGGAAGTACAAGATCCTGCCGTCCTTCGCTCTCGGGCTCCTTCCGATGGCGTACTTCGCCAGGCTCGTGCGCGGATCGATGCTGGAGACGCTCCAGCAGGACTACGTGCGCACCGCCAAGGCGAAGGGACTTCGGCGTCGCCGGATCGTGATGGTGCACGTGCTCCGGAACTCGCTGATCCCGGCAGTCACCGCGATGGCGCCGTTGCTCGGGTTCATCATCACCGGCACCTTCGTGATCGAGATCATCTTCTCGATTCCGGGCATCGGCCGGTACTTCGTCACGGCGATCTCGTCGCGCGACTACTCGGTGGTGATGGGGATCACGGTCCTGACGTCCTTCATCATCATCATCGCGAACCTGGTCGTGGACATCCTCTACGGCGTCCTCGACCCACGGACCAGGGACGCGCGAACGTGAGCGCCGATCCCCGTGAGGCCTATGCCTCCGGCACCGCCCTCCCCGACGTCGTCCCGGGCGCGGCCGCTCCGGGCGCCGGTGCACCGCTTCAGCAGGCCAATCTCTGGCGAGACGCGTGGCGCCGCTACGTCCAGAACAAAGGCGCGGTCATCGCCGGCGGGACCTTCGTGGCGTTCGTCGCCTTCTGCGTGATCTGGCCGATCGTGAGCCCGTACGACGTCACGAACGACCCGCTCAATTTCTCGGAGGCCTACGAGACCCCGTCGCTCGAGCATCCGCTGGGAACGGACAAGCTCGGCAAGGACATGCTGACGAAGCTCGCGCTCGGCGGCCGCATCTCGATCGCGATCGGCGTGGGTGCGACACTGATGATTCTCCTGATCGGCGTGGTCTACGGCTCGATCGCCGGCTTCGCAGGCGGAGTCCTCGACAACATCCAGATGCGGTTACTCGATGCGCTGTACGGGCTGCCGTACCTTCCGTTCGCGATCATCGTCCTGGCGATCATCGGCGAGAACAACATCTGGACGATGGTGATCGCGCTGTCGATCGCAAGCTGGTTCACGGCGGCGAGGATCGTCCGCGGGCAGATCATCACGCTGAAGGAGAACGACTACGTCCGAGCCGCGAAGGCCGTCGGTGCGCGCTGGTACCGGATTCTGACCCGCCATCTGCTCCCGAACACGCTCGGCGTGCTGATCATCGCGATCTTCCTCGAGCTGCCCGGCGTGATCCTGGGCGAGGCCTTCCTCTCGTTCATCGGCCTCGGAATCAGCCCGCCCGACGCCTCGCTCGGCTCGATGGCGCAGGAGGGCCGGGAGGTCTACCGCGTGCACCCGTACGTCATTGCGATCCCCAGCATCGCGATCGCGATGCTCGTCCTCTGCGCGAACTTCATCGCGGACGGCATGCGAGACGCCCTCGACCCGCGTACCCGCGACACGAAAGAGCACTAATGGCGCTGCTCGAGGTCGACAGCCTCCGCACGCACTTCTTCACGCGTGAAGGCGTCGTGAAGGCGGTGGACGGGATCAGCTTCAAAGTCGAGGCCGGGAAGACTCTCGGGATCGTCGGCGAATCCGGGTGCGGGAAGTCGGTGACCGCGCTGTCACTGATGGGTCTGATCCCGAAGCCGCCCGCGCGGATCGTCGAAGGCTCGGTGATGTTCCAGGGCCGCGACCTGACGAAGCTCTCGGAGCGGGAGCTCGAGGACGTGCGCGGCAAGGAGATGGCGATGATCTTCCAGGATCCGATGACGTCGCTGAACCCGACGCTGAAGATCAAGACGCAGATCACCGAGGTGCTCGACCGGCACTACGGCTACAAGAAGGACGAGGCCGTCCGGCGCGCCGTCGAGCTACTCGAGGAGGTACAGATCCCGAGGGCGGCGGAGCGAGTCAACGATTACCCGCACCGCTTCTCCGGTGGGATGCGCCAGCGCGTGATGATCGCGATTGCGCTCGCCTGTAACCCGAAGCTCCTGCTCGCCGACGAGCCGACGACCGCGCTCGACGTGACCGTCCAGGCAGAGATCCTCGACCTCCTCGAGGAGCTCCGGCGTGAGCACGACATGGGGATGATCATCATCACTCACGACATGGGCGTCGTCGCCGAGACTGCCGACGAGGTCGCGGTGATGTACGCAGGCCAGTTCGTCGAGCAGGCAGAGACGCAGGAGCTCTTCGACCACCCCGAGCATCCGTACACCGAGGCGCTGCTGGAAGCGCTGCCCCAGCTCGAGGGCGAGGGCATCCGGCACGGCAGGCTGCGCTCGATCCCAGGCCGGCCACCGGATCTCATCTCACCGCCGCCCGGCTGTCGCTTCGCGCCGCGGTGTCCGCACGCGAACCTCGGAGACGGCTGCGCCGAACAGCTTCCGGACCTGAAGCCGATTCGCCCCGGTCACCTCGTGCGCTCCCGGCATCCGGCCAGCCAGCGTGAGGTGGTGCCCGCGTGAGCACGAAGGAACCGCTTCTCCAGGTCCGCGATCTCCGGAAGGAGTTCCCGGTCAAGTCTGGCTTCGTGATGGAACGGGTGACGCATTCCGTCAAGGCAGTCGACGGCGTCAGCTTCGACATCGCCGAGGGGACGACGCTCGGCCTCGTCGGCGAGTCGGGCTCGGGCAAGTCGACGACGGGCTACTGCGTCCTCCAGTTGATCAAGCCGACGTCGGGGTCGGTCCGGTTCAAGGACAAAGAGCTGACGGAGCTCGGTCGCGAGGAGATACGGAAGATGCGCCGCGAGATGCAGATCGTCTTCCAGGATCCGTACTCGTCGCTCGATCCGCGGATGACGGTCGGAGACATCGTCTCCGAGCCGCTGGAGGTGCACGGTGTCGGCGGGAGGAGGGACCGGCGCTCGCGTGTGCGCGAGCTCCTGGACGTCGTCGGCTTCAACCCCGACTACTCGAACCGCTACCCCCACGAGTTCTCGGGCGGCCAGCGCCAGCGCGTCGGCGTGGCGCGGGCGCTTGCCCTGAACCCGTCCCTGATCGTCTGCGACGAGCCGGTCTCGGCGCTCGACGTGTCGATCCAGGCGCAGATTCTCAACCTCTTCAAGGATCTCCAGCGGGATTTCGGCTTGACCTATCTCTTCATCTCCCACGATCTCGCCGTCGTCCGGTCGATGAGCGACCACATCGCGGTGATGAAGGACGGAATGATCGTCGAGGCCGGGGAGGCAGACGAGGTCTACGAGCACCCGAAGCACGAGTACACGCGCGCCCTCCTCACCGCGGTTCCGGTTCCCGATCCGAAGCGGATGCAGGAGCGCCGCGTCGAGCGGCGCAAGCTGAAGCACGTCCTTGCCGAGACGTAGCTGCGCGCTCCTGCTCGTCCTCCTCGCCGGGTGCGGTGGAGGCGGCGACGACGAGCGGCAGGCAGCGTGGGAGCTCGCGCCGTCGATGGCGAACCGTCGCAGCTACGTGGCTGCGGGGGAGATCGCGGGGCGCATCTACGTCGCAGGCGGGATGGTCGGAAACACCGGCCGGCGGCTGGACGTCGTCCAGGTCTTCGATCCGCAGCGCCAGGCGTGGACGACGTTGCCAAGGCTGCCCGAGCGGGTACGTGCGGCGGCCGGCGCGACGCGCGGCGGGAAGTTCCTCGTTCTCGGCGGAACGACGCCGGAAGGTGGCGGGCGCCAGGTGTTCGAGTACGACGTCGCGGCGAGACGTTGGGGTCAGGGGCCGCCGCTTCCCCGCGTTCTCTACAACCACTCGGCGGTCACGCTGGACGGTCGTGTCTACGTGCTCGGTGGGTACGACACCGAGGGCGAGGAGCTGCGTTCCGTGTACGTGCTCGAGCGTGGGCGCTGGCGGCGATCGACCGAGCTCCCACGTCCGGTGCACGCGTTCGGCGCCGTGGTCTTCCGGGGCGAGATCTGGGTGATCGGCGGCCGGCGGGGCGCTGAGCAGCTCCGAGAGGTGTGGATCTTCGACCCGCGCACGGGTCGCTGGCGCGCGGGCCCGACGCTGCCGAAGCCGATGGAGCTACTCGGTGCGACGGTGGTCGGGGACGAGATTCACGCCGTGTGGGAGGACACGTATCAGATCTACGACGCCTCAACCGGCCGTTGGCGGGACGGTCCGCCGCCGATCGAGCCGCGCCACGCGCTCTCGCTGTTCGAGGTCGACGGCTCGCTCTACGCGGTCGGCGGCTGCACTCCGAAGCTCAGGGACACGGCGGTCGTCGAGCGCCGCGTCGTGTCCTGAACGGACACGACGAGTGTCTGGCACTCCCCGTGTCCCTAGAAGCCGAGGTGCTTGGCGATGACCATCCGCTGCACCTCGTTCGTGCCCTCGCCGATCTCGAGGATCTTCTGGTCGCGGTAGAGGCGCGAGATCGCGTACTCGTCCATGAAGCCGTAGCCGCCGTGGATCTGGAGCGCCGCGTTCGCCGCGCGGTGTGACAGCTCGCCCGTGTAGAGCTTGGCCATCGCCGCCTCTCGCCCGAACGGGCGGTCCTGATCCTTGAGCCACGCGGCCTTGTAGACCATGTTCCGGCCGGCCTCGATCTCGGTGGCCATGTCCGCGAGCTGGAACTGGATCGCCTGAAAGGACGCGATCGGCTTGCCGAACTGCTTCCGCTCGCGCGCGTACTCGGAGGCCAGGTCGTAGGCGCCCTGCGCGAGCCCGAGCCCCATCGCCGCCACCGAGATCCGCCCGCCGTCGAGAATCTCGAGGAACTGCTGAAACCCCTTGCCGCGCGGCCCGAGCAGGTTCCCCTCCGGAACGCGGACGTCGCGGAACGACAGCTCACGCGTGTCGGATGCCCGCCAGCCGAGCTTCTGCATCGGCGGCGCGATCTCGTAGCCGTCCGTCCCGTTGGGGACGACGATGTTCGAGATCTCGCCCTCGCCCGTGACCGCGGTGATCGTCACGCACGCCGTGATGTCGGTCCCGGCGTTCGTGATGAACATCTTCGAGCCGTTGACGACCCACTCGCCGTCCTGGAGCTCCGCGCGCGTGCGCGCTGCTCCGGCATCGGACCCGGCCTCGGCCTCGGTCAGCCCGAACGCCGCGAGCTTCTCGCCGGACGCCAGCTCGGGAACCCACTCCTGCTTCTGCTCCTCGCTCCCGAACAGGTAGATCGGCAACGTCCCGAGCGAGTGGTGTGCGGCCATCGTGATCGCGACGGACGAGTCCACGCGGGTCAGCTCCTCGACCGCGATCGCATAGGAGACCGTGTCCGTCCCGGCGCCGCCGTACTCCTCCGGAATGGTCATGCCCATCAGCCCGAGCTCGGCCATCTCCTTGACGAGCTCGTAGGGAAACCGGTGCTCCCGGTCGAGCTCCTCGGCGACCGGCCCAACCCGCTCGACGGCGAAGTCGCGCACGGTTCGCCGGAGCAGCTCGTGCTCGTCGGTGAGGTCGAGGTTCACGGGAAGGAGCGTGCCAGTTCGGCGATCAGCCGAACGCCGTACCCGGTGCCGCCGACGACGTGGAGGTAGTCCGGCCGCGGCCAGCGCAGAAAGGCCGGGCCGGCCAGGTCGATGTGGGCCCACGGGCCCTCGCCTACGAACCTCTGGAGGAAGCCTGCAGCGTAGGCGGGGATCGCCTGGCCGCGCACGGACGAGTTCTTCAGATCCGCAAAGGCGGAGTCGGTGTACCTGTGGAACCGGCGATGGATCGGAAGGCCCCAGGCGAGGTCGCCGCTGCGGTTGCCGGCGTCGACGACCCGGTCGCGCCACTCGTCGTCGTTGCCGAACACGCCGGCGTAGAGGTCGCCGAGAGCCTTCTCCATCGCGCCGGTCAGCGTCGCGAAGTCGACGAGGTGAGTGGCCCCCTGCTGGCGCGCGTACCAGAGGACGTCGGCGAGGACGAGTCGCCCCTCCGCGTCCGTGTTGACGATCTCGATGGTGGTGCCGTTCATCGCCCGCACGATGTCCCCCGGCCGGTAGGCGCCTCCCCCGACCATGTTCTCGGTGGCGCCGACAACACCGATCGCGCGAACCGGCAACCCGAGCTCCGCGATCGCGCCAAGCCCGGCGAGGACCGCGGCCCCTCCGGACATGTCGCCCTTCATGTCCTCCATGTAGAGCGCCGGCTTGATCGAGATGCCGCCCGTGTCGAAGGTGACGGCCTTGCCGACCAGCCCCAGCGTGGCGTCGCCGTCCGCGTCGGGCGGGTCGTAGCGGAGGACGATCGTGCGCGGCTCCTGCGCACTCCCCTGGGAGACGGCGAGGAAGGAGCCCATGCCGAGCTCGGTCATGCGCTCGCGGCCGAACGATTCGGCCCGCAGCCGCCCGTCGGACTCGTCGGCGATCCGCTCCGCGTGTTCTGCCAGCCCGGCGGGGGTCAGATCGTTCGGCGGCTCGTTCGCAAGATCGCGCGCACGATTCGCCCAGCGCGCGACGACGACGGCGCGCTCGGCTTCCGCCTGAACCGCGTCGTCTCCGCCGACGAAGACAAGGTTGTGAACCCCGTCCTTCCGGCCCTCGGTCTTCCGGAGCCCCGGGTCGTAGCCACCCAGGATCAGCCCGTCGACGACCGCACGGGCCTGCTCCGCCGCCGACAGCGGCAGGGAGTCGTCGAGCATCCACGCGATCGTCCCACCGATCGGCTGCACGAGCCTGGCGATCCCGCCGGCCGCGGTCCGGACGGCGTCGGCGTCGATCTCCTCGCCGAGGCCGCCGACGGCGACGCGCTCCGCGCCCGCCTCGGCGGGCAGGTGGAGGAGCACCGCGTGGCCCGGCTTGGCCTCGAAGCCGTCCGCGTCGAGGAGCGACCGCACGCGCCTGCCGAGATCACCGGGAGGCTCGGTTCCGTCGCGAACCGCGAGCGCAACAACCTCGGCCTCGACGGCAAGGGAGTCGGGGCCCGATACCGAAACCTCCATAGGACGGGCCGATGCTAACTCAGCAAACACTTCGAAAACTCTTTCCTCCGCTTAACGGATTCCTGATTCGCGCCGATGACACTGGAGACATGAGCACGTCATTGCGGCCCCCTGCTCCCCTGCGCGCCGATTCGGAGCATCCCAGCGTCGAGGACCTGATCAGCCGGATCGCCGATCTCGTCCTCCTGCGCCAGTCGCTGCGCGCGATGCACTCGGATCACCTGAGCCTCGAGCAGAACCGCTGCGAGCTCGTCGCCGCCCACTGGGATCTCTCCCGCGCGCTGATCGCGCGCCACTGTCCGCCCAGGGCGGACGCCGAAGCCGCCGCAGCCTAGGCCGAACGCAGGCGTCGGCGACCGCGCGGGTCGGCGAGCCACTGCGTCAGTTGCTCGGCGCGTTCCTCTTTCGAGGGATGGCTAGCCTGCGGGGGTGCGGCGCGAGGTGGACAGAAAGGCGATCGCGGCCCTCTCCGCCGGGCACCTCGCGACCGACTTCGCGAACGGCGTCCTGCCCGCGCTGCTCCCGTTCCTCGTCTCACGCTTCGACCTGAGCTACCTGCAGGCGGGTGGGCTGGTCTTCGCCTCGGCAGCTGCGTCCTCGCTCGTGCAGCCGCTCTTCGGCCACTGGTCCGACCGGCGTGGCGCCGTGTGGCTGTTGCCCACGGGCGTCTTTCTGGCCGGGTCGGGCATGGCGCTCGCCGCGGTCTCCGCCTCCTACTCGGTGTGCGTGCTGTTCGTCGTCGTCTCGGGGCTCGGGACTGCGGCGTATCACCCCGAGGGCACAAAGTTCGCCTCCTACGTGAGCGGCCACCGCAAGGCGAGCGGGATGTCGCTCTTCTCGATCGGCGGGAACCTCGGCGTCGCGCTCGGTGCCGTCTCGGCCGCGCCGGCGATCCTCCTCTTCGGACGCTGGGGCGGCCTCCTGCTGGCGCTGCCGTCAGTGGTCGTCGCCGTCTTGCTGCTTCGCTCGCTCCGTTACCTCCAGAGTTTCGCGCCGGAGCGGCGGACCGGGCAGGCACGTGTCGGCGAAGATCGCCCCGGAGCCTTCGCGGTTCTCCTGGGCGTCGTGACTGCGCGGACCGTCGGCTGGTTCGGGCTGCTCACGTTCGTGCCGCTGTGGGCCGTCGAGCTCGGACGCTCCGAGGGCTATGGGAGCAACCTGCTCGCGCTGATGCTCTTCGCAGGCGGCGCGGGAACGCTGGCGGTCGGACCGCTTGCCGATCGCATCGGGCGACGGCCGGTGCTGCTGGCCAGCGTCGTCAGCGTCCCGCCGCTCACACTCGTCTACGTCGCGATCGGCGGGACTGTCGGCGTGGTGGCGCTGGCGCTCGTGGGCGTGTGCGTCGTCGGCACGTTCGGCCTGATCCAGGTGATGACGCAGGAGTACATGCCCAACCGTCTCGGGCTCGCATCCGGGATCTCGATCGGCTTCGCAATCGGCCTGGGCGGTGTCGCGGCTGCCGCCCTCGGCGCCGTTGCGGACGCCGTCGACCTCGAGGCAGCGCTCTACATCAGCGCCGCGGTGCCGGCGCTCGCAATCCCGCTCGCACTTCTGCTGCCGTCGCCGCGCGGAGGCAGTAGGCGCAAGCTCACCCCCGAGCCGGTGGTGTAGGCTCGCCGCCGCATGACGACCTCACGCGAGTTTTTCGAGGGCCTCGAGAGCAGGCTCGATCCGTCGAAGACGGCGGGGATGACCAACTCCTACGTCTTCGAGATCGACGGCGCAGGCACGTGGAGGGTCGACGTCGACGACGGGACGGTCAAGGTGGCCGAGGCCGGGGGTGACGCCGACGCCACGATCGCCGCGTCGGAGGAGACCTTCCAGCAGATCGCGTCCGGCGACCTGAATGCGACCACGGCCTACATGACCGGGAAGCTCAAGGTTCGGGGCGACATGGGCGCGGCGATGAAGCTCTCGCGCCTGTTTTGATCGCTCTGTGACCTGGTACGAGTTTCTCCTCTTCGCCCACATCGCGATGGCGGCGATCTGGGTAGGGGGAGGCGCAATGATCCAGTTCTTCGGGCTGCGCGCCATCAATGCGCCCGACCCGATGCGCCTGGCGCAGCTCGGTCAGGACATCGAGTGGATCGGCAGCCGGGTTCTCGTTCCCGCGTCTGCCCTGGCCGTCGTGTCCGGGATCCTCTTGGTGATCGACAGCGACTTCTGGGGCTTCGGCGACGACTGGATCGTCATCGGGATCGTGCTGTTCGCGATCACCTTCCTCGCCGGAGCGCTCTTCTTCGGCCCCGAGTCCGGGCGGCTCGGAAAGCTCGTCCAGGCGGAGGGACCGACCTCGCCGGCCGTTCAGGAGAAGCTGCGCCGCCTGCTGGCGCTCACCCGGGCCGACCTGATGCTGCTCTTCCTGCTCATCTTCGACATGGCGGTGAAGCCGGAGTGGGGAGATGCCTCGCTCTGGATCGCCGTGCTGGCCTTCGCGGCGCTTGCGGCGCTGCTCGTGCGGAACGGCCTGAACGCGCAGCTCGCCGGCGAACCGGCGCCCGCGCGCGAGTAGCTACTCCTCCAGCTCGACGAGAAGCGCGCCGCCTGCGACGCGGTCGCCCTCCTCGACGTGGACGGCCTTGACCGTGGCGTCGTACGGCGAGACGAGCGGCGTCTCCATCTTCATCGCCTCGAGGACGAGCAGCGGCTGGCGATGTGCGACGTGGTCGCCCTCCTGCGCCAGGACTCGGATCACGGTGCCCGGCATCGGCGCCGTGAGCGAGCTCTCGACGGCGCCGCCCGGGCCGGCCGCGTGGGCCGCTTCGTCGACGTCGGGCGGCGAGTGGGGAGGAGGCGCGGGCAGGTTCAGCCGCCAGGCGCCGTCCCACGGCCCGGTGGGCATCCGCACGGGCGGCTCGGAGAGCGGCGGGTAGTCGGTCAGGAAGGAGGTCGTCGTCCGGCCGGCGTGTACCGCCGGGTGCGCGACGAGCCAGCGGAGGAACGGGAGGTTCGTCGTCACGCCGCCGACCTCGGTCTCGGCGAGCGCGTCTGCGAGCCGCGCGAGCGCCTCTTCCCGCGTCGGGCCGTGTGCGATCAGCTTCGCGATCATCGGGTCGTAGCCGACGCCGATCTCGTCGCCTTCCTCGACGCCGGCGTCCACGCGGATCCCGGTCGGAAGGCGGAGCCGCTCGAGCCGCCCAGCCTGGGGGAGAAACGTCCGCGGATCCTCCGCGTAGAGCCGCACCTCGACCGCGTGACCACTTAGTAACAGACTGTTACTTGCCTCTGACCCCGCTCCAGGAGGGCCCTTCCCGGCTTGTAACAGACTGTTACTTGGCTCCAGAGGCTCGCCGCCCGCGATTCTGAGCTGGGCCGCGACGAGGTCTACACCGGTCACGAGCTCGGTGACCGGATGCTCGACCTGGATCCGGCCGTTCAGCTCCAGGAGATAGAAGTCGCGCCCCGCGAGCATGAACTCGGCCGTGCCCGCACTCGCGTAGCCGATCGCCTCCGCGAACCGGACGGCGGCATCGCTCATCTCCTTGCGCAACCCGGGGTCGAGCGCGGTGGAGGGAGACTCCTCGAGCACCTTCTGATGGCGCCGCTGGATCGAGCACTCGCGCTCGCCGAGCGCGATCACCCGCTCGCCGTCGCCGAGGAGCTGGATCTCGACGTGGCGCGGCCGCTCGACGTAGCGCTCGCAGAAGACTCGGTCGTCGCCGAAGGCCGCCTTGGCCTCCCGCTTTGCGGCCTCGAGCGCCTCCTCGAGCTCGGATTCGTCGCGGACGACACGCATTCCGCGCCCGCCTCCGCCGGCCGCCGCTTTGACGATCAGCGGGAAGCCGACCTCGTCGGGCTCGCCGGTCGGCACCACCGGGACACCGGACTCGGCCGCGATCCGCTTGGCCTCGAGCTTGTCGCCGCCCAACCGGAGCGCCTCGGGGCTCGGGCCGACGAAGACGAGGCCGGCGGCGTCGACGGCCTCGGCGAAGTCGGCGTTCTCGGCCAGGAAGCCATAGCCGGGGTGGATCGCGTCGGCGCCGGACTCCTTCGCGGCCCGGATGTGCTCCTCCGAGTCGAGGTAGCTGCGGATCTCGACCGGCTCGCCCGCTGAGCGCGCATGGAGCGACCCCTTGTCATCCGGAGCGACGACGGCGACGGGCTCGATCCCCAACTCGTGGCACGCGCGGAAGATCCGCAGCGCGATCTCGCCGCGGTTCGCTACGAGGAGCTTCTGGACGGCCAAAGCATCACGAACGTAATCAGGCACGCGCCGGAGAGGAGCAGGTAGGGGATCGCATCGGATGTCACCTCGGCCAGGGCGCCGCCCCCGGACGAGCCAAGTGCCTGCCCTGGAGCCCAGGCGAGGCTGATGAGCGCGAACGCGTACCCGTACCCGAGCCCGCGGGCCTCCGCCTCGTCCGAGAGGAGCGCCATCGCGGGCGTCCAGAAGCTGCCGAAAGCGAGGCCCCCGGCCACGACCAGCGCGGCGAGCAGCCAGCTCCGGTCGGGCCAGGGCAGCAACGCGGCCACGATCGCGGACAGGAAGACGGACGCGCGCATCGGCCCGAAGCGGCCGATGCGATCCGACACGCGACCGATCACCGGGTTGACGATCGCCTCGAGGGCGGCTGTGCAGAGCCAGAGAACCCCGATCGCGACTGCGGTGAATCCAAGCTCCTCGAGCCGCAGCGGTGCGAGGACGCCGAGCGTCCCGAACAGGAGCGCGGGGAGGACGACGAACCAGATGCTGAGAGCGACGCGCCGGTTTTGCACAGCGTGGACCAAGGCCGAGAGCGGCTGGGGCGAAGTCGGAGGCGGTGCATGGGTCAGGGCCGCCCAGACCGCGAGGCCGACCGCGATCAGGCCGGCAGCGCCGAACGCCGGCGCCTGGCCGACGACCGAGGCGATTCCACCCAGCACCGGGCCGAAGAGAGCCCCGACGATCGCCGCGGCCATCGCGGTCCCGATCGTCTGTCCACGGCGCTCGGCCGGCGCCTCACCGACGAGCCACGCGAGTCCCGCGGTCCAGGCGAGTGCGCTCCCGAACCCCTGGACGAAGCGCGACACGTCCAGCACGACGATCGAGTCGCCGGTTGCGAAGACGAAGGTCGTCACCGCGATCGTCAGCAAGCCGGCGATCGCCGTCGCACGAGCGCCGAACCGTGCGGTCGCGATCCCGCCCGGCAAGCTGCCGACGAGTGCGCCGAGCGGATAGGCGCCGGCGAGCAGCCCGGCACCGGCCTTCGAGAGATCGAACTCCTCGCGGTACTCCGGCAGCAGCGGCGTCAGCGCCGCAAAGAACATCGTGTCGACGAAGACGATGCCGCCGACGAGCAGCAGGAGGCGGCGCACTGGAGTGTCAGTCCGGCCAGTCGGCCTTGCGTCGCTCCAGGAAGGCGCGCAGGCCTTCCTGTCCCTCGTCGCTCGCGCGCATCCGCGCCGCCCACTGCGCAGTCTCCTCGCCCTGAGGCCGGGTGCGGACCAGGCGCTTCGCCTCGCGCGCCGCCTGCGGGCCGGACGTCAGGAGCTCGCCGACAACCCGGTCGACGGCGCCGTCGAGGTCGGCGGCCACTTCGCTGACAAGCCCGATCCGGAGCGCCGCCTGCGCGTCGAAGCGCTCTCCGGTCAGGAAGTAGCGTCGGGCAGCGCCCTCCCCGATCTTCGGGAGGACGAACGGCGAGATCACTGCCGGGATGATCCCGAGCTTGACCTCCGAGAACCCGAAGATCGCGTCTTCGGCCGCGATCGCGATGTCCACCGCAGCGGCGAGACCGGACCCGCCCCCGAGCGCGTAGCCCTGGATCCGCGCGACGACCGGCGCAGGGCACGCATCGATCGCCTGCATCATCGCGAAGAGCCGCATCGCGTCGTCGACGTTCTCGTCGAAGGAGAGGTCGATCGCCGATCGCTGCCACTCGATGTCGGCGCCGGCGCAGAAGCTCTCTCCGTCGCCGGAGAGCAGGACGACGCGCGCATCTCCGACATCCTTGAACGCTTCGTGCAGCCCGGCGATCAGCTCCGCGTCGAACGCGTTGCGCCGCTCCGGCTTGGCGAGCGTCACCCGCAGGATCCTCCCGTCGCGCTCCACTCGCAGCCCCGCCATCGGGCCGGACTCTAAAGTCGCGGGATGCTGAGAGGCTCCCTTGCCGCGGCGGTCACGCCGCTCAGTGACGGCGGCGCCGCGCTCGACGAAGACGCCGTCGCCCCGTATGTCGACTTCCTCGCCGCGCCGGGTCGGCTCGACGGCCTCCTCGCCCTCGGGACGACCGGCGAAGGGATCCTGCTCTCCGTTGCCGAGCGCAAGCGGGTCGCCGAGCGCTTCATCGAGGCAGGGCGAGGCCGACTTCAGGTCGCGATCCACGCCGGCGCCCAGACCACGGCCGACACCGTCGAGCTCGCCGCCCACGCGGCAGACCGCGGCGCCGACGCGGTCGCGGTCATCGGCCCGCCGTACTTCACCTACGACGAGGAAGCGCTCTACCGGCACTTCGCCGCGGCCGCGGAGGCGAGCGGCCCGCTCCCGTTCTACCTCTACGAGTTCAAGGGTCGGGCGGGCTACTCGATCCCGCTGCCGGTGGTCGAGCGGCTCGGCGACCGGGTGGCCGGGCTCAAGGTCTCGAACCAGCCGTTCGAAGCGGTCGAGCCGTACCTCCTCGAGGGGCTCGACGTGTTCATCGGCGCGGAGTCGCTCGTCGACGCCGGGGTCGAGCGGGGCGCCGCCGGAAGCGTCTCGGGCCTCGCTGCCGCCTTCCCGGAGGGAGCGGAGCCGTCGAAGCGCGCGTTCCTCGAGCGCTTCCCGTTCCAGGCGGCGCTGAAGACGGTGATCGGGCTCCGCGGCGTCCCCGTTCAGGAAGACGTGCGTCCTCCGTTACGGGGTTTGACCCCGGAGGAACGCGCAGAGGTGGAGCACTGGCTCGAATCGTCGTAGCCGGCGCGGGCGCGATCGGGGCCAGCATCGCGTACCACCTCGCGCTCGCCGAAGGCGAGCACAACGTGACCCTCTGCGACAAGGGCAGCGTCGCATCCGGCGCGACCGGCAAAGCGATGGGCGGCGTGCGGCAACAGTTCACGACGGCGCCAGAGGTGCGGCTCGCGCAGGCGAGCGCGCGGTTCTTCGCCGAGCTCGGCCCGCCGCTCTTCGAACAGGTCGGCTATGTGTTCCTGGCGACGACCCAGGCTGGGGTCACGGAACTGGAGGAGCGCGTCCGACTCCAGCTGGAGCTCGGCGTACCGGTGGAGGACGTCGATCCGGGCTTCGTCCAGGGACTGCGCACGGACGACGTCCTGAAGGCGGTGGTCTGCCGGGAGGATGGCGTGGCCGACCCGGCTCGAGTGACGGAGCATCTGGTCCGCGAAGCGAGGAGCCGGGGCGTTCAGCTCCGCGAGTACATGGACGCCCGGGAGCTGGACGCGGACGTCCTCGTGATCGCCTGCGGCGCCGCTTCGCCGGCATTGGCCTCACGGCACGAGGTCGACCTTCCGATCCGGCCGCTCGTCCGGCAGCTCACCGACACGCGTCGGGTCGACGCCCTGCCGGAGGACTTGCCGATGGTGGTCGAGGCGGAGTCCGGCTTCCATTTCCGCCGGGTAGACGGGGGGCTCCGGCTGGCGATGGGCGAGCCGACGCTGCGTTGGGGCGACCGCGCCCAGGTCGACGAGGCGCTCGTCGCGGACTGGCTGGAGCGCGTGGCGCACCGCTATCCGCCCGCCGCCGGCGTTCGCGTCGCACGCTCCTGGGCCGGCCTCTACGACATGACGCCCGACGCCCATCCGGTCATCGGCTGGGTGACGGACGGCGTCTACGCCGCGTGTGGGTTCTCGGGCCACGGCTTCATGCAGGCCCCCGCCGTCGGCAAGGCGGTCGCGGAGGAGCTCCTCGACGGCGAATCGACCTTCGACCTGACGCCGTACCGGCTCGAGCGCTTCTCCGGCGACGAGATCTTCCCGGAGACCCTTGTCCTCTGAAGACAGGACGAGTGTCAGACACTCGTCATGTCCCGGCGGGACAGGTCAGCCCTCGAAGGCGAGGCCGAGGCGGGACAGCTCGTCGATGTCGAAGCGTCCCTCGATCGTCGCCTCGACGTCGAACTCCTCGGCGACGTCGGGCTCCTTGCCGATCAGCTCGCGCGCCCGGCCCGGGAGATCCTGGCGGGCGGCCTCGAGCGTCTCCCAGACGTAGACGGCGCCCCAGCGGTCGGTCGCCTCGTCCGACAGCCAGAGCTTCAGACGCAGACCTTCGACCTGCTCGAACTCGTCTACCGATTCGTCCACGAGATAGCGGCGGAGCTCCTCGATCGTCGTCTGCGAGTCGCCGAGATTCCAGAGGACGAGCCGGACGATCACTCGGCCTGGTCGGAACGGTCGGCCGGCTCGCGGCGGTTCAACCGGTCGAGGAAGGCGTCCCGCAGCGCCTCGCCGCTCACCTTCAGCTGGTAGCGGGGCCGCCTCGGCTCGACCTTCACGACCTTCACCAGCCCCGTCTGGTCGCCGTACGAGCGCCCATACGCCTCGGCTTCGCCGATCTCGTGAAGCCTGGCGTCGGACCTCCGACGGAAGAGGCGCACCGGGAGAGACTAGGCCTGCTGGCAGCTTTAGCACCTGTTTGATGCTGCGCAGGACGTCGGCCTCGTCATGGCCGAAGTCCTCGAGGAACGACTGCAGCGCGTTGCGCACGAGCCGCAGCTCCTCGTCGTTGAGTTCGATCGTGTCATGAGGGCGACTCTAACCCCAGTCGGGCGGCTCGTACCCACCATCGAGCGGCGCGCCGAACGTCACGAGACCGTCGGGGCCTGCGACAGGGACCGGGTCGAGCCTGGGTCGACGCGGACGAAGCGTCCGGCTTGAGCTCGAGCTCGTCGCCGTTGACGCGCATCGTCCCTCCGCCGCGGACGACGAAGTAGACCTCCTCCATGTTCGAGTCGACATTGACTGCAGCGTGTAGTAGTTGAACCCGAAGGCCCGGGCTCCGGTCGCTCGGCGAGTCTTCCTGACCATCCCGCATGGGCCTCGCCCTCCAGGGTGTCCACGTCGACGAACGTGTAGGCCATCAGCTTCTTGAACGTGCGATGTCGTCCGCGTATTCGCCGATTGCCCGCTCGTAACCGGTCCCGTCTCCGAGGCGCCGCGCCAGGAGCGCCAACGCCTCGTTGCCGCGCTCGGCCGACCACAGGGAGAACGCGAGGAAGACCGGCAGCGACTGATCGTCGGGGAAGCGAGCGACGGCGTCCTCGAGCACCGCGACGGACTCGTCGATCCGATCGACATTCCTCAGCGAGCTCCCTAGCCCGAGCATCGCCTTGGCGAGCTGCTCGTCGTCGAGGCCGGCCGCGATCGCCCGCTCGTAGTGCGGGATCGCCTCGGCCTCCAAGCCCTCCCGGTCGTACGCGAAAGCCTGCTCGAGCTCCTCTCGCCCGCTCACATGCGAAAGATGCCGAAGTCGGTCTCCGGGATCGGCGCGTTCAGCGCTGCCGAGATCCCGAGAGCCAGCACCCGGCGCGTGTCGAGTGGGTCGATGATCCCGTCGTCCCACAGTCGCGCAGTCGAGTGGTACGGGTTCCCCTCGGCCTCGTATTTCGCCCGGATCTCGTCCGGGTCCGCGTCGCCGACCATCGTCAGCACGGTCGCAGCCTGGTCGCCGCCCATGACCGAGATCCTCGCGTTCGGCCACATCCAGAGCTGCCGCGGCCCGTAGGCCCGCCCGCACATCGCGTAGTTGCCGGCGCCGAACGAGCCACCCGTCACGACGGTGAACTTCGGCACCTCCGCGCAGGCGGTCGCCATGACGAGCTTGGCGCCGTCGCGTGCGATGCCGCCCGTCTCGTACTCGACGCCGACCATGAACCCGGTGATGTTCTGCAGGTAGACGAGGGGAACCCGCCGCTTGCACGCGAGCTCGATGAAGTGCGCGCCCTTCTGCGACGACTCCGCGAAGAGCACGCCGTTGTTGGCGAGGATCCCGACCGGGAAGCCCTCGATCCGGGCGAAGCCGCACACGAGCGTCTCGCCGTAGTTCTCCTTGAACTCGTGGAACCGGCTCCCGTCGACGATCCGGGCGATCACCTCGCGCGGATCGACCTGCTGGCGGAAGTCCTCGGGAATCAGCCCGTACAGCTCGGACGGGTCGGCGACCGGCTCCTCTGGATGGCCACGTCCCACGGGGCCTCCTTCCGCCGGTGCAGGTTCCGCACGACCGAGCGGACGATCGCCAGCGCGTGCTCGTCGCTCGTCGCGTAGTGGTCCGCCACGCCCGAGCGCCGCGTGTGGACGTCGGCGCCGCCGAGCTCCTCCGCGGAGACCTCCTGGCCTGTCGCCGCTTTCACGAGCGGCGGGCCGCCGATGAAGATCGTCCCGGTCCCGCGGACGATGATCGTCTCGTCGCTCATCGCAGGCACGTAGGCGCCGCCGGCGGTGCACGAGCCCATCACGGCCGCGATCTGCGGGATCCCCTTCGCGGACATGCGCGCCTGGTTGAAGAAGATCCGCCCGAAGTGCTCGCGGTCGGGGAAGACCTCGTCCTGAAGGGGGAGAAAGGCGCCGCCCGAGTCCACGAGGTAGACGCAAGGCAGGTTGTTCTGCTCGGCGATCTCCTGGGCGCGCAGGTGCTTCTTCACCGTCATCGGGAAGTAGGTGCCGCCCTTGACGGTGGCGTCGTTCGCGACGATCACGCACTCCTGGCCCTCGACGACGCCGATGCCGGTGACGATTCCCGCGCCGGGCGCCTGGCCGTCGTAGAGGTCCCAGGCTGCGAGCGCGCTGAGCTCGAGGAACGCGGTGCCGGGGTCGACGAGCCGGTCGACCCGCTCTCGCGCGGTCATCTTCCCGCGCGACCGGTGGCGCTCGACGGCCTTCTCTCCGCCGCCTCGCGCGACCTGCCCGGTGCGCTCGCGGAGCTCGGCGACGAGTGCTTCCATCCGGTCGCGCCGCTGCGCGAACGACTCGGAATCGCGTTCGACCTGCGACGTCAGCAGCGCCACGGAATCAGCCTAGCCATGCGATCGGACTCTGAAGTCCGGACTTGTGCCTTTCGGGTACGTCACAGAGAGTGAAAGTGATGCACGTGCGGCTCAGTGATCCACGTCTGGCCGAGGAGCTCCTCGGCTTCCTGCGGCGTGCCGATTGCATCGCCGACGTCGGCGACGTCCAGGCGCACGCCGAGGGCATTGCGGTCGAGGTGGAGGTTCCTCGGGCGTTCGACGAGGATCAGGCGCGGATGGAGGTTTCGCTTTACCTCAGGGTCTGGGAGGCCATGCATCCCGGGTCGGGCGTCGAGCTGCTCGAAGCCACCTAGTCAGGGATCCTCCCAGCCGCTGCCGTGAGCGCGGCGTCGATCCGGGCGCCGAACGCGGTCGCGCCCGAGGCGTCCGCTACCTGCTTCGCCTCCTCGAGTAGCCGGCGCGCGTCGTCTGTGCGGCCTTCCTCGCCGGCGACCTCCGCCAGCGTCAGCAGCCCAGCGGCGACGCCGGGGAGGAAGCCGTCCTTCCGCCGGAGCTCGACGGACTCCTCGAGCCCGCGCCTGCCCTCGTCCCGGTTGCCCTGCTCGTACCAGCCGAAGCCGAGATGCCGGATCGCGTACGACTGCAGCAGCGTGTCGTCGTGCGCCTTCGCCCAGTCGTAGGCGGCCTGGAAGTGAGGCAGCGACCGGTCGTGATCGTCGCGCACGACCTGGTGGACGATCCCGATCCAGAACTCCGCCCAGCTCTCGATCCGCTCGTCGCCGGCCTCGCGGGCCAGCTCGAGCGAGCGGCAGAAGAGCTCCAGCTCGAGGGGATCCTCCTTCCGGTCGGAGAGAAAGGCCGCGTGCAGGATCCGGCCGCGCTCCTGGAGCAGCCGGGCCTCCGCACGGAGCAGCTCCCGCCCGGCTGCCTCGCGTGCGTCGGCGGAGCCCGTGAACAGCGCCTGCTCGTTCAACAGGTCGGCGCGCTCGAACGGATCGTCGGTCAGCTCGAGCGCCTCGTCCCACCGCCCTTGCCCGCGCAGCGCGCGCGTGTCGTCCACGGGGAGTAAGACGTCACGTCGGTTCCGGAGTTGACCGCAGTGCGCTACAGGCTCACGATTACGGGCTTTGGCGGAGCGATGAGTTTCCCACCCGATCTCAGTCGGAAGAGAGGACGCAACGAGTCCCGACGAAGGGAGATTCGACGTTGTACGAGGGCGCGCCTGTCATGAACTTCCTCGCCTGGCCGGCCAGAACGACGCTCGTGTTTCTCGGCGCGGCTGCAGCTGCGTGGGTGGTCACCGTCGACCGAATGCGCGGGATGGATGCCGGGCCGGGCACCGATCTCGGCGGGCTCGGGTGGTTCCTCGGCGTCTGGGCGGCGATGATGGCCGCGATGATGCTGCCGTCGGCGGTGCCGGCGGCCGTCGCCGTCACCCGAGCGTCTCGAGCCCTGCCGACAGCGCTCTTCGGCGTCGGCTACCTCGCCGTCTGGACTGCCTTCGGCGTCGTCGCGTACGCGCTGTTTCGTGTTGTGACGTCGTTCGAGCTCGGTCGGTTCGCCTGGGAACAGGACGGCCCATACGTCGCAGGTGCGGTGATCGTTCTTGCCGGCATCTACGAGCTGACGCCCGTGAAGGAGCAGCTGCTTCGCCGCTGCCGCAGCCCGCACGATCCGGGTGAGCGCGGAGCCCTCCGGGCCGGCGTCGCGAACGGCCTGTACTGCGTCGGGTGCTGCCTCGGCCTGATGGCCGTGTTGTTCGCGCTCGGCGTGATGAGCGTGTTCTGGATGGTGGTCATCGCCGCGGTGATCTTCGTCGAAAAGGTGTTCCAGAAGGGACCGCGCTTGACGCGCGCCGTCGGGATCGGCCTGATCGCCCTTGGGCTTTGGGTCGCAGTCTCTCCCTCGACCGTCCCGATGCTGACCGAGCCCGGGCAGTCACCGTCCATGGAGATGGAGATGCCGTCCTAGCGAGTGCTCTCCAGAACCTTGACGACCTCGGCGAGCACGCCGTCGGGATTGTCCTCGTAGATGACATGTCCGCCGTCGAGCACGACCTGCCTCGGTTTCGAGCTTCCCTTCAGCCAGACCCGTTGCTCCTCGGGGTCGGCTGAATCGCCTTCCTTGGCGGTGACGACCGTCACAGGGATCCGCGGGATCGGAAGGCGATTCAGGGCCATCTGGCGCTCGATCGCCACGTAGTCCATGTGCTCGGGATTCTCCGGAGCGTCCCACGCGCCTATGTCGGCTTCGGTGAAGTCAGGATTGCCCGCAGGCACATCGAGAAGGACGAGACCGGCGACTTCGCCCGGGTAACGGCCGGCGTGGTGGAAGACGTTGAACCCGCCGCCCGAGGAGCCCACGAGCAGGTAAGGGCCGGGGACGTCCGCCGCGTCGAGGAGCTGGTGGAGGTCACGAGCGGCATCGTCGAGGTACCGCTTGCCCGCTGGGGGAGGATCGCTCCCGCCGAGACCCGCTCGGTCATAGGCGCACACACGCGTCTGCGTGGCGAGCCCTTCCAGCAGCGGAGTGAACCGATAGGCGCTGATACCTGGATCGGCGGTTCCGGCGTCGAGAACCACGGTCGGCGATCCGGTGCCCCAGCACATCAGCGCGAGCTTTCGTCCGTCGGCCACAGGAAAACTGCCCTCGACCGACGGCGTCGCGAGCGGGTCGGCCGCGGTCGTCGTGGCGCTCGGACCGGTTTCCGCCTCAGCGACCCCCGGCGCGTCGCCGCCACAGGACGCGGCGACGACCGCAATCGCGAGAGTGGTCGCGAGGCTTCGAGACACGCCCCGGATTCCGATGCCGCTTCTATGTCCGAGGCGAGGCCGCGTCCGCGACTCGTATCACGCTTGGGCGCGCATTTCTAGATCGGACTCCGCCAGCAGGGAGGCGATTACGAGCAGGTGGGCCGGCGAGAAGACACTGTCGGCTGACTCGGCGTGAAGCCCGGCAGCGACACGGTTCGAGTTGCATCGGAAACCGATTCTTACAGACTGTTTACTGAACTTACCGTCTCGTCGTTACAAGTGGTGACGATACTTACCACTGCAACGTAGACATCGACGCGAGAGGCACCGCACAAATTGGCCGACCCCCTGACAACGGTTAAACGAGCGACAGCGCGTCGCTCCGAGGCCAACGCTTCCTGGCGTGAAGCGATCCGCCAAGCTCATGCCGAGGGCTCGAGCCTTCGCCAGATCGCCGCGGCCGCAGGCGTCTCGCACGTGCGCATCCTCCAGATCGTCAGGCAACGATCAAGCGCCTGAGCCGAGACGCTGCCGCATTTTGGCGGTGCTGGAAACACCCACAAGAAAGGGACGATGAACTCGAAGAACACAGCTCGCCGAAGCAGTAGGCGGTTGCAGGGCCTCGCCGTCCTGTTTGCCCTGGTCGTTTCCGCGCTCACGTTCACCGGCGGCGCTTCCGCCGCGCTGCGCGTCGGCGTTTCCGACGACCTCGGCAGGTACCCGGACCAGAGCGCCTGGTTCCTCGACAGCATGGGCGAGCTCGGCATGACCGAGAACCGCATCTCGGTCAACTTCGACCCCGCCGCGCCGACCACGATCCCGGACCAGTGGCAGCTCGATCTCTACGTCCCGCTCGCAACTCTTCGCGGCGTCCGCCCGGTCTTCTCGGTGTCTCCCACCAAGGCGAAGGCGGTGGCCGAGAACCCCCACGCTCCGCAGCTCTACGCGCAGTACGTCGCGCTCCTGGCGCGCACCTATCCCACCGTCGACGACTTCATCATCGGGAACGAGCCCAACCAGCCGCGCTTCTGGCAGCCGCAGTTCGGGAGCTCGGGGCAAAACGTCTCCGCCCGCTCGTACTACAAGCTGCTCGCCGCATCCTACGACGCCCTCAAGGCTGTCGACCCCACGATCCGAGTGATCGGCCTGGGGCTCTCACCGCGCGGCGGCGACCGGCCGGGCGCTCCGAACAACGTCTCGACCTCCCCCGTCCGCTTCATCAACGCCCTCGGAAAGGCGTATCGGGCGAGCGGCCGCAAACGGCCGATCATGGACGAGCTCGCGTACCACCCGTATCCGGATCACGACCGGGACCCGCTGATGAAGGGCTACCGCTGGCCGAACGCCGGCGTGCCCAACCTGGGCCGCATCAAGCAAGCGTTCTGGGACGCCTTTCGCGGCACCGCCCAGCCGGTCTTCCCCGAGGGAACGCGCTCGGGCAGAATGAAGTTCCGGCTCGACGAGCTCGGCTGGCAGGCCAATGCCGTCCCCTCGGCCGCGTTCGCGTATTTCGGCCGGGAGAGCATCCGGCCGACGAACGAAAACGCGCAGGCGAAAATCTACGGCGACGCCGTCCGCTACCTCGCGTGTGACGCCTCGGTCCATTCGGTGCTCTTCTTCCTACTGCGCGACGAGCCCAACCTCGATCGCTGGCAGGCTGGCCTTGTCCGCGCGGACGGCACACGCCGGCCGTCGTTCTACTCGGTCAAGGCCGCGACGGCACAGACCCGCGGCGGCTGTCGGAGCAAGATGCGCCCCTGGCGCCACACCACCCGCGTCGAGGGCGCCCGGGTGAAGTGGCCCCGCAAGCGGACCCAGCCGGCCCGGAGAGTGGGCCTAGAGCTGGTGCTGAACGCCCAAGAGGACGCTCTCTTCGAGGCCGGCCTCTACAACGCGCGTGGGCAGCGAGTGCTCAAGCGGGTCGGCAGCATGGACGCCTACCGCTCACGCGTCGTGCGTTTCAACATGCGCTTCCGCCCAGGTCGCTACACCTTGCGCGTCCAACTCGAGGCGGAGATGAACCGCGCTCGCAAGAGCAGGTTCTCCTCGCAAGTCCGCTTCACCGGCCAGCGCTAACAACACGTTCGAACTGAGCGCGGCCGGCGGCTGATGAGTCGGTTGTCGGCGCCCTGGCATGTCGCCGGGAATCGATTCTTACAGACTGTTTACTCAACTTACCGTCTCGTCGTAACAAGTGGTGACGATACTTACCGCTGGAAGTGCGCAACGATCCCCTGACAACCGTAAGACAACGGCTTCGGCCGTCGCCGGTGATGGTCGGCGCGCTCGCGGCTCTGCTCGCGCTGAGCTTGGCGCCGGTTGCGTCCGCGGCTTCGACTCCGCGCGACGCCGCCCTCGTCACTCACAACTGTCTACGGGGGCAGGGGTGGGACGCAGTCCTGGTCGATCGAGGCGTCACTGTCAATGCGGGGGCGCTGCGCAAGCTTTCCGGCTTCCCGTACCGGCCGTGGTACTCGGTCTCGTTCTACAAGAGCGGCGGGCGCGTCTATTCACGCGAAGTTCGCATGAAGATCAACCAGCTCGAGGGCAGGATTGCGACGGCCTGCCGTAGTCGCGGCACCGCGACTAGGTAGGTCACCGGTCGCGCCGACCTCGCGGAAGCGGGACCTCGCCGCGCCTCAAGGACGCGCTCCGACGAGCCCGGCGCCCCATGTGGCGATCGCGGTGAACGGCCGGGTCACCCAGCCGGCCGCCGCGATCACGAGGAGCACGAGGAAGACGCCAACCACGAAGAGGCGCGTCTTGAGCCTGCTTCCTTGCATCGCTAGACGCTTTCGGTGACCGTTTCGGTGACCGGCTGCGCGCTGTCCACGCCGGCCGGGACATACGTCGCCTGGTAGCCGAGCACCTGGCCGACGGGCGCACCGAGCGCAAGGCCCAGCCGCTGCATCCACGCAGGCGGGAACGGGAGGCGGACGTCGTCGAAGTGGTGCCGCGCGACGACCGCAAGTCGCAGCGGATTCGGCATCCCCTTGCGGTTCGTCTTGCCGTCTGCCGCGAGCCCGAACATCGTCTCGATCAGCTGCTCGAACTGAAGCGCCGGCCGCACCTCGCAGACGAAGTGCGCTTCGTCGTCGCCCGCGTTCCAGAACTTGTGCGCCGTCCCGGCCGGAACGGTCACGCGCTGGCCCGCGCCCGCGACGATCTTCTCCCGACCGAGGCGGAAGCCGACGGTCCCGCGCAGGATCTGGAACCGCTCCTCCTGGTGCGGATGGACGTGGGCGGCCGCGACGAAGCCGTTCGGCTTGACGAAAGTCTCGAGCACGACCGCCTCGCCGTTCGTCTCGCGCGAGGTCTTGCGGAAGACGAGCCGCTCGCCGGTGACCGGGTTCTCGATGATGTCTCCTGCCTGAATCACGTGGTTCTCCTTTCGCCGAATGAAGCCTGAGACGATCGGAGATCGCGCTTACCGCTGGTTGACGGCAGACCAATGGCGAGCTTCAGGCTGCCGCAGCCCCGCGCGGCACCGTCCGAATGTAGGGCGGCGCTCGTCTCGAGTCGATACCCCAAATGGGTGGCTCGGATGGGGGAGGCATGGCAAGCGGCGTGGCGTTCCGGGAGGCGAGACGGCGCATCCTTGTCGAGGTCGACGCTCCGAGCCCCGATCCCGCTGCCTGAGCCGTTCCACCCAGCAGGGGCGACAGGACTCGAACCTGAGCACGAGGACGGGACACCCGCCGACCCGCCAGAGTTCAGGGCCCTCTCGATGTGGCAAACCGGAGACATCGTCTCGCTGGCGAACGGGAAGAAGCGAGAGGCCCGCGTGGCGGGCCTCTCGTCTTCCTGGACTCGGAGGAAGAAAAGGGCGAGACTTCGCCGCAGAAAGCCAGGCGCCGACGAAGAGCGAGGTTCGCCGATGGCTCAACCGGAGCTGCCCCGGTGGCTGAAGTGGTTCATCGACCACGCGCCCGCGTTCCTCGTCCCGTCGCTCACGCCCGAACCGCATCCGAGCGAGCGCCAGTACGTGCGCTCTTTCATGATCATGCGTCTCGGCAGCGGGGCGCTCGCCTTCGCCCTCCCGTTGTTGCTCGTAGGCCTCGGCTGGTGGCTGGACGACGAGGCGGTCCCTCTCGGGTCGCTCAGCGAGTACTACTACTCGGGGGCACGGGAGGTGTTCGTCGGCCTGCTGAGTGCGCTCGCGGTCTTCCTCTTGGCGTACAAGGTCATCGAGCTCTCGCTGGAGAACATCCTGAGCATGCTCGCAGCGGCGTTCGTGGTCGTGGTGGTGGCGTTTCCGACCGGCACGCCCCGGAGGATCACCGACCTCACGCCGCTCCAGGACCAGCTAGGCGAATCATTCGTGGAGACAGTCCACTTCCTCGCGGCGGCGGCGTTCATCGGACTGCTCGCCGTGATCAGCTTCTTCTTCGGCGTGCGGGAGGCTCGACGAACTCAGTCAGGGATGCTTGGCCCGGTCTTCTGGCGGAGGTGGCACTTCGGCTGTGCGCTTGCCATCGTCGTGGCGATCGTCTGGATCCTCGTGACGCTGCGCGCGGACTGGGCGCCCGACAACGCGTTGTTCTACGGCGAGGTCGTAGCGGTCTGGGCCTTCGCCGCCTCGTGGCTGACGAAGGGCTTCGAGTACCACTATCTCTTCAGAGAGCCGGTGACTCGCTGATCCGCCCAGCAGGGGCGACAGGACTCGAACCTGCAACCCCCGGTTTTGGAGACCGGTGCTCTACCAAATTGAGCTACGCCCCTGGGCTTACGCTCGATTGTAGACGCGCCCTTTCGGGCATCACCAAGGCATGACCGACCAACCGCTCGAGGACCGCGAGGACGCCGAGCCGGAGGAGCCCGAAGCCGAGGACGACGACGAGAACGACGAGTAGGCTCGCGGCGTGGCGAGGGCTTCGCAGCGCCGGGCGCAGGGCGTCCTCTTCGGCTTTCTGACTGTCTTTTTTGCCGGGATCGCGGCCGCCGCGTACGGCGCCGAGGCCTGGGTGATCGCAGTCGCCGCCGGTGTCCTCGCCCTCTGGATGGGCGGCCTCGCAATCCGCACGTTCCGCGCCGCTCGTGAGGAGATGGCGCGTTAGCGCCGTATCCTTCCCTACCTCGTGGCCACCCGAGTCGAAGATACCCAGAGCCTCTGGCGCTCATTTCGCGGGAAGCCGGACGACAAGGCGCTGCGCGATCGCCTCATCCTCACCTACGCACCGCTCGTCAAGTACGTAGCCGGCCGGCTCGGGAGCGGGCTCCCCGCGCACGTCGAGGAGGAGGATCTCGTCTCGTACGGCCTCCTCGGCCTGATCGGCGCGATCGAGCGCTACGACCCCGATCGCGACGTCAAGTTCGAGACCTACGCGATCACGCGGATCAAGGGCGCGATCATCGACGAGCTCCGCTCGCTGGATTGGGTGCCGCGCTCCGTTCGCGCCCGTGCCCGCGAGATCGAGCGTGCGATGGCGGGGCTCGAGGCCAAGCTGCATCGCCCGCCAACCGACGAGGAGATCGCGAAGCAGGTGGGGATCACCACCGGGGAGCTCGAGTCCAGCCTCACGGACATCTCCCGCTCCTCCATCGCCGCGCTCGACGAGCTCTGGTCAATCGCCGGCTCCGGCGGCGACCAGGTGGCGCTGATCGACACGATCGAGGACACGGAGGCGCCCTCACCGGAGTCGTCGCTGAGCGCGACCGAGCTGAAGGACGCGCTCAGCGAGGCGATCGCGCGTCTGCCCGAGCGCGAGAAGCTCATCGTCACCCTCTACTACTACGAGGAGCTGACGCTGCGCGAGATCGGCGAGGTGCTCGGCGTCACCGAGTCGCGCGTCTCCCAGCTGCACACGAAGGCGATCCTGCGCATGAAGGCGCGGCTCTCCGGGGGGCCGCGAACCAACGCCTAGCTTGTCCGAGCGCGACCCGGCCGACCTCGCGGCGTACGAGGAGGAGCTGGCGAAGGTCACGATCGGCGGGCCCAGGCCGCTGCTCGGCCCGGTCGAGATCCGCGACTACGACCCCGGCTGGCCGGGCTTGTACGAATTGGAGGAAGCGAGGATCCGATCCGTCCTCGGCGACCGTGTCGTCCGCATCGAGCATGTCGGCTCCACGTCCGTCCCGGACCTGCCGGCGAAGCCGCTGATCGACATCGTGCTCGAGGTGCCGGACTCGGCCGACGAGCCTGGTTACGTGCCTGCGCTGGAGGCCGCCGGCTACGTCCTGCGGATCCGCGAGCCCGAGTGGTTCGAGCACCGCCTGTTCAAGGGGCCCGACACGGATGTCAACGTGCACGTCTTCTCGGCGGGATGCGTGGAGGTCGGCCGAATGATCCTGTTCCGGGACTGGCTGCGGACGAATGCCGCCGACCGTGAGCTTTACGCCGCGGCGAAGCGCGAACTGGCCGCCGGCGACTGGAAGTACATGCAGCAGTACGCGGACGCGAAGACCGCCGTCGTCCGCGAGATCATGGCCCGCGCCGAGGCCGCGACCTAGCGCAGATCGCGGCACGGGCGCCGATAAGATCGAGTGCTCAAACGACTCCGAGGAGGACCTGTTCGCATGGCCGCAGTCGAGCCCGGAAAGA
Source organism: uncultured Actinomycetes bacterium (assembly GCA_963798935.1). Lineage (GTDB taxonomy): Bacteria > Actinomycetota > Thermoleophilia > Gaiellales > Gaiellaceae > JACDAN01. The sequence goes on from CAWCVG010000029.1 coordinate 93,751, forward strand.
TCCGCAACGTCGCCGTCGCCGGACACCGTGGGACGGGGAAGACCTCGCTCGTCGAGGCGATGCTGTTTCAGGCCGGGTCGGTGAACCGGCTCGGATCGATCGAGTCGGGGTCCACGGTCGCCGACTGGGACGAGGACGAGCAGCGCCGGCAGATGTCGATCGCCGCGACCCTGTGCCACCTCGAGTGGCAGGGCAGGAAGATCAACCTGATCGACACGCCGGGCGAACCGAGCTTCCAGGGAGACATGATCGCGGCGCTGCGCGTCGTCGAAGGCACGCTGATCGTCGTCTCCGCCGTGATGGGCGTCGAGGTGCAGACGACCAGGGTGTGGTCGCGGGCGGAGGAGCTCGGACTCGCCCGCGTCCTCTTCGTGAACATGCTCGACCGCGAGCGGGCGGACTTCTACCGCGTCCTCGAGCAGCTGCGGAACACGTTCTCGACCCGTTGCGTCGCCGTCCACCTGCCGATCGGCGCGGAACACGAGGTCAGCGGGATCGTCGACCTGCTGCACATGACGGCATACACGAGCCCGGAGGGTGGCAAGGAGTCGGCGCCCGGCGAAATCCCCGCCGGGATGGCCGACCAGGTGGCGAAGTACCGCGAGCAGCTCCTCGATTCCGTCGTGGAGACGGACGAGGGTCTGATGGAGCGGTACCTCGACGGCCAGGAGCTCTCGGCAGAGGAAGTGGCGCACGCGCTGAAGGACGCTGTGACGCGCGGCGAGATCTTCCCCGTCGCGTGCGGCGTTGCGACCAAGAACCTCGGGACGACGGCCACGCTCGACCTGCTCGTCGAGGGAGTGCCGTCGCCGGCGAAGAAGGACTTCGACGTCCACATCGACGGAGCCTCGAGCGCCGCCTTCGTCTTCAAGACGGTGGCCGACCCGTTCGCGGGCCGCATCAACGTCTTCCGGGTGATCGAGGGCAAGGTGTCATCGGACTCCACGCTCGTGAACGCGCGCTCGCACAACAAGGAGCGGGTCGGGCAGCTGCTGAGGCTTCAGGGGAAGGAGCATGACCAGGCCGACGAGTTCGGCCCCGGCGATCTCGGCGCCGTGGCGAAGCTGAAGGACGTGCTCACCGGCGACCTTCTGCTGGACAAGGAGACCGGCGCCGAGCCGCCGTCGATCGAGTTCCCGGAGCCCGTGATGAGCTTTGCGATCTCGCCGAAGGCGAAGGGCGACGAGGAGAAGCTCGGCACCGCCATCCGGCGGCTGCACGAGGAGGACCCGACACTGATCCTGCGCCGCGACCAGCAGACCGGCGAGCAGCTGCTGTCGGGCCTCTCGCAGATGCACGTCGAGGTCGCGGTCGAGCGGGTGAACCGGCGCTTCGGCGTCGAGGTCGACCTGCGCCCGCCACGGGTGCCGTACCTGGAGACGATCCGCAAGGAGTCGAAGGGTCACGGCCGCTACAAGAAGCAGACCGGCGGCCGCGGGCAGTTCGGCGACTGCCACATCCGGCTCGAGCCCCTCGAGGGCCACACGGGCTACGAGTTCGTGGACAAGATCGTCGGCGGCGTGATCCCGCAGGGCTTCCGGCCTGCCGTCGACAAGGGGATCCAGGAGGCGATGGTGCACGGCGAGCTGGCCGGCGCTCCCATCCAGGGCGTGCGGGTCGTGCTCGTGGACGGGACCTACCACAACGTCGACTCCTCCGAGATGGCGTTCAAGATCGCCGGCTCGATGGCGTTCAAGGAGGCCTACGCCCAGGCCGACCCAGTGCTGCTCGAGCCGATCATGGAGGTCGACGTCACGGTCCCGGACGACGCGGTCGGAGCCGTCAACGGCGACCTGAACTCACGGCGCGGGCGGCTGCACGGGATGGAGCCGACCGGGAGCGGCATGACCTCGATCAAGGCCGAGGTGCCGATGGCGGAGATGCTGACCTACTCCCAGTCACTGACCTCGATGACCGGCGGGCGCGGCGACTACCACATGCACTTCGCGCGCTACGAGGAGGTCCCGACGCACGTGGCGCAGAAGGTCATGGCCGACGCGGAGAAGGAAAAGGAAGAGGTCAAGGTCTGAAGCACCGGCTGACGCATCGCGGAGCCGAGAAACGCGCCGGGCGAGAGCGGCAGGTCGGGCTCGACGCGGACGACGAGGCTGCGCGCTGGCTGGCGGAGCACGATCCGCCGCCGGAGCCGAAGACGCCCAAAGCGGCGAGCAAGTCGAAGCATGTGCACCGCTGGCGTCAGCAGCGCGAGCGCTCTTAGGGCTTCCGGCGCAGCGCGCCGACGTAGACGCCGATCAGGACGAGCGGCCCGCCGAGGAGCAATCCGACGCCCAGCGGCTCGTCGTCGAGCCAGGTGGAGAGCGCCACCGTGACGACGGGGATGAGCACGAACTCGTACGCAGCGCGCGATGCTTCCCAGTACCGGAGCACCACGAGGTAGAGCACGAAGACGAGGACCGACCCGACCGGGACGAGATAGGCCAGCGCGAGCCACGTTTCCGTTTCCTGCGGTAGCTCGATCGTGTCCTTCGCCAGCAGCGAGCCCGTCAGCAGCAGCACCGCTCCCGTGACCATTGCGACGGCGTTCATCGCCACCGGGTGAACCGGCGGGAAGCGGCGGACCAGCACCGCGGCCTGGGCAAAGCACAGGGCGCTGCCGACGAGAGCGAGGAGCGAGAGGGCCGGCACGTCGTCCCGCAAGGTTGCGTTGGACATGACGGCGATTCCGGCCAGCGCGAGCAAGCCGCCGACCACCGCGCTCGAGCGGAGCCGCTCCTGGCGTTGAAGCACGACCAGGAAGAGCGTGGCGAGCGGGACGATCGCCAGCACCGTCTGACCGAGGCCTGCGTGGATCTCCACGAGCCCGTAGTAAGCGAGTGCGAAGGCGCCGCCGATGCCGAACGCCCCGTACAGCACTGCGCCCGCCAACGCGCGTCCCCGAGGTGGGCTCACGCGCAGGATCGCCATCAGCACTGCGAGCAGTGACGCGGCGAGGGCGAAGCGAAGACATGCTCCCCAGAAAGGGTCGAGCTCGCGGTTGCTGAACCGGGCCGCGACGGCGTTTCCGCCCGCAAGGATCGACATCGCGAAGAACGCCGCAAGCGCCGTGCGGTCGTCGCTGCCGTTCACGCGGAAACCCTACGGCTAGCGAGGGACTGTCCCTCGGCCACGGCCCGCGGGGCCGTGGCCATCGGGCCGCGATGCGCTCGGAAGTGTCACGAACCGCGCGCGGCGGGCCGGATCACCGGCCCGCGCTCGTACGCTTTCCTCGTGCCGCGCCACCCACCCGCCGCAGTGGGACCGGCACGGAGCACAGAACGGCAGGGATGGGCTGCGGACCCGGGCTCAGGGGCGGGCCGAAGCCCGCCCGCCAAACCTCGATAGGGAGGGCTCGGCGAAATGACGGCTGAGCCATTCCGCCGAACCCTCCTAGACCGTGGCGGTCGCCTCCTGCGTCTCGCCGGCGCCGCTGTCGCGCAGCCGCTTGATCAGATCCGAGACGTCCGCGAGCTCCTGCTCGAGGTCGCGCTGGTACTCCTCCAGCCGCTCGAGGACCTGCTCGCGGTCGTACCAACCGCGGCCGATGCCGTGGTGGCGCCGAAAGCCGCGATGACGATGTCGTCTTCCGTGCATGTTCACCTCCTCTCTCCATACCGAGTGAGAAATCCATCCAACCGCGTTTGCGAATCTCGCAACGCGCTAGCCCACTGGTCGAGGAGCGCGCGCCCCTCGTCCGTCAGCTCGTAGACCCGCTTGCTCGGCCCGGACGCCTTGTCGTCCCACTCGGATCGGACGATCCCGTCGGCTTCGAGCAAGCGGAGAAAGCGGTAGAGGTTGCCCATGTCGACCCGCTCGCCGGTGAGCTCGGGCAGCTGCTCGAGCAGCTCGTAGCCGTGCACCGGGCGCTCGCGAAGGAGGAGGAGGACGGCCGGCTCGGCGAAGCGCTCGACCCTTGCCCGCACCTCGAAGTCGCCAGGCCCGACGCGCCGACGCACCCGCGAATGACGATGCCGCCTCATACCTGTAAAACACACATGTAGAACGCCAGCGTAGCTGTCGGGGGCCGCTCTGCGCTGGGCTAAGATCGACGGCTTATGCAGATCACAGGGCAAGCGGCTACCCACATCTGCGCCATCTGCGACCGGAGCCTTCTCCAGGGTGAGCGCCCGGTCAGATACGCGCCCGACGGGCGCGAGTTCGTCGACGTCTGCCCGCTGTGCCAGGAGATCGCGGCCGAGTACGGCTGGACGAAGGAAGGGAGCCCGACGACGCCGACCGTCCCGGTCCAGCGCCGGCGCCGCAGAGGGCTGCTGCAGTCGATCTTCGCGCCGCTCCAGTCGGCACCGGAGGAGACCGTCGCCTCGGAGCCGATCCTCCGCAGGCTGAGCGAGCCGGAGCTCCAGACGGTCGAGGCAGCCGACCTCTACAACGCCAGTGACTACCGCCGCACGATCGGCGGCGTCGCAAAGTCCCTCGGCGAGCCCAGGGCGAGCATCCTCCCGCTCTCCGGAGTGAACCAGGAGCTCCTGATCACGATCGCCTGGGACATCACCTGGTACCAGTACCGCGTCTCGCCCGAGTCGGCCCAGCCCGTGAAGCTCGAGGCGCGCGGGCACGAGCTCGGTGACCTCGACGGCGCCTTCCAGGCCTGGAACGCGACGATCCAGCCGGACGGCAGGATCGTCCCGCAGATCGCGCGCCTCTAGCGGAGCACGATGATCTACTGCGTCATCCCTGCCGACCTCGCCGACGAGTTGTTCGACAAGCTGACCGAGTACTACGAGGACAACCCGAACGTCGAGGTGATCGTCGACCGGCGCACCGGCCCGGACCGGCGAACGGGCAAGCGCGGGGGCGGCAAGCGGGAGATCCGGGACCGCCGTCGGCCGAGGGCGCCGGGAACCTTCCTCGGCACCGATCCGCCTGAGTAACCTTCGCGCCGACATGGCGCTGATCGGGTCGAAGACCTTCCAGAACTCCATCGCAGGCGAATGGGTCGACGCCGTCTCCGGCGAGACGTTCGAATCCACGTCGCCCGCGAACGGCGAGGCGATCGGCACCTTCCCGCTGTCCGGCGAGGAGGACGTCAACCGCGCCGTCGCGGCCGCGAAGGATGCGTTCGAGGAGTGGCGCCTCGTCCCGGCGCCGAAGCGCGGCGAGATCCTCTTCCGCTTCGGCGAGCTCCTGCGCGACCAGAAGGAAGACCTGTCGCAGCTGATGGCCCGCGAGATGGGCAAGGTGCTCGCCGAGGCGCGCGGCGACGTCCAGGAAGCGATCGACATGGCGTACTACATGGGCGGCGAGGGTCGGCGCCTTTTTGGCCAGACGACCCCGTCGGAGCTGCGGGACAAGTTCCAGATGAGCGTGCGGATCCCGATCGGCGTCATCGGCGTGATCACACCGTGGAACTTTCCGATCGCGATCCCGTCGTGGAAGACGCTGCCGGCGCTCGTCGCCGGGAACACGATCGTCTTCAAGCCCGCGACCGACACGCCGACCCTGGGCCAGCGCTACGTGGAGCTGCTGCTGGAGGCCGGCCTGCCGGCCGGTGTGGTGAACATCGTCCACGGCGGCGGCGGCGCGGTGGGGGAGACCCTCGTCCGCCATCCGGACGTCCGTGTGATCTCGCTGACCGGCTCCCGCGAAACCGGCGTCGCCGTCCTGAAGGCCGCGGCGGAGGGCCTCAAGCATGTCCACCTCGAGCTCGGCGGCAAGAACGCGATCATCCTCCTGGACGACGCCGATCTGGACCTGGCCGTCGAGGGCATCATCTGGTCGGCGTTCGGCACCTCGGGCCAGCGGTGCACGGCCGCGAGCCGCGTGATCGTCCAGCGCGGCGTCTACGAGGAGCTGCAGTCGAAGGTCGTCGCGGCTGCGGAGAAGCTCCGGCTCGGCTATGGCTGGGAGGACGACACCGACGTCGGCCCGGTCATCAACCAACGCTCGCTCGAGAAGATCCACTCGTACACGGAGATCGGGAAGGACGAGGGCGCGAAGCTGCTGACAGGCGGTGAGGTCGCGTCCGGCAACGGCCTCTCGGACGGCTTCTACTACCGGCCGACGATCTTCGGCGACGTCGAGCCGGGGATGCGGATTGCCCAGGAGGAGATCTTCGGCCCGACCACCGCGCTGATCCCGGTCGACTCGTTCGACGAGGCGATCCAGGCGGCGAACGGCGTCAAGTACGGCCTCTCGTCCTCGATCTTCACCCGCGACGTCAACAAGGCGTTCCGCGCCATGCGCGACCTCGACACGGGGATCACGTACATCAACGCCGGGACGATCGGCGCCGAGGTGCACCTCCCGTTCGGCGGGACGAAGGACACGGGCAACGGCCACCGCGAGGCCGGGCAGGCGGCGCTGGACGTCTTCACCGAGTGGAAGTCGATCTATGTCGACTATTCGGGCCGGCTCCAGAAGGCCCAGATCGACGCGGCCGAGTAGCGCTTGCTGCGTTGTTACCGGATTCCGTTTTCGACGAATGTCGAGCGGGTCGCTCTGGCGCTCGCGCACAAGGGGCTCGACGTGGAGTGGATCGACGTCGATCCGGCCGACCGCTCGGACGTGGAGCGTGTGAGCGGCCAGCCGCTGGTTCCCGTGCTCCTCGACGGCGACCGTGTGGTGCTCGACTCGACCGCGATCCTCCACCGCCTCGAGGAATTGCAGCCGGAGCCGCGGCTGTTCCCCGCCGAGACGGCCAGGCGCGCCGAGGCCGAGCTCTTCCTCGACTGGTTCAACCGGATCTGGAAACGGCCGCCGAACGAGATCGAGGCCGAGCGGGCCAAGGATGGGCCCGACGACGGGCGCATCGAGAGCCTGGGACGGGAGCTGACCGGCTCGCTCGACCTCTTCGAGGCGCTCCTCACCGACCGTGACCATCTCCTCGGCGAGTTCTCCGCCGCCGACTGCGCAGCGTTCCCGTTTCTCAAGTACGCGTTGCTGCACGATCCGGAGGACGAGGAGGAGTTCCACCTGATTCTGAGCGAGTATCTGAGACTCGACGGCCGCTGTCCGTCGGTGAAGAGCTGGATCGAGCGGGTCGACGCCCGGCCGAGGGCGTAGCGTGAACGAGGCTGTGAATCTTGCCGAGAAGCTGGCAGGCATCGACGAGGTCTATTCGCCTCGCATCGTCGGCTACTACAACGACGAGAAGCTCATGGTCGTCAAGGTCAAGGGCGAGTTCGTGTGGCACTCGCACCCGGACACGGACGACTTCTTCTTCGTCCTCAAAGGCCGGCTGAGGATCCAGCTCCGCGACCGGAACGTCGAGCTCGGTGAGGGCGACCTCTTCGTGGTGCCGCGCGGGGTCGAGCACCGCCCCGTGGCCGAGGAGGAGGCGCACATCCTGCTCATCGAGCCGCGCGGGACGCCCAACACGGGCGATTCGGGCGTGCAGTCGGCTCCGGAGCGCGAAGCATGAACAGGAAGCTCGTCGTGTTCGTGCCGCGCGAGGCGCTCGACAACGTCCGAACGGCGCTGTTCGACGCCGGCGCGGGGCGGATCGGCGAGTACGAGCACTGCTCCTGGTACGCGGCCGGAACGGGCACGTACCTCGGAGGCGAGCGATCGTCGCCGACGATCGGCGAGCGGGGGAAGGAACAACGGGTATCGGAGCTTCGTCTCGAGACCGTCTATCCCGAAGAGCTCCACGACGAGGTGGTCGCCGCCCTCCGGGCTGCCCATCCCTACGAGGAGCCGGCCTTCGACGTGTATCCGCTGCTGTGAGGGCGACGCTCTGGACGGACGGCGGCGCGCGCGGGAACCCCGGCCCGGCCGCGTACGGATACGTGCTCGAAGCGGACAACGGCACGGTGCTCGCTGCGCATGGCGAGGCAATCGGGACCGCCACGAACAACGTCGCCGAGTACCGGGCGCTGATCGCCGGCCTCGAGAAGGCGGTCGAGCTGGCCGTCGACGAGCTCGAGGTCGTCTCCGATTCCGAGCTCCTCGTCAAGCAGATGCGACGCGAGTACAAGGTCAAGAAAGAGACCCTGCGCGCGCTTCACGAGGAGGCCTCCGATCTGGCGCGTAGCCTCGGCTCGGTGCGGTACAGGGCAGTCCGGCGGGAGCACAACGAGCTCGCCGACCGGCTCGTGAACGAGGCCCTGGACGCCGCGGGAGGCTAGAAAACCCGCGGCTATACTGGCCGCAGTTCGCGGATGTAGCTCAGTTGGCTAGAGCGTCTGCTTGCCATGCAGAAGGTCGTGGGTTCGAGTCCCATCATCCGCTCTTCAAAGTTCCTGCCAATGAGCAGGTTCAGTCGCGTCGCCGGTGCTGAGGCGAGGCCGAAGGGAACTAGCCGGCGCTGCGTGCTTCGCGGAGCGGCGCAGCCAAGCCGCTCCGTCGGCTGGCTTGTTGGCCGCTAGGGCATCCCGGATCCGTCAAGCGAGAGAACGCTCGCACACCACGCGATCCTGTCTCCAGGACCAGACTAGACGGAAGGTCGCTCGCGACGGATGATCAAGCCCCGTGCGTGGGGACCTTCCGACCGGGACCGTCACTCTTCTCTTTACCGACGTCGCGGGCTCCACGAAGCTCCTGCACGAGCTGGGGGACGGTGGATACGCCGAGGCGCTAGCAACGCACCGGCGGGTCATTCGCGAAGCGTGCGCCCGCCACCACGGCGTGGAGGTCGACACGCAAGGCGACGCGTTCTTCTTCGCATTCGGGGATGCACCCGCAGCCTTCACTGCCGCTGCCGAGCTGACAGAGGCGCTCTCGTCGGGTCCGGTGCAGGTGCGCATCGGTTTGCACACGGGGACTCCGCTGGTCTCGCACGAAGGCTACGTAGGCGTCGACGTCCATCGCGCTGCCCGTATCGCAGCGTCAGGTCATGGAGGACAGGTGCTCGTGTCCGAGTCGACGGCCTCGCTCGTGGACGGTGACCTTCGCGACCTCGGTGAGCACCGCTTCAAGGACCTCCTTGCCGCCGAGCGCGTGTACCAGCTCGGAAGCCATGAGTTCCCGCCCATCACGTCGCTCCGACGAACCAACCTCCCGATCGCGGCGTGGCCGCTGGTCGGCCGCGAGCGGGAGCTGGCCGAGATCCGCAGCCTGGTGGTCGACGGGCGGCGCCTCGTCACGCTCACGGGGCCCGGCGGGTCGGGGAAGACACGGCTCGCGTTGCAAGCTGCCGCGGACCTCTCTGAGGACTTCCGTGATGGGACGTTCTTCGTTGCGCTCGCTCCGCTCCGCGATAGCCAGGCGGTGCACTCGACGGTCGCCGAGGCGGTGGGCCTGCGAGCCGACGACGACCTCGTCGGCTGGCTCGCGTCGAGACGTGTGCTGTTGGTGCTCGACAACCTCGAGCACCTGGAGGGAATCGCCGCGATCATCTCCGAGCTCCTCGTGGGCGAGGTCGTCGTGCTCGCCACGTCACGGGCATCGCTTCACCTGAGCGCCGAGCGAGAGCTGCCCGTCGAGCCTCTGCCGGACGAAGCCGCCGTCGAACTCTTCGTAAGCCGCGCAGCCGCCGCCGGGCGCCACCTCGCTGCCGACGAGACGGTCGCAGCGGTCTGCCGGCGCCTGGACAACCTCCCGCTCGCGATCGAGCTGGCCGCGGCGCGGGCGAAGCTCCTGCCTCCCGTCGCCCTGCTGCAGCGCCTCGACGAGGCGCTGCCGCTGCTGGCGGGCGGCGCGATCGACCTCCCCGAACGGCAGCGAACGCTGCGCGCGACGATCGAATGGAGCCACGACCTCCTCGACCCGGACGCCAAGGCTGCCTTCCGCCGTCTCTCAGTCTTTCGCGGCTCCTTCACCCTCGAGGCCGCCGAGGCGGTCACGGGAGCAGATCTCGACGAGCTCGCAGCACTCCTCGACCAGAGCCTGCTGAAGATCCTCGGCGACGAGCGGTTCTTCCTGCTCGAGACCTTGCGCGAGTACGCCCGGGAGCGGCTTGACGAGGCCGGCGAGACCGCCGACTACGCGCTCCGGCACGCCCGCTGGTACCTCGATCGGCTGCAGGCGAACTATCCGGACCGGTTCGGAGCGCGGCAAGCCGGAGGTCCTCGCCTGGTACGACGACGAGGAGGACAACCTCCGCGCGATGCTCGATCGCCTGAGCGACGCAGCCCCGATCGAGGCCGCGGGTGCCGGATACATGCTCCATTTCTTCTGGAGGGCGCGGGGTGCGGTTGCGGAGGAGCACGATCGGCTCCGAGGGCTCCTCGCGCGCGACGACCTTCCTCAGCAGTCGCGCGCGGCGCTGCTCGTCCGTCTCTCCGACATCGACATGCACGTGGGGCGAGTGGACGCGTCAGAGGCCGCCGCTCGCCAGGCGCTGACGCTCGCCCAGCCCGGCACGGAGCCCCATTACATAGCTCTCGCCGAGTTGTCCTTCTATTCGATTCATCGAGGCGACACCGAGGAGGCGGTTCGGCTCGGCCGACAAGCCGCTGAGGAAGCAGAGATGCTCGACGACGTGCCCCGCATCCAGGCGATCGGCAACCTCGCCGACATCCTCACGCGCGTCGGCCGCACCAAGGAGGCGCGATCGGTCCTCGAGCGATTCGTTCGCGAGGCTCGCCGGAGCGGGCTGATGACCCTGGAGACTCTCGGGCTCGCCGACCTCGGCGCACTCGACCTAATCGAGCACGACTACGAGTCCTCCCGTGCCGCCTACGCGGCTGCGCTGACGCAGCTCCGCAGCCGCGGAGACAAGTACTGGGAGATGGAGACGCTGAAGGGAATTGGACTCGCGTCGCTCGGCTTGGGGCGGCGTGGCGAGGCTCGCGCCGCCTTTGCCGAGATGCTCGACCTGGCACTCGCCGAGAAACGGACGCACTCCATTTACGTCGCCGGAGCCCTGTCGGGCATTGCCCTCGCAGCCGACCCAGCGGCCGCCGACCGCGCCGCCCGGCTCCGCGGCGCCGTCGCCCAGCTCAACAGCGACGCCGGCGTGGTTATGAACGCGTACGACGAAGCAGCCGCGGAGCTCGAAGCTGGCTTCGAACGCGAGCTCGTGGCGGTGCTCGGCGAGGAGGCGTGGGAGCGGGAGAGGGCCGCTGGCTCCACGAGGACGCTCGAACAGGCGATCACGGTTGCGCGGTTCCTGTGCGGCCGTCCGGCATCAGCCGTTTCGGCCGACTCGTGACCACGCCGGTCGAGCGACATTCTTCCTCGGGCACCTGCGTGACGCTGGCTGCGGGCGACGAAGCGGCCAAGCCTGACAGCCGAGACGTGACTGAGTCCCGTGGCAAGAATGGCAAGGTTCGACGTTCGCTCGCGCCGCACCGAAACCGCTGCAAACCGCCAACTGAGCGAACTGGAGCGAACCGGCGCGAACGGTCGCTGGCACTTGCCATGCAGAAGGTCGTGGGTTCGAGTCCCATCGCTGCAACAGACGATGAGCGCCCCGGTGAGCTCGTGCCTCACAGCACCATGTTGATGCCGCCGTTCGATCGCTGTGACAGCTCACGAGTTGGACATCGCCTATCGGGATTGGTGCTCTCGTGGTCAGCCGGAGAGGCCACCCCGTCCCCGGCTCGGTTTACGCGCCCTCGGCGTCCCCATGCCTGTGGAGGAGCCCGGTCGCCCAGCCGTGGGGTCGCTGTGTGGGAGCCGGCGCACTCTCGAAGTCAGGAATGGCGTCGCGCGGGTGGGTTGCGAACCATGAGGCGTAGCGCGCGGCGAGCGGGGTTGCTGTCAGGCCGTGCAGGAGAACCGAGAGGCCGATCGTGAGGAAGATCGTGTTCAGCAGCACCGACTCGTTCGCCAAGTTGGCGTTCTCGACGAGGATCACCGCGAACACGATCGACGCCAGTCCGCGAGGCCCGAACCAGCCGAGGAACGCGACCGTCGGACGCCGGGCGCCCGATCCGAGCATCGCGAGGGCTACGGGAACCATGCGCACCACCGTCAGGCTGAGAAGCGCGTACAGGACGATCGCGGCGGTGAGGTCGTCGAGCATTGGCGCGAGCATGACGGCGCCGAAGAGGATGAACGTGACTGCACCGAGCAGGCTGCCCGCCTGCTCGAGGAAGATGCTCACCTCGCCCCCGACCTCGCGGCGGACCGCGCCGAAGACGGCGCCCCCGACGAAGGCTGCGATGAACCCGCTGCCGTGCATCCACACTGCGAGTCCATAGGCGAGCGCGGCCCCGGCGACCGGGACGGCCTGTACCCAGATCGGATCGACCAGGCCGCGCGGCAGGCCGACCCGGAGCACGGCCGCGGCCGCGAGTCCTGCCAGCACGCCGCCGACGCACCCGTAGCCGATCTCCTCGAGTAGGAGGCGGAGCGCCTCGCCGCCGCCGGTCGCACCCTCCTCCGCTTCGGCGATCGCGATCGCGACCAGGAGCAGCGGCACGCAGATGCCGTCGTTGAGCCCGCTCTCGACGTTGAGCCCTTGCCGGATGCGTGAAGGAACCCTGCGATCGGTGACCACGGCCTGTCCTAGCGCCGCGTCCGTCGGGGCGAGCACGATCGCGAGCAGGACGGCCTCGATGAGCACGAGCTCCCCGAGCACGGCGACACCCGCGAGCGCACCGGCCACGATCGTCAGCGGCAGCCCGATCGCGAGGAGGCGAAGCGGGACGACGTACTCCCGGCGCAGAGCTGCGAGGTCGATGCGCGACGCGTCCGCGAAGAGCACGATCGTCAGGGTCGCCTCGGCGACCCAGCGGACGGTTGAGCTCTCGATCGTCGGGTCGAGCCAACCGAGGACCTCGCCGCTCGCGAGGATGCCGCCCGAGACGAACACCAATGCGGCGGTGATCATCGTGCCCGAGAGCCGTCGCGAAACTGCTGCGTAGACGAGGACGAGGAGCGCGAGCGCTGCGAGGCCCGAGCCGCCCAACCTTCAGTCGCCTCCGCGGGGTTGCTCGTCGACCGCGGTACGCGTGCCCAGCGCATCCAGAGGCACGCTGCAGCGCTGCCAACTCATGGGCCAGCGTCGCGCAGGACGACGATCACGGCCAGCAGAAGTGCGAACCCACCGACAATCAGGGCGCCGAGGTGTCGCTCCGAGAACGGCTTGGGTTCCTGGAGTTCGATTGCCGTCATCGTGGTGCCGCAGTATGCGGCCCAGGTCAGGCGGCCCACAACCTCACAGCGCAGGCGCGCCCCGCCCTTGCGTCTGGCGGGTGGGACGCGAAGCGTGCGGCATAGCGTCCCCCCGCTAACGGGGTCGAGTGCCCGGACATGGCCGATGCGAGCTCGCGAGCACGCGGAAGTACGCTCTCGGCCGGACACCCCGGCACGAGGAAGGAGAAGCGCGATGCCACTGCTCCGTAATCGACGTAGCTCTGGAGGGACGCAGTACCAAATGCGGGAGAAGATGTTCGCGATCGGCGACGACTTCTGGGTCGAGACCGGAGGCGGCGAACGAGCGTTCAAGGTGAATGGCAAGGCGCTGCGAGTCCGCGACACCTTGGTTCTCGAGAGCCCCGCCGGAGAAGAGCTGTACACGATCCAGGAGAAGAAGGTCCGCATCCGCGACACGATGGAGGTCGAGCAGGCGGGCAAGACGGTCGCGACCATCAAGAAGGCACTCGTCAGCCCCCTCCGCGACCGTTACTCAGTCGAGGTCGAGGGCGATAAGGACCTCGAGGCCAAGGGCAACATCGTCGACCACGAGTTCACGATCGAGCGCGACGGCGACAAGGTGGCCGAGGTCTCGAAGCGGTGGTTCCGGGTCCGCGACTCCTATGGCATCGAGGTCGCGCCCGAGCAGAACGACGCGCTGATTGTCGCCGTCGCGGTGTGTATCGATCAGATGGGACGCGGCGACTAAGCGTCTGGGGGCCGCCTGCTCGTAGCCGCACCTGTGCAGGCACGCGGACGAGAACGCGTCGAGGGCACCACGGCAGTTGACGCGCGGCCCCAACTGTATGTTCGGCACTTCACGACCTCGAAGGAGCGATGATGAGTGAAGCCCCAGAAGGCGGCCCTGACCGCTCGATTCTGCCGCTTCCGGAGCCGGAGAATCCGCCGATCACTGAGATCGACTCGCGACCGGGGCGCGAATGGGAGCGAACGGTCGCTCGCACTTGCCATGCAGAAGGTCGTGGGCTCGAGTCCCATCATCCGCTCTAAGTAGAGAGGCTCCGCTCAGGCGGGTTCTCGCGTTTGCTGACGGCGCTGGAGTAACAGGCTGGTTGCGCGCCGTGGCAACAGAATGGCAACGCTGAGCCGCGGAAGCGCTACGCGGCGCATGCCGAAGCCCGAAAACGATGATCGGCCGTGAACCCGCGGGCCGCTCACGGGCCCTGTCCAGTCGTTCAGGCCGCAAAAACTAGCCTTGAGCCGGCACGGGCGCGGGGGGATGCTGTGTTCGCGGTGAATCTTGCGGCCGACCTTCTTGGCTGCCATACGGCGCGTCGATGCGCTTGGGCGGTCCGTACTGCGCTCCTCGTGGCGCTGATGCAAGCGGCCGCCCTTGGTATTCCGGGCGCCGGCCAGGCGCACGACGTCAACACTGCGGCGGGTCATCAGGCCGAAGACACGGTCGTCCACAGCGCAGCGGGCGAGGCGGTGCTCGACAATGGCACCCGGCTCCAGTCTGCGTGGGCGTCGCTGGCGACCGCCGAGGTCGTCGCGGCCGATGCCGGGCAAGTCGGGCAATGGGGCCCGGTCGCCCCCTGGCCCGTCGTCGGCATTCACGTGGCGGTGCTTCCGAACGGCAAAGTCCTCGCGTTCGACACCGTCGGCGATGCGGCGACGGAGACCTTTCCCGTTCACAACTTTACGAGAGCCACCATCTACGACCCCATTACGGGTACCCATACACCCGCCACGGTCGATCAGGGTCACAACATCTTCTGCGCCGGTTTCGCGCACCTCTTCGACGGTTCGTTGTTCGTCGCCGGCGGCAACAGGAGCGCGCAACTCGACGGCATCGTCCAGACGCATCTGTTCAACCCTGTGACCAACCGCTGGAGCCTCGGTCCCAATATGGCGGCCGGTCGCTGGTATCCGTCCGTCACTCCGCTGACGAACGGTGAGATGCTGATCACAGAAGGCGGTCCCGATACTCCGGAGGTTCGGAAGACCGATGGGACGCTGCGGGCACTGAGCACTGCCGCGCTCAACCTGCCGCTCTATCCCTGGATGGATGTCGCACCCGATGGTCGCGTCTTCTACTCGGGGCCGAATCAGACGATGCGGAAGCTCAACACCGCGGGCGGGGGCTCCTGGCAGACCTTCGGCCAGCGCGACGGAATCAACCGCGGCTACGGGAGCCGCGCCGTTTATGACATCGGCAAGACGCTCGTGGCCGGCGGCGGGTCTTCAACGAACACCGCGGTTGTGATCGACACCAACGGCGCCACGCCCCAAGTCGCCGCTACCTCGCCAATGGCCTTTGGCCGTCGCCAGCACAACCTCACGATGCTTGCCGACGGGAGCGTCTTGGCGACCGGTGGCAACTCGACCGGGGCATCGCTCATCGATATGAACGGAGGCGTCTACAACGCGGAGCGGTGGAACCCCGCGACGGGCCAATGGACCACCCTCGCGGCGCAGGCTGTGACCCGCCAGTATCACTCGACCGCGGTGCTGCTCCCGGACGGCCGCGTGCTCTCGTCGGGCGGCGGCATCTGCGGCACCTGCGACCAGGTTGGCTACTTGGCGAAGAACGCCGAGGTCTTCACACCGCCATACCTGTTCAAGAACGACGGCTCCGGGCAGCTCGCACCGCGTCCCCAGATCACAAGTGCCCCAGGCAGCGTCAGCCACGGCACGTCCTTCCAGATCACCACGCCCAACGCCGCCTCCATTCAAAAGGTCGGCCTGATCCGGCTGGCGTCGCAAACGCACTCGGTCGAGATGGAGCAGCGTTACGTCCCGCTTTCCTTCACAGCAGGCGACGGCACGCTGACGGCGAGCCTCCCTGCAAACGTGCACACGGCTGTCCCGGGCATCTACATGCTCTTCATCATCGACGCGAGCGGGGTGCCGTCCGTTGCCCGCATGGTCAGCGTCCAAGACGACTCGTCGCCGGCCGTCACGCTGACGCAGCCGACGGACGGCGCGACGTTCACCGCGCCAGCCACCGTGAATCTCGCGGCGACCGCGTCCGACTCCGACGGCTCGGTGGCGAAGGTCGAGTTCTTCAACGGCGCGGCGAAGCTCGGCGAGGACACGACGGCGCCGTACGGCTTCAGCTGGAGCGGCGTGGCGGCGGGGACGTACACGCTGACCGCGCGCGCTACCGACGATCTCGGCGCGACGGCCACGAGCGCGGCGTCCACGATCACGGTCAACGGCGACCCGCAACCGACCTGCCCGCAGGGCCAGTACTTGGCCGAGTACTTCTCCAACCAGACGCTGAGCGGTCAGCCCGCGTTCACGCGCTGCGAGCTTGCGATCGCGAACGACTGGGGCTCCGGCGGTCCGGGCAACGGTCTCGGAAACGACGGATTCTCGGTTCGCTGGACGGGCAGGTTTGACTTCGCCGCCGATGTCTACTCGTTCACGACCCGGGCCGACGACGGTGTGCGTGTCTGGGTGGACGGTCAACAGCTCATCGACGGCTGGGTCGATCAGTCCGCGACGAGCTATCAGGCGAACAAGTCGCTCGCCGCTGGCGAACACGAGGTCAAGCTCGAGTTTTACGAGAACGGGGGCGACGCCGTCGCCGAGCTCGGGTGGGTCAGCGTGAACGACACGAGCCCGCCCTCGGCGCCCTCGGCGCTCTCGGCCACCGCCGTTTCTGCTAGCCAGATCAACCTTGCCTGGGCGGCCTCGACAGACAACGTCGCGGTCACCGGCTACCGGGTCGAGCGTTGCGAGGGCGCGGCCTGTACGACCTTCGTCCAGGTCGGAACCCCGACCGGCACGACCTACAACGACATCGGACTCACGACGGCGACGACCTACCGCTACCGCGTGCGCGCCGCCGATGCGGCCGGCAATCTCAGCGGCTACACGGCGATCCAGAATGCGACGACGCCGGACACACAGGCGCCGACTGCACCGACGGGACTCTCGGCGACGGCCGTCTCCGGGACACAGATCAACCTCGCCTGGACGGGCTCGAGCGACAACGTCGCGGTCGCGAACTACCGGGTCGAGCGCTGCCAGGGCGCGACCTGCACGACCTTCGTCCAAGTCGGAACCCCGACCGGCACCACGCTACAACGACATCGGACTCACGACGGCGACGACGTACCGCTACCGCGTGCGCGCCGCCGATGCGGCCGGCAATCTCAGCGGCTACACGGCGATCGAGAACGCGACGACGCCGGACACGCAGGCGCCGACTGCACCGACGGGCCTGTCGGCGACGGCCGTCTCCGGGACACAGATCAACCTCGCCTGGACGGGCTCGAGCGACAACGTCGCGGTCGCGAACTACCGGGTCGAGCGCTGCCAGGGCGCGACCTGCACGGTCTTCGTCCAGGTCGGAACCCCGACCGGCGCCACGTACAGCGACACCGGACTCACGACGGCGACGACGTACCGCTACCGCGTGCGCGCCGCCGATGCGGCCGGCAATCTCAGCGGCTACACGGCGATCCAGAATGCGACGACGCCGGACACACAGGCGCCGACTGCACCGACGGGCCTGTCGGCGACGGCCGTCTCCGGGACACAGATCGACCTCGCCTGGACGGGCTCGACCGACAACGTCGCGGTCGCGAACTACCGGGTCGAGCGCTGCCAGGGCGCGACCTGCACGGTCTTCGTCCAGGTCGGAACCCCGACCGGCAGCACCTACAGCGACATCGGACTCACGACGGCGACGACCTACCGCTACCGCGTGCGCGCCGCCGATGCGGCCGGCAATCTCAGCGGCTACACGGCCATCGAGAGCGCGACGACGCCGGACACGCAGGCTCCGACGGCGCCGACAGGACTGACGGCGACCGCAGCCTCCCAGAGCCAGATCGACCTCGGCTGGACGGCATCGACGGACAACGTCGCGCTCACGAGCTACCGGGTCGAGCGCTGCCAGGGCGCGCACGTGCACGAACTTCGCGCAGATTGCAACGCCTATCGCCACCACGTATGGCGACACCGGCCTCTTGGCAGCAGCCACGTATCGCTACCGCGTGCGCGCCGAAGACACATCGGGCAACCTGAGCGGCTACTCCGCCATCCAGAATGCGACGACGCCGGACACAGAGGCGCCGACCGACCCGACGGGCCTCTCGGCGACGGCTGTCGCGCAGAGTCAGGTCAACCTGGCCTGGACGGGTTCGACGGACAACGTCGCGGTGGCGAACTACCGGCTCGAGCGCTGTCAGGGGGCGAGCTGCACGAGCTTCGCCGAGGTCGGCGACCCCGACCGGCAGCACCTACAACGACACCGGCCTGCAGGCCTCGACGACCTATCGGTACCGCGTGCGCGCCGCTGACGCGGCAGGCAACCTGAGCGGCTACACGGCCATCGAGAACGCGACGACGCCCGACACTCAAGCGCCGACGGCACCGACTGGCCTGACGGCGGCGGCCGGCTCTGCGAGCGAGATCGACCTTGCCTGGACGGCGTCGACCGACAATGTCGCGGTCACGGGCTACAGCGTCGAGCGCTGCGAGGGCGCCGCCTGCACCAACTTCCTCGAGATCGGAACCCCGACCGGGCCGGCGTTCTCAGACAGTGGGCTTGCGGAGGCGACGACGTATCGCTACCGCGTCCGGGCTGTCGACGCCGCCGGCAACCTGAGCGGCTACTCCGCGATCCAGAACGCAGCGACGACGGACACCCAGCCGCCGACAGACCCGACGGGGCTGACGGCGACGGCCGTGTCCGGAACCCAGATCGACCTCGCGTGGACAGGCTCGACCGACAACGTCGCGGTCGCCAACTACCGGGTCGAGCGCTGCCAGGGCGCCGGCTGCACGATCTTCGTCCAGGTCGGGACGCCGACCGGCACCACCTACAACGACATCGGACTCACGACGGCGACGAGCTACACCTACCGGGTGCGCGCCGCCGATGCGGCCGGGAATCTCAGCGGCTACACGGCGGAGCAAAGCGCGACGACGCCGGACACGCAAGCGCCGACGGCGCCGACAGGACTGACGGCGACCGACGCCTCCCAGAGCCAGATCGACCTCGCCTGGACGGCGTCGACGGACAACGTCGCAGTGGCGAACTACAGGGTCGAGCGCTGCCAGGGCGCGGCGTGTACGACCTTCGTCCAGGTGGCAACCCCGACCGCGGCGAGCTACAGCGACGCCGGCCTCTTGGCGGCGACGACCTACCGCTACCGCGTGCGCGCCGACGACACGGCCGGCAACCTGAGCGGCTACTCCGCGATCCAGAGCGCGACGACTCCGGACACGCAGGCGCCGACGGTGCCGCCGGGCTTGGCGGCGACGGCGGCGTCGGCGAGCCAGATCGATCTTGGCTGGGCGGCGTCGACGGACAACACGGGCGTGACCGGCTACCGGGTTGAGCGCTGCCAGGGTGCGGGCTGTTCGGACTTCGTCCAGGTCGCGACGCCGACGGGTCCCGCGCTGAACGACACCGGTTTGCAGGCGGCGACCAGCTACAGCTACCGGGTGCGGGCCGCCGACGCGGCCGGCAACCTGAGCGACTACTCGAGCGTCGAGAGCGCGACCACGCAGGCGGCCGCACTCTGCTTGCGCTCCTCGGCTGTCTGGCTCACCGGTATGGAGCACGGCGTTGTCTCGACGGCTGGCGGCGGCATCTTCTCGAGCATGACGGGTACCCCGACGGCCGACAACAGCGTGGCCCGCAGCGGCGCGTACTCGCTGCGGATCGCAGATGCGAGCTCGGGGTCGACTAGGAGGGCCTTGCGTTCGTTCACAGCATCGAGTGTCGTCGTCACCCGCTTCGCCGTGCGCCTCAGCTCGCTGCCTAGCGTGAACGCGAACCTGGCCTACGTCGACTCGGGCACCGACCTCGTCTTCAGGTACGACGCCACGTCACAGCGGTTCCAACTGACGCTCGGCAGCTCGACCGTCACCGCGACGACCCCGGTTAGCGCAGCGACCTGGTACACGATCGACCTTCGCTACGACGTGAGCGCAAGCCCACATCTCGGCGACTGGCGGGTGAACGGTGAGACGCAGACGCAAGCGTCACGGATTGCGACCCCGACGACCGCCAACGGGTTCGGGATGGGCGCGACCGCAAGCGCGAGCATCTACACCGCCAACTACGACGACATCGTCGTCGCTGCTCAGTCGGCCGCATACCCGCTGGCGGACAGCCGCATCGTGCGGCTCGTCCCCAACTCGATGGGGACGTCTTCCGGCGCCGGCAACTTCCGCAACAACGGCGGAACAGCGATCAACAGCACCTCGTGGCAACGACTCGACGACGTACCGATGACCTCGACCGCCGATTACGTTCGCCAGCAGGCAAACAGCGGCACCAGCTACCTCGAGTTCGGCCTACAGGACACGCCCGAGACGTGCATCTACGAGGTCTCGGCGGTCTTGGCCTATCACGCCGCCGGAAGCTCCGCCGACAACGGGAAGACGAGCATCTTCGACGGAGCGACACAGACAGTCGTCTTCAGCGGTGACATGAGCCAGACAGGGCTCCAGTACAAGACCTCAGTCGTCACGCCGGCGGCGTTCACCTGGAACCAAGCGGTCGTGAACGGCCTCGTTGCCCGGGTGGGCTACTCGACGGACTCAAGCCCAAACCCGTACTGGGACTCGATCATGCTCGAGGCCGCGGTCCCCTGATCTAGTCGTCCAGCAATCCATTGGTGTATCGCGCGCTCGTGTAAGGCTTGCCGAGGTCGATGTGGGTCAGCCCGTGGCGAGAGTACAACCGCCACCGAGACCGGCTCTCGGCTCACGTGACGCCCCGCTCGATGGCGGCTGCCGCCTGAGATTGCGGCGTGAACGCGGGCACGTCACGCACCGTCGGCCCACTCGCGGCCGCGAAGTCCATCCTTCGAGCCGAGGCCGCGCCGGCGCGTACAGTTGATCTCGATGCTCCGTCAGTGGCTTGCCAAGCTGCTCGGCCGGCAGGCCGACGCCGAGAGCGCCGAGGAGGCTCGGGCCGAGTCTGCGATCGAACGGCAGAGGCTCGACAGGGCAGGCAGTCGGGTGATGGGAGTCGGAGGCGACTACGGGAGCACGATGCCGGAGGCGCAGACTCCCGAAGACCGCCGGGCGTACGATTAGCCGAGGCCCTCGAGGGCCTTTCGTGTGTAATGCCCTCGCATTTGCAGGCCGAAGAGAGAGGTTCCATGGGGTCACGTCTCGCGCTTGTCGCTCTCGCCGTCGTCGCCGCCACGCTCTCCGTCGGCTCGAGCGCGCACGCGGCTAGCTGCTCGACCGCGGCGAGCACGCTCTCGGTCGTTGATTGCGCCGGCGGGCCGCGCGCCGCCTCGCTCGACCCCGCGTACCGGACGGGCAAGCCGCGGCTGAGGCTGAGCTCCGCCGCGCTGGTGCCGCACTGCCGGTCTGCCGAGCTCGTCTTCTACGCCGCCCGCGACTGGCTGCGCCTCGCGCCGAAGCTCGCCGAGCGCGCTTCGCCTTGCGCGGACTACTACATCTCGGTTCCGCCGCTCGTCTCCGACAAGGCGAACCCGCGGCCGAACCAGGCCACTCGGATCCGCGCGCTCGGCCCGCGATTCCACGCGATGGCCGAGATCCACTGGGCGACCTGGCAGCGCTGGGTGCGGGATACAGGGCGGACGTGGTTCGATGCCGGCGTCGAGGCACGGAGGCGCATGGCTGCGGCGGGCTACGACATCGGGCGGGGAGACACCTGGGCGATCAACGAGTTCCCGTCCAGCGTCCGGCGCGACCTCGGCACGGCCCGCGAGGATGCGCGCGCGTTCGTCGGCGGCCTCTACGAAGGGGACGGACGGCCGGCGCAGGGTGCGGTCTTCGTCATCGGGGTAATGCACGGGACGCAGGACGCGTCCACCTACAAGACGACGATGAAGTCCTGGCTCTCCGACGCGCCGTTCTGGCTCGACATGCAGCGCACCGTCCGCTTCTGGGCGCAGGAGGTCTACGGCGACGCGCGCCGCTGGGGCGTCCCGGGCGCCGCGCCGGAAGCCCGCCGCGAGTACCTCAACGACTTCCTCCAGCACGCCGCGAAGCTCGGCGCCGTCGCACCTCACCCGTTCGGCGCCGCTCGTGCCTTCCTCTCGTATGCACACACGCCGATCGGGAACGCCGGCTGGCAGTGGCCGGCCGGCCTGGGCTGGACGATGGTCTCAGGCGACCAGATGCGGCACTTCGTCTCGTCGCAGACGTACGCCTTCCGCAACTTCGCGGCTACCAGGTCCGGGCCCGATCGCTTCGGCTTCGCCTGGGCGCCCAACAACGAGACGGGCCTGTCGAACGCCGCGTTCGTCTCGCAGACCGGTCAGCTGCTCGACCGCCTCGGCACCGCGCTCCGCGACTCGAGCAGCGTGTGGCGGCTCGACCCCGGGATCCACGCCTGCGCCGCGCTGGGGCTCGACTGGTGCCGCGCCGATGTCGAGGGCGCGACGTTCACCCACGCCTGGCGGATCTTTTCGGCTTGGAGCGACCTGCGCGCGACCGGTCCGGGCGTCCACCGGCGGCTCGTCACCACCGTTCGGACGCTCGTGCGGCGCACGCAGCCGCGCCGAAGACGCTAGCCGCGCGCCCCGAGCTCAGTGGCCGGGCATCCGCGACACGTCGGTGCCGCCTCTCGGCACTCCAGGATCGCCGGTTCCGTTGATGAGGAAGTAGAGGACCGTCCCGAGGACCGGGAGGATGAGGACGATGAGGATCCACGCCGCCGTCTTGCCAGCCGTCCGCGAATGCCTCCGCCGAATGATGTCGACGATCGCCGCGATCCACAGGATCAGGACGAGCACGCCGAGCAGCCACCAGAACCACGACATCTTGCGCTCCTTCCGCTAAAGGAATCCGGAACCAGGGTACGGGCCCGAGCGGACGCGCGCCTCACCCGCCTCGGATGAACCCAAGCCGCGTTTCTCAGACGCAGGCGCGGTCGAGGCCGGCGATCGCCTCGCGTTCGAGCGCCGGCAGGCCTTCGTGGTGGCCGAACAGCGCGAGCGTCCCGCAGAGGAACAGCGAGAGCACCCGCGCCCGCAGCAGTCGTTCGTCCGTCACCACGCCGTAGGCGTCGAGGAAGACTCCACGCGTGTCCGGCGGCAGGGACGACCAGAAGAGCACGAGGTCGACCGCCGGGTCGTTCCGTGAGAGATCGACCCAGTCGATGACGGCTGCCGGCCGCCCGTCGTCCCCCACCAGGAGATGCCGGAGGTGGAGGTCGCCGTGGCAGACGTTGACCGGCTCTGGAGGAGCGATGGTCTCCGCCTCGACCAGGAGCTCTTCGACCAGAGGCGGCGGCTGCCAGAGGCGCTCCTGCACGAGCCTGCTCATCCGGTCGCGGGTCCTCTCGACTCGGAAGGGCATGTCGGCGCGGCGGACCGGGTCGAGCGGGAGGTCGGCGTCGAGCTCGAGCCCGTGCAGCGCGCGCAGGAACTCGGCGAGCGGGAGTGCGAGCCTCGCGCGCGCGTGGTCGTCGAGATTGGCTTCCGCGAGCTCTCGGCCCGGGAGAAACGGCGCTCCGTAGAAGGGCCAGCGGAATGCGTCGGACGGCTCGCCGACGAGCGTCGGCACCGGGATCGGCAGGGGCAGGAGCGGCGCGAGCGCGGGGAGGTGGGCGATCTCGTTCCGGAATCCCGGAATGACCATCTCCTTGCGCGGGAACCTGAACGTCCAGCGCCCGTCCACCAGGTAGACCGTGGTGTCCCAGCCTTCGCCGAGCAGCCGGAAGGACCGCTGCTCGACCTTGGGGAACTGCTCGCTGATCAGCCGCCGGGCGAGCGGCTCGTCGACGCGGATCTCCGGCGCCCATTCGTGCACCGGGGGATCCTAGGGGCCGGTCTCTGCTCCCTCGACCGGCGGGCCTTCGATCTCCAGCACCTCGGCGAGCCAGTCCAGCTGGTCACGCTGAGCCTTCGGGACCGCGAGGTCGTGGCCGGCGTCGTACCAGCCGACCTTCTTCGGCTCGCTGCCGGCCTTGATCAGCGTCTCGAGCGCGTCCTTCGGGACGACCGAGTCCTGCCGGCCCGCCTGGAAGAAGAGCTTCGACGGGCTCGCCTGCGCGATGTACCTCAGCCCGTCGGTGTCCTCGAGGAGCGGCTGCACCTCGGCGCGCTGCCCCGGCTGGACGAGCGTCATGAACTCGTCGACCGAGTCCTCGCCGCCGGACATGAAGACGAACGCCTTGATCCGCGGCTCCACCCCGGCGAGGATCGCGCCGGTCCGCGCGCCGGCGCTGTAGCCGACGAAGCCGATCTTGTCGTCGTCCACCTGCGGCAGCGACTGGAGGAGGTCGACCGCTCGACGCAGCTCCACGACGCTCTGCACGGTGCGGTTTCGCTCCTTGCGGAGCCCCTCGACGCCCGGCCCCAGCTCGATCTCGCGGTTCGGCGAGTACGGCGACTCCACCGTGAGCGCCACGGCGCGCCGCCCTGCGAGCCAGCTCGCCGTGTAGAGCATCTCCAGCCGGTCACCGCCCTGCCCGTGGAGGTAGATGACCGCCGGGTACGGGCCTTCGCCGGGCGGCAGAAGCAGGAAGGCAGGCACCCGCTCGGCGCCGCCGTCGAAGCTGATGTCGTGGATCTTGACCGGGTAGTCCGAGTTCGCCAGTCCGGCGTCCTGCTTCGCGATCGGCTCGTCCTCGTCGTACGCGTAGACCGGATCGGCCGCCTCCTTGCTTCCGCCGCCGCAGGCGGCGAGGATGAGCACGGCGAGGCAGGCAAGGGCATGGCGCATCGAAGGCCTGTACCAGTGGACGCTCTGTGGGCGCTCTTGTTTGCGACCGCGGGTCTGATCGCGATCACGTACTGGCGGCTGCCGCCCGAGGAGCTCTACAACGTCAGCGAGGAGGGGTTAGCCGCCGGACTGGGCCGCGCGCTCGTCTTCCTCAACTATCCCGTATCGCTGATCGCGATCTCGATCGCCTGGCTCGCCGCCGGCCGGCATCGCGACTCGCCGTGCGTTCTGGGCCGCCGGGGTCGCCACGCTTCTCTGCGGCGTCGACGGCGCTGCCCGGCGTCGTCGACCAGCACGACCTGGATGCGAAGCCGGTCAACGTGGTGCCCGCGATCGGCGTCGCGATCGCATTCGCTCTCAGCCTGAAGGCGCCGTGGGAGCGAGTGGGACGGCTCCGACTCGATCGCGCTGCGTGTGGTGATCGGTGTCGTGGTCTGGCTCGCCGCGCTGGTGTGGATCGCTGCGGCTGCGGGCTTCTTCTTCCCCGGCGACGTCTTCCTCGGCGAGGAGATCCGGCGCGGCGGCGACGGTCGGCTCGCGCCGGCGGTCCACCTCGGCGACCACGAGGGCCTCGACGCGACGCTGCTCGTCACCGCTGCGCTCGTGCTGACCCGGTACGCGGCCACGACTGGCCGTGGGATTCCTCCTCGGGCTGACGCTGGTCTACGGCCTCGCGGTCGGGTGGCGCGACTTCTGGTTCGAGCAGCTCGTCAAGCGCGACTGGACGTCATGGACGCCGCCGAGCGTCCTGACCCCGCGCGCGAGCGTCGCGTGGGCTGCTCTCCTGCTGCTGGCCGCTGCGGTTGCGCTCGCGGTCAGGCGGCTCGAAGGGCCTCCGCGACCCGGCGGAGATCCTCCACCAGCAGAGCAGTCTCCTCCTCGCGGTTCTCCGACCGCAGAATCGACGACGGGTGGACGGTCGCCATGACGACGGGTGCGAGGTCGGACTCGACCGGCACGCCGCGGTCGCGACTGACTCGGAACTGCCGGCCGAGCAGCGCCTGAGCGGCGGTCGCGCCGAGGCAGACCAGCACCTCGGGACGGACGAGCGCCAGCTCGGCGTCGAGCCATGGACGGCAGGCGGCGATCTCGGCCGCATTCGGCTTCTGGTGGATGCGCCGCTTCCCGCGCGGCTGCCACTTGAAGTGCTTGACGACGTTCGTGACGTAGGCCAGCTCGCGGTCGATGCCGGCTTCCTCCAGCGCCCGGTCGAGCAGCTTCCCGGCGGGCCCGACGAACGGCCTGCCGGCGAGATCCTCCTGGTCGCCGGGCTGCTCGCCGACGAGCATCAGCCGGGCCTCTGGGCTTCCTTCGCCGAAGACGGTCTGCGTGCCCGACTTCCAGAGGTCACAGCGTTTGCACCCTCGGGCCGCTTCGCGGAGTTGCTCGAGCGTCTCGTACTCGGTGGCGAAGAGCTTGTCGGCCACGGGTGGTACGTACCCGGCCGCCGTTACCATGCAACGTCGCCCGGCGCGGTGGCCGAGTGGTTAGGCAGAGGCCTGCAAAGCCTCGTACACCGGTTCGACTCCGGTCCGCGCCTCTTCTTCTCCCTCTCTCTCGCGTTCGTGCACTGTCGCCCAGTCGCGACCTGCGAGGGTTCGGGCATGGCCACTTCGGAGGTTCGCGGCCGGCTCGACGTCGCGACTGGGAGCGTCGGCACGATCTGGATCGAGCCGGTCGGGGCAGTCGCGTCGCTTGTCGTTGCGCACGGGGCCGGGGCGGGGATGGAGCATCCGTTCCTCGCGGGCTTCTGCCGCGCAATCGCCGAGGAGGCCGTGGCCACGATGCGCTTCAACTTTCCGTACGCCGAGCGCGGGCGCCGCTCGCCGGACACCGAGCGCGTGCTCCGCGAGACGTGGCTCGCCGTCTTCGAAGTCGCGAAAGCAGCCGCCGATCGACCGGTGCTGGTCGGCGGCAAGTCGCTAGGCGGCCGGATCGCCTCGATGTGCGTCGCAGACGGGATGCCCGCCGCCGGCCTCGTGTTTCTCGGCTACCCGCTGCACCCGCCCGGCAGGCCCGAGCGAATCCGCGACGAGCACCTCTACCGGGTCGAGGTGCCGATGCTCTTTCTGCAGGGAACCGCCGACCCGTTCGCCCGGCCCGAGCTCGTCGCGAAGGTCCTGGGCCGGCTCGGCGAGCGGGCGACGCTGGAGAAGATCGAGGGCGGCGACCACTCGTTCAAGGTCCGGGGCACTCGCACCGACCCGGCCGAGGTCGGCGCCGGGCTCGCCGGCCTCGCCGTGCCCTTCGTCCGGCGAGTGGCCGGGCTGCGGTGACGCTTATGAAGATCAGCGCCCGATGATCTTGTTCCGCTGCCTGTACGACTTTGACATCGCCGCCCACTTCTTCCGCGCCTCCGACCGTAGCCTCGGGTCGAGCTTGCGCTCGAGGTGCGCCAGCTCTCGCTGGAGCTTGAGGTAGCTCTCCCATCGTTCGGCCGGAAGCGACCCGTCCGCGAGCGCCGCGCGGATCGCGCAGCCCGGCTCGGTGTCGTGCGCGCAGTCGGAGAACTTGCACTCGTTCACCAGGTCCGCGACGTCGGCGAACGCCTTGTCGAGCCCGCCGTCGGTCTCCCAGAGCTGGAGCTCGCGCAGCCCCGGCGTGTCGATGAGGACGCCGCCCTCGGGCAGGACGAGCAGCTCGCGGTGGGTGGTGGTGTGGCGGCCCCGGCCGTCCGACCGGACGTCGCCGGTCCGGATCCGCTCGTCGCCCAGCAGGGCGTTGATCAGCGTGGACTTGCCGACGCCGGACGAGCCCAGCAGCACGCCGGTCTTCGCTCCCGCGAGGTAGGGGAGGAGCACGTCGACGCCCTCCGCGGCCACAGCGGTCGCGACGTGGACGGGCACGCCGAAGGCAACGGACTCGGTCTCGGCGACCGCGCTGTCGAGGTCGGTCGCGAGGTCGGCCTTGTTCAGCACGATCACCGGCGTCGCGCCGCCCTCCCAGGCGGTCGTCAGGTAGCGCTCGAGCCGGCGGATGCTGAAGTCGCGCTCGTCGAGGCCCATGACGAGGAAGGCCACGTCGACGTTGGCGACGAGCACCTGCTCGGACACGTCCGTGAAGGCCGCCTTGCGCGAGAACTTGCTCCGGCGCGGCAGGACGACGTCGATCTGGCCGTCGCGAAGGCCGACCCAGTCGCCGACGACCGGAAGCTCTCCCGGCTCCGCGGCATGGCGAAGCCGCCCGGTGATCTCCACCGTGACGTCGTCGTTCTCGGTTGCGACCTCCCAGGCGCCGCGGTGCTGGACCGCGACACGGCCGGGCTCGAGGCCGTCGTGCGAGTCGAATTCCGCTGCGAGCTCGTCGTTCCAGCCGAGCTGCGCGAGTCGTGGGAACTGCAAGCTGTCTCCTTTCCTGCAAGGACGGGAACTGCGTCTCGCAGGGTCGGAGCGCTTTAGCTCAGGCAGGCCCTGCGAGTGAAGAGGCGATCAAGGTCAGTTGTCAAGGCGCCTCCTTTCGTCGCGGGCCGGACGCCTCAGGGTAGGTGCCAGGCCCTTGCCGCGTCAAGGCGCGCCCTGGAGCCGGGCACGCCACGCCTCGCCGGCCGCGCGTCCCTCCGGCGTCTGGAGGAAGTGCTCGAGCGGGACGTGGGCCCAGGAACCTTTGGCGCGAGCGAGGAGCTGCTCGCCGTCCAGCAGGTCGGCCTCGATCTCGAGCCGGCGGCCGTCGTCGGCGGCGAGCTCGGCCCGGATCGTCAGCTGACGGTTGATGTGCGCCGGACGCCGGTAGCTCACCGCCAGCTTCGTGGTCACGGACGGAAAGCGGTACCAGGTCGCGAGCAGGCCGGCGGCCTCGTCGAGCGCGGCGGCGACGAGCCCGCCGTGGACGAAGCCCGGCCCGGCCTGGTGCTGCTCCCCGAACGAGAAACGCGCCTCGTACGTTCGATCGCCCTCGTGCTCCGGGCTCGGGAGGTGGATCCCCGTCGGATTGTCGCCGCAGCCCCAGCACGAGGGGTCGTGGTGAGGCGGGATGTTCAGCTCAGCGGAGCCCGCCGCGCTCGAAGTGCGCCTTGAAGAAGTTGGCCGATCCGGCCGTGGCCATCGCCGCGGATGCCGAGATCTCCAGCGCCAGCGTTGCCGCCGCGACGATCTGTGCGAAGCGGTAGACCTTTCCGGGGCCGGCGCAGTCCATCAGGCCAAGCCAGGAGCGGGCGTAGGGGAGGGTGGTGCCGCCGCCGACAGTGCTGACCTCGAGCCCGGGCAGGCGCAGCGCCACCTGCAGGCCGTCCTCCACCCGCCGTCCCGTGCCGTGGCACATGGAGCTCGTCCCGACCATCCCGAGGTCCTGTCCGGTCGCGGCGAAGATGGCGGCGATCGCAGTCGCCGGCGTGAAGGCCACGGACTGCATCCCCGACGCGACGGCCCCGTGGGTTCCCGCCCAGGAGAGCTCCAGCAGGTCGTCGACCGTCGTCCGCAGCACCCTCCGGATCGCGTCCTCGGTCAGCGTCGTCTCCGCGATGACCGTCTTCCCGTGGCCGCTCTGGAAGTACTCGTACGAGACCTTCTTGTCGCCGCCCATGTTGGCCTCGAGCAGCGCCCGGTCCGGCTTCACCGGCGCCCGCTCCATCACGTAGCCCATGTTCAGGAAGTACGAGTTCCGGGTCATCATGTTCGCCCCGACCGCGTCGCCGGTCGTCCAGCGCCAGAGGACGTGGCACATCGGGCCGACGACGTGGGTCTTGACCTCCCGCAGCTTCGCGTGGCGCGAGACGGAAGGGTCGTCAAGCTCGGCGATCCATGCCCGCATCCCCGCGACCTCGCCCTCGATCCAGGTGGCGAGTGCGAGCGCCTCGCCTGCCGACTTGCAGACGAAGCAGGATGCTCGGGTAATTCTGTCCTGGAGCACGTACGTTCGGAATCCACCCGACTCCGCCGCCGCCCGCGCGCCGCGGAAGAGCGAGTCCGACATCGATCCTTCAGTGTGGGCGAGCGGCACGAAGACGTCCTCCGTCGTGCGCGAGCGCTCGACCACGGTGCCCTCCGGCTCGGCCAGCTCGTACTCCCCGAGTGAGATCGTGAGCGGCCCGATCACGGCGGTCGGGATCACCGAGACGCCGGTCAGCGCCTCCTGGGCCTTGGCCCACGGAGTCAGGTCGTGCTGGAACACCTCTGGATCGACGCGGCCGTCCAGCGCCTCCTGGCGCGCCTCGATCGACGCTGGATCGTTCTTGCGCGGCCAGCGGCGAAGCTCCACGGCCGCAGGTTAACCTCGCCGCCGTGGCCGCACGACTCATGGACGGGAAGGGATTGGCGGAGCGCCTTCGCGCCGAGATCGCGGAGGAAGTGCGCCAACTGGGCGACATCGGGCTCGCGACGGTCCTGGTCGGCGACGATCCAGCGTCGGACGTCTACGTGCGCCGCAAGCACGACGCCGCGCAGGAGGTCGGCATCCGCTCGGTCGACCACAGGCTGCCGGCGGAGACGTCGCAGGAGGAGCTGGAGCGCCTGGTGGGCGAGCTGAACGCGGACGACGGCGTCGACGGGATCCTCGTCCAGTCGCCGCTGCCGGTCACACCTCGACGAGGAGGCGGCGGTGTGCAGGCTCGATCCAGCGAAGGACGTCGACGGCTTCCACCCCGACAACGCAGCGCGGCTCTACATGGGCGAGCCGCGGTTCGTCCCGGCGACGGCGGTCGGGATCATGCGGCTCCTCCAGGAGTGCGACGTCCCGCTCGAGGGCGCGCGGGCTGTGGTCGTCGGCCGCAGCCTCATCGTCGGCAAGCCGGTGTCCATGCTGCTCCTCGCCGCGAACGCGACGGTGACGACCGCGCATTCGCGCACTGCCGATCTGGGCGCGGTGACGCGCGAGGCGGACGTCCTCGTCGTCGCCGTGGGACAGGTGGACGTGGTCACCGCGGACATGGTCAAGCCCGGCGCGACAGTCGTGGACGTCGGGATGAACCGCACGGACGAGGGCCTGCGCGGGGACGTCGATCCCGCGGCTGTGGAGGTCGCCGGCCTGCTCACACCGGTTCCCGGCGGGGTCGGGCCGATGACGATCGCGTCCCTCCTCCGCAACACCCTCGAAGCCGCCCGTCGCAGACGCTGCTAAGGTCCCGCGCGTTCAAGCACTTGTTCGGCGGCTCGGTGCCCGGGCCGTCGTTCGTAGTTGAAGGAGGAACGATTGCCTGAGGGCACCGTTAAGTGGTTTTCGAACGAGAAGGGTTACGGATTCATCGAGCGTGAGGACGGCGACGACGTCTTCGTCCACCACTCGGCGATCCAGTCAGAGGGCTACCGGTCGCTGACCGAGGGCCAGAAGGTTCAGTTCGAGGTCGTGCAGGGCGACAAGGGCCTGCAGGCGTCGAACGTCATGCCGGTCTAGGCACTCTCTCGTTTCGTTCTAAGGCGGGCCGAGAGGCCCGCCTTTCTTTTTGGAAGGATCACTCGCGATGGCGATCAGCACGAGATGAAGTCCTCCACGTGGCGCGGCTGGCGCGGCTCGAGCTCACCGACTCCGAGGTGGACAAGTTCACGGAACAGCTGAGCGCGATCCTCGAGGCCGTCGCCAAGGTGGCGGAGCTCGACCTCTCCGACGTCGAGCCGACCGCGCATCCGCTCGACCTCGTCAACGTCTGGGCCGAGGACGAGCCGCGGCCGTCGCTTCCTGCCGACGAGGCGCTCGCGAACGCCCCCGACCGACACGCAGGCTTCTTCAAGGTGCCGCCGGCGTGATCGACACCCTGCGCCTGACCGCCGAGGAGGCGATGGGGCTCGTCGAGCGCGGCGAGGCGTCCGGCGCCGAGCTGCACGCCGCCTATCTCGACGCCATCCGCGAGCGGGACGGCGAGCTGCACGCGTACCTGCGCACGGTGGACGAGGCCGACGGCGCCGGAGTGCCGATCGCGTTCAAGGACCTGATCTCGACGAAGGGCGTCGAGACGACGGCCGGGTCGAAGATCCTCTCGGGCTACGTCCCGGTGTTCGACTCGACGGTGGCGGCGCGCTGCCGCGAGGCCGGCCTGCCGCTGCTCGGCAAGACGAACATGGACGAGTTCGCGATGGGCTCGTCGACCGAGAACTCGGCGTTCGGCCCGACGCGGAACCCGTGGGATCCCGAGCGCGTCCCCGGCGGGTCGTCGGGCGGCTCGGCTGCGGCGGTCGCCGCCGGCCTTGCCCCGTGGGCGCTCGGCTCCGACACGGGCGGCTCGGTCAAGCAGCCGGCCTCGCTGTGCGGGATCGTCGGCCTGCGCCCGACCTACGGAACCGTCTCGCGCTACGGCATCGTCGCGTTCGCGTCGAGCCTCGATCAGATCGGCCCGATGACGAAGACGGTGCGCGACAACGCGCTGCTCTACCGCATCGTCGCGGGCCGCGACCCGTGCGACACGACAACCGTCGAGCTGCCCGGAGCCCGTCGAGATCCCCGAGCGCGAGGACCTGAACGGCCTTCGCGTGGGCGTGCCGCGCGAGCTGAACGAGGCCGAGGGCATCGAGCCGGGGGTGAAGGAGGCGGTCGACAAGACGATCGAGCTCTGCCGAGAGCTCGGCGCCGAGGTGGGGGAGACGAGCCTGCCGCGCTCGGTCGACTACGGCCTCGCCTGCTACTACCTCGTCGCCCCCGCCGAGGCCTCGTCCAACCTCGCCCGGTACGACGGCGCCCGCTACGGGCTGCGCGTGGACGGCGCCAACGTCCGGGAGATGTACGAGAAGACGCGGGACGCCGGCTTCGGCGACGAGCCCAAGCGCCGGATCATGCTCGGCGCCTACGCGCTCTCGGCCGGGTACTACGACGCCTACTACGGCCAGGCGCAGAGAGTCCGAACCGTGATCGCACAGGAGCACGCCGCCGCCTTCGAGCAGTTCGACGTGCTGGTCAGCCCGACCTCGCCCACGGTCGCCTTCAAGCTCGGCGAGAAGGCGGAGAACCCGCTCGCGATGTACCTCTCCGACGTCCTCACGATCCCGTCGAACATGGCGGGCCTGCCCGGGCTCTCCATTCCGTGCGGCCTCTCGGACGGCCTGCCCGTCGGCTTCCAGCTGATCGGCCCGCAGTTCTCGGAGAACCTGCTCTTCCGCACCGGCCACGCGCTCGAGCGGGCGATCGGCTTCGACTTCGTGCCCCGGGAGGCTCGCATGACCTGGGAGCCGGTGATCGGCCTCGAGATCCACATCCACCTGAAGACGCGGACGAAGATGTTCTGCCGCTGCGAGGTCGCCTACTCGGAGGCGGAGAACACGCGCACCTGCCCGGTCTGTCTCGCCTTACCCGGCTCGCTGCCGGTGCCGAACGCGAAGGCGGTCGAATGGACGATCAAGCTCGGCCTGGCCCTGGGCTGCCGGATCGCCGAGCGGGCGATCTTCCACCGCAAGAACTACTTCTATCCGGACAATCCGAAGGCGTACCAGATCTCCCAGTACGACGAGCCGCTGTGCCTGGACGGCCGGCTGGTCGTCCCGGGCGAGAGCGACAAGGAGGTCGGGATCGTCCGCGCCCACCTGGAGGAGGACGCGGCCAAGAACGTCCATCTCGGCACCGCCGAGGGGCGGATCTCCGGCGCGAGCGCGACGCTCGTCGACTTCAACCGGGCCGGGACGCCGCTCGTCGAGATCGTCACCCGGCCGGATCTCCGCTCCGCAGACGAGGCTCGCCGCTTCCTCCAGCTGCTCCGCCAGACCGTCGTCGAGCTCGGGATCTCCGACGCCGAGATGGAGAAGGGCTCGCTCCGGTTCGACGTCAACGTCTCCGTCCGCCCGGAGGGATCCGACGAGCTGCGGACGCGCACCGAGCTGAAGAACCTGAACTCGTTCGCCTTCGCCGCCCGCGCGATCGAGCGGGAGGTCGAGCGCCAGATCGCGATCTACGAGTCAGGGGGCGAGGTGGAGCAGGAGACTCTGCACTTCGATCCGGGCAAGGAGTCCGCGCCGCCGCTTCGCTCGAAGGAGGAGGCGCAGGACTACCGCTACTTCCCGGAGCCGGACCTCGTGCCGATCGAGCCGCCTGCGGAGCTGGTCGAGCGCGCCCGTGCCGAGCTTCCTGAGCTTCCAGGAGCCCGGATCCACCGCCTTGCCGCCGACCTCGACCACGCCACGGCCGCCGATCTCGTCACGAGCGGGCGAGACGCGCTCTACGAGCGCGTGCCGGGCGACCGGCGAGCCGTCGCGAACGTGCTGATGAACCAGTTCGCAGCGTCGGGCGTCGACCCGGAAGCCGCCGACGCCGACGAGCTCGGCAAGCTGATCGAGGCGCGGTCACGCATCCCGCGCGACAGGTTCCTCGAGGCGCTGGGGAAGAGCGGCGAGCCCGGCTTCTCCGCCGACGCCTACCTCGGCGACGGCCTCGTCGCGGACACCTCGGAGCTGGAGCCGATCGTCGACCGGATCTTGGACGCGAACCCCGGCCAGGTCGAGTCCTACAGGGGCGGCAAGGAAGGGCTGCTCGGCTTCTTCGTCGGCCAGGTGATGCGCGAGACGCAGGGCAAGGCCGACCCGAAGGTCGTCAACGACCTGCTGCGGCAGAAGCTGAGCGCCTAGTCCGAGGGCGGCTCGGCCTCTGAAGCGGCCTGCTCGAAGTGCAGCGTGACGAGCTCTCCCGCGGTCCGTACGTGCTCGACCATGGCCCTGCGCGCTTCGACCGGGTCGCGGCGTTCGATCGCTCGAAGGACGGCCTCGTGCTGCTCGACGTTCTCCTCCAGCAGCGGCGAGCTCTGCGAGAGGGCGATCCACGTGAGGTCGCGGGGAAACCGTCGATGGAGGTCGGCAATGGTCTCGCTCAGCCGGTCGTTTCCCGAGGCGTCCAGAATTGCCTGGTGGAAGAGATCGTTCGCCTTCACCCAGACGCTCTCGTCCTTCCACGGCGCTGGGCGACGCGCACGCCGTGCGATCAGCGTGGTGACCGACTTCCGAAACAGGGTTTGGGCCTCGCGTAGGCGAAGGAGGTCGCGGTCGCTGATCCGCTCGGCGGCAAGCTCGGCCGCGAGACCCTCGAGCTCGGCGCGGACCTCGTAGGCCTCGCGGATCTCTCGCGCCGAAGGCCCACGGACCACTGCTCCTCGGTTGGGGAGCAGCTCGAGCAGGCCGGTCGTCTGCAGCTGGCGCAGCGCTTCGCGAACCGGCGTCCGGCTCACACCGAACTCCTCCGCGAGCGCCTCCTGACGGAGTCGGGTCCCGACAGGCACTTCGCCGCTCAGCACTCGAGCCTGGATCGCAAGTGCGAGCCGTTCGACCGTCGACTCGACTGTGTCGGCCTGCCGGGCGCTCATTGGACCGTGCGCGCGTCCCGGATGAGACGGGCGCCGACGAGGGCGAGCAGGGCCGCGAAGACCAGGCGCAGAACGTCCGCGTCGAGCGCGAGGGCGAGCAGGACGCCCGCAATCGGCACCGATCGCGCCGACGGCTCCCCACCGCGAGCGCCACGGGCAAATCTCCGACGTCCCGGCGCCTGAGCGCCACGCTGGCGGCGAGGGCGGTGGGGAGGATCACGAGCAGCGAGGTCGCTTCGGCTTCGTGCTGAGTCATTCCCACGGCGAGGACGAGAAACGGCACGAGCAGGATGCCGCCGCCGACCCCGAGCAGCCCGGCGAGCACGCCGGCCGTCGCGCCGAACGCAATCAAGACGACTAGGAGCCCAACGGTGCTCAGCGCCCGACCACCATGAGCGCCGCAACCACCAGCATGAACACGCCGAAGGCGAGCTTGAGCTTGCGTTCGTCCGCCCGGGCCAGTAGGCGGGCCCCCGCCTGTGCTCCCACGATCGACCCGGCCGCCAGCGCGAGCGCCTCCCAGACGCGGATCTCGCCTGCCGCGCCGAAGACGATCACGCCCGCCGCGCTGATCGGGATGATCGCGCCGAGGGAGACCGCGTGTGCGTCCCGCTGGCCGTAGCCGGCCCAGAGAACGAGCAGCGGGACCATCACGACGCCGCCGCCGACTCCGAGCAACCCGGAGAAGAGCCCACCGGCGAGTCCGATCGCCCCCAGGACCCCGTAGTGGGTACGAGACGACAGGGCCACGACCACGGCGGCCACTGTACCAACATTGGATCCAATCGAACGTCAAATGGATACACAACCTGGTAAAGTCGCGCCGCCTCAAACGGCATGACATCGGGAGGGAACCGCACCAACATCAGGAGGGGGACGATGAACAGGATTCGCACCCGCAGGTCGCGGAGTGCTCTCGCCGTGATCGCGCTCGTGGCCACAGGCTTGCTCGCCACCGGCGCCGGCGGCGCGGTCGATGCCGAGTCACGGACCGGCGGGACGCTCACGATCGGCCTCGCCGAAGATCCCGATGCGCTCGATCCGACGCTGGCGCGGACATTTGTCGGGCGCATGGTCTTTCTGCACATGTGCGAGAAGCTCTACGACCTGAATGCGCGCCTTCAGATCGTTCCGCAGCTCGCAGCGGCGATGCCGACCCTTTCGGGGAACAAGAGGACGATGACGATCAGGATCCGCCGCGGCATCCGCTTCAACGACGGAACGCCGCTGAATGCGGCGGCCGTCAAGACCTCGCTCGACCGGCACAGGACTCTGGCCGGATCGGCCCGCGCGAGCGAGATCTCTCCGATCACGGCAGTCCAGGTCGTGAACAACTACACGGTGCGGCTGAGGCTCAACGCGCGCTTCTCGCCGCTGACGGCCCAGCTCGCGGACCGGGCCGGGATGATCATGTCGCCGAGGGCGCTCGAGCAGCTCGGGACGCGGTTCGCGACGGCCCCGGTGTGCGTCGGGCCGTTCAAGTTCACGAGCCGAACGGCGGCCGACCGGATCGTGGTGGACAAGTCGCAGTTCTACTACGCGCGGAGCCGGGTCAAGCTGAACCGGATCGTCTTCCGGATCATCACCGACACGAGCGCGCGAGCGGCGAACCTCCGCTCGAAGGACATCAACGTGCTCGACCGCATCGCGTCGACCGACCTGCCCGCGATTCAGCGCGACCGGAGCCTGCGTGTCTTGAAGGCGACCTCGATCGGCTACCAGGGAATCTCGATCAACATCGGCAACAAGGACGGGATCGGGAAGCCGTTCGCGAACGTCGGCACGCCCCTCGCGTCGCGCAGGGCATTGCGCGAGGCGTTCGAGCTCTCGCTCGACCGGAGGGTGATCAACCGTGTCGTGTTCGGAGGGACCGTCCTGCCCGGATGTCTCCCCGTTCCGCCGGCGAGCCCCTACTACGACGCGTCGATCAAGTGTCCGGGGCGCAACCTCTCGCGGGCCCGTTCGCTGATCAGGAGCACGCGAATGTCGACGCCGATCCGTGTTCGGCTGATGATCGGCACGGACCAGGTCGCGGCGCGTCTCGGCCAGGTGATCCAGTCGCTGGCGAGGGAAGCGGGCTTCGCGGTCGAGCTGCAACCGACCGAGTTCGTGACCGCGCTCCGTCGGCAGGATCAAGGCAACTACGAGGCGTTCGCGATCGGCTGGTCGGGACGCGTCGACCCGGACGGCAACATCTACCAGTTCGTCCACTCGAAGGGCTCGCTGAACAACCTCGGGTGGGGAGCCGGACGGATGGATCTCCTGCTCGACAACGCGCGCAAGGCAGCGACGGAAAAGGCACGGAAGACGCTCTACCGCGCCGCATTCCGCGTTCTGCGCACGGAGCTGCCGCTGATCTACCTCTGGCACCCGGTCAACCGCCACGGCGTCACTGCGAACGTGAAAGGCGTGAGGACGTACGGCGACGGCCTGATCCGGGCCTACTTCGCCGAGTACCGGTGAGCTAGAGAATCGAGACGACGGTCATGGGCGTCTTCATCCTGCGCAAGTCCGGAGCCGCCCTGATCGTCGTCTTCCTGGCCAGCGTGCTGGTCTTCGTCGGCGTGCGCGCGATCCCGGGAGATCCCGCGCTCGCGTACGCGGCCGAGGACCGCGATCCGAAGGTTCTCGCCGACATCCGGGAGAAGTACGGTCTCGACGACCCGCTTCCGGTGCAGTACGTGCGCTGGGTCGGGCTCGCGCTCCAGGGCGACCTGGGAACCGACTCGCGCGGGTTGCCGGTTACGGAGACGATCGTCTCGCGGATTCCCCTGACGCTGGAGCTCACGTTCCTGGCGATGCTGATCGGGATGGTGCTCGGGATCACGGCAGGCGTGATCGCCGCGGTGCGACGTGGAAAGGCGTCGGACTACGCGGCGACATCCGTGGCGCTGCTCGGCCTCTCGGTCCCGCACTTCTGGCTCGGCCTGCTGATGATCATCGTCTTCGCGGTCAACCTGAACTGGCTGCCGGCAAGCGGATACGTGCCCTTCAGCGAGGATCCCGTCGAGAACCTCAAGCACATGCTGATGCCGGCGATCGTGCTCGGCACCGGCCTGGCCGCGGTGCTGATGCGCCAGATGCGGTCGGCGATGCTCGAGTCGCTCGGCGCGGACTATGTGCGGACCGCCCGCGCGAAGGGACTCAGCGAGTGGTCCGTCGTCGGGAAGCATGCGCTCCGCAACAGCCTGATCACGGTGACGACAGTGATCGGCCTTCAGCTCGGCGCCCTGATCTCGGGCGCCGTCGTGACCGAGCAGATCTTCGGCATCGCCGGATTCGGACGCCTGACCGTCGACTCGATCGCGCAGCGCGACTACGCGCTTCTCCAGGGCGTCGTGCTCGTCGTCGCCGTCGGCTACGTGGTCATCAATCTCCTGGTCGACGTGGCGTACTCGCTCATCAACCCCCGCATCCGGGTCGCGGGAACGTCCAATTGAGCTACGTCGAAGCGCAACCGCTGGGACCCAGGGCGCGGCGCCGCAGGATCATGCGCCGGCGCTTTCTGCGACGGCCCGCGGCCGTCGCTTCGCTCCTGATCGTCACGGGCGCGATCCTCGCCGCAGTGTTCGCGAAATGGGTCGCCCCGTACTCACCGGACGAGACCGACTTCAACGCGCTGCTTGCGAGCCCGTCGCGCGAGCACCTCCTCGGGACCGACGACCTCGGACGCGACACGCTCTCGCGGATCATCTGGGGCGCACGCGCCTCGATCCAGGCGGGATTCTTCGCGACCGTCCTGGCGATGGCGGTGGCGGTGCCGATCGGGCTGATCGGCGGCTACTACCGAGGCTGGCTCGACACGGTGATCGCGCGTGTGACCGACGTTCTGCTCGCCTTTCCGTTCCTCATCCTCGCCGTCGGCCTCGCGGCGATCCTCGGTCCTTCCCTGTTGAACGCGACACTGGCACTCGGCATTGCGGCGATCCCGCCGCTGGTGAGGATCGCCCGCGGCGAAACGCTCGCGCTCAGGGAGGAGGACTATGTCCGCGCCGCGGTCGCCAACGGCGCGAACGACGCTGTCATCATCGGACGTCACATCCTTCCGAACATGACGAGCACGCTCCTCGTCCAGGCGACGCTGACGATCCCTGCAGCAATCATCGGCGAGGCGGTCCTGTCATTCCTCGGCCTCGGCGTACAACCACCCACTCCGTCGTGGGGCGTGATGCTCAACGCCGCCCAGCCGTACCTGAACGAGGCGCCCAGCCTTGCCGTCTACCCGGGCCTCGCGATCGTGATCGTCGCACTCGCGTTCAACCTCCTCGGCGACGGCCTTCGCGACGTCCTCGATCCCAAGACCGAGCGTTGACCGAGGCGCTCCTCGACGTCCGCGACCTCTCGGTCCGCTTCGACACGGACGAGGGCAGCGTCCATGCGGTCGACCGCATGTCGCTGACCCTCGAGCCGCGCCAGGTCCTCGGAATCGTGGGGGAATCCGGCTGCGGGAAGAGCGTCACGGCCCTGTCGATCCTCGGCCTCCTGCCGAAGACTGCGAGCGTTTCCGGGAGCGTGCAGTTCGAGGGGAACGAGCTGCTCGGAGCCGCCGGGTCCCGCCTGCGGAAGATCCGCGGCCGGCAGATCTCGTTCGTCTTCCAGGAGCCGATGACCTCTCTGAATCCGGTGTTCCGGATCGGACGCCAGATCGACGAGGTCGTCCAGGAACACATGAACGTCTCCAAGCGCGGGGCTCGTGCGCGAACGCTGGAGCTCCTCGACCTCGTCCACATCCCGGACCCGAGCCGCCGCGTCGACGAGTACCCGCACCAGCTCTCCGGCGGAATGCGCCAGCGGGTGATGATCGCGATGGCGCTCGCGTGCGATCCGAAGATCCTGATCGCCGACGAGCCCACGACGGCGCTCGACGTGACGATTCAGGCGGGGATCCTCGATCTCCTGCGCGGAGGTTCGAGAGCGGCTCGGCACTGCGATCGTCCTGATCACCCACAACCTCGGCGTGGTCGCCGACCTCGCCGACCGGGTGGTCGTGATGTACGCCGGGCGGAAGGCGGAGGAGGCTTCGGTGCAGGAGCTCTTCGCCCACCCGCAGCACCCGTACACGATCGGCCTGCTCGGCGCCGTGCCGCGGGCGGGCGCCGCGCGGAACGGCCGGCTCCAGGAGATTCCGGGCCGGGTGCCCTCGCTCGCCGAGCTCCCGGCTCACTGCGCCTTCGCGGACCGGTGTGCGCGCGCGGACGAGCAATCATGGTCCGAGGTGCCCGGAGCTCCGCGAGGTTCGCCACGACCATGCCGTTGCGTGTTTCCATCCGGGAGAGCGATGACGTTGCAGCCCGTGCTCGAGGTCGAGGGCCTCGTCAAGCACTTCACGGTCGGCCAGGGACTGGCGGGCGGCGGGCGTGTGGTCCACGCGGTCGACGGCGTGTCGTTCTCGATCGCCCCGGGGGAGGTGCTGGGGCTGGTGGGGGAGTCCGGCAGCGGGAAGACGACGGTCGGCTACTGCGTCAACCGACTCTACGAGCCGACGGCCGGGACGATCCGGCTCGACGGGGCCGACATCACCCACCTG
Source organism: uncultured Actinomycetes bacterium (assembly GCA_963798935.1). Lineage (GTDB taxonomy): Bacteria > Actinomycetota > Thermoleophilia > Gaiellales > Gaiellaceae > JACDAN01. Next base: position 134,100 of record CAWCVG010000029.1, read on the forward strand.
TCGCGCCGGAGCCTGCGCCCTCACCGGCGCCGGATGCACATCGTCTTCCAGGATCCGTACTCCTCGCTCAATCCACGCATGACGTGCGCACAGATCGTGGGCGAGCCGATCCGCCTCCAAAAGCTGGCGCGGCGGTCGGAGGTCGACCAGCGCGTCGTCGAGCTCTTCGACTCCGTCGGGCTCCGCCCGGAGCTGCGCTTCCGCTACCCGCACGAGCTCTCCGGCGGCCAGCGCCAGCGCGTCGGCCTGGCCCGGGCGCTCAGCGTCAACCCGAGCCTGCTGATCGCCGACGAGCCGGTCTCGGCACTGGACGTCTCGGTGCAGGCCTCCGTGCTGAACCTGATGCGAGACCTCCGCGACGAGCTCGGGTTCTCCTGTCTCTTCATCAGCCACGATCTCGCCACCGTCGAGTTCCTGTGTGACCGGGTTGCGGTGATGTACCTCGGTCAGATCGTCGAGGTTGCGCCGCGGGAGGAGCTCTTCTCGCGGCCGCAGCATCCGTACACGCAGGCGCTCCTTTCCGCCGCGCTCGAGCCGGACCCGGAGCTCCAGCGCACCCGGAGCCGCGTCGTGCTCGAAGGCGACATCCCGAGCCCGATCGAGCCTCCCTCCGGGTGCCGCTTCCGGACGCGGTGCCCGCTCGAGCACGAGTCCGCGCCTCGTTCGACCGACGAGGAGCCGCCGCTGGTGGACGTCACCGGGAAGGGCCACCTCGTGGCGTGTCACCTCGTCCGGCGCGGGGCCGAGGCGCCGCGCATCGTGGAGCTCTCGCCGGAGCTGGCAGGAGCGCCGGACTGAGCTTCACGACCCGACCCGAGCTGCGGGGCACCTTCGGGATGGTCGCCTCGACGCATTGGCTCGCCTCCGCGACGGGGATGGCGATGCTCGAGCGCGGTGGCAACGCCTTCGACGCCGCGGTCGCAACGGGCTTGACCCTGCAGGTCGTCGAGCCGCACCTGAACGGGCCGGGCGGCGACCTGCCGATCGTGCTGTGGAGCGCCGAGCGCGGCGAAGCACTGGTCGTGTGCGGCCAGGGCACCGCCCCGGCCGCGGCGACCATCGAGCGCTTCCGGGAGCTGGGTCACGAGCTCGTCCCCGGGACCGGGCTGCTGGCGGCCTGCGTTCCGGGCGCCTTCGACGGCTGGATGCTCTTGCTCCGCGAGTTCGGGACGCTCGGCCTCGACGACGTGCTCGAGCACGCGATCGGGTACGCGGAGCACGGCTATCCGGTCATCTCCGGCATCACTGAGACGATCGAGCGAACGGAGCCGCTTCTGAGGACCTGGCCGGGGTCGGCTGAGCTCTATCTGCCGGCGCCGCGTCCGGGCTCGCTCTTTCGAAACCGGGCGCTCGCCGCGACCTACCGGCGAATCCTCGAGGAGGCGGGCACCGGAAGCCGTGAAGCAAGGATCAACCGCGCTCGGGACGCCTTCTACCGAGGCTTCGTCGCCGACGAGATCGATCGCTTCAGCGCCGAGAACGGCGGTCTCGTCGCCGGCAGCGACCTCGCTTCCTGGGAGGCGACGATCGAGGCGCCGGTCACCTACGACTACGAGGGTTACACGGTCTGCAAGACCGGGCCGTGGGGCCAGGGACCGGTCTTCCTACAGCAGCTTGCCCTCCTCGCCGGCTTCGACCTCGCGTCGATCGGGATCGGCTCGGCCGAGTACGTCCACACGGTCGTCGAGTGCGCGAAGCTCGCATTCGCCGACCGCGAGGCGTTCTACGGCGACCCGTCGTTCGTCGACGTGCCGCTCGACCACCTGCTCTCGGCCGAGTACAACGACGAGCGGCGCCTGCTCGTCGGCGAGGAGGCTTCGGGCGAGCTCCGGCCGGGCGGCGGACGGCTCCCAACCGTGGTCGATGCGCCCGAGACGGTCGGCGCCGGCGAGCCGACGAGAGGCGACACCGTCCACCTCGACGTGGCGGACCGTTTCGGCAACCTCGTCTCCGCGACGCCCAGCGGCGGCTGGCTCCAGAGCTCGCCGGTGATCCCCGAGCTCGGGTGGCCCCTCGGGACGAGAGCGCAGATGTTCTGGCTCGAGGAAGGGCTTCCCGCGTCGCTCGCACCGGGAAAGCGGCCTCGCACGACGCTCTCGCCGACGATCGCGCTGCGCGAGGGCGAGCCGTATCTCGCGTTCGGGACGCCCGGAGGCGACCAGCAGGACCAGTGGTCACTCCATGTCTTCCTCAACCATGTCCACGGAGGGATCGACCTTCAGGCGTCCATCGATCGGCCCAACTTCCACACCGACCACTTCCCGGCGTCGTTCTATCCACGGCAGGTGGAGCTGCGCTCGCTGTCGATCGAGGACAGGTTCGGCCGCGACATCCTCGACGACCTTCGAGACCGAGGGCACGACGTCGAAGCCGCGGGCGACTGGTCGCTCGGGCGCGTCAGCGCGGTCGGGCGCGAGAACGGGATGCTGAAGGCCGGGGCCAGCCCTCGCGGGATGCAGGGTTACGCGGTGGGGCGATGACCGTCGACGTCGAGCCCGGGGCAACCGCGCGGCTTGAGACCAACGACTGCTTCAGCGGCCAGATCCGCAGCGAGGACGACCTCGTCACCGAGATCGCTCCGTTCTCGCCGGTCTAGCTCGAGCTCGTGGAACGGCGGCGGCGCGGTGCCGCCGCCTTCTTGTCGGACGGGGCTGCCTTCGCCTTGTCCCGCTCCTTCTTCTTGCGCTGCCGGTCGCGCGCCCAGCGCACTTTCGGCCTGCTTCCGCGTCCCATCCCGCGGGATCCTAGAGGTCACCCGACCTACGTGCTGGCGACCCGGGGCGGCTCCACGGTCGTCGTGGCAGCAAACGAGGGGGAGATCGCCACGCAGTCGGGCACGAGCTCTTAGCCGCCGGACAGCGGCTGTTCTGCCGGCTAACCGGCTAGATGAGGCCGCACATGCGGGCGGTGTGCGGCCAGGGGTAGAACCCGCGACCGGCCCGCAGTGCGCGCTCCGCGACCCACATCTGTTCGACCGGCGTCCAGGTGTTCGCCAAGCCGCGGCGGAGGAGGTGGCGCGGCGCGTACTGCCGCATGAAGGTGCGATCCATCTGAAGGCCGCCCCAGTAGGGATCGTTCGCGTCCCGCCAGGGCCCCTCGTGCGACTGGAGGCAGCGCCACTGGCGCTCGTGCGGCGGGTTGTGCGCCCTGACCCTCGCCCGGATGGCGCGGCGGCGCCACTGGCTCAACACGAACCGCCTGTACTCGATGTTGCTCGTCCGGAGGTAGAGGCCTCGATTCTGCGTCCTCGCCACGCCCATCAGCCGCTGCCACCGCCACGTGGCGCGCTGGAAGCGCTTGATCTTGCGGACGACGACCTTTCCGTCCGGCATCGCGCGAACCTGTTCCGAGGCCTGACCCGAGGGCACGCTCGTCGCGGCGGCGAGGCCGAGCAGCATTGCGACAGCAGCGAGCAATCCGACGAGTTTTCTGGGCAAGAGCTGAGCCTCCGTTCGTGCGGAGCTCGGGTCCGGATCGCGATGTTCCGCAGTGCGCTCCGGAGCCGACTTTGCTCCGTCGATTCCTGGGTCCGGACGACGCTGGCCGCCGGACGGCGCACATTCTTAGCAGACGGCTATGCCTAGCCAGGCAACGAAGACGGCCGTTTTCCGCTGGAAATCGTAAAACCTCCGTAAAGAAGGAGCGAAGAAATCACCAGAAATGCCGCGGTTTGCGCAACTCCGAGGCCCGCAACTGCGCTTCCCACCGCAGCGACAGCGACGCCGGCCATGATCAGGCTCATCGACAGGGGCCGGCGGCGAATCGAGGCCAGAGCCACCGCGAAGACGGCCACCGTGCCTGCGATGTTTCCGGCGATCGCGAGGATCCGCAGGGGGAAGTAGTCGAGGTGCTCCTGGGCCTCGGGGATCTCGTCGCCCGACACCGGGGCAGACAGCGGCTCCGCCACCACTGCGCCCGCAGCGATCCCGGCAGACACCAGCACCACCGGGATCACCCAACGGTGACCGCGCAGGAGCAAGGAGCCGGCGCCGAGCAGCGGGGCGGTGAGCAGGCCACCGAAGAGGTAGTAGAGCCGGAACGCCGCGTCGCTCCAGCCGGCTGCGGATCCCCAGGCGAGCGCGGCCGCGGCGAGCGCGAACGCCGCGAGGGACGCGGCCCATGCCAGGAGCTCGGGTGCACGGCGCGCACGCCAGCGGGCGGCAAGCCTGCCGGCGAGGCGGAGAGCGAGCAGGGCGGCCGCGAACGCAAGCAGTGCCTCCATTCCGGCGAGGGTAGTACGACCTACGCGCTAGCCTCCAAGGCAGTGGCCGCCAAGCGCTACCTCTTCACGCCGGGCCCGACGCCGGTGCCGCCCCAGGTGCTGGAGGCGATGAGCCGGCCGATCATCCACCACCGCAGTTCGGACTTCCGCGAGATCCTCGAGCGCACCTTCGAAGGGCTCCGCGAGGTGTACCGGACCGAAGGCGACGTCCTTGTCTTCACGTCCTCGGGGACCGGCGGCATGGAGTCCGCCGTCTCGAACCTCACGCGGCCGGGCGACCGCGTCGTGGTCGTGTCGGCAGGGCACTTCGGCGAGCGCTGGGCGGCGCTGGCCGGCAGCTTCGGCTGCGACGTAAACACGATCGACTACGAGTGGGGCGAGTCGCCTTCGGCGGACGATCTCGCGACCCGGCTCGCCGAGCTCGGCGGCGCGAAGGTCGTCTTCCTCACGCATTCGGAGACCTCCACCGGCGTCGTCGCCGACGTCCAGGCCTGGCCGCCGTCGCGAAGGAGGCAGGCGCGCTCGTCGTCGTCGACGCAGTCTCGAGCCTCGGCGCCGTCCCGCTCGAGACCGACGTCTGGCGCCTCGACGCCGTCGTCTCCGGGTCGCAGAAGGCGCTCATGACGCCGCCCGGGCTCGCCACCGTCTCGGTCTCGGCCGACGCTTGGGCCGCAGTCGAGAAGGACGCGCCCGGCCGGTATTACTTCGACTGGCAGGAGACCCGCGACCGTCAGGAGCAGTTCGATCCGGCGTTCACGCCGGCGGTCTCGATCGTGGTCGGCCTCGACGTTGCGCTGGGCCTCCTCCTCGAGGAAGGGTTGGAGCAGGCGTTCGAGCGCCACACTCGGCTCGGCCGCGCCTGCCGCGCCGGAGTTAAGGCGATGGGCCTCGAGCTCTTCTCGCCCGACGACGACCGGTCCGCCGTGGTCACCGCGATCAACGCGCCCGAAGGGATCGACTCCAGCGAGCTCGTGCAGAGCTTGCGCGACCGCCAGGGGATCGTCGCTCGCGCCGGGCCAGGGGCCGCTGAAGGGCAAGGTCTTCCGCATCGGCCACATCGGCTACTACGACGTCTTCGACATCACGACCGCGCTCGCCGGCGTCGAGCTGGTGCTCGGCGAGCTGGGCGCGGACATCGAGCGCGGCGCCGCGATCACTGCGGCGCTCGAAGCGTTCGAGCACACCCGGGTGTGAGCGACAGACTGCGGGTTCTCGTTCGGGAGCCGATCGCCGAGGCCGGGATCGAGCTCCTGCGGGAGCAGTTCGACGTCGATGTAGACGGCGACCTCCCGCTCGAGGAGCGGATCGGCGACTACGACGCGATCGTGATCCGCTCGGCGACGAAGCTGACGGCCGGCATTCTCGAGCGGGCCGAGCGGCTGAAGGTGATCGGACGTGCCGGCGTGGGAGTGGACAACGTCGACGTGGAGGCGGCCACTCGGCGCGGAATCGTCGTCGCCAATGCGCCCGAGTCGACGGTCGTGTCGGCGGCCGAACACGCCGTCGGGCTCCTCGTCGCACTCGCCCGGCACATCCCGCAGGCGCACGCCTCACTCAAGCAGGGTCGGTGGGAGCGCGCCGCGTACGGCGGGATCGAGCTGGAGGGCAAGACCCTCGGCGTTCTGGGGTTCGGGCGGATCGGCCAGCAGGTCGCACGCCGCGCCGTCGGCCTCGGGATGGACGTGGTCGCCCACGACCCGTTCGTCGCCAAGGATCGGTACCGGGAGCTCGGGGTCACCAGGGCCGAGACGGCGGACGAGGTCCTGCGCCGTCGCCGACTTCCTGACCCTTCACCTGCCGCTCTCGGACGAGACACGAGGCTGCATCGACGCGGACGCGCTCGGAAAGATGAAGCCGGGCGCGCACCTGATCAACGCCGCGCGCGGGGAGCTGGTCGACGAGGAGGCGCTGCTCGACGCCCTTCGGTCCGGACGGCTCGCGGGCGCCGCGCTCGATGTCTTCTCCGCAGAGCCGTACTCGGGGCCGCTGCTGGAGCTCGACAGCGTCGTCGTCACGCCTCACCTCGCCGCCTCCACGGAGGAGGCGCAGGACCGCGCCGGCCTCATCGTCGCCGAGCAGGTCGCGGCTGCGCTCGCCGGCGGTCTCGTGGCCAACGCGGTCAACATCCCCGCGATCGGGCGGGACGACCTGGAGGTGCTCGGCCCGTTCGTCCCGCTGGCCGCGAAGCTCGGCCGCCTCGCGATGGAGCTGGCCGAGGGGCACGCGGAGCAGATCGAGCTGACGTACTACGGCAACCTCGCCGACTACGACACGCGGCTTCTGACCTCGGCCGCGCTGAACGGCGCCTTCCAGGGCCGCTTCGAGCAGCCGGTGAACTACGTGAACGCGCCGCTGCTTGCAGAGGAGCGTGGGATCGAGGTGGTCGAGCAGCGTCAGCGCGCCTGCCGCGACTTCACGAACCTCGTCCGCGTCGGCGTCGGCTCGAACGGCGAGCCGCTGCGAGTCTCAGGCACGACGATCGGCCGCGACGACCGCTTGTGGCTCGTCAGCGCCCTCGGCTTCGAGCTGGAGATGGAGTTCGCGCCGCTGCTCGTCCTGTTCCGCTACGACGATGTTCCGGGTGTGATCGGCCGGGTCGGGACGCTCTTCGGCGACGCCGGCGTGAACATTGCCAACATGGCCGTGTCCCGGACGCGGCGTGGAGGCAAGGCGCTGATGGTGCTCTCCGTGGACAGCGAGCCGGAGCCGAGCCTCGTCGAGCGCGTTCGGGCCGAGGGCTTCGACGACGCCCGGCTGATCAGCCTCTGAGATACGCTTCGGCCGTGGAGCGGCGGTGGCCAGAGGAGGTCGAACGCGTCGCCGCGTTTCTCCGCCAGGGCGGGTGTCGAGGGCCGGATCGAGGAGTTCGCGGCCGGTACGCCGACCGCCGAGGATGCGGCGCGAGCGGTGGGATGCAAGCTCGTCCCAGATCGTCAAGTCGCTCGTGTTCGACTGCGACGGCGCACCGATCGTCGTGATGGTCCCGGGCGACCGCCGGGCGGACTCGCAGAAGGTCGCGCGAGGCCGCCGGGTGTCGGCGAGCCAAGATCGCGGACGCGGCACAGGTTCGGGACTCGACGGGGTTCGAGCCGGGGGCGGTCGCGCCGTTCCCTCTTCCGAAGGTCTCGAAGGTCTTCGTCGACCGTCAGCTCCTCGTCCACGAGCGGGTCTGGATCGGCGCCGGGTCGCCCAGCCACATGGCCACGCTGTCGCCGGGAGACCTCGTCCGGCTCGCGAAGGCGCAGCAGATGGACGCTGTCATGGAGGCCGCCTAACATTCGGCCCAGAAAAATCCGGAGGAGGCGCATGATCGAAACCGACAAAATCTGGATGAACGGCGAGCTCGTGGACTGGGGCGACGCCAAGGTTCACGTGGGGGCTCACGGGCTGCACTACGGCACGGGTGTCTTCGAGGGGATCCGCTGCTACGAGACGCCCAAGGGCCCGGCCGTCTTCCGCCTGACCGACCACATCAAGCGCCTCGACGCCTCCGCCCGGCTCCTCTACATGGAGCTCCCGTACTCGGTCGAGGAGATCCGCGACGCGTGCCTCCAGGTGATCGGCGTCAACGGCTTGCCGGAGTGCTACCTCCGGCCGTTCGCCTTCTACGGCTACGGCGAGCTCGGCGTCTCGACCGCGGGCAACCCCGTGGAGGTCGTGATCATGAGCTGGCCGTGGGGCGCCTACCTCGGCGACGACGGGATGAAGAACGGCATCCGCTGCAAGATCTCCAGCTGGAAGCGCGTCGGTGCGAACACGATCCCGCACGCCGCGAAGGCGACGGGCATCTATCTCAACTCCATGCTCGCGGTGATCGAGGCCAACCGGGCCGGCTACGACGAAGCGATCCTGCTCACCGACGACGGCTACATCGCGGACGGCTCGGGCGAGAACGTCTTCGTCGTCAAGGACGGGAAGATCACGACGCCGCCGCTCTCGACGTCGATCCTGCCGGGCATCACCCGCAATTCGATCATCCAGATCGCGCAGGACCTCGGGTACACGGTCGAGGAGACGAACCTGATCCGCACCGACCTCTACCTCGCGGACGAGATCTTCATGACCGGGACCGCGGCGGAAGTGACGCCGATCCGGTCGGTCGACGACCAGGAGGTCGGGCCGCCTGGCGAGGTGACGCTGAAGCTCCAGCAGGCCTATCTCGACACGGTGCGCGGCGGCAGCGAGCGCTGGTCGCACTGGCTCGAGTACGCGGCGATCCCGTCGCAGTCGCCGGCTCCGACGCCGGCCGCGTGACGCAGGCCACCCGCCGCGTGCCGCTCGCGCGGCCCTGGATCGACGAGCGGGAGGAGGAGCTCGTCCTCGAGGTCCTGCGCTCAGGGCGGCTCTCGCTCGGGCCGACGATCGACCGGTTCGAGGAGCTGATTGCCGAGCGCGTGGGCGCACCGTACGCGGCCGCCGTGTCGAGCGGGACGGCGGGGCTGCACATGCTGGTTCGCGCGGCGGGGATCGGCGAGGGCGACGAGGTCATCACCTCGACGCTCTCCTTCGCCGCGTCCGCGAACTGCTTCCTCTTCGAGGGCGCGACGCCGGTCTTCGCCGACGTCGACCCGCGCACCTGGAACCTCGATCCGGCGGCCGTCGAGGCGGCGATCACGGAGCGGACGAAGGGAATCGTCGCCGTCGACATGTTCGGCCTCCCGTGCGACCTCGACGCCCTGATGGAGATCGCCGACAGGCATGGGGTCGCCCTGATCGAGGACTCCGCGGAGGCGCTCGGCGCCGAGTACAGGGGAAAGCCGATCGGCTCACACGGCCCGCCGGCCGTCTTCGGCTTCTACCCGAACAAGCAGCTCGCGACGGGCGAGGGCGGCGTCGTCGTCACGCACGACGAGGAGACGTGGAAGGTGGTCCGCTCGCTTCGGAACCAGGGCCGCTCCTACGAGGGCGGCGGCTGGTTCAACCACGTCAGGCTCGGGTTCAACTACCGCTGGACGGATGTGCAGGCCGCGATCGGCATCGCCCAGCTCGAGAAGCTCGACAGGGCGCTGGAGCTTCGCGCCGAGGCGGCTGCCCGGTACGCGGAGCTGCTCGCAGACGTCGACGGCGTCGAGCTGGCGCCCGAAGACGACGCCGACCGGCGGCGTTCCTGGTTCGTCTACGTCGTCGCGCTTGCGCCGGAGCTCGACCGGGCGCGCGTGATGGCGGATCTCCGGGAGGGCGGGGTGGACGTCGCCGAGTACGTGCCGTGCATTCACCTCCAGACCTACATGCGGGAGCAGTTCGGTTTCGGCGAGGGCCTCTGCCCGGTGGCGGAGGACATCGCGAGCCGGACGCTGGCGCTGCCGTTCTTCCCGCAGATCGAGCGCGCGGACGATCAGGAGTACGTGTCGGAAGCCTCCTCTCGCCGAGGCGGGTCGGCGCGCTGCGAGCGCTGATGGCGGCGGGACGAACCGCATGGTCTTCCTCGGCTTCGGGAAGTACGCGCGCGCGGACAAGATCTACGCGCTCGAGCCGCTGACCGGCGACGAGCGTGGGGGAGGGCGGAGAACCCGCGTGTGGATCGAGGGCGTGCCGGACCCGATCATCGCCGGCCGCACCGAGCGGACGATCCTCCACGAGATGGGTCAGGAGGCCGCGGCGAACACGCAGATCATCGACAGCGCCCTCGACCTCGCCGAACGGATCGCGACAGGTGCGGAGAGCGGCCGCGTCGACCTCGCCGACCTCGGCCGGCGCGCGCGCCGCCTGCTGGAAGCGACCGCCAAGCCAGAGGACGACGAGAAGCTCTTTTAACGAGCTCGCCCAGAATGAGAGCTGAGCCGCCGGGACGAGCTCGTAGCGGGTGACCGAAGGCCGGGAGCCGCCGCCCGAGCGCGGCCTGTTCGCCCGCATCGCCGTCGACATCCGGCCGCTCCAGGAGTCGCGCGACTTCCGCCGGCTCTGGTTCGGGACCGGGATCTCGGCTGTCGGCAGCCAGATTACGACGGTCGCCATCCCGTATCAGCTCTACGAGGAGACGCGCTCGACCCTCCTCGTCGGGTTGCTCGGAGTCGCGGCACTCGTGCCGCTCCTCATCGTCCCGATCTACGGCGGCGCGGTCGCCGACGCTGTCGACCGCCGGCGCCTGCTGCTGCTGTCCGACGTGGCGCTCCTGCTCGTCACCGGCGGGCTCGTCGTCAACGCGCTCCTGCCCGACCCGAGCATCGCGTTCCTCTTCGCGGCCGAGGCGCTCGGCACCGCGGCGTACGGTTTCCAGCGGCCGGCGCGCAACGCGCTCACGCCGCGACTCGTCCGGGACGACCAGCTGCTGGCGGCGATCGCCGTGGAGGACGTGATCTTCACGCTCGCCCGCGTCGCCGGCCCGGTCATGGCCGGCGTCCTGATCGCGGTCGTCGGGCTCGCGACCGCCTACGCGATCGACATCGCCACCTTCGCGGCTTCGCTGGTCGCGATCTGGCTGCTGCCGCCCGTGCCGCCCGCGCCGGACGCCGACCGACCGAGCCTGAGGTCGATCCTCGACGGGTTCCGGTACGTCAAGCGGAGGAAGGTGCTTCTCGGGATCTTCGTCGTGGACACCAACGCCATGATCTTCGGGATGCCGAGAGCGCTCTTCCCGGCGTTCGCGGAGAAGCTCGGCGGCGGCGCCGGAGTCCTGGGCGTGCTCTACGCGGCGCCCTTCTTCGGCGCCCTGCTCGCGTCGCTCACATCCGGCTGGATGATGACCCTGCGGCGCCAGGGGCTGGGAGTTTGCATCGCCGCGGCGGCGTGGGGCGTCGCGATCGCCGTGGTCGGCTTTGCCGAGGCCGTGTGGTTCGCCGTTGTCTTCCTGGCCGTCGCCGGCGCGGCCGACTTCGTCAGCGCCGTGCTTCGCTCGAACATCCTCCTCACCGTCACGCCGGACTCGATGCGCGGCCGGCTCTCGGGGATCGAGCTCGCCCAGGTCGCCGGGGCTCCCGAGATCGGAAACGTCGAGGCGGGCATCGTCGCCTCGCTGACGAGCGTCCGCGCCTCGATCGTCTCGGGCGGGATCCTCACCGTGATCGGCACCGCGGTCGTCGCAGCGGCGATCCCGGCACTCGTCCGCTACGACTCTCGCCGGCCCCAGGACGAATGACGAGAGACTTCTTCGCGAGATCGGTGCACGAGGTCGCGCCGGAGCTGATCGGCGTCACGCTGCTCGTCGACGGCGTCGGCGGCCCGATCGTGGAGGTCGAGGCATACGACCACGAGGATCCGGCCGCGCACGGCTACGGCGGTCGGACGGAGCGGAACGCCTCCATGTTCGGCGCACCCGGCCACGCGTACGTCTACCGCTCCTACGGCATCCACTGGTGCCTGAACTTCGTCTGCGAGGGCGAGGGCGTCGCCAGCGCCGTCCTGATCCGCGCCCTGGAACCGGCGAGCGGTATCGAGTCGATGCAGAGTGCGCCGCCGCCTCGACAACGAACGGCTCCTCTGCGCGGGGCCCGGCCGCCTCTGTCAGGCGCTCGGCATCACCCGGGAGCTCGACGGCCTCCCGCTGGACGCGCCGCCGTTCGAGCTCCTCCCGCGCGACGCGGAGCCGGAGATCGCCGTCGGCCCCAGGATCGGGATCACGAAGGCCGCAGACCAGCCGTGGCGCTACGCGCTGGCCGGCTCGCCGTATCTCAGCCGGCCGATGCGATCAGGCGGATCGGCATCCCCGGGGCGGCGGCGACGCGGCCGCCCTTCGGCACCTGCCTGACCACCCTGCCGACCTGTGAGCCGCCCACCACAGCGGGCTGGAGCTTCAGCCGCTCCAGCCGTTGGACGGCCCTGGACACCGGCATCCCGACCACGCTCGGGACGACGCCGAACCGCGGCTTGGCGAGGATCAGCGTCACCTGGTCGTGGGCGGAGAGCGTCCCTCGCGGGGGGATCTGGCCAAGGACGACGTCGAGCCGCTCACCCGGCTTCGCCGGCCGGTAGATCAGGTCGTACTGCAGCGGCTGGGACGCAAGCTGCGCCTTGGCCTCGGCGACAGTCGAACCGACCACGCGCGGCACCTCGACCTCGTTCGGCCTGCAGGGCGCCTCCCGTTTGGGGCTCTGTCCGGAGAAGAACCAGACGCTCTTCGGCCCGCGGCAGAGACCGTTGTCGACGAGCAGCTTGCCGGAGCGCTGGACGACGTTCATCGGGACCGAGTAGGGGAGGTTCGGGGGGTCGAAGTAGGCCGGCTCCTCCTCGAGGTGATCCAGCGCCGAGTCCATGAACGACTTCCAGATCAGGGCGGGAAACGTCCCGCCGGCGACCGACTCGCCCTCGTACTCGGTGAGCATGGGCGTGAGGTTGTTCGGGTAGCCGACCCAGACGGCGACCGCGAGCTGCGGCGTATAGCCGACGAACCACGCGTCGCCGTAGTTCTCCGTCGTGCCGGTCTTGCCGGCGGCCGGACGCCCGTCGCGCAGCGCGGCCTTCGCGCCCGTGCCCTGCCGAACCACCTTCTGGAGGATGTCGTTCATCAGGTCGGCCTTCTCGGCGTCGAGGACAGGTCGCTGCACCGGTGCGTTCGCGCGCCGCTTCTCGCCGACGCGGTGGATCCACTGGATCACCCGCGGTCGGTTCCCGAAGATCGAGCCGTCGACGCGGCGGCCGCGGTTCGCGAACGTCGAGAAGGCCCGGGCCATCTCGAGCGGGTTGACTGCCTCGGCCCCGAGCCCGATCGCGAAGTAGTCGTTCAACCGGCTGGTGACGCCGAGCTCATGGGCCGCCCGCCGGACGTTCTTCGGTCCGACGAGCGCGGTCAGCTGCGCGTAGACCGCGTTGTCCGAGTGGATGGTCGCCGTCTCGAGGTCGGTCGACCCGAGATAGGCGTCCTCGTAGTTCGTGACCCCCCAGTACTTGTCGCCGAGGAAGATCGTCTGCGGCTTGGAGACGAACTCCGTCGCGTGCGAGATCCCCTGCTCGAGCGCGGCCGCGAGCACGAACGGCTTGAACGAGGAGCCGGCCTGCCGCTCGCCCTGGACGGCGAGGTTGAACTGGCTCTCGCGGAAGTTCGAGCCGCCGATCATCGCCTTGATCGCACCGTCTCTCGGATCGACCGCGACGAGCGCCGCTGCTGGGCCGTTCTCGTCCTTGAGCCAGCGGGCGATCGCCTTGTGGCCGAGCTTCTGCAGCTCGAGATCGAGCGTCGTGTGGACGACGAGCCCGCCGCCGAAGACCTTGCGCGGCTGCTTGTAGTGGTCGAGCAGCTGCTGGGTGACGTAGTTCGAGAAGTAGCCGCCCGGGCCGCGCGTGTCCGGCGTCTGGACCTTGGTCGGCAGCGGCTCCCGATCGGCCCGGCGGAACTGCTCGGGCGAGACCGTCCCCTGGCGGAGCATCAGGCGGAGAACGGTGCGCCGGCGGGCGCGGGCCGCCTTCGGGTTCGCGACGGGATCGAACCGGCTGGGGTCGGCCGGGATCCCGGCGAGAAGCGCGACCTCCCAGAGGGTCATCCGCTTGGCGTTGTGGCCGAAGTAGGTTCGAGCCGCCTGGTCGACGCCGTAGGCGCGGTTGCCGAAGTAGACCGTATTCAGGTACTCGGTGAGGATCTTCTTCTTCGACCAGCGCTGCTCGAGGCCCCAGGCGAGCGTCGCCTCGCGGACCTTGCGGCCGATCGAACGGCTGTCGTCTGCTGCAGGAGTTCTTGATGAACTGCTGCGTGATCGTCGAGCCGCCCTGCACGACTCGCTGCTCGGTGATGTCCGCCCAGAGCGCTCGCCCGATCGCCCGCATGTCGACGCCTCGATGCTCGAAGTACCTGCGGTCCTCGACGGCGACGATGGCCTGCTTCATCAACGGGGAGATGTCGTCGTACTCGACGAGCACCCGGTTCTCCGACCCTCGGAGGACGGCGAGAATCTTGTTGCCGGTCGAGTCGTAGATGCGCGTGTTGACCTGGTGCCGCTGACGTGCAGGGTCGCACTTGGGTGCCTCACTGGCCACGGCCGTGACGAGGCCGAAGGTGAAGGATGAGAACGCCAGAACGAAGAGGGCGAACGTGAGGACCAGTAGGCGGAGCTTCCTGATCCTGCGCCTCTTGGCCGGCGCCGCGGACTCTCTGCGGCGGAGCAAACGCAAGACCTGAGGAGTGTAGTGTCGCCAGCCGTACATGGGAGTCGCCGAGCTCACCCGAAGCGCCGTCGACGTGCTGCCTGTCGGCGAGCTCGAGCGGAAGCTCGCGAGCGGGCGCCCGCTGCGCGTGAAGCTCGGCATCGACGTCACGGCGCCCGATGTGACGCTCGGAAACGGGCATTCCGCTCCAGCGGATGGCCGCGTTTCAGCGCGAAGGACACACGGGTGTCCTCATCGTCGGCGACTACACGACGCGCATCGGCGACCCGTCCGGCCGCTCCGCCACCAGGCCCGTGCTCTCCGACGAGCAGATCGACGCGCACGCACAGCGATTCCTCGAGCAGGCGTCGACGATCATCGACCCTGACCGGACCGAGGTCCGCTTCAACGGCGAGTGGCTCGCGCAGCTCGACTTCGCCGAGATTCTGCGCCTGACTCGGATCGCGACCGTTGCACGGCTGCTCGAGCGAGACGACTTCTCCAAGCGATTCGCGACCGGCAGCCCGATCTCGATCTCGGAGCTCCTCTACCCGCTGATGCAGGCGTACGACTCGGTCGCGGTCGAGGCGGACGTCGAGCTGGGCGGGACCGACCAGCTCTACAACCTCCTGATGGGGCGGGAGGTGATGCAGGCCTACGGCCTCGAGCCGCAGCTCGCGCTCACCGTCGAGTACCTCGTCAGCTGGGACGAGCTCGGAGATGAGCGCCTCGCGCGGCAACTACATCGGCCTCAAGGAGGCGCCGGAGGAGCAGTTCGGAAAGGCGATGCGGATCCCGGACTCGCGGCTCGAGCAGTGGTACAGGCTCGTCATGGAGCAGCCACCGCCGGCAGGCGATCCGCTCGAGGCGAAGCTGGCGCTCGCACGGTTCATCGTCGAGCGGTCGCACGGTGCCGACGCCGCGCGGGAGGCCGAGGAGCACTTCACGCGCGTCGTCCGCGAAGGTCAGGCGCCGGATGACGTCCCCGAGGCGCCGCTGCCCGGAGGGCGACCCCGTTCATCTCCCTGCCGCTTCTCGTCCAGGCCCTCGGCGTTGCCTCCACGAGCGAGGCGAGAAGGCTGATCTCTCAGGGCGGCGTGCGCGTGAACGGAGACGTCGTCTCGGACGTCGACGTGCCTCGTGAGACCCTCGCCGGAGCGCTAGTTCAAGCGGGAAAACGCCGGTATGCGCGCTTGACAGCGCCCTAGACGTTGCTACTATTCCCGGGCTGCCCAGACGGGTGGCGTGGAAAGGTCCCTGTCCCGCGACGAACGGAGTGCCCTAGGAGGAAAGATACGAACCGCAAGTTCGGATCTCCTTGGGCCTCTGGTGCGAGTCAGAGGCTTTTTTGCGTCGCCAGGTAGCGACGGTCTTTGAAAACTCAACAGCGTGCGTGAAATGCCGAGACCTGACCACTTCGGTGGTCGGGCTCAAGTTAACCCGTCGATCCTTCGGGATCGACCTTTGAGCTCAAGCTCAAGGTGAACGAGTTGTTCAGCCGGCTTCGGCCGGATTGACACAAGTTCCTTCACGGAGAGTTTGATCCTGGCTCAGGACGAACGCTGGCGGCGCGCTTAATACATGCAAGTCGAGCGAGAACCGGACCTTCGGGTCCGGGGAAAGCGGCGAACGGGTGAGTAACACGTGGGTAATCTGCCCTCGGCACTG
>CAWCVG010000029.1:152500-454600 GCA_963798935.1 uncultured Actinomycetes bacterium
TCAAACTCAGAGATATCTGGTTCTCCCCGAAATATATTTAGGTATAGCGTCATGCGTTCAATGACGGCTGTAGAGCACTGTTTGGGCTAGGGGGCCTACCAGCTTACCGAACTCAGGCAAACTCCGAATACCGTCATTCCAGAGCATGGCAGTCAGAGTGCGGGGGATAAGCTTCGTGCTCAAAAGGGAAACAGCCCAGACCGTCGGCTAAGGTCCCTAATTCCTAGCTAAGTGGTAAACGATGTCTGATTGCTGAGACAACCAGGATGTTGGCTTAGAAGCAGCCACCATTCAAAGAGTGCGTAACAGCTCACTGGTCAAGTGGTCGGGCGCGGATAATGTAACGGGGCTCAAGCTAGGAACCGAAGCCACGGACTTCACGCTTGCGTGGAGTGGTAGGGGAGCGTTCCCGGGGCTGTGAAGCGGCGGCGGAAGCCTGTCGTGGAGCGCCGGGAAGTGAGAATGCTGGCATGAGTAACGAAAGAGGGGTGAAAAACCCCTCCTCCGAATGCCTAAGGGTTCCTGAGTAAAGCTAATCTGCTCAGGGTTAGTCGGGACCTAAGCCGAGGCCGAAAGGCGTAGGCGATGGAGAACAGGTTGATATTCCTGTACCACGTCATCCACCGTTATCACCGATGGGGGGACGAGGTAGGTCGAGGAAGCCCGGGCGATGGTCGTCCCGGGGTAACCGCGTAGGGCGGCCGGTAGGTAAATCCGCCGGCCATCAAGCCTGAGACGGGATGCCGAGCTCTTAACGGAGCGAAGTTCCTGCAGCCATGCCTCCGAGAAAAGCCTCTAGGGAGGTGGAGCGTGCCCGTACCAAAACCGACACAGGTAGGCAGGTAGAGAATACCAAGGAGATCGGAAGAACCCTCGTTAAGGAACTCGGCAAAATGGCCCCGTAACTTCGGGAGAAGGGGCGCCCCGGTAGGGTGAAATTCCTTCGCGGAATTAGCCCGAGGGGGCCGCAGTGAAACGGCCCAAGCGACTGTTTACCAAAAACACAGGTCTCTGCGAAGTCGAAAGACGACGTATAGGGGCTGACGCCTGCCCGGTGCCGGAAGGTCAAGTGGAGAGGTTAGTCTTCGGGCGAAGCCTTGAAACCAAGCCCCGGTAAACGGCGGCGGTAACTATAACCGTCCTAAGGTAGCGAAATTCCTTGTCGGGTAACTGGATTGCCCGAGCCGGAAGTAATTCCGGTGGACAAACCGGCTAATAACGGGGAAGCCCTCCTCGTACGCGGCGCTTCAAGGACGCCGTAGCAGCGAAAGGGTAATCCCGTGGGAAGTCGTCACACTTTTGTGACTGACCCCGTAACGACTGATCGTCCTTTTTGGACGTGAGATCGCAGACACGCCGTCCGCACCGCGGGCGACAATCTATGGATGCGATCAGACGCCGGCCCCAGGCACAGTCGCGAGTTCCTCTCGGCGTACATCTCTGGTTACGTCGACGGCGAAGGCTGCTTCACCGTCTCCATCGCACCGCGAGCAACGCTCCGCGTGGGATGGGAGGTGAGGCCGAGCCTTTCCGTCAGCCAAAACGGAGATCGCGCCGAAGTCCTTCGTCTGGTCGAGCAGCACTTCGGGTGCGGAAGCATTCGACCCGATCGGAGCGATAAGACGTTGAAGTGGGAAACACGGTGTCTCGACGATCTCGTCGAGCGCGTGCTCCCTCACTTCGACAGATATCCGCTTCTGTCGGGTAAGCGACTCGACTACGAACGGTTCGCATCCATCTGCCGGCTCATGGCCGGCGGAGCGCACCGTTCGTCAGATGGACTGACTCGGATCGTCGAGCTCGCCGGTGGGATGAATCCCAGCGGCAAGAGGCGATACCGGGCTGAGGAGATACTCGACAGGCTGCGTCAGGGTGAAGGGATAGTCTGCGCCTCCGGAAACGGAGGAATCACGCGAAGTTCCGACCTGCACGAATGGCGTAACGACTTGGGCGCTGTCTCAACGAGGGATCCGGTGAAATTGTAGTCTCGGTGAAGATGCCGAGTACCCGTGGTTGGACGGAAAGACCCCGTGAACCTTTACTACAGCTTGACGTTGGAGTTCGGTGTACGTTGTCCAGGATAGGTGGGAGACTGTGAAGCGGGGACGCTAGTCCTTGTGGAGTCAACCTTGGGATACCACCCTTCGTGTTCTGGGCTTCTAACCCGCTGCCGTAATCCGGGGCGGGAACAGCGTCAGGTGGGTAGTTTGACTGGGGCGGTCGCCTCCTAAAATGTAACGGAGGCGCACAAAGGTTCCCTCAGCACGGTTGGAAATCGTGCGTAGAGTGCAAACGCATAAGGGAGCTTGACTGCGAGACTGACAAGTCGAGCAGGTGCGAAAGCAGGTGTTAGTGATCCGACGGTAGAGAGTGGAATTGCCGTCGCTCAACGGATAAAAGGTACTCCGGGGATAACAGGCTAATACTTCCCAAGAGTCCACATCGACGGAAGTGTTTGGCACCTCGATGTCGGCTCGTCGCATCCTGGGGCCGGAGTAGGTCCCAAGGGTTGGGCTGTTCGCCCATTAAAGCGGTACGCGAGCTGGGTTCAGAACGTCGTGAGACAGTTCGGTCCCTATCCACCATGGGCGCTGGAAGCTTGAGAGGAGTCGCTCCTAGTACGAGAGGACCGGAGCGAACAGACCTCTGGTGTATCAGTCGTCGTGCCAACGGCGCTGCTGATTAGCTACGTCTGGACGGGATAACCGCTGAAAGCATCTAAGCGGGAAGCCCACCTCGAGATGAGGCTTCCCATCCCCTCGAGGGAGTAAGGGCCGTGGGAGACCACCACGTCGATAGGCCGGCCGTGGAAGCGCAGCAATGCGTGAAGCGGACCGGTACTAATTGCCCGAGGTCTTGATTTTGAACACTTGCCGAAATCCACTATGGAGTTTTGAGGGTGCGCACGGCGCCCCTTGACAGTTTCGGCGGTCATAGCGACGGGGGTACACCTCTTCCCATTCCGAACAGAGAAGTTAAGCCCGTCAGCGCCGATGGTACTCGGAGGGCAACCTCCCGGGAGAGTAGGTCGCCGCCGATTTTCTTTCGAATCAGGGCCCGCATCGGGCCCTTTTTCGTGGACCTACGCAGCCGCGATTCGTTCCTTCCAGTCCGGATCCATCGCCCGGAGGCGGGCCACTCGGTCGGCGGTGGGAGGATGCGTCGAAAACAGCGCCGCGAGCCCCTGCTCTTCGAACGGATTCACGACGTAGAGCGGCTCCAAGGCAGGATTGCCTGCGAAGGCCACGAGCTCGTTCGCGTGCTCGAGCCGCAGCAGAGCATCCGCGAGACCGTGCGGTGATTCGCAGAGCTCGGCGGCTTCCGTATCCGCCGTCAGCTCACGTCGAGGCGACAGCAGCCCATGCTCGACTGCCGAGGCGAGCGGGCCGAGGACGAAGAGCAGCCCACGCTGGAACCAGCCTCCCGCCCGGCTGATCTCGAGCAGTGTCGATCCGACCACGGCGGCGACCGTCTGCGTGAGGAGGTCGCGGCGTGCCGAGTGGGCGATCTCGTGAGCGATGAGGCCTTCCAGCTCCGCGGGCTGGGCGGCCGCCAGGAGCCCGGTCGTGAAGACGAGAGCGTGGCCC
Organism: uncultured Actinomycetes bacterium; assembly: GCA_963798935.1. Classification (GTDB taxonomy): domain Bacteria; phylum Actinomycetota; class Thermoleophilia; order Gaiellales; family Gaiellaceae; genus JACDAN01. The sequence goes on from CAWCVG010000029.1 coordinate 156,088, forward strand.
TTGCCGCCCCGCCCAGCGGACAGCACCCGGGGATGCCCGTCGCCGACCACGTAGAGCCGGGGTCGTGGCGTACGCGCTCTCGCCGCGATGCCGGTCGGCTGCGGCGAACAGTTGCACCGCTTCCGTTTCGACGAGCTCCCGGGCGCGAACGATTCCCAGGATCGCTCGGTCTGCGTACCAGTACAGGGCGATGCCCGCCAGCAGTCCAGCGAAGAGCACGATCGAGAAGAGGCGATAGCCGCCGATCAGCCAGCCGAGGCCTGCGAGGAGCGCGGAAGCGCCGATCAGCAGCGCCCAGGTCTTGAGGAGGTTGACCGCGGCGGCCAGCCGGCGGCTCACGGCTCAGCTCTCTTTGGAACGAGTTCTCAGGACTCGTCGTCGCGATCCTCGTCGGTGAGGCCGCGCGGAGGCCAATCCGGCTCGGGTGCGTCACACCTGCTCGTGCAGTGGAGCGAGGCGATGTTCTGGAGCGGAATCAGGATGTGGCCGTTGAGCTCGATGTGCGGGACCTCGTCGACTGCGCAGTACGCGGTGAGCACGCCGTCCTGGTAGTCGCCGCCGAAAAGCGCGAGCTCGACCTGCTCGCCCTTGTACTTGCTCGTGTAGTCCTCCACCGCGGCTCAGTCTAGAGCGAGGCCTCAACCGGCCGGAGCGGGCGGCTGAGCGGCCGCGGCGCGCCGTCGTTCCTGCTCCTCGACGAGGAAGTCGTCGAGATCCTCGACGCGGCAGAGCTCGGTGAGGCGACCGTCGTCGATGCAGACCGCCGAGAGCGTCGCGTGCGGTTCGACGCGCTGGATGCGCCGGTACGTGTGGACGTCGACCGAGAGCGCCGCGGCATGGATCGCGCGGATGGAGCCACCATGCGCGACGATCAGGACGCGTTCCCCGAGACGGTGCGCTGCGATCGTCAGGACGGCCCCGACCACCCGCTCGCCCAGCTGCTCGTACGTCTCGCCGTCCTTCCAGCCCTCGCGGCCTCCGAGCCATCGTCGATACCCATCGGGAAACCGCTGCTCCGCCTCGGCTCGTGTCAGCCCCGACCACGAGCCGACGTCGACCTCCCGGAGAGCCGCCAGCTCGCGGACCGGGAGGCGATGCGGTTGCGCGACGATCGCGGCGGTCTCACGCGCCCGCTCGAGGTCGCTCGAATAGACCGCGTCCAGCTCGGTGCTCGCCAGCCGCTCGGCGAGCACGCGCGCCTGCTCGCGGCCCAGGTCGGTCAAGGGCCGGTCCGCGTGGCCCTGCCAGCGGCCGGCGCGGTTCCAGTCGCTCTCGCCGTGGCGCGCAAGAAGGATGGTGGTCACGGCGGTACGCTACTCGGCCATGGATCTCGGCCTTCGCGACCGGATCTGCGTCGTGACCGGGTCGACGGGGGGCATCGGTCTGGCGGCTGCCCGGATGCTCGTGGAGGAGGGCGCCAGGGTCGTCGTGACGGGACGGGATCCGGAGCGGGTCGAGAGGGCACGGGAGGCGACGGGCGCCGAGCTCTCCGTCGTCTGCGACCTCGCCGAGCCCGCCGGGCCTGCGACGCTGATCGACCAGGCGCGTGCATCGCTCGGCCCGATCGACTGCCTCGTCAACAACGTCGGTGTGGCGTACCAGGCGTCGTTCGAGGAGCTCTCCGATTCCGATTGGGAGTCGATGTGGCAGCTGAACGTCATGAGCTTCGTGCGGACGATCAGGGCGGCCCTGCCCGACATGCGCGGTCGCGGGCACGGCGCGATCGTCAACGTCTCGTCGACTGCGGGAAAGCGGCCGTCGACGTCGATGCCCAACTACACCGTCACGAAGGCCGCCGTGCTGTCGCTGTCGCGGCTCGTCGCGGACCTCTACGCCGGGGATGGGATCCGGTGCAACGCGGTCGCGCCCGGTCCCACTGGGACGGACGCTTGGCTCGGCTCCGGCGGCCTCGCGGACCAGCAGGCGGAGCGAACCGAGACGACCCGCGAAGAGGTGCTTGCCGCCGTGGGTGCCGGCCGCCCGCTCGGTCGCCTCGCTGAGCCCGACGAGATCGCGAGCGTCATCGCCTTCCTCTGCTCCGAGCGGGCGTCGTACGTGACCGGCGCGGCGTGGAGTGCGGACGGCGGAACCGTCCCGATCATCATCTGAGCTGTGGACGAGTTCTTTCCGATTCGGCGCCGAACGGTTCCAGACGCGCGCGTCGGAGCGGTCTAGCGTGACAATCCCACCCCAATCCCCTGGGAGGGTGGGGGGTGGTGGGTGGGTCCCGCCGTGGGCTTCGCGGGCGCCGGGACAGCTACTAGCCTTGCCTCTATGACCGAGCTCGCCGGATGGGTCGCCGACGCTTTCGAGGCGCGGGTTCGCGACCACGAGGAGCGGTGGCTCTCGCCGCTCGCCGTGCGCTCCTACGAGACGCGTGGTCGAGCGCGCGAAGAGGAGCCCTGCCGCCTGCGGACGCCCTTCCAGCGCGACCGGGATCGGATCGTCCACTCGAAAGCGTTCCGCCGCCTCCGGAACAAGACGCAGGTCTTCATCGATCCAGGCGGCGACCACTTCCGCACGCGCATCACGCACACGATCGAGACGACCGGGATCTCCCGCGGCGTCGCCCGGGCGCTGCGGGCTGAACGAGGACCTGGTCGAGGCGATCGGGCTCGGCCACGACCTCGGGCACACGCCGTTCGGGCACACCGGGGAGGAGGCGCTCGACCGGCAGCTTCGGGAGCGGTTCGGCCGGCGGTTCCGTCACAACGAGCACTCGCTCCGGATCGTCGACGTCCTCGAGAAGGACGGGCAGGGCCTGAACCTCACGGCCGAGGTGCGCGACGGGATCCTCAACCACACGGGCCCGAACGAGCCGGAGACGCTCGAGGGGAAGATCGTCCGGATCGTCGACCGGGTCGCGTACATCAACCACGACATCGACGACGCGCTGCGGGCCGGCGTCCTCACCGCCGACGAGCTTCCCCGCGCCGAGGTCGAGCTGCTCGGCGAGACCGGGTCGCGGCGCATCGACGCGCTTGTCCACGACCTCGTGGAGACCTCGCACCGGCAGGGCGACATCCAACAGAGCGAGGACGTCGGAAGCGCGATGCTCGAACTGCGCAGGTTCATGTTCGAGCGTGTCTACCTCGGCCCCCACACCGAGCCGCAGCACGAGCGAGCCCGCGCCGTCGTCGCCCGCGTGTTCGGACATCTCGCCGACCACCCGGAGCAGGTTCCCGAGGGCCCCGGAGACATCGGGCAGCGGATCGCCGACTACGTTGCAGGCATGACCGACCGCTTCGCCCTCGCCTACTCGGACAGCATGTAGTGGCGCGGTTCACGGAGGAGTCCAAGCAGCGAGTCATCGCCGCGGCAGACATGGTCGAAGTCGTCGCCGGGCGGACGCAGCTCCGAAAGGTCGGCTCCCGCTACACGGGTCGCTGTCCGTTTCACGAGGAGCGGACGCCGAGCTTCTCCGTCAACGCCGTCGACAAGCTGTACTACTGCTTCGGCTGCGGCGCCGGCGGCGACCTGATCAAGTTCGTCCGCGAGACCGAGCAGCTGGACTTCGCCGGCGCCGTCGAGTGGCTCGCCGAGCGGTTCCGCGTGCAGCTCGAGTACGAGGAGATGTCGCCGCAGTTCGAGGCGTCGCGAAAGCGGCGCGACCGGCTGCACGAGGTGCTCGACCAGGCCGCGTCGTTCTACGAGCGACATCTCTGGGAGACCGAGGCAGGTGCGCCGGTTCGCGCCTATCTCGAGTCGCGCGGACTCGGGGAGGCGGTGTGCCGCGAATTCCGGCTCGGTCTCTCGCCCGGCACCGGGCTCGCGCAGAAGGCGCAGCAGAAGGGCTTCACCCGGGACGAGCTTCGGGGGGCAGGCTTGACCAATGCCCGTGGCAACGACTACTTCCCGCGTCGGCTCATGTTCCCGCTCGCGGATGCGCGGGGCCGGATCGTCGGATTCCAGGCTCGCAAGCTCCACGACGACGACCCGCTGCGCGGCAAGTACGTCAACTCACCCGAGGGCGAGCTCTTCCACAAGTCGGCGATCCTGTACGGGCTCCACCTCGCCCGCCATGCGATCGCGAAGCAGGAACGCGGGATCGTCGTCGAGGGGAACACCGACGTGATGGCGCTTCGCCAGGCTGGCCTCGAGCCGGTTGTCGCGTCGATGGGGACGGCGCTGACGGAGCAACAGGTGAAGGAGCTCTCCCGACTGACCCGCCGGCTCTACCTGTGCTTCGACGCGGACTCAGCCGGCGAGGCGGCAACCCTCCGCGGAATGGAGCTCGCGCACGCGAACGGGTTCGACGTTCGGGTCGTCGCCCTGCCGCCTGGCCAGGATCCGGCAGATGCGCCGGAGGGCCTTGAAGAAAAGTTGGGCGGATCGGTCTCGTATCCCCTCTACCGCGTGATGCTGATGGCGAAGACGCTCGAGAGGCAAGCCCTCCATGACCAAGCCACCTCGTTCCTGAACGGCCTGGCGCCGTCGCCCGAGCGCGACGAGGCGGAGCGTTTCTTGAGCGACAAGCTCGACTGGACCGTGCAGCTTCAAGCGCGCGTGTCGACAACGCGGCCGCCGGAGATGTCGAGGCGCGTTCTCGAAGCCGGTGACCGGCTCGAGCGGGACGTCCTCGCCGCCTGCATCGCCTTCCCGGTGCTCCACGACGCGCTGCGCCAGGTTCCGGAGGACCACTTCGACAGCGAGCTTCACCGGCGACTTCGTGCAGTGATCCTCGACGGCGGGGCCGACGAGGAGACCGTGCCCGCTCTTGCGGAGCTCGACGCCGTCGCGGCGTCCGAGGCGATCGACGAGGCGACCGCGAAAGAGCTGCTCCTGCGCCTTCGCGAACGGCAGCTGCGCCGCCGCCTGGCCGAAGCCGACCTCGAAGAGACGACGGAGCTTCAGCGGGAGCTGCTCGAGATCCGGGCCGCAGTCTCCCAGCTCGCCTAGAGGGAGAACCGCGGGAAGAAACCCGCTCCCTCACCCGTCTGGGGTCGAATGGGCGAGGGGAAGCGGAACGGAAGCACCGCTATCATGCGGCCGCTGCTGCCGCGTTCCCCGGTAGCTCAATTGGCAGAGCATCCGGCTGTTAACCGGAGGGTTGTTGGTTCGAGTCCAACCCGGGGAGCTTGTCCCTGGTCTTCGGCGCCTCTGGCCCACTCGTAGCCGGGTGGCACATGCTTTCAAAGCGTTTGGCTCATGGACAACGACTGTGGGCCTCACACGGGCCGAAATAGTCCATTCGGCCCATTGAACCGATGGGTCGGTTACTGAAGGGTCTGAGGTGGGGAGCCAGCTGCGGCCCTCCGTACTCGGGAGAGGAGCCGTTGAGCAAAGCCACCGCTGGTCGTCGACCCAGAACCGGGCTGAGCCGATACACGCCGGCGGGCGCGGCCGTGGTCGCTCATCCTCGCGCTGACTGCGTTGTCGGCCCGCGGCGGCTCACTCGCTCTCAGCATCGAGCACGTCCTCCTGCACGGCGGTCACGAACATCCTCTCGAACGGGAACCCGGAGACGACCGACGGGGCGCTGAGGGTCAAGGTGGACGGCCTGGGCAGGTTCGGCAGCTCCGGCGGCTTCGGGGACTCCGCAAGGTTCAATCCGCCCGGTGCGACAGCGGCGGCAGGGACCGTCTACTCGTCGAACGTGTACCTGAGCTCCGCCGACAGGCTGCTCCGGGACTGCAACGAGGACGATGACGACGATGACGACGGTGACGACTTCGGCGGCGACGGGGCGGCTGCGCGAGAGATCTCGCGCTCCCCGCTTTCTCTGGTCACGCAACGCACCGTCGGCGCGCTCCGGATCGACCTGGACCAGCAGCTCGGGCCGATCACCGACGGCACCTCGACGCTCACGCAGACCTACGCGCTGAAGAACACGCGCAGCTCGGCACTCTCCTTCGCGCTCGTGCGTCATCTCGACGGCGATCTGCGCTTCGACGGCTCCATCGCCGACGGCGGCGCGGTGACCGGCGCCGGGGAGGTCCTGTACGAGTACGACCGAAGCGACGAGCCGACCTCTCCGAGCACGTTCGTCGGCATCGCTGGGGCCCTCGACGCAGACGCCACCCCCGACCGCTGGACGATCCAGAAGTTCGACTACCGCTGGGACATCCTGTGGGCGAACGGGATCCCGGCGTACCATCACGGCCGCGTGCACAACGACGCGAACGGTGACCGCATCGTCGACACGCCGTTCGACGTCACGCTCAGCCAGCAGTGGAACGTCCTGTCGCTCGCCCCCGGCGCCTCCGTGACGTTCGTGACGACGACCCAGTTCGGCCGGAAGCCGCCGAACAGGGCCCCGAACGCAGTCGACGACGCACTGACGACGAACGAGGACGGGGCACAGAGCGTCGACGTGCTCGCCAACGACAGCGACGCCGACGTCGACTCGATCTCGCTCACGAGCGCGACGGACGGCGCGCACGGCGCGGTCAGCTGCGCCGGCGGCGTCTGCACGTATACGCCGTCACCGCACTTCAACGGCACCGATTCGTTCACGTACACGATCACCGACGGCCGCGGCGGGAGCGCCTCCGGCACCGTGAACGTGACGGTCGCGTCGGTCAACGACGCGCCGGTCGCGGCTGCGGACAGCTTCGCGGCGGAAGAGGATGCCGCGCTCACAATCTCGGCTCCGGGCCTGCTGGCAAACGACACGGACGTCGACACGGCGGCGACGAGCTTGTCCGCGATCGAGGTGACCGACCCGGCCGCCGGCTCGGTGACCGTCGGCGCAGACGGGTCGTTCACGTACACCCCCGACGCCGGCGTCAACGGCGAGGACACGTTCACCTACAGAGTCAGCGACGGCGGGCTCGAGTCGCAGATCGCCACGGTCACGATCGACGTTTCCGCGGTCAACGACGCGCCGCTCGCCGCCGGCGACTCGTACGCGACGGACGAGGATTCCACGCTGACCGTCCCCGCAGCCGGCGTGCTCGCAAACGACACAGACGTCGACTCGGCGACCCTTGCCGTGGCCCTGGAGAGCGGCGTGGCGAACGGCACGCTCACGCTGAACGCGGACGGCTCGTTCTCGTACACGCCCACGCCGAACTTCAACGGCACGGACTCGTTCACGTACAGGGCCGGCGACGGCGCAGCCAATTCGAACGTCGCCACGGTCACGATCACGGTCAACCCCGTCGCCGAGCCACGGCAGACGGTGACGGTGACCAAGGTCGGCAACGCCCGGATCATCAGTTCGCCCGAGGGAATCGACTGCGGAGACATCTGCAGCGCCCAGTTCGATCTGGGAACCGTCGTCACGCTCACGGCCACTCCCGATCCGGGTTGGGCATTCACCGGCTGGGCCGGTGCCTGCGCCGGCAGCGAAGGCTGCACCGTGACGGTCGACGAGGGGAAGGCCGTGACCGCGAGCTTCGTGCTGCCGCCTCCAACGGCGGGCCAGAACGCCAACGCCGTACCCATCGCGGGAGAGGTGCTCGTCCAGGTGCCAGGCAGCGGTCGGTTCGTCCCGCTGCCCCAGCCGCGCCAGGTTCCGATCGGCTCGCGGTTCGACGCCAGCCAGGGTCGGGTCGAGCTCACGGTCGCACGCGCCGGCGGGATTACCGACACCAGCGAGTTCCGCGAGGGCGCGTTCGAGCTCATCCAGCAGACGCCGACGGCGCTCGCGGAGCTCCGGCTCCAATCTGGTGATTTCAGCGTTTGCTCGCAGCCCTCTTTCGCTGCGGCGGACAAGAACAAGCGCCGTGTCCGGCGGCTCTGGGGCAGCGGCAAGGGCAAGTACCGAACGCGGGGCCGATTCAGCTCCGCGACCGTACGGGGAACGGTCTGGAGGACCGAGGACCGCTGCGACGGAACACTCACGACCGTCGGCGAGGGCGTCGTGGGCATCCGCGACTTCGCGCAAGCAGGTCGACGTCGTCATCCGTGCGGGGCAGAGCTATCTGGCGGAGCCGCTTGACGCCGGCGTCTCGGGCGCAGGCTGCACACTGTTCGGGACGCCCGGCAGGGACATCCTGCGCGGGACGCGGAAGAACGACGGCCTCTGCGGGCTAGGTGGGAACGACGTGCTGCTCGGCCTCGGCGGTGACGATCGTCTGTACGGCGGCGACGGCAACGACTTGCTCAACGGCGGGTACGGCAACGACCTGCTGAACGGCGGTGACGGTCGCGACCGGCTCGACGGCCGGCTGGGCCGTGACCATCTCTTCGGCGGCCCGGGGAACGACCTGCTACTCGTTCGCGACGGCTGGCGTGGGAACGACCGCGTCGTAGGCGGCCCGGGGCCCGACCGCTGCCGCACGGATGGCGTTCGCGTCTGTCCGTAGTCTTCGCGGGGTGGGTCAGGACGAGACCGGCGGGCGCCCGCCGCTGATCGATCGCGTCCGCGCTCGCCGGGACCGGCACAAAGAGCGCAACCGGATCTACCGGGCCGTCTTCGCGGTCGTGGGATTCGTTGTCCTCGCCGCGGGTGTGATCATGCTGGTCACGCCTGGGCCTGGGATCCCGGTGATCATCCTCGGGCTCGGGATGCTCGCGCTCGAGTTCGCCTGGGCGGAGCGCTCGCTCGAGCGGCTCCTCGAGCGGGCCGAGCAGGCGGTCGACCACGTGACGCAGGGGAGCCCGCTCCGCCAGGCCCTTCTGCTCGGCGCCGGCGCGGCCGCCGTCGTCGCGATCGCCGTCATCGTGATCTTCTGGGACATCCCGTTCCTTCCCGGGTAGCAACAGACTCCCAGGCGTCGGGCTAAGATTCAGACGTGGGCTGGGTCTGGTTGACGTTGCTCGCCTGCGCCGTGGCCGTGCTCGTCGCGGCTGAATGGCCGAGGCTGTCGCCGCGGTTCGGGCTGGAAGGACGCCGGCGGCGGACGCGTGAGCGGCGCAAGTCGAACCTGCGCGTCATCCGTCCGGAGGACGACGACTTCGCCGCGAGCGTGGAGCGCGACCTCGCGCAGCTCCCCACGACGAAAGAGCGGGACCGAAAGCCCTAGCGCACGGTGACCGTGGTGTCGACCACGGTCGTATTCGGCAGGATCCGCAGCGCGTTCTCCATGTTCTTGGCCTCCTGGTGGTCGGAGACCTGGAGCCGCACGCGATGGCGGCCGGCCGGAAGCTGTCCGACGGGGACGGTGATCGTCATCCGGTTCCCGCGCGGCGCATACGTCGGCGTCCTGCCCGAGCCCGCGACGTTGGCGAAGATCGACTGCGGGTCGAGCCCGGAGCCGGCATCGGAGGCGACGAACGTCAGGACTCCGCCGCGCCGAACCGTGCGCGAGAGGAGCCGGACCCGGGGAGCCGTCTCGTCGCCGATCCAGAAGCGGAACGTGAACCGGCCGCTCCCGGCTCGGGTCGTGCTGTCGAAGACGACGTGATAGGTGCCGGGCGCCGGGCGGATCACCGCCGAGACGGGTGACGGCTGACCGAAGGTGGGCAGGTACGGATTCGTGTTGAGCGGCAGCGCCGTCGGGCCCGCCTGACGGTTCTCGTCCTCGGCGAGCACGATCCGCGGCTGCACGCGCACGCCGCGTCCCCGCTCGAGGATTGCGACGCCGAAGTTCGCTGCCGGCCTTCCCAGTCGCACGCGGAAGAGCTGCTCGGGGCCGCGCAGAAGCCTGTCGACGCCGCTCCCGGTCGGGTTCTCCGGGTAGCGGTAGATCGACACCAGCGCGCGCCGCCCGCGTGTGTTCCCCCGGTAGGTGCCGGTCCGAGCCAGCGGCCTGGCCGAGTGCCGGGCCAGCTGCCGGGCGGTCACTCTTGCCCAGAAGGGGATCCGGCGCGTCTCGCCCCCGCGGGTGAGCACGGCGTACCCGCTGACCTCCTCGGCGCGGGCGGTCCGCGACGCGATCAAGCGGATCGTGAGCGTGCCGGGCACTGAGACGCTCGACGGAGCCGAGACCCGGACGCCCGTGCGCTTCTGGAGGACGTGCGAGACGGCCCACGCGCCGGCGCCGCCCCCGGCATCCGTGAGCGCCACGCGCTTCGCCGCGAGGCGGCCGCGCGCGAGGAAGCCGAACGAGAGCGCCGTCGGGGAGGCGAAGAGGAGCGGCCGGTCGGCGCGGGCGAGGTCGACGAAGCCGCCGCCCTCGCGCGTGGTCGAGGGCGTCATGCCTCGACTCTCGCGCGCCTGCTGTCCCGTCACGACGAGGGCCGACTTCACCTGCGCCGGCGTCCAGGTCGGATGGCGTTGGAGCAGGACGGCGGCAGCGCCGGCGACATGGGGGGCGGCCATGCTCGTCCCGCTCAGTGACTGCCACTGACCCCGCCGGTTCGGTGCCGCCGACAGGATCTCGACGCCGGGCGCCGAGACCTCCGGCTTGAGGCGCAGGGACAGCGGTGTCGGGCCCGCGGCGGAGAAGCCGGCCAGCTGCCGGTTGACGGTGGTCGCGGCGACAGTGATCGCAGAGGCTGCCGAGCCCGGCGAGGAGACCGAGCCACGACCGAAGGCGTCGAAGTCGTTGCCTGCCGAGACCGTGGACACGACGCCGGCGGCGGCGGCGCCCTCGATGGCGCGAACGACGAGGTCGCGGCTCGGCGGGATCTCCGGCTCGCCGATCGACAGGTTGATGACGTCCATTCCGTCCTGCACCGCTGCCTCGATTGCCGCGGCGATCTCGGGCGAGTTCCCGTCCAGCCCGACGTTGGACACGGTCGGGACGGTGAGGACGCGGTAGTTGCCGAGGTAGGCGCGCGGTGCGATGCCGGATAGCGTCGTGCGGCCGCCGCCCAGCGGGACCTGCGTCCCGTTGATTCCCGGCCGCGATGCCGGCGACGTGGGTGCCGTGCTCCGACTCCTCGGGGTCGAGCGGAAGCTCGGCGTACTGGGGCCGCGGAGAGGGCGGAGGGAAGGAGCGGGCGGCGATCACCTTGGCGGTCGTGTACGCCGCCTGGCCCTTCGGAAAGCCGGGCGGCATCGTGTAGCCCGCCGGGTCGAAGAACGGATGCCGGTGGTCGACGCCGTCGTCGATGATCCCGATCTTCATCCCCTGGCCTGCGGTCGGCAGCCCCGGTCCCCAGAGGCCCGGCGCACCGATCGCCGCCGGGCTCCGGTCGAGCTGCGGCCGGTAGACCGAGCTCCGGTGCACGGCGGAGACACCGTCGACCTGCTCCAGCCGTCCGACTGATCCGGCCGGGACGACGACGGCGAGCGCGTTCAGGACGACCCTGTACCGCCAGCGGATCTGCGCTTGCGGAACGGCGTCCGCGATCCGGCCGGCGACCTGTTCCTGCTCGACCCGGATGCGCGTCAGCCGGCTCAAGGTCGAGCGCGCGTCGACGTCGAGCCTGCCGCGCGAGCGAGGGAGTTGCGACTGCGCCACGGACGGCGACTGGAGCTCCACGACAACCTGCACCATCGAAGCGTGGACCGGCGTCGCCGGACCGCGCGCGGAGGCAAGCGCGGGCAGCGCCGCCAAGAGCAAGACCCCCAGGAAAACCGCACGTCTCAGAGCCCAGAATCGTACGCACGAGACGTAAAGAACTTCGGTAGATCCCGGCTGTACGATCGGGTCAGGCGAAAGGAGGACAGATGCGCAAGGCTTGCGACTGCGACTGCTGCGGCACGGACTGCGACTGCACCGACTGCGACTGCTAGCTCCTGCGGTTTCCGCGGCAGTCCAGCAAGAAGGGCGCGGCTACAATTGCCGTCCGCGCGGATGTGGCGGAATTGGTAGACGCGCACGGTTCAGGTCCGTGTGAGCGAAAGCTCGTGGAGGTTCAAGTCCTCTCATCCGCATAGAGAACCGGTTCGGGCCAGGACCGTTCAGACGGGTTCGGGAAGGGCCAGAATCCCGCTTTGTTACAAAGGGATTCCAGGTCGGACGACCTGGAAACCATCGGAGCCGTGCGGGGTGAATCAGGCGATTTTCGGGGTCTGTGCCACGGATTTGAGTCACGGCCGGGCCGTGGCTACACCACTGCCGCACCCCTACGGGAGTGCTGCACCATGACGCCCGCGGTCGGAGCTCCTCCGCTGCCACGGCCCCGGGCGTCTTGCGGGCGTCGCGGCTGTTGAACGGTCCGATGGATCGCGAGTGGGTAAGGGCCGCTGCGTTCACCGACCCCGATGGCCACATCTTGGAGGGTCGCCGCGACGATCCCATCGTGAGCCGAGAGGCGCATTTGCGCTGCGGGTATTGGCGGTCGTTTGGCCCGTTCCGGCTCAGGGCACATATATCTCGTCGTATATCCGAGAGGGAGGGCTGAGCATGAAGAAGAAGGTGCTCTTGCTTGTGCTCGTGTTGCTCGTGGCCGCGTTCACGGCTGCCATTGCCAGGGCGGTGACGCCGCTACGGCCGGCGCCAACGCCGCCGGACACGGAGAGCGTCTTGATCCTGCACGGAGCGTTCAACTACCCCGGCTACTGGTGGGACCACACTGACCTGACGGTGGCGGTGCAGGCGCATCCGAACGTCGACGAGGAGTCGCTGGCCGCGGTGCATCAGGCGATCGCCGACTGGGATTTCGCGCTGCAGGAGGAGTTCGGCGGGCTGATCACGCTCACCGACATGACCGACCAGTACACGGCCAAGCACAAGGCCGACATCGTGCTGCACTACAACCCCACGGCGGGCGGAACGGTGTTCGGCGGCTACGCGATCTGCGGCAGGCACTCGTGTCCGAACGTCATCGTGCGCTCGGATCTGCCCCGGCCAATCGGGCACACATACTCACCGCAGTACCTGTACTACGTAACGATGCACGAGCTCGGCCATGCGCTGGGCCTCGGGCATGCCCAGCCGCTGACCGAATCGACAGACCTAATGGGCTACAAGTGGCACTGGAGCAACGGAATCGTGCCGACGCTCTCCGACTGCGACCTCGCAGGCATTGCGGTCGTCTTCGCGTGGGCGCTCCAGGGCGTCGACCCATATCCCCCGACGCAGCCGTCGGTCGCCTGCGACTGAGGGCCTCGGTGAGGGGCAGCCGCTCGGCTGCCCCTCAGGGCTACCTGTTCGCGGCCCCGGACTCCGAGTCTGCCCGCACCTCAACGGCGACGACAGCGCTTCGGACGATCCAGGCATTGCCATCGACTCTGATCCAATCTCGGAGGTACTCGTCGTGCCGGTCGAAGAAGCGCTTGACCTGCTCGATAGCGGCTTCTTCCGACTCGACCTCACGGCCGTACCAATCGCCTGTTGAAAGCTTGAACTGAACGCTGGGCACTGGGAAGGCTCTGAGAATAATCGATCGTCCCAGTGCCCAATCCGGGCTCGAAACCGCTGCGATACTCCGGCGAACTCGACTGGAGGACGATTCGCGATGGCAACGAGGGCTGATTTCAGCGAAGACGAGTGGGAGACGATGAGGAAGGGTGTGACGGGTGCCGGAATGCTCGTCTCGATCGGTGACCGCGACTTCACCGACACATTCGGGGAGGTCGGGGCACTGGCAAAGCGCCTGAGCGAGGAGCGCAAGGAGAGCGGGAGCCAGCTCACGGGCGAGCTCGCCGCCGGCCGGCCGAGCGGCTTCGGCATGACTGCCTCGCCCGAGGAGGTCGAGGCGGGGACGCTCGAAGCCTTGCGCTCGGCAACCTCGATCCTGGCCGCCAAGGCGCCGGACGAGGTAGGCGCCTACCGGGAGCTCGTCTTGGAGGTTGCCGAGTCGGTCGCCGACGCGAAGGGCGGCGTCAAGCCGGGCGAGACCGGCGCGATCGACAAGATCAAGGAAGCCCTAGGCCCAGCCTGATCCAGCGCGGCTCGAAGCCACCGATCCCCAGGAGCACGACTCCCGTGATGGCCACGCTGATGCCCGTCCGAGCATTGGCCAGTAGAACCACCAGGAACTGCTGTAATCGGCCCAGAACCGTGTAGAAGATCCGCTTGCGGCGAACGTACCGCCGAGCTTCCTCCAGCGATCCGTCGACTGAGGCTAGCTCCGTCGCGGGCGGCGCTTTCAGCCCGATCGACAAGCCCTCTACGTGGCAGGTCCTAGCCGATCAGCCAGTACTCGTTCCGCCGCGTCAGTCGTACGCTTCTAGGCACTGTAAGGCTACGGAACAAAAGAGGGAGGGGCGCATGCGCAACCGCAGGCGCGTCGTGGGGAAAGTCGTCGTCACGCTCGTTCTCGCGCTGGCCGGATTCGCGGCCGCCGGCGTCATGAGCGGTGTCGGACTCGCCGACATGGGGACAACGATGTCGACGGGCACGGGAACGACCACCGTGCCGACAACGACGACGAATCCACCGCCGCCGGGCGGCAAGGGCTGCACGCCCGGCTACTGGAAGCAGACCCAGCACTTCGGCAGCTGGACCGACCCATACCACCCAGGCGACAAACTCGCCAGTGTCTTCGACGCTGACGCGCTGGAGCTCCATGGGTTGGAGGACCTGACGCTGCTCAAGGGGCTGCAGGCGAAAGGTGGAGGCGCCAACGCGTTGATCCGCCACGCAGTCGCGGCAGTCCTCAATGCGGCATCTGGGGACGTCGATTACGCATTCGACGTCGGCACCATCGTCGAGAACGTGAATGCGGCGTTGATGGGTGAGGACGACGACGAGATCGAGGACCTCAAGGACGAGCTGGCCGACGCGAACGAGTCCGGCTGTCCGCTCGGACGCGACGAGTAACGAGTAACCATCCGAGGCGGCGGGCCGGTCCGAGGGCCCGTCGCCTCACTTCCATGCCTCAGCAGCGCGCTTCTACTTCGCCGCTGGCTGCGTACGCCTCGTCCCACGCATACGCGCACCCGTCGAAGGTGCCCTGCCGGCGGCCTTCGACCTTCGACTGCTCGGGATCGAAGGACGTGTTGCCCTCCATCTGCTCCACCGGCTGGTCGCACTGCACCCGAGCGGCCTGGCGGGGCGCGTCCTTTCGGATCTTCGTCACGGCCGCCCTGCACGACTTGACCCACGCGGTCGCGTAGGCCTCCTGGTAGGCGGTGTCTGCCTCACCGCCGCCGACGATCGCGACCGAATCGGCGTCGCTCGACTCGCCACCGCAGGCCGTTAGTAGCGCGACGGCTGAAACGAGGGCGAGTGTGTGCCTCATCCGCATAGCCGGATAGGCGCGACTACGAGCCGATCGGGGTCGTGTCCTCGTCGGCGTAGACGAAGATGTCGCCGTTGTCGTAGTTGTGGAGCACGACCTTGACACGGTACGTGCGGCCGTCCATAACCAGCTGCTCGCCCGTCCGCGGGAGGGAGGCCACGCTCGCCACGATCTCCGCGGGGTCGAAGTCCGGGCTACGCAGGACGAAGGTGATCCGCCGGAAATCGTTCATCCCGTCGAGTCTAGGCTGCGAGCGCTTCGAGGACCTTCTCGGCGTGCGTGTCCGGCTTGACCCGCAGCATCGCCCTGGCGATTCGTCCGTCCTCGTCGATGACGAACGTCGAGCGCTCGACACCCCAGTACTTCTTGCCGCCGAAGTTCTTCTCTTTCCAGACGCCGTAGAGCTCCGCGACCTCGTGTGTGGGATCGGCGAGCAGGGTGAACGGCAGCCCGTACTTCTCCTTGAACTTGACGTGGGAGGACTCGTCGTCGGGGCTGACCCCGAGCACGACTGCGCCGCGCTCGCCGAACTCGTCGTAGGAGTCGCGGATCCCGCACGCCTGCGCCGTGCAGCCGGGCGTGTCGTCGCGCGGATAGAAGTAGAGGACGACCGGCCGACCGCGGAACTGCGAGAGCCTGACGCGCTCTCCGGTGTCGCTCGTCAACTCGAAATCGGGTGCCTCGCCGCCCTCCTCGACCACGGTTTCACCCTATACATTGGCCGCCCGTGGCCGACGCCCATCAGCTCGTGGGCCTCTCCGTCCTCGTCACCGCCGCGATCGCGACGGTGTGGGGCGGCCTTGCGTACTTCCGGCACCGGGACGCCGGCCGTCCGCTCGGCCACGTGCTCGCGCTCGTCCAGACGCTGCTCATCGCGCAGGTCGCGATCGGCCTCCTGCTCGTTTCTGACGACCGGCGGGCGCCTGACGAGCTCCACTACGCCTACGGAACACTGGCGTTGGTTGCGGCCCTGTCGCCGTGGTTGTACGCGCCCGCGGAGCCACGCCGCCGGCTGGCCTGGTTCGTCGGCGCGACCCTGCTCGCAGGGGCTCTGGCGACGAGGGCGTACCTGACGTCGGGATGAGGCGCTTCTTCGCAGACATGAACCCGACCCTCCGCGGGTTCCTGATCATCGCCGCGATCGTCCTGGCGATCATCATCCTCAACCAGCAGGTGGCCCTGCTGTCGCTGGTCTACCTGACGCGGATCGCCTTCTTCCTCGCCGTCGCCTTCTTCGTCTTCATGCTGTGGCGGGAGCGGCGCGGCGACATCTCGACCTGGCCGAGCCGGGCGCAGGCAGCCTTCTACGGCGGCGCGATCCTCGCCCTGGTCGCGATCGGGATCTTCATCCTCTACGGCGCCTCCGGACAGGAGGCCCTGGCCTTCTTCCTCATCCTCGGGCTGTGTGGGTTCTCGATGTTCCGCACCTGGCGGGACCAGCACACGTACGGCTGAACCAGACCCGTCCGAACTAGCAGGTTGAGTCTGGTTGACTCATAGGGTCTGACCCCAAGCGCCTCTCGATGGCGCACCGACTTGTGGCCGGCGGGCTGGGGTCTGACCCAGGGGTTACGCCTCGGCGCGGACTCCTTCGCCGTCGAGGGCATCGAGCGCCGCTCGGATCTCCATCGCCTGCCCGACGAAGATCGGCGTGTCGCGCTCCGTGTAGCGGCTCGCTTCGCTCTCGCGGAGGGTGAGCATCAGGTGCATGAAGTCCGCCGGCTCGTCGCACTCGAACGCCGTCATGAACTCCTGGTCGTCGATCCCGAACGAGTAGGTCGTGTGGTTGTGGATCGTCTCGAACTCGGCGCCGATGCGGATGTGCTCGTCCATCGCGCTCTGCCGGTCCCCCTCGGGGAGCGCGTACCAGGGCCGGGTCTTCACGAACGGGTAGACGACGAGGTAGGGCGAGCCGCGCGGGACGATCTTTCGCGCGCGCCTGGCGGCCGTGTACTGGGACGCTTTCGTCGTCGCGAGGTACGAGTACGGCGTCTCGAGCCAGCCGGCAAGCGGCGTCGAGTTCAGCGCCGCGCCGAGCTCGCCGAGATCCTCGTACCGCTGCGTGATCTTCCAGAGGAAGAAGTCCGAGTCGGGCCTGACGCCGGTGACGGAGTAGGCGCGGAGCGTCTCCATCCGGCCGGCCCAGTCCTCCACGACCTCCGCGAACGCGTCCTTCCCGGCCATACGCTCCTCGACCGGGAGCCGCCGCCAGGCCGGATCGACGCGGAAGAACTGGTACGCGACGTACTGACCGCTCACGAACAGGATGGTAGAGCGACGAGTGCGTCCCGGCTCGACTTGGGACTGCGGTCGGCGTAGTAGAGGCCCGACTGCCAGCCGAGCAGGTCGGGCTCGTCCCAGACGTGGAAGATGTAGAGGCCCTCCACGGTCTCCTGGTCGCAGACGAGCTCGAAGGCCTGGCGGTAGTACTCCTCCTGCGTGGGCTCCGGCACGGCGTCGTTCGCGACCGGCGACTCGAGGTTCGTGTACACGTCGCGCTTCTCCTCCGGGATCTCCGTCTGGACGCCGAACTCGGTGTAGAGGATCGGGAGGTCGCCGCCCTCCTGCGCGGTGCCGTCGAACGCCTCCTCGAGGAGCTCGACCAGCTTGTCGTAGTCGGCCAGGCTGATCGTCGTCGAGTTCGGGTGCTCGAAGTCGGGCGGGAGCTCGGAGCGCTCCAGGTAGGGATGGTGGGCGTAGGCGTCCATCACCGGCTTGTCGCGCCCGCTCTCCCGGTAGAAGCGGCCGAGGTCGCGGATGAACGTCGTCGGCGAGTGGGTCTGGCGGGAGGACTCGGGGTCGTCCCCGCCGCGCGGAGCCGTCGCGCCGCCGATCACGCGAATGTCGGGCGAGACCGCCTTCAGCGCGTCATAGGTCTCGGCCAGTAGCGCAAGGTAGTCGCGCGCCGCGACGTTCTCGCCGTCGGGCCCGAACTGCGGGAGCCAGAAGCGGTTGAGGTTCGGCTCGTTGCCGACGATGAAGTCGCGGAACGCCGGGAGGCGGCGCGCGATCGACGCGGCATAGGCGGCGAACTCGGCGCGGAGCTGGGGAGTGTTCGGGGTCGTCCGGCTGCCGGGGCTCTGGACGATCAGCAGCGGCCGCACGTTTGCCTCCTCCGCCGCCCGAACGGCGTTGGTGAGCTCCGCGAGCTCCTGCGGCGTCGGCTCCCGGCGACCGGGCTCCCAGAACGAGTTCGTGATCGCCGCGCGGAAGCCGGCGGCCGTCAGCTCCTCCATCTTCTGGGTCGCCGTCGCCGGATTCGCGTCACGGATGAAGTACTCCCAGACGCCGACGTCGACCTGCCGCCCTTCGTCGCTGGGAAGCGAGCAGGCCGCGAGTCCAGTCGTGCAGAGGAGTGCGACGCACCCGAGAAGACCCCATTTCGGCACGGGGCACGAGGCTACATTGGATCGAATGGCCACGTCCCTCGAGCCCAAGCTGAAGGCGCTGCCCGCGAAGCCGGGCGTCTACCTGTTCCGCGACGCCCAACGCCGGATCCTCTACGTCGGGAAGGCGAAGTCGCTCCGCCCGCGCGTGCGGAGCTATTTCCAGCAGGGCGGCGACACCCGGTCGGGGATCGGGGGGATGATCGCGCGGATCGCCGACCTGGAGGTGATCGTCACCGGGACCGAGGTCGAGGCGCTCCACCTCGAGCAGAACCTCGTCAAGCGCCACCGGCCGCCGTTCAACGTCCGGCTGCGGGACGACAAGTCGTTCCCGTACATCGCAGTGACGGTGGACGACGACTACCCGCGGGTGATGTTCACACGCGAGCGGCACAGGCGCGGGGTCGTCTACTTCGGCCCGTACGCGAACGCGAAGAAGGTGCGCGAGACGCTCGACGTCCTGAACCGCGTCTTCCGGTTCCGGCCGTGCGAGGGGCCGAAGCCGGGCCGGCACTCGGGGATCCCGTGCCTCGACTTCCACATCGACCGGTGCTTCGCGCCGTGCGTGGGCTACATCTCGAAGGAGGACTACCGGAAGGTGATCGACGGCGTGATCGAGTTCCTGTCCGGGGAGTCGCGGCCGATCATCCGCGAGCTCGAGCGCCGGATGGCCGAGGCGGCTGCGGACGAGCGGTTCGAGGAGGCGGCGCGGTTCCGGAACCGGCTCTTCTCCGTGCGGCATCTCGCCGAGCGGCAGGCGGCGGACAAGCGCGCCGTCGGCACCGTGGACGTCGTCGGCATCGCGATCGAGGGGAACCGCGCGGCGGTGCAGGTCTTTCCGCTGCGCGACGGGAAGATGGTCGACCGCTACGCATTCCACCTCGAGAACGTCGAGGGCCAGGACGTGGGCGATGTGCTCGAGGCGTTCGTGCTCGAGTACTACGGCTCGGCGCCGTCGGTCCCGCCGCAGATCGTCGTTCCGCGCGAGGCGGGGGATACGTCCGCCCTGGCCGAGTTCCTGTCCGAGCGCCGCGGCTCGCGGGTCGAGGTGCGGGCTGCCGAGCGGGGCGAGAAGCGCCGGCTTCAGGAGCTCGCAGACCAGAACGCACGCCTCGCGCTGGAGGCGGACACCGAGAAGGCGGAGCAGTCGCGGCTGCGCCGCATCGAGGCGCTGGAGGAGCTGCGCGAGGTGCTGAACCTGGAGAGCCTGCCGCTCCGGATCGAGTGCTTCGACGTGTCGAACATCCAGGAAGAATCGCCGGTCGCGTCCATGGTGGTCTTCCAGGATGCGACGCCGAAGAAAGCCCACTACCGGAAGTTCGGCATCCGGCAGGCGGACGGGCAGGACGACTACGCCGCACTGGCCGAGGCCGTCTCTCGGCGCTTCGCGCGAGTCGGAACCGCGACGCAGGAGGAGTACGACGAAGGCTTCGCGCTGGCGCCGAACCTGGTCGTGATCGACGGCGGCAAGGGCCAGCTGTCGGCGGCGATCCAGGCGATGCAGGCGTACGACCTCCCGCGGGTTGCCGTGATCTCGCTGGCGAAGCGGGTGGAGGAGGTCTTCGTCCCGGACCGGCCGGAGCCGATCCGCCTCGAGCGGCACTCACCGGGTTTGCAGCTGCTCCAACGTGTTCGGGACGAGGCGCACCGCTTCGCGCTCGGCTTTCACCGGCAGCGCCGAGATGCGAAAGCGCGGGAGTCGATCTTCGACACGCTCCCGGGCGTCGGGCCGGCCCGCCGGCGCGCGCTGCTCCGGCACTTCGGCTCGGCGGAGCAGTTCCTGGCCGCGACGCAGGAAGAGCTCGAGGGCGTGCCGGGGATCCCGGCGAAGACGGCACGCCAGATCTACGCGCAGCTGCACAAGGCCGGCAGGGCCTAGGCCGAAAACCTAGGGTCTGACCCCAAGCGGGCCACCGGTCGGGGCGGATCGCCGCCCTCGGGGCCGAGCGCGACGTGATTCGCCTGTGGTCTGACCCCAAGCTTTCGCTCAGGGGCGCAGGGCCGACGCGAAGAGCGGTTGGTCGAACCGAGCTCCGCGCGGCCCGGCGACCGTGAACACCGAGATCGCCCGCCCGCCCGACCAGGACGTCGAGAAGTAGTCGCCGAGCATCGCGCCGCCGGCCTGCGCGGCCCACTCCAGCCGCATCGTCTGGGCGTTCAGGCGCCGCGCCGGACGCCAGCTGCGACCGCCGTTCGGCGACGAGGTGAAGCCGACGTCGAGGAGCCCGCCGCGCGAGACGTAGTACACGAGGGCGATCTGGCCGACCCTGCTCGTGTCCGCGCCGATCCCGGGGAGGACGTAATCGGCGCGTGAGCCGCGCGGCCTCGTTGGGATCCGCGTCGCCCGCGACCAGGTGACGCCGTCAGCCGAGCGCGAGACCACCAGGTCGTTCGCGGAGCACGACGGCGTTCGCGTGCAGTCCGGCCAGATGACGTACACGTTGCCGGCCCGGTCGACCTCGGCGCTGGGCAGCGGAGGGCTGCGGAGGCCCGGCGTCCCCTTGAAGGCGGTCGGTGACACGATGACCGGTGCCTGGAACGAGCGCCCGCCGTCCACCGACCGGACGGAAGCGACGCGGTTCTCGTCGTAGAACGGCACCACGAGGTCGCCGTTCGGACGGACGACGGGCTGCGGGGCAGGAGCCCACCGGCCGACGATCGACCCGCGGCCGGCGTTGTCGGGCGCCGAAACCTGCGGCTCCCAGGTGAGGCCGCCGTCCCGGGACGCCTGGAACTCGAGCCGCAGCGTCCGGAAGTCCGAGTACGTGACGTAGCAGCTCCCGCGGTGCGGGCTCGCGGTGCCGTTGTCGCAAACGATCCATTCCTTGTCGAGGAGCAGGTTCGGTTGCCACGGCGCCTCGATCACGGTAACCGGGGCGCTCCAGGTGATTCCGTCCGGCGAGCGGCTGACGACGATCGCGGCGGCCTGGCCGGTGCTCACCGCCAGGGAGGCGATCAGCCAGGCTCCGTGCGCGGCGTCGTAGGCGACGACGGGGTCGCTTGCGCGCTGCCAGCGTCCGGTCGGCTGCGAGCTCACCGTCAGCGTCGGGAGTGTGCCGTTGCGCCAGGTCCGCCCGCCGTCCCGCGAGGTCGCCCAGCCGGTGTTCACGGCGCCGCCTTCGCGGAAGCGGCCCGACTGGAAGGCAACCACGATCGTTCGGCCCCAGGAGAGCGAGTCCGGCTCCGCGATCGTCGCGTGCTGCGCAGGCGCGCGGTACGGGTCGCGGGCGATGACCCGCGCCACCGTCTCGCAGTCGGACGCGACGCGGTCGGAAAGGTCCGCGTTCACGAGATCGAACCGGCCGGGCCCGCAGCGCACGGTGTCCCGCCCGCCGCCGTCGACCTTGATCCTGTCGCTGCCACCCCGCCCGTCGATCCGGTCGGGCGACGGCCCACCGCGAAGAAAGTCCGCCCGCGGCGACCCGTCGATCCGGGCGGCAACCGCGGTCGCCGAAAAAAGGAGGAGGGCCGCCGCAGTGACCAGGACGACCGGGCGGCCCATCGACGACTTAGACGCCCCGGCCCCGCGTGGGTTGTTCAGCGGCGGTTAAGGACGATCGGCCGGGCCGGCGCCGTCCGTCGAGTCCGGCGCCATGAACGGGTAGCGGTAGTCCCGCGCCGGGACGAAGGTCTCCTTGATCGTCCGCGGGCTGACCCAGCGGATCAGGTTCCACATCGAGCCGGCCTTGTCGTTCGTCCCCGACCCGCGCGCGCCGCCGAAGGGTTGCTGACCGACGACGGCGCCGGTCGGCTTGTCGTTCACGTAGAAGTTGCCCGCCGTGTAGCGCAGCCGCTCCCCGGCCTGGTCGATCGCCGCGCGATCCTCCGAGAAGACCGCGCCGGTCAGCGCGTACGGGTTGTCGTCGACGAGCTCCAGCGTCTCGTCCCACTTGTTCTCGGGATAGACGTACGTCGTCACGATCGGGCCGAAGAGCTCGTCCCGCATCAGGCGGGATGCCGGATCCTTCGTCTCGAGCACCGTCGGCTCGATGAAGAAGCCCTGGGAGTCGTCGGTCCCGCCGCCGACCACGACCTCGGCGGCGTTCTCCGACGCCGAGTCGATCGCAGCCTTGTGCCCCTTCCAGGCCTTCTCGTCGATGACGGCGCCCATGTAGTTCGAGAAGTCGGCGACGTCGCCCATGCGGATCGTCGAGACCTCCTTCACGAGCCGCTCGCGCAGCTCCGGCCACATGTTCGACGGCGCGTAGATCCGCGACGCCGCCGAGCACTTCTGGCCCTGGTACTCGAACGAGCCGCGCAGGATCGCGGTCGCGACGGCGTCGACGTTGGCGGAGGGATGCGCGACGATGAAGTCCTTGCCGCCCGTCTCGCCGACGATCCGCGGGTAGTTGCGGTAGTTCGCGATGTTGTCGCCGATCGTCTTCCACATGCCCTGGAAGACCGGCGTCGAGCCGGTGAAGTGGACGCCGGCGAGGTGCTCGCTCGCGAGTGCGGCATCGCCGACCTCGGCGCCCGACCCGTAGACGAGGTTGATCACGCCCGGCGGCAGCCCGGCCTCCTCGAAGAGCTTCATCACCCAGTGGGCGGAGAACGCGGCGGTCGAGGCCGGCTTCCAGACGACCGTGTTGCCCATCAGCGCCGCCGAGCTCGGCAGGTTGGCGCCGATCGCCGTGAAGTTGAACGGCGTGACCGCGAAGACGAAGCCCTCGAGCGGCCGGTACTCCATCCGGTTCCAGATCCCGGGCGACGAGTTCGGCTGCTCCGAGTAGATCCGGAGCATGAACTCGACGTTGAAGCGGAGGAAGTCGATCACCTCGGCGGCGGCGTCGATCTCGGCCTGGTGCGCCGTCTTCGACTGGTTGAGCATCGTGGCCGCGACGAGCGTGGAGCGCCAGGGGCCGGAAAGCAAGTCGGCGGCGCGGAGGAAGACGGCCGCGCGCTCCTCCCACGGCCAGCGGTGCCAATCCTCCCAGGCCTCGCCGGCGGCCTTGATCGCGCGCTCGACCTCGTCCGGGCCGCCCTTGTGCACCTCGGCGAGGACGCTCTTCTTGTCGTGCGGCTCGACGGCCTCGAAGGTGGAGCCGGTCTTGACCTCCTCGCCGCCGATTACGAGCGGGATCTCGAGCTGCTGGGCGCGCATCTCGTCGAGCCGGCGCTTCACTTCGGCCCGCTCAGGTGAGCCGGGTGCGTAGTCCAGAACAGGCTCGTTCCTCGGAGCGGGGGGACGGAAGAGACCGGCGGCGCTCACGCCTGTGATCGTATAGCCGGACGTGGCGCTTTCGGAGGACGTGCGAAATGAACTGGCGGCGATCGCCCCGCGGCGCGAGTGCGACAAGCTCGCGGAGCTCTCGGCACTCTTCCACACCGCCGGGGCGATTCATCTGCGCGGTCGCGGCGAGGTCTCCGTGCACCTCGACGTGGCCAGCTCGGCCGTGGCGCGGCGGGCGTTCTCGCTGCTTCGGGACTTCGGCGTTCGCGGCGAGATCCGGAGCTACCGGCGCCGCGCCTTCGAGGGCGGAACGCGCTACCAGCTCCACGTGGCCGGTGAGACCCGCGCGCTGCAGGTGCTCCACGAGGCCGGGATCGTCAGCGCCCGGCTCGGGCCGCTCGACACGCCGCCGAAGCGGGTCGTGGCGCGGTCGTGCTGCCGTGGCGCCTACCTGCGTGGGGCGCTGCTGGGCGCCGGCAGCGTCTCCCGGTCGCATCTCGAGCTGAGGACGGGGGAGAGGAGCGGCGCCGAGTTCATCGCTCGCATCGCTGCCGCCGAGGAGATCGAGCTCGGCGTCCAGGAGCGAAGCGGGCACGCCCTCGCGTACGCAAAGGGGATCGAGACGATCGGGGAGGTGCTGGCGGCGGCCGGTGCTGCCGGTGCGGTCCTGACCTTCGCCGAGCGAGGCGTCGTCGGAGCGGCGAAGTCACGGGCGAACCGGCTCGCGAACGCGGACCACGCAAACCTCGTCCGCTCGAGCCGCGCCGCGGGGAAGCAGCTTAAAGCCGTGCGGAGACTCCAGCGCCGTGGATTCGAGCGTCTGCCGGATGACCTTCGGGAGGTTGCCGAGCTCCGCCTTGCTCACCCGTCGATCTCACTCCGTGAGCTGGGCCTCAAGTGCCGGCCACCGGCCACGAAAGCGACGGTCCACCGGCGCCTCCAGAAACTCATCAGGATCTCCGAAAACTGAGGGCCGCCAAGGCGTCGCTTGCGACGCCGACCGTAGAGGCCGTACGGGCTCTGCCCGCGCGGCCGGGGTACGACGGCACGCCGCTCCAATCCGTCAACCAACAGCGATGCCGAACGAGAGCGGCGGGCCGGAGGGGAAGCTCCGAGGACGACCTCCCCCTCCAGTTGAACCGCGCTCCGGACCTTGGCGTCGAACGGGGTCTGAATTCGACGCCGGACGAGCGCAGACCCGCCGTCGAGTGAGTATGACTGAAAGCCCGCGGGTGAACTACCGCGTGATGCGGAGCGGCGCCGAGAACGAGCTCTTGCGCGCCGGATTCAGCGACGCTCGAAGCGTGACGCGCAAGGTGTAGCGCCCCGGACGGAAGCGAGCCTTCACGCGGATCACGCGGGAGCGGTACGCCTTCACGGTCGTCCGGGTGCTCAGGAGCCGCCGCTTACCGCGGTAGACAGCGGACTCGGCCGTTGCGTCCTCCTGGGCGTTGGCGACGAGCGCCAGCGCCAGCCGCCGCGCCGGCAGTACCCGCTTCCTCGGGAAGCGAAGGCGGGCGCCTACGACGCTCGTCGTGTGCCGCCAGGAGCGGAACCGCCCGGCGCACCTGCCGTTGCTTCGCGCGAGCTCGGCCTTCACTGAGCCGTACGAGGATCGCGGCGACCCGTCCGCGCGGAGCAGGCCGGCCTGCCAACGCTCGAGGTCCGGCTCGTCGCGGAGAAGGAAGAACAGGACCGAGCGCACCGACGCGTCACACGCGAGGTACCGGATCGCCTGTGCGTAGATCCCTGACTGGTTCGCCTCGGTCGTCGGCCGGACGCTCTCGAATCCGACGTACGCCGCGGCCGAGCCCGGTGGGATTCGGACCTGCCACCCGAGCTCGTCGAGCCGGAACGCCATCCGTCCGCGGGAACGGCCTTCGCCGAATGTCGGCTGGCGCGTGCCGCGGAAGGCATCCCAGAACGCCTGCTTGATGCGACCGAGGTTCGGGACGCCGGCATTTGGCCACCGGTACCCCTTCAACATGGCGTCCGTGTCGCGGTCGGGGTACGGGTGGAACGCGAGCTCGTCCATGATCGGCGCCCGTCGGCGGGAGCTCCGGTAGGCCCTGCCCAGCCTGCTGATGAAGCGCACCGGTGACACGGACACGTTGTCGCCCGCATTCGGCCGGTCGTTTCCGCGCGGCGAGAGCCCGACGCCGATGACCGTGATCGAGGGATCGACCGCCTTGAGCGCGTCGTAGGAGCGCGCGAGGAGGGAGTAGTACGCGGTCGGCGAGACGGCCGCGCCGCGCCGGAACTGCGGCTGCCAGAAGCGCGGCTGGTTCGGCTCGTTTCCGATCACGTAGTCCTTGACGGAGGGAAACGTTCGAGCCAGGTGCGCGACGAATGCGGCGTACTGCCCCGGCGCCGCCGGACTCGAGGTGATCGCATCCGCCTTCGCGGGTGACACCGCGAAGATGACCCGGATCCCGCGCAGGGAGGCGAGCGGGAGGTAGAGCTCCAGCGCCTGCTGGCGGTCGATCGTCGTCGGCGCCGCGGGATCCCAGGCGATCGAGATCCTGTTCTCGCGCATGCCGAGGGCGCCGAGGGTGTCGAAGAACGCCGACGAGTTCTCGGGTGCGACGCCGTAGTCGTCGACCACGCCGACGTCCATTGCCGAGGCTCCGCCGGCCAGTGACAGGGCGGCGAGTAGCGCAGCGGTCAATACGTGAATCGGCTTCACAGGCTTCTACATTCGCAGCGCCCGGCGACTTCCTTCCTCGAGAACCGGCGGGAGTCGAATCCGATTTAGACTCGGTTGGAGCGACAAGGGGGATTCATGGCGAAGCGAGTAGCGATCAACGGATTCGGCCGAATCGGCCGCAACTTCTTCCGCGCCTATATGAAGCGCGACCCGGACTTCGAGATCGTCGCGATCAACGACCTCGCGTCCGACGACGTGCTCGCACACATGCTCAAGTACGACTCGACGCACGGCGTCCTCGACGCAGAGATCTCGCACGGCGAGGGCGAGCTGATCGTCGACGGAACGTCCTACCGCGTGCTCTCCGAGCGCGAGCCGCAGGCGCTTCCCTGGGGCGACCTGAGCATCGACGTCGTGGTCGAGTCCACCGGGCTCTTCACCGACCGCGAGGGCGCGCAGAAGCACCTGGACGCGGGGGCGAAGAAGATCGTGATCTCGGCACCGGCGACCGACCCAGACGTCACGCTCGTGCTCGGGGTCAACGACGAGGCCTACGACCCCGACCAGCACAACATCGTCTCCAACGCGTCGTGCACGACGAACTCGGTCGCGCCGATGGCGAAGGTGCTCCTGGACGAGTTCGGGATCGAGTCCGGCTTCATGACGACGATCCACGCGTACACGACCGAGCAGCAGCTGCTCGACCAGATCGCGATGACGCGCAAGGGCAAGCCCGACCTTCGCCGGATGCGCGCCGCGCCGCAGAACATCGTCCCGGCCTCGACGGGAGCCGCCAAGGCGACGTCGCTCGTGATCCCGGAGCTCAAGGGAAAGCTCGACGGGATGGCGATGCGTGTTCCGGTCCCGGACGGGAGCGTCACCGACCTCGTCTGTGTGCTGGAGCGCGAGGCGAGCGCCGACGACGTGAACGCGGCCTACGAACGGGCCGCCGGCGGTGCCCTGAACGGCGTGCTGGTCTTCACGGAGGACGCGATCGTCTCGTCCGACATCGTGGGCAACCCCGCCAGCTGCATCCTGGACGGGCTCTCGACGATGTCGCACGGGCGGATGGTCAAGGTGATCGGCTGGTACGACAACGAGTGGGGCTACAGCTGCCGCCTCGCCGACGTCGTCGAGAAGATCGCCGCCTCGGTGGGCGAAGCGGTTCCCGCGTAGTTGATGCGGCGGCCGCCCGCTCGGTACGCGACGCTGAGCGTCGCGGGCAAGCGCGTGCTCGTGCGCGCCGACCTGAACGTGCCCTCGACGGACGGCGGTCGCGGACGACACGCGGATCCGGGCGGCGCTGCCGACGCTGGAGCTGCTGTTGGAGCGGGACGTGTCTGAGGTCGCCGTGTGCTCGCACCTCGGGCGGCCGAAGGGGCCGGATCCGGCGTTCGCGATGGCGCCCGGTCGAGGCGCGGTTGCGCGAGCTCCTGTCGGACGAGCGGCTGGTCGTGCTCGAGAACACGCGGTTCGATCCCGGCGAGACGAAGAACGACTCCGGGTTCGCGCGAGGAGCTCGCCGACGAGCGCGACCTCTTCGTGATGGACGCGTTCGGTTCCGCGCACCGGGCGCATGCCTCGACGGTCGGCGTCGCCGAGCTTCTTCCGGCCTACGCCGGGCTGCTACTGGAGCGGGAGCTGGAGATGCTCGGCCGGCTGCTCGGGGAGGTCGAGCGGCCGTTCGTGCTCGTCTCCGGCGGCGCGAAGGTAGAGGACAAGCTCGGCGTGCTCCGCAATCTGGGCGGCCGGGCCGACGAGGTGGTCATCGGCGGCAAGATGGCGGAGGAGATCCGGGAGTCGAGCCCGCTCGAGTTCGAGGTCGTGCTGCCGGTCGACGTCGTCGCGGCGTCCGCGTTCGAAGCGGACGCCGAGACGCAGGTCGTCCCGTACGACTCGCTGCCGGAGGGCTGGCTCGGGCTCGACATCGGGCCCGAGACGCGCCGGCTCTTCGCCGAGCACATCTCCCGTGCCAAGACGGTGTTCTGGAACGGCCCGATGGGCGTCTTCGAGTGGCCGCGGTTCGCGGAGGGGACGAAGGCGGTCGCCGAGTCCGTGGCCGCCGTGGACGGCTTCACGGTCGTCGGCGGCGCCGACTCCGTCCGGGCGATCACCGAGCTGGGGCTTCAGGATCGCGTGTCGTGGGTCTCGACCGGCGGCGGGGCGGCATTGGAGTTCCTCGAGGGCGAAGAGCTGCCGGGTGTCGCTGCGATCCCGGCGGCGTGAGCGGGCGCGCTCGCGAGGGACTGTCCCTCGGGCGCGGCTGGCGGGGACATGGAGTTCGTGCCGAAAGCGTGACGATCTCGGGTGGGGATGCAGGCGACCGGCCGCCGGAAGGCATGCTCACGGTCTCGCTGCCGGCGGAGGGCTGTCCGGATCGGACGACCCAACCGGTCGACCGGTGCTGGACCGAATCGCCACAGGCCCGTAGGATCCGCTCGTGCTGATCGCCGGCAACTGGAAGATGTACAAGACCCCCTCGGAGACGGCGGAGTTCTGTGCGGCCCTGCGGGACCGGGAGGCCGAGCTCGAGGGGACGGACGTCGTCGTCTGTCCGCCTTACACCTCGCTCCATCACGCCGTGTCCGTCCTCGCCGGGACTTCGATCGCCGTGTTCGCGCAGAGCGTCCACTGGGCGCGGCGAAGGGCCGTACACGGGTGAGGTTTCCGCGGCGATGCTCGGCGAGCTCGGGGTGACCGGCGCGATCGTGGCGCACTCGGAGCGGCGCCAGCTCTTCGCCGAGACGGACGAAACGGCCGCGCTCCGAGTCGAGGGCGCGCTCGACGGCGGGCTGAGCGTGATCGCCTGCGTCGGCGAGACGGAGGGCGAGCGCGAGGCGGGGGAGACCGATGCCGTTCTGCGCCGCCAGGTGGAGGCGCTCCGCGTCGTCGTCAGCGAGGATCACCTGGACCGCCTGGCCCTCGCCTACGAACCGGTCTGGGCGATCGGCACCGGTCGCACGGCAACGCCGGACCAGGCCGAGGAGGCGCACGCGCTGATCAAGGGCATCCTGGACGTGCCCGTCCTCTACGGCGGCTCGGTCAAGCCCGACAACGCCGGTGAGCTGCTGCTCCAGACCGACGTTGACGGCGCGCTCGTCGGCGGCGCGTCGCTCGAGCTCGACTCGTTCATCTCGATTTGCCGATCCGCCGCGACTTCGTAGCGCTGGTGATCCTCGACGGGTGGGGCTGCGCGCCGCCCGCGCCCGGCAACGCGGTCGAGCTGGCGGACACGCCGGTCTTCGACCGCCTCTGGTCCGAGTACCCGCACTCACGCCTGAAAGCCTCGGGCGAGGCGGTGGGCCTCCCGCCCGGACAGATGGGCAACTCGGAGGTCGGTCACCTGACGATCGGATCGGGCCGGGTGCTCTTTCAGGACCTGATGCGGGTCAACGTCGCGATCGAAAGCGGTGAGCTGTTCGAGAACCCGGTGCTCGTCGAGGCTTTCGAGCGTGCGAAGGCGCGCGGCGCGAACGTCCACCTGCTCGGGCTCGTCTCCTACGGCGGCGTCCACTCGCACATCGATCACCTGCGAGCACTCCTCGAGCTCGCGCGCCGGCAGGGCATGGAGGACCGCACGTGGATCCACGCCTTCACCGACGGACGCGACGTCTCGCCGACGTCGTCCGTCGCGGACTTGGCCGAGCTTCCGGCCGACCGGATCGCAACCGTCGTGGGCCGCTACTACGCAATGGACCGCGACGGGCGCTGGGACCGCACCGAGCGCGCACTTGCGGCACTGATCCGTGGCGAAGGCGTTCAGGGGTCAGACCCCGTCACGGAAGTGCAACGCAGCTACGACGCGGGTGTCACGGACGAGTTCATCGAGCCGGTCGTGCTCGCGGGCCGGCCCCGAATCGCAGCCGGAGATGTTTCGATCGTGTTCAACTTCCGCCCCGACCGCGCGAGGCAGTTGACGCAGAAGCTTCTGGCCTCAGGATTCGACGTGGTGACGATGACGCGCTACCGCGACGACTTCGACTGCCCGGTCGTCTTCGGCGTGCAGGAGGTCGAGAACACGCTCGCCGAGGTGCTCGCCGAGAACGGCCTCCGCCAGCTCCACGTCGCCGAGACGGAGAAGTACGCACACGTCACGTACTTCTTCAACGGCGGCAGGGAGGAGGAGTGGCCGGGCGAGGTGCGCATCCTCGTGCCGTCGCCCCGCGACGTTCCGAGCTACGACCACAAGCCGGAGATGTCGGCGCCTGAGGTGACCGACCGGTTCGTGGATGCGGTCAAGTCCGACGACTTCGCCTTCGCCGTGCTCAACTTCGCGAACCCGGACATGGTCGGCCACACGGGCTCGATCCCGGCGGCGATCAGGGCGGTGGAGACGGTCGACACCTGCCTGGGACGCGTCGTGGAGGCGGTGCACGAGCGAGGCGGCGTCTGCCTCGTCACGGCCGATCACGGCAACGCCGAGCAGATGCTCCAGCCCGACGGAAGCCCTCACACGGCCCACACCACGAACCTCGTGCCGCTTGTGCTGACCGACACGAACACTTCCATTTCCGACGGAGAACTGGCAGACTTGGCTCCTGCGGCCCTCGGGCTCCTGGAGCTCGATAAGCCTTTACAGATGACCGGCAAAAACTTGATAT
Organism: uncultured Actinomycetes bacterium; assembly: GCA_963798935.1. GTDB lineage: Bacteria > Actinomycetota > Thermoleophilia > Gaiellales > Gaiellaceae > JACDAN01. Next base: position 186,799 of record CAWCVG010000029.1, read on the forward strand.
CGGGTTAGCGAGTACCCGTCTATAATCCAGCGACTTGGCGCTCCCCCAGCCAGATTTCGGTGTTCTGAAGAAGGCCCAACGCGGCGATGAGCGCGCGTTCAGCCTCATCGTCCGGGCCTACGAGACCCCGGTCTACAACTACGTCCTGCGGCTCGTCGGGGATCGCGCGCTCGCCGAGGATCTGACGCAGGAGGTCTTCCTCCGCGTCTACCAGGGCCTGCCGAAGTTCTCGCTCCGGTGCCGGTTCACGACCTGGCTCTTCCAGGTGACGAAGAACCGCGTGCTCGACGAGCTCCGCGCGGTGGAGAGACGCCCCCGCGCAGTCGTCTGCCTCGACGACATCCCGCCGCTCGAGGTGCTGGACGCGCCGGTCGAGCAGGTCGAGGCGATGGACGCCGTGTGGCGCGCCGTCAACGACCTGACGGTCGACCTGAAGATGGCGCTGTTGCTCCGGGACGTGGTCGGCCTCTCGTACACGGAGATCGCCGACTCCCTCGAGATCACGCTCGCGACCGTCAAGTGGCGGATCTACAAGGCCCGCGAGGAAGTCCAGCTGTCGCTGGCCCGCGAGGGCATCACCTTCGGCGAGCCCGAGAGGGCTCCCGAAGTCGTCGAAGCGCCGCTCGCCTAGCCGGCCCGAGCCCGCAGCCAGTCCGCCAGCACCCTCGCCGACTCGGCCGGCGTCTCGCCGCGCGGAACGGCATCGGCGCGTGCGGGCTGCGCGGGCGGTGGCGGCGGATCGTCCCCTCCCCGCGTGAGGCCGAACGCGAGCCCGCCCGCGAGCGCAGCGACGCCGAGCACAGCGGCGACCGCCGCTTGGGTCCGCGAGACGCGGACGGTCGCGGCTCGGACGGCCGATCACCTGGGTCGCGGCGGTGACCTCGGACGCGGGCAGTGTCTCCGTCGGCGGTCGGGCGACGCCTGCGCGAGCTCGTGCGCCAGCGCCGCCGCCGAATCCGGCCGCTCCGCAGGGTCCGGCGCCAGGCACCGGCGCACGCACGTCCTGCAGCTCCTGCGAGACACCGGCGATCGGCGGCGGAGGCCCCTCGCGCTGCTTGACCGGCAGCTCGGCCAGCGACTCGAACTCGTACGGCGGCCGGCCGGAGAGGAGCTCGTAGAGCACCGCGCCGAGCGAGTAGAGGTCGGCGGCCGCGCGTGACCCGCTCGCCGAGCGCCTGCTCGGGCGCCAGGTAGGCCGCGGTTCCGAGGATCGTCCCGGCCTGCGTGAGCTGCGTGCCGTCCACGGGGCGGGCGATCCCGAAGTCCGCGATCTTGAGCGTGTCGTCGTCGCGGACGAGCAGGTTCTGCGGCTTGATGTCGCGGTGGACGAGCCCGGCTGCGTGCGCGTGCTCGAGCCCCGCGCAGGCCTGGAGGATCAGATCGACGGCCCGGTCCGGGTCGAGCGGGCCGCTCTCGCGCGAGCAGCTCGGCGAGCGTCTCGCCCTCGACGTACTCCATGACGATGTACGGGAGCCCGTCCGTCCTCGCCGACGTCGAACACGCCGACGATGTTCGGATGCGAGAGGCCGCGGCGATGCGCGCCTCGCGGAGAAGCGCTCGCGGAAGATCTCGTCGCCGCTCAGCGCCTCGGAAAGGCGCTTGATCGCGACCTGCCGGTCGAGCTCCGCGTCCCGCGCGAGGTCGACCGTCGCCATGCCGCCGTGGCCGAGGGAGCGCTCGACGCGGTAGCGGCCTCCGACGGTCTGCGCGCTCACTTCCTCCTCCTCCGTCGTCGTCACGGTGGTGTCTGCTCAGTCGTCGTCTCCTCGTCGTGGTCTCTTCCGGGACGTGGTCGTCTCCGTCGGGACCGACTCCGTCGTCGTGTCGTCCTCGTCGTTGTCCTGCTTGCGCCTCGCCGCGTCGTCCTCGTCTCGTCCTCATCGTGTCCGGAGGGGGCGGTGGGGCCTCGTCGATGCACGGCGGCACTGCGCAGCTCGAGCTCGTTCGCCGCGCCGGAGAGCTCCTCGAGGTAGAGCCTCGGGAACCTTGCCCTCGTTGATCGCGGCGGTGACGTCGCTCCCGTGAGCCGCGCCGCGGCCTCGCCCGCGCCGCACCTGTCGCCGCTCTCGAGCCGCCCGGCGACCTCGTCGCTCAGGTCCGCGAGCTCGGTCGGCGATCGCGCTCTCGATCCGGGGGCCGGCGACCTCCGGCTCCGCCTCGCCGTCGTCTCCGCCGCAGCCGATGAGGGCGACCGCGAGAGCAGCGCTACACGCCGTGAGCCAGACGCTCCGCGAGCGAATCGGGCAACCCCCTTTCCCTGATCTCCGCCTGGGTTCGCGCGACAGGGTAGGCGATCCGCCTGAACCGAGCCTCGCCCGACTCGAGGTCGAGGCGAAGCCAGGCGGCACGCGGATCGCCGTCCCGCGGCTGGCCTACCGAGCCCGGATTGAGCAGCCAGCGCCCGGCGCCGAGCGCGGCCGAGAAGTCCGCCTCGGCGCACGCCTCCCTCGATCGTCTCGTCCGACATGACGGCGGCCGTGGCGACATGGCTGTGGCCGACGAGGACGACCGGCGCCTGGGTGAGCATGAACGACTCCACGACCGCAGCTTCGTCGAGGACGTACTCCCAGACCGGGTCGCGGGGGCTCCCGTGGTAGAGCTCGAAGCCTTCGACCTTCGCCGCCGGCTCGAGTGAGGCGAGGAACTCGCGCGAATCCGGCGTCAGCTCCTTGGTCGTCCAGCGCGACGCCGCGGCGGCTTCCGGGTTGAAGTCCTCGAGGCCGACGTCCGCCGAGCCGAGCGCCACGAGGTCGTGGTTTCCGACGAGCGTCCGCGGCAGCGGTCCCGGACGATGGCGCAGCACTCGTTCGGCCGCGGGCCGTAGCCCACGGTGTCGCCGAGGCACCAGATCTCGTCCGGCGGATCCCGGTCGATCTCCTCCAGGACCGCCTCGAGCGCGTAAAGGTTCGCGTGGACGTCCGAGATGACGGCGAGCCGCACGCGGAGATTGTGGGCGATCGGGGTCGCCGCAGCCGGGTGGCTGGTCGCCGCCGCGCTGCTCTGGCGGACCGCCGTCCCGGAGCTCTCGCTCGTGGACGTGGATCCAGCCGCGGTCTTCCCGGCCGAGTACCTCGAGCGCAGCGAGCGGTACGCCCGGTTCCGCCGCGTGAACTGGGTGCTCGCGACGCTCGTGCAGCTTGCGGTGCTCGTCGTGTGCGTGCGGCTTGCGCCGCGGTTCCGCGTGCGGGGGATCGCGGGCGGCGTCGTGCTCGGCCTGGGACGCTCGCCGCGGTCTGGCTCGCCGGCCTGCCGTTCGTCCTCGCCGCGCAGTGGTGGCGTCGCCGGTACGGCGTCTCGGACGCCGACTACGTCACGATGCTCGTCGACCCGTGGCTCGAGCGGCTCGGCGGGCTCGCCGGTGCGGGAATCGCGATCGCCCTCGTGATGCTGCTGGCGCGGCGGCTGGGCGACCGCTGGTGGCTCGTCGGCGGGCCGGCGTTCGCCGCGGTCGCGGCGCGGCCTTCCTGCTCGCCAGCCGTTCCTGCTCGCGCCGCGCTCGAGCCGCTGCGGGACCGCGCGCTCGCCGCGGAGATCGGGGCGCTCGCGCGAGCGCCAGGGCGTGGGGAGGTCGACGTGGAGGTGCGGGAGCGAGCCGCCGACGCGCGCCTGAACGCCGAGTTCTACGGGATCGGCCCGACCAAGCGGATCGTGCTCTGGGACACGACGCTCGAGCGGCTGACGCGACCGAGATCCGCTTCCTCGCCGCCCACGAGTTCGGCCACGTCGACGCGAACCACGTCTGGAAGGGGATCGGCTGGCTGTTGCTGTTCGCGATACCCGGCGCGTACTGATGCGCGGGTCACGCGGCGGCGAGGCGGCCTGGGCGACCCGCAGGCAGTGCCGCTCGCGCTCCTCGCGGTGGCGGTGCTCCAGCTCGCGCTGCTGCCGGTGACGAACGCGATCTCCCGCCGCTACGAGCGCGAGGCCGACTGGCTGGGCCTGCAGGCGACGGACGAGCCGCGCGCGAGCGCGAGGCGACCTTCCGCCGACCCTCCGCGGGGCGAAGCTCGGCGCCGACGGAGCGGATCGCTCGCTCGATCCCGACCCGTCCGCCGCGTGGGCGCGCCAGCTCGTCCTCGGGAACGCACCCGACGACCGATGGACCGGATCGCAGCTCGGCTACGAGGAGCTTCTCTTCGCGCGGGGGCGCTTCGGGCAGGTTCCTGATTGCCTCGCGGCTCGACCACTTCGACCACGCGTCTGCATCGCCTCCAGCAGCTCCTCGAGGAACCGCGGCGAGACGTTCACCCGCGCGACGACCACGCCGGGAATGTCGCCCTCGTCGACCTCGTGGTCGATGCGGGCGAAGGTGAGCGTGAACTCGTAGTCGGAGAAGCTGACGTTCGCGAAGTTCGCGTAGACGCCGGCCATGTTCTCGGGGTCGAGGTGGAGGTTGAGCTGGCGTCCTGGGGAGCCGTCTTCCTCCATGTGGCGATACTCCACCCGTGACTGCCGACGCGATTCTCGCCTGGAAACCGCCCTGGAGCGGCTGCGGCGCGCCGGTGACGCTCGAGCGACCGAGCCGCTCCGAGCACGGCGACTACGCGACGAACGTCGCGCTGCGGCAGGGCCCGCAGAACGGCCGGCCGCCGAGGGAGCTCGCCGAGGAGCTCGCGGCCAAGGCGACGGAGCTCGACGTCGTCGAGCGTGCCGAGGTCGCCGGGCCGGGCTTCCTGAACCTCTTGCTGTCGCCGGCCTGGTACGCGGAGGCGCTCGGCGAGATCCTCGAAGCGGGGGAGGGGTACGGCGGCGGCTTCGCGGGACCGCTGGAGCGCGTCCAGGTCGAGATGGTCTCGGCGAACCCGACCGGCCCGCTGACCGTCGCGTCGGCGCGGAACGGCGCCTACGGCGACGCCGTCGCGCGGCTGCTCGAGTTCGCGGGCCACGACCGTCGAGCGCGAGTACTACTTCAACGACGTCGGCCGGCAGATCGAGCGCTTCCGCGACTCGGTCGAGGCCGCCGGCGGGGCGAGGAGCCGCCCGAGGACGGCTACACGGCGAGTACGTCTCGGCGATCGCGGCGGAGCCCGGCGACCCGGTGGAGCCGATGCTCGACGAGATCGAGCGCGAGCTCGACGCGTTCCGGATCCACTTCGACTCGTGGGTGCTGCAGCGCGAGATGGAGCGCGAGGTCCCGGAGGGCTTGCCCGAGATCGAGACGTACGAGGCCGACGGCACCCTCTGGGCGCGGACGAGCGAAGCACGGCGACGACAAGGACCGGCCGCTCGTCCGCTCGTCGGACGGCTCTTTCCTCTACTACGCCGCCGACATCGCGTACGTCCGGACAAGTTCGAGCGCGGGTTCGAGCGGCTGATCTACGTCCTCGGCGCCGACCACCACGGCTACGTCGCGCGGCTGAAGGCGGCGGCGGCGATGCTCGGCTACGACCCGGATCGGCTCGAGGTGCTGATCTACCAGCTCGTCCATCTCGTCGAGGGCGGCCAGGCGAAGATCTCCAAGCGGCGCGGCGACGTCGTCTTCCTCGACGACCTCATCGACGAGATCGGCGTCGACGCGGCGCGGTGGTTCCTCGTCTACCGCGGCCCCGACCAGGCGATCGAGATCGACGTCGACCTGGCGCGCGAGAGAGCGAGAAGAACCCCGTCTACTACGTCCAGTACGCGCACGCGCGGATCGCCGGGATCCTGCGCAACGCGGGCGACGCGGCGATCTCGCCGGAGCGGGCGACCTCGCGCCGGAGGAGCGGGACCTCGTCAAGCGGCTGGTCGACTTCCCGGCGTCGTGCGCGAGGCGATCGAGCGGCGCGCGCCGCACGCGGTGCCGGAGTACGCGATCGGGCTCGCGGACGACTTCCACCGCTTCTACCACCACCACCGCGTGCTCGAGAGCGAGCAGCAGGCGTTCCGCCTCGGGCTCGTGAAGGCGACGCAGGTCGTGCTGGCGCGGTCGCTCGACCTCGTCGGCGTCGAAGCGCCGGAGCGGATGTAGCACGCCACACGCGTTCGGGGTCAGACCCGTCGCGGACGGTGACTTCTCGTCCACAGAACCGACGTGTCCGACGGCGCGGCTACGCGGATCTCTCGCCGAGGCGCACGACCGTCACAGAACCGCACTGTTTCGGCGCCCGTCGGTAACGGGGTCTGACCCCGACCAAGACCTCGTAGGATTACGGCGTGGGAGAGACCGCCGAACGACGAGCCCTTCGCCCGCTCCAAGGCGCCAGACCGGAACCTCGCGCTCGAGCTCGCGCGCGTCACCGAGGCGGCTGCGATCGCGGCCGGGCGCTGGATCGGCCGCGGCGACAAGATCGCCGCCGACAAGGCCGCCGTCGACGCCATGCGCGCCGTCATGGACACGGTCTCCATGGACGGCGTGGTGGTGATCGGCGAGGGGGAGAAGGACGAGGCGCCGATGCTCTACAACGGCGAGGAGGTCGGAAACGGCCAGAGCCCGGAGGTGGACGTGGCCGTCGACCCGCTCGAGGGCACCCGGCTCACAGCCCCCGGGAAGCCGAACGCGATCACGAGGTCGCGCTCGCCGAGCGGGGGACGATGCACTTCCCGGGCGCGGCGGTGTACATGGACAAGATCGCGACCGGCGCGGCATCGCCGACGCGGATCGATGGACGCGTCGCCTCAGGACAATGTCCGCAACGCGGCCAAGGCGAAGGGGTCGCCGTCAGCGAGGTCGCCGCCGTCGTCCTCGACCGGCGACGCACCAGGAGCTGATCGCGGAGCTCCGCGAGGCCGGCGCGAAGTGATCCTGATCACCGACGGCGACGTCGCACCTGCGATCGCGGCCGCGAAGCCGGCCGCCGGGTCGACCTGCTGATGGGCGTCGGCGGCACGCCCGAGGGCGTCTCGCGGCCGCGGCCGTCAAGTGCGTCGGCGGCTCGGTGCAGGGCAGGCTCTGGCCCCGCACCGACGAGGAGCGCCAGAGCCTCGTGGACGGCGGCTACGACCCGGACCAGAGCTCGCGACCGAGGACCTCGTCGGCGGCCAAACCTCTTCGTCGCCGCGACCGGAGTCACCGACGGCGCGCTCCTCACGGCGTCCGCTACACGCAACGGCGCGGAGACAGACTCGCTCGTGATCCGCTCGCGCTCCGGCACCGTGCGCCGCGTCCAGGCCTGGCACGAGCTGGACAACTGGAGGATCTCGAGACCTGCGAGCCGCTAAGGCCGGCGAACCTTCCGCCTGCTCCCTGTCGGTCGAGTAGCTCCCGAGTCGTGGCGGCGCCGTTCAGGCGGGCCGGTAGTACGCCTCCTGCGCGGCCTCCGACGTTGTCGCGTCGCCGCGCCAGGCCTTAGCGCCGGCGCCTGGAGCGCACGCCCGTACGAGAAGGAGAGCTCCCACGGGTGCGGGCCGCGCGCGTTCATCGCGTTCAGGTGGGCGGTCGCGTCCTCGTCCGTCTGGCCGCCCGAGAGGAACACGATCCCCGGCACCGCGGCCGGCAGGTGCTTGGAGAGCACTTCGAGCGTTGCGTCGGCCACCTCGTCCGCGCCCGCGCGGTCGGACGCCTCGTAGCCGGTCAGCACCATGTTCGGCTTGAGGAGCGTCCCCTGAACTCGACCCGCTGGTCGTGCAGCTCCGTGTACACGGCCTGGAGGGCGCGGCCGGTCTCGCGCTCTCCTCGATCGTGTGCGTCCCCGTCCATCAACACCTCGGGCTCGACGATCGGCACAAGGCCGGCCTCCTGGCAGAGCGCCGCGAAGCGCGCAAGCGCGTGGGCGTTCGTCCAGAGCGTACTCGCTCGGCAGGCCCTCGCCGATGTTAATCGGCGCGCCACTTCGCGAAGCGCGCGCCCAGGGCGACGTATTCCTCGAGCCGCTCGCGGAGCCCGTCCAGGCCCTCGGTGACCGTCTCCCTCGGGCCAGCGCGAGCGGCTTGCCCCTGTCGACCTTGATCCCGGGCATGATCCCCTTCGACTCGAGCAGCTTCGGAAACGGCGTCCCGTCGCTCGCCTCTGGCGGATCGTCTCGTCGTAGAGGATCACGCCGCTGATGTGCTGCTCGGCGCCCGGCGGTGAAGAGCAGGTCGCGGTAGGCGCGCCAGTTCTCCTCGGTCGACTCGACGTCGATCGAGTCGAAGCGCTTCTTGATCGTCCCCGAGCTTTCGTCGGCGGCCAGGATCCCCTTGCCCTCGGCGACCAGGGTCTTTGCGGTCTCGTGCAGTTGAGCGTCCATGTTATCCCTCCCTTGGTTCCGGCAGGGAGTCTATTCCGGGCAGTCCGTCCGTTCGAACCCGCGGGCCGCGCGGTCGGTGAGCACCCAGCGCCAGTTTCCGTCCACCTTGATCACGTGGTAGTCGGCGGTGTACTCGTTCTCGTCCGTCACGACCCGGACCTCGACGGCTTTCGCCGGCGTGCGCGGTGGGAGCCCGTAGACCGTCAGCGGCGCGTCCTGGACGTCCAGCACGACGATCGATTCCAGCGTCCCCTGGACGTCGATGCCTCGCCGGCACTCCTCGTACTCCTGCTGGGTGACGAACCGCTGGTGGCCGAGGATGGAGTGAGTCCCAGGCGAGGGCGTAGTTGCCGAAGTACTCCGTCTCGAGCAGGGTCTTGACCGCGGTGCCCGCGTCGTGATCCTCCGAGTCCTCGGTCAGCGCGCAGCCGGCCACGAGGGCGAGGAGAGCGACGAGGAGGGCGGCTCGGGAGAGGGCCATCGACGATTCCGACGCTATCGTTACCGGCGACGCGGACGTAGCTCAGTTGGTAGAGCGTCGGCTTCCCAAGCCGAAGGTCGCGGGTTCGACCCCCGTCGTCCGCTTCCCAGGAGGCATCCGTGATGACGGATCATCAAGTCGGAAACCGGGAGGCATGGCAGGCGGCCCGCGAGGAGCTGCTGCGACGCGAGAAGGAACACACCCGGATGGGCGACGAGCTCGCGCAGCAGCGGCGAGAGCTGCCGTGGGTCCCGGTCGAGAAGGAGTACCGGTTCGAGACCGACGAGGGCACGCGGACCCTGGCGGAGCTCTTCGACGGTCGCTCCCAGCTCCTCGTCTACCACTTCATGTTCGGCCCGAGCTACAAGGCCGGGTGCCCGAGCTGCTCGTCGAGCGCCGACGCCGTCAACGGCGTCCTGCCGCATCTCCACGCGCGCGACGTGACGATGCTCTACGTCTCGCGCGCGCCGCTAGAGAAGCTCCAGGCCTACAAGCGGAGGATGGGCTGGAGCTTTCCCTGGGTCTCGTCGGCCGAGAGCGACTTCAACTTCGACTTCGGCGTCTCGTACACCGAGCGAGCAGGTGCGCGAGCAGATGGGGCCGATCCTCGAGGGCGAGCCGCCGCCGTTCCGGCACAATGGCGGCTGCAACCGGGACCGACGTGGCCGGATACGTCTCGGAGGGGCCGGGCATGAGCGCCTTCGCCCTGGCCGACGGCGCCGTCTACCACACCTACTCGACGTACGCCCGCGGACTGGAGTTCCTGATGGGCTACTACCCGATCCTCGACCGGGCGCCGAAGGGCCGCGACGAGAAGGTCTTCCGAGTTCTGGATCCGGCGACACGACGAGTACGAGGAAGACTGAGTTCGACCCTCCCGTCTGCCCTTTCACCTTTCGGTCGCAAAGAGCGACAACTTCTGTCCGGAGGGGTCTTGAAAGGACGCCCGCGCACCCCTAGTCTCGCGCGTGCGTCGAGTACGGGACGCGAGTAGGTCGAAGCCGATCGCGGCGGCCGTAGCCGGAAGGCGAAAGTCAGCGGGATCGGTGGACGGAAGCGAAATCGGCTCGGCGAAAGTTCTGCCACCGAAGGTGCTCTCGGGCACACTCGGTGGCAGAACTTGTTATGGAGCGAGTGTCCGGCATCGGCGGCTTCTTCTTCCGGGCGAAGCACCCTGATCGGCTCCGGTCGTGGTACGCCGAGCAGCTTGGGATCGACCTGACGCCGACCTCGTACGACGAGCGACCGTGGTGGCAGGAGGCCGGACCGACCGTCTTCGAGGCGTTCTCCGACGACGGCGACCTCTTCGACCGCGAGAAGCAATGGATGATCAACCTCCGCGTCCGCGACCTGGACGCGATGGCCGAACAGCTGCGCGGCGCCGGGACCGCGGTCGGAGTCGACCCCGAGGTCTACCCCAACGGCCGCTTCGCGCAGCTCGGCGATCCCGAGGGCAACCCGATTCAGCTCTGGAAGCCGACCGCCGACGAGCCCGCGCGCTCGACGACGTATGAGAGACCCACGGCTGAAGCTCTGCGACGAACGAGGGGTCGACGGCGTGAGGCATCGGCAACTCTCGGTAGAGCACCTCAGGCGCCGGCGCCCTCGAGCAACTCCTTCGCCTGCCAGCAGAACTCGACCGAGATCACCGGGTCGTAGGTGCAGTCGCCGATGGCGGCCGGCGGCAGCGGCGGCGACAGGTCGAGGCTTCGAAGCCGTCGACGGTCGGGACGAAGCCGGAGAGCGCGATGATCCCCCGCAGGTCGAGGACGGCCGCAGCCCCACCCCGAGCGCCCAGCTCATCACCGCGCCCTGCGAGAAGCCTCCGACGACCGTCCGCTCGATCGGGACCTGGGCTTCGTCGAGCCAGGCCGACGCCGAAGACTCGTACGACTTCGTGAACGTCTCCTGGTCGGGGAAGCCGATCTCACGGACGACGTACCAGTGCGCGCCGCCGAGAGGCAGGGGGACGGCCCGCGTGGTCAGCGCCGAGCAGCCCTCGCTGGGGATCGAGCGCGTCGAGCAGCGGGTAGAGGTCGTGCTCGCTTCATGCACGCCGGTGGAAGAGCACCAAGCGCGCTCCTCCGGATCGGCAGCAGCAGGCCGGACGAGGTGCTCGAGGCTCACGAGACGGCACCTTGCGCGGGTCGGGCAGCGGCGTCAGCGTCCGCTCGACCTGCTCCCGGTACTGCTCGAAGCTCGGCGGCAGTGAGAGGCGCTCGCCGAGCGACTCCAGCGGCTCGTCCGACGTGAAGCCCGGCCCGAGGGTCGCGATCTCGAACAGCACGCCGCTCGGCTCCCGGAAGTAGATCGACTTGAAGTAGAAGCGGTCGATGACCGGTGTGGGCATGGCTCCTCCGGCCATCACCGGGGTCCCGCCATGCCTCGTGGTCGGCCACCCAGGAAGGGCCCAGGCGACATGGTGAACCGTCCCGGCGCCGGGAATCCCCGGCTCCTTAGGATGCCAGGTCGTAGGCGTAGGACGAGCCGCGCGATTAGCAGCGTACGTCGTAGCTGAGTCTCGTCGATTGGCTGGAACTCCATCGAGGCGGTCGAGAAAGTCGCGGCTCGCCGCCGGATCGGCCGCGTACGCGCGGACCCCGTCGAAACCCTGCAGCGCGACCTCGTCCAGGACGTGGGGGTAATGCGAGGCCCAGCGGCTCGTCGCGCCGTCTCGACGACCGCCAGCTCGAGACCCAGCCCCTCCGGATCGGCGAAGCGCAGCAGGCGGAGCGGAGCGCTCGGTCTCGACGCCCTGCTTCGCGCAGCCGCTCCTCCAGGAAGACCCCGATCGCCCCCTCGTCGGCAACCCGCCATCGCGCGGTGCACCATCCCGGGCTCCGGCACGGCCCTTCCAGGGCGCCCGGGTACTCGAAGAAGGTGATATCGGCGCCGGGGCTGCCCAGCTCGTCGGCATCGAACAGGTGGTAGACGGTCGGGTCGTCCTGGTTCACCGTCTTCTTGACGAGACGCAGCCCGAGAACCCGGCGATCTTGTGGGAGGCGGGGTGACCCCGGCACCGTGGGCGGTGATCGCCGTGATGTGGTGGACGCCTTCGAGGCGCATCACTCCCTCCAGGATGGTGTCGGGAAGGACGTTAGTGGCTGGACGCGGGGTCGGAGCCCCAGACCGATCCGGCCGCCTTAGGAGGGCCAGGCCTCCGCGAGCCGTCTTCGTGTCTCGAGCAGGTGCTCCGGGATCACCTTCACATCGGCCAGCACCGGCATGAAGTTCGTGTCGCCGGCCCAGGAGGACGACGTGGAGGTGGACGTCGTCGACCACGCCCGCGCCGGCGATCCGGCCGAGGTTCAGCCGAGGTTGTACCCCTGTGGCTCGTAGTCCTCGCAAGCGCGCCGATCCCCTGGTGCGCCAGGCGGTGGATCTCGAGCGCTTCTTCGTCGGCCAGCTCACCGAACTCGCCGACGTGGCGAATCGGCGCGACCATCGGGTGGCCGGACGCGTACGGAAAGCGGTTGAGGAGCACGGTCGCCTTGCGGCCCCGGTGCACGACGAGCGTCGCCTCGTCATCTCTGATTCGACGGCGTCGCAGAACAGGCAGCCGTCCAGCTCGTCGGCCTGCTGGATGTACTCGAGCCGCCAAGGCGCCCAGAGCGGCTTCGTCAAATCCAGCGCTTCCAGCGGAAGAAGCCGACAAGGGCGGCGAAGACCCCGACCATCGCCGCGACCATCACCCAGAACGCGCCGGCCGTCCCCTCACCGGGGAACTCCACATTCATCCCGAAGATGCTCGCGAGGAGCGTCAGCGGGAGGAGCACGGCGCTGAAGACCGTGAGCACGCGGAGGACGTCGTTCTGGCGGTGCGAGATCGCCGACTCGTTGGTCGCCTCCAGGGCCTCCACGACCTCCTTGTAGTTGTCGAGCAGGTCCCAGATCCGCTCGGAGGCGTCGACGAGGTCGTCGAAGTAGAGCTCGAGGTCCTCCGGCAGGAACCGCTTGACGTGGCGCTCGAGCAGGCGCAGGGTCGGCCGCTGCGGCTTGATGATCTTGCGGTAGCTGATGATCTCCTGCTTCACGCGGGAGATGTCGCGGACGATCTCCTGCGAGTCCTCCTCCTGCTCGATGTCGTCCTCGATCGCGTCGAGCTTGTGGCCGATCTTGTCGAGGATCGGGAAGCAGTAGTCGAACAGGTCGTCGAGGACGTGGTACAGCAGGTACCCGGAGCCCTTGGCGAAGAGGCTGTCGCGGAGCTCCGGGTCGTCCGTGACGCGCTGGAAGAGCCGCGTGACCGGCAGGAGCTCGACCGTGGGGAGGGTCACGAGGTACCCGTGGCCGAGGAAGACGTCCAGCTCGCCGGCGTTCAGCCGCTTCGCCGCCTTGTCGTAGACCGGGAAGTGGAGGACGACGAAGCGGTAGTCGTCGTACTCGTCGACCTTCGGCCGCTGGCGCTTGGAGAGGACGTCCTCGATGTCCAGCGGGTGCCAGCCGAAGCGCTCGGCGAGCGCCGTCGCCTCCTCCGTCGTCGGGGAGTCGAGGTGGATCCAGGTCAGGCCGTGAGCGGCGAGCTCAGCAGGCTGGCGCGCAGGGGGTGCCGAAACCTCGCGAGCGATGTCGCGCGAGCGAGCCCGGATGCGGGGCAGGCTGGGCATCGGTACTGAGCGGGTCCTCTAGGCGCATGGCCCGATTCTAGCCGCGCGGCCGCTTTCCTAGCTTCCGCGGCGCCGGAGAATTCGAAGCGCGCGCAGCGTGTTCCACCGACTGTCCTTGCCGGGCTTCTCCATCTCGACGAGCAGCGTTCCGGGAATGCGCTTCTGCAGCGGCCACCGACCGTTCGGCTTCCGCTGGTCCCGCAGCAGCGTCGATGGGGTCGGCGAGTCGCTCGTCGGAGATGGCAGGCGTCAGGCGCAAGTAGTCGAGCCCACGCAGGACGGTGTAGTGCCAGTGCCACGGATAGGTGAGGTGGGTGAACCGTTCCGAGATGACCTCGCCTGTGCGGTCGGAGCGGTACATGCGATGGGAGAGCATGAACTCGACCGCCCGCGTCTCTGCGTCGCGGAACGCGCGGTCCGGAACGATCCCGCGCCCGGCCGCGATTCGAAGGTTCTCGAGCACGTTGAAGGTGGTGTGGAAGGAGCTGTGACGCGTGCTCGGGCGGTTCCGCAGATGGCAGTTCCAGCCGCCGTCGTCGAATTGCGCGCTCAGTACCGCGTGGCCGAGAGGAGGAAGCCGCGGATCGTCCCCCAGGAAGTGCGCGCCGAGCCCCAGCCAGAAGCCGAGGTGACAGAGATCGACGCGCTTGAGCAGGAACGCGCCGTCGACTTCCTCCCCGGCGGCATGAATCGACCGAGCAGGCGCTCGATCGCCGGACGTCCGGCCGGGTGACCCTCCGGAAGCCCGCACGCGATGAGCAGCAGGAGCGTCCAGGTGGAGGCGGTCCAGCGTCCCTTCGGCCACTCGCCGTCGGGTCCCACGTGCCCGAGGAGCTCGGCGACCCACCCGCTTTCGGCCGTCCGGCGTCGTTCCCGCTCCCACGTCTCGGCCGGCTCGTCGAGGAGGTCGCGCATCACCTGCCAGCGGATCGCGGGGTCGCCGGCGAGAAGCCAGTCGATCACCGACTCTTCGCTCGCCATCCGCTAGGACTCGGCGAGCGCAGGCTGCGCGCGTTTCGGCGTCGTGCGGGCGCCGGCCGGGATCGAGCGCTCGAGTGCGAGTGCCGCGGCGCCGGCCGCGAGGCACACCGCGGCGGCCGCGGGCCAGAGCAGGTGCGGCGACTGGCCGAGCACGACCCCGCCGATCGCCGGCCCGACGGCGAAGCCGACGCCCCACGAGAACGCAGACGCCGCCATGTATCGGCCGATCAGGCTGTGGTCTGCGAGGTCGGCGACGAGCGGAGCCTGGACGGTTCCATGGAGGCACTCACCGACGGCGATGATCGCGAAGGTCAGGGCGAGGAAACCCCAGGCGACCCAGACATCCTGCGCGATCCCGGCGATCGGGACGATCAACAGCCCGACGGCCCAGACGACGCCGAGCACGCCGAGCGTCCGCATCCGCCGGTGCCCCTCGAGGAGCCTCGCCATCGGCAGCTGCGAGAGGACGATCACGAGCGTGTTCAGGAAGAAGAGGACGCCGATTCCACGCTCGGTGACGCCGGCCTCGTTCTTCGCGTAGACCGGCAGCGTCTCGAGCTGCGCCATGCCGGCTCCGATGAAGACGAAGTTCAGGGCGACGACCGCCATGAAGACCTTGTTCCGGACGACCTCGCCGTAGCCGCCGCGCTCGCGGCCCTCGGGCCGTGGCGTCCTTGGCGGCGCCGGGACGCGGAGCAGGAAAACCGAGTAGACGAGGAAGGTCGCGGCGTCGGCGAGGAAGAGCACCTGGAACGTGGTCGGGTTCGCCGTCGTCGCGATCAGGCCGCCGACCAGGCCGCCGAGCCCGATTCCGAGGTTCATCATCACGCGCTGCATCGCGAAGGCCTGGTGCCGTTGCGCCTGCGGGGTGAGGCCGGCGATCAGTGAGGACTGGCTGGGCCAGAACCCGCCGTTCCCGATCCCCGCGATCGCGCTGGCGAGGAAGCCCTGCCAGGGATGCTCGACGAACGCGTAGGCGCCGAAGCCGACCGCCATCAGCCAGAGCGAGAACGCGAGCGTGATCCGGCCGCCGACCTTGTCGATGGCCGAGCCGACGATCGGGCCGGCGACAAGCCCGACCGCAGCGTTCGTCCCGACGATCAGCCCAGCCGTCGCGAGGTCGATGTCGCGGACGTTGTGGAGGTAGATGAAGAGGAACGGGTAGGCGAGCCCGTTGCCGAGCGCATTGATCAGCGCGCCGGCCTGCAACGTCCGCACGGAGCGCGGCAGCGGCGGGTTCAGCGTCCGCAGGTACGCGCGCAGGAAGTCCACGGGAACGGAACCTACCCACGGCTAGACTGACCGCTCCGGGCCAGTAGCTCAGGGGATAGAGCGCGCGCCTCCGGAGCGCGAGGTCGCAGGTTCGATTCCTGCCTGGCCCACTGACCCCATAATGCAGGGATTTTGCGGCCGGGGCCGAGCGTGAAAGTGCGCCGGGGTTCGCCGAGGTAGCGCCGAGCGTGACCTCGCGCGGATGGTCGATGTCCCGATGGGCAGATTCGCTCCTCGCCGTGAGCGGGTGGCCGAGCTGCTTCTCAACCGTCGGACTCCTCAGATTCCTGCTCGCCGAGACCGACCTGAACTCCGCGACGCGTCCTCGCGCTGCTCCAGCTCGCCTCCTCGGCAGAGAGAGCGGTCGTCGCGTCCAGCGTCGCGACGCCTCGACGGCGCCGGAACGCTTTCCGCCAGCCGCTCGTGATCACGGCGACCAGGTGCATCTTCGCCGTGAGGACGCCCTTGGCGCGAGCCGAGGCCTTCGCATGCAGCGATGACGACCACTCTTGGCCCTGATAACTCGCGCTCGGCTTGTCGACGACCGGTGCTCGGTCCGAGGAACTAGCTCTCCGCGCGTAGCCCGGCCTCCAGGGTCGCGAGGGCGCCTCGCGCGCCTCGATCTGCGCCGTCGGTCGGCGGCGCTCCTCTCCGCGTCGGCTAGCGACCATTCGAGGTTGCGCCCGCGCTGGGCCAGGGCCGCCTCCTGCCTGGGGAGCTCCGTGGACGCCTCGCAGCGCTCGCGATGCGCGCCTAATGGTGGAGCTTCACGAGATGTGCCGTTCAAGCTCGGCGTCTCGTCACGGCCGCGCAACGACCGCCAGGTCGGCCAGCCGCTTCTGCTCGGCCCCGAGGGCGGAATCGGCTGGACCGGGCGTGGACATCCGGCTCGACCGACCGACGGCCGTCGTCCACAAGGCGAGAACGAGGGCATCGTTCCCACCAGCGCGCCTAGGAGAAGGTCATCGGCAGCCGTCGGCGTTCTATGGCTCGAAGAGGTCTCGTGGATGGCGCCGCAGCGCACTGTCTGGCCAAGAGCAGAGCGCAGGCGCCGGGAGGCTCTGACCCATGGAGCAGATTTGAGCCGGGCGGCGAGCCGAACGCCTAGGGCGCTTCCCACGCCTCCCGGCCCCTCACGAACCTAGGAGCCTCAGCCGGCGGCGGTAGTGGCCGATCCGGCCAGGTCCTCTACGACCAGCACCGGCGGCTGGTCGGGATCGTCGTGCCGGACATCGACAACGCGGAGCGTCCGGGTTGCGCTTAGCGAGATCTTGTCGCCGGGCTGCCACGCATAGAGCCCCGGTTCGGTATGTGGGCGGATCGGCGGGGGTGCCGTCCGTCCGCTCGAGCCTGAAGGTACATCTGTCCTCCGTTCCGGGACCGGAGGCTGGGAACCGGACGGCGAGCCGAGCCTATCGCGTAGAGCGAAGGGGCCAGCCGCCCGCCTAGAAGCCAGGCTGCCCGCCAAGCTTCTTGATCCGCGTCTTGAGCTTCGCGCAGTCGACGCGACGCGAGTTGACTTCGGCGATCACGCGCTTGAACGCATGGTAAGAGGGCTTGGACGTCCAGTCGGCAAAGAGGACGCCCGACTGCCAGCCGTGCAGGTTCGGTTCGTCGGCCAGCAGGAAGTTGAAGAAACCTCCGACGGCCGGCTGGCAGTAGGCGAGTCTGATCGCATCGGTCAGCTGCGATGCCTGATCGACCCGGCCACCGAGCGGCGCGACGAGGGCGCGGTCGGTTTCGCTGTTGCTGTACAAGGAGAGCTTGGCGCCGACGCCGGTCTGGAAGCCATCCTCGAGATACCAAATGCGAACGTCCTTCTGGCCGGGGATCGGCTGGCGTGTGCCTCCGAAGGCGCTCCTCAGGTAGGAGAGCAGTCGCGGGTAGTCGCCCAGGCCGATATCTAGGCGGTGGCGCGCCCAGGGGCGCTCCCTCGAACTCGAGCCGTAGACGTTCTGACCCCAGGCATCGAAGATCCGAGCCCGGCGGTGCGAGCGGCGGTACGCCTGTCCCATCTTCGCGATGAAGTTCCTCGCGGAGTGAGAGATGTTCGAACGGGCGTGCGGTTTGTCGTTGCCGCGCGGGGAGATCGACGTCATCACGCGCACTGACGGATTCCGGCTCTTGATCGCGTCGTAGCAGCGCGCCATCAGCGCCTCGTAGGCGGCCGGAGCGGCACTCGAGCCGTTGCGGTTGAACTGCGGCTTCCAGAAGTAGCTCAGATTGGCCTCGTTCCAGATGTTGACCTCACGGATTTGCGGGAAGCGGTTGAGCAGCGAGGAGACGAAGCTGCAGTACGCGGCTCTTGACGAGGCGCTGCTCGGCGCCGCGCTCGCAGGGCCGAACACGTTCAGGAGGATCTTCTGCGAGCCGGCGTTCCTGACCGCGTCGGCGATGGAGGCGACGTCCGGTTCGCTCGGCTCGGTCTGTCCCGGTTGCCAGCCCTGCGTCACGCGGTAGTAGCCAAGCCCGAGGTCGTTCGCGACCGACGAGATTCCCGCCCGCCATTTGACGGCGTCGTCGTTGACGCCGACGGCGAGGTCCCGTCCGGCGAGCGCCGGCGCCGCCCCGGAGAGGGCGAGAACGAGAACGACGCTGAGGGCGAGAGCGAAGCGCTTCACCTTCGACCTCCACTCGGAGGGCCCGGCTCTGCGAAGGTAACGAGCAATCCCGTTGGGCGCAACGTTCAGGGCGGGTCGCGGTCGCTCCGGCGGCGTCTAAAGGGTGGGGTAGCCCCTCCATGACGCTCGCCGCTCCCCCGACGGATCTCGTCGTCGTGGGAGTTCAGCAGGAAGGCAATCTCTGCAGGCGTTGCCGGGCGGGCGCTGAGCCAGGCGCGAGCGAACTCCCTCATGCTGCGGCCCGGCTGCCAGTGCTCGCGAACGTTGCCATTCTGTGGGAAGGGCCGCGGCCTTCGACCGACGCCCCTGTTGCCGGCAGTCGGGTCTGAGGGAACGTTGCGCAGGTTCGATTCCTGCCTGGCCCATTTGCAGCTCATCGTCTGCGAATCGAATGTTGAGCGGGACGGGCGTGCAGCAAGGACGGAAAGCGGGCGCGTGCGCGCTCGATGAGGCCCGCGACATCGAGCACCGAGATGCGCGCCGTGCCAATCGGGCTGAAGATCGAGGAGCCACGGAGGTCAGCGCTATCACGCTCAGAGCAGTCGTAGAACTGGCCGATCGGATGGCGCGAACGACCGAAGAGCGGAATACGGTCAAGCGCACTCAGCTTCTCCGAGGTACGCACGACTTCTGAAGGGGTCATGAATGAAACGTCACGTTCTTGCGGGCGTGGTCGCGCTCATTGGTGCGGCGACGCTCACATCGGCGGCAGTGGCAGCAGTGGCGCCAGGGACGTACAAGGGAAGCCTGCACCTGGCCAGTGGGGCGAAGATCCCCGGTTCTCCGGCGACGGTCACCGTCGCCGGCAGAAGGTCACGATCAAGGCGCCGAAGATCGCGATCAAGTGCCAGGGGCCAAGCGGCAAGTACGACATGCCGTCGGCTCTGATCAAGTACGAGTTCAAGGGGACGCGCAAGGGCAACGCGGTGAGCGGCACCTACATCCCGCCGCTCGGCGGCACCGGCGAGTACTTCACGGCTAGGGGCACTTTCTCGCCCGCGAAGAAGTCGTTCACCGGGACACTGTCGTTCGTCGGCAGGTGCAAGGGCACCTCGACGATCAAAGCCAAGAAGGCCTGACCCTCTCTGACGGTACGGGGTGAGGTGAGGGCGCTGCCCCTCACCCGCTACCGGTAACGGCGCGCGACCCCCGTCGTAAGCGGATAACGTCCCCGCCGCCGATGGGACGAGACTCCTCCGGATCGTCGACAGCAACGCGACTCTCCTCGTGCTGCTGCTCGCGAACTTCTTCCTGCTCGAGCTGGTCGACGATCCGCGTTGGGGCGCGCTCGGGAGCACGCTTCTGGCCGCTGTGGCCCTCGTCGTGGCGATCAGCGACCCGGACGCGGGTACGGAGATCACCCGCCGCCACGCGATCTCTATCGCCGCCTGCGTCGTCCTGGCGCCGCTCGTCCTCTTCGTCAACTCCGCGTCGCTGATCGGCTTCACCTACTTGCTGCCGGTCGTGCTGCTCGTGACGGCGACGCTGCCCGTCACCATCAGCCGGACGCTCAAGCATCGTCGGATCACGCACGAGACAGTGCTCGGCGCTCTTTGCGCGTATGTGCTGGTCGGGCTTCTGTTCGCCTTCATCTACCTGGCAGTGGACGAACTGCGCGACGCGCCGTTCTTCGCCCAGCCAGGCCCGCACGAGCAGTCGGAGTTCCTCTACTTCAGCTTCGTCGCGTTGACGACGCTCGGGTTCGGCGACCTCTCGCCTGCTGTCGGGTTGCCGCAGGCGCTGACCGTGCTCGAGGCGCTGACCGGCCAGATCTTCCTCGTGACGATGGTCGCGCGGCTCGTGACGCTCTGGGTTCGCCAGAGCGACTCTCAGTAGAGTCCTCGCCGTGCAAGTCTCGGCCCAAATCGGCTCGCTGACACTGAAGGAGCCGTTCGTGATCGCGCGGGACATCACGACGGAGGCAGAGGTCGTTTGGGTCGAGATCGAGCACGAGGGCGAGCGCGGCTACGGCGAAGCCAACCCGATCGACCGGTACGAGGAATCGGCCGAGTCGGCGCTCACCTACATCGAGGAGGTCGCGGACTCCCTCGGAGACGATCCTTTCGCTTTCGAGGAGATCGAGTGGCGGCTGCCCGAGCGCGAGTTTGCCGCTCGCGCTGCGATCGACGCGGCTCTGCACGACCTGTGCGGCAAGCTGACGGGCCTGCCTGTCTGGCGCCTGCTGGGGCTCCGGCGGACAGGGCCGCCCACCAGCTGGACGCTCGGTCTGGGCGATCCGGACGAGACGGCCCGCAAGGCCGAGCAGGCGCGCGAGTTCGAGAGCCTGAAGCTGAAGCTCGGCGGGCGCGACGGCCTCGACGTCGAGCGGGTCAGGTCGGTACGCGCCGTCTGGGACAAGCCGATCCGCGTCGACGTCAACGAGTACTGGACGCTGGACGAGGCGCTCGAATCGATCCCGCAGCTGCAGGCGCTCGGCGTCGATTACGTCGAGCAGCCGCTCCCGGCGGGCGACCCCGACGGCCCCAAGCTGAAGGCGGAGTCGCCGCTCCCGATCTACGTCGACGAGGACTGCCACCGGCTCGACAGCGTCGCGGCCTGCGCCGAGCGTGGCCATGGGGTCAACATCAAGCTCGCAAAGTCGGGCGGCATCCGCGAGGCCGTCCGGATGGCGCACGCGGCCCGCGCGCTCAGCCTCGGCGTGATGCTCGGCTGCATGGTCGAGTCGGGCCTGGGCATCGCCGCCGGCACTGCGGTCGCGAGCCTCTGCGACCACGTCGACCTCGACGGGAACATCCTCATCGCCGAGGACCCGTGGCCCGGCGTCGAGCTCGTCGACGGCGTCCAGCTGCCTTCGAAATCCCCGGGTCTCGGCGTCCGTGCAAACACCCCCTCCCCTCCCCGCCCTTTAGAAGCGCTATCTCATCCTCGCTGAGGGCCGCTCCAGCGACGAGCACTACGGGAAGACGATGCGCGGCATCGTCCACTACGCACCCGACCCGGTGGTCGCCATCCTCGACTCGGAGCGAGCGGGGGAGACGCTATCGCGAGATCCCGATCGTCGCCACCGTCGACGAGGCGATCGCGCTACGAGCCGACCACGGCGACCGTCGGCGTCGCGACCCAGGGCGGCCGCTTCCCGCCCGCCTGGCGCGAGCTCCTGAAGGACTCGATCCGCGCCGGGCTCGACCTCGAGAGCGGGCTGCACGAGTTCATCTCCGACGACCCCGAGCTGAGCGCGCTGGCGCGAGAGCACGGCGTCGAGCTGCGCGACCTCCGGAAGCCGCCGCCCGAGCTCAGCGTCCCCACCGGCGAGAACCTCCAGGTTCCGGCGAAGATCGTCCTGACCGTCGGCTCCGACTGCGCGATCGGGAAGAAGACGGTCGCCGTCGAGCTCGACCTCGCAGCCCGGAACCGCGGGCTGAAGTCCGTCTTCGTTCCGACCGGGCAGACCGGGATCGCGATCGCGGGGTGGGGGATCGCGATCGACGCGGTCGTCGCGGACTTCCTCGCGGGTGCCGCGGAGCGGCTCGTGGTCGAAGGCTCCCAGCGTGGGGGCGAGCTCCTCTGGGTCGAAGGGCAGGGATCGCTGGCCCACCCGGCGTATTCCGGGGTCACGATGGGCCTCATCCACGGCAGCGCGCCGCATGCGTACGTCTTCGTCCACAAGGCGAAGGCAACGCACGTCGAGGGGTATCCCGACCACCCGCTGCCCGAGCTCGGCGACCTGATCGAGCTCCACGAGCGCGTGTCGCTCCGCCTCCGGCCGGCGAGGGTCGCGGCGGTGGCGCTCCATACCGGCGGCCTCGACGAGGACGACGCGCGCGCCGAGATCGCCCGGGTCGCGGCGGAGACGGGCCTGACGACAGACGATCCGGTCCGGTTCGGCGCAGATACCCTGCTCGACGCCGTCCTGGAGGTCGTGCAAGACTGATGCGGTTTCGCTGAGGAATGATGGGGTTTAGAGGACAGACAGCCACACTGCTGGCCGGCGCCTGTGCGGCGCTCCTGCTTGCCGCGCCCGCGGCGGCAGACGTCAGCGTCGGCGTAGCTGACGACCGCGGAAAGCTGGCGGACGACGGGGGCGCCGCCTTCTTCGCCTCCATGCGGGACGTCGGTCTGACGGAGAACCGGATCACACTCTCCTGGGACCCCGACCACCCGACGACGATCCGGGACCAGGCGGCCCTCGACCGCTACATGGCGAACGCCGCGGCTGCCGGGATCCGCATCACGATGGTGATCGCGCCCAGCCGCGCCCGCGCCTTGTTCAACTCCACCTCGGCAAGGAGCCAGTTCGTCGCGTTCGTCGCTCAGGTCGCGCGCACCTATCGCCAGGTGAAGGACATCGGCGTCGGCAACGAGCCGAACCAGCCGCGCTTCTGGCAGCCGCAGTTCAGCACCCGTGGGACGGGTCTCGCCTGCAACACGTATGCGAGGGTGCTGGGCCAGGCCTACGACGCCCTGAAGGCCGTCGATCCAACGATCACGGTGCTCGGCGTCTCGCTCTCGCCGCGCGGGAACGACAACGCGACCGCAGCGACGAACGCATCGACGTCGCCCGTCCGGTGCATCCGGGACATGGGCGCCTCGTACCGGGCGAGCGGCAGGAAGCGGCCGATCATGGACGAGCTCGCCTTCCACCCGCACCCGAACTCGAACACCGACTCCTTCCTCGTCGGCTACCGGTGGCCGAACGCGGGCACCTCGAACCTCGGCCGGATCAAGCAGGCGATCTGGGACGCCTTCCGCGGCACCGCGCAGCCCGTGTTCGCGGAGGCCGGCCGACCGGTCTCCCGCGCCGCGCTGCCGCCGCTCCGCTTCCGCCTGAACGAGATCGGGTGGCAGACCGCGGTTCCCGCGAGCTCGATGCACGCCTACTACGGCCGGGAGTCCGTCGCGCGGGTCGCCGAGGACCGCCATCAATCGGACGTCTACTCGGCGCTGATCCCGTACTACGCGTGCGACGAGTCCGTGCGCTCGATGCTCTATTACGGCCTCGTCGACGAGCCCGACCTCGACCGCTGGCAGGCGGGCCTGATCCGCGCGGACGGAACGCGCCGGCCGTCGTACGGCTCCGTCAAGACGATGCTCGCCCGTGGGCTCGCGCGCTGTTCCCGACCGGCCCGTGCGCTGGCGGCATGCGACCACGGTCGTCGGAGCGACGGCGAAGTTCGGCGAACGGCGCCGGTCGGCCAGGGACACCAACTGGACGTTCGCGGCGAGCTCCGAGGAGGCGAGCCTGTACACCGGGGCGATGTACCGCCTGAAGAGCCGGCGGCTGAGCGCGGCGACGCGGAAGCGGCTGCTCGCGGCGGTCGGCGTGCGGCGTTCCCCCAAGGCCGTCTTCGGCGTGCGCGGGAAGATCCGCGCTCACCAGGGCACCTTCATCCGCTTCAAGCGGAAGCGGCTCGCCGCCGGGTACTACGTCTTCGCGATCCGCCTCCGTGCGGAGATGAACCCCACGCGGACGTCGTCGCTCGTGTCCAGGCCCTTCGCGGTCGGAACGAACAAGTAGTGCGCGACCCGCGGATCGAGAAGCTTGCCGACCTGATCGCCGGCTACTCGCTTGACCTCCAAGAGGGGCAGGTCTACCGGATCGACGGGGAGGACGTCTCCATCCCGCTGGCCGTCGCGCTCTACGCGGCGGCGATCCGCCGCGGCGCGCACCCGTACACGAGGATCACCCCGTCCGGCCTCGAGGAGATCGCCCTCGAGGAGGCGTCCGACGAGCAGCTCGCCTACATCCCCGAGCTCGAGCAGATCGCCACCGAGCAGCTGGATGCCTGGACGTCTCTCTGGGGAACGATCAACACGCGCTCGTTGACACGCGTCGACTCGGAGCGGCGGCGCCTGCAGCTCTCGACGCACTACCGGATGGTGAACAGGCGCTGGGACCGGATCAGTCCGGCGACCTCGCCTGGTGCGGGACGCTCTACCCGACGCAGGCGCACGCCCAGGACGCGGAGATGTCGCTCTCCGAGTACGAGGATTTCGTCCACGGCGCCTGCCGCACGCGTGACGGTGACGACCCGATCGCGCACTGGCGCGCCATGTCCGAGACGCTCGGCGCCCGGGCACGCGAGCTCGAAGGCGTGCGCGAGGTGCGGATCACCGGCCCCGGCACCGACCTCCGCCTCGTCGTCGAAGGGCGCCGCTGGATTCCGTCGGACGGGAAGCACAACATGCCCGACGGCGAGGTCTTCACGAGCCCGGTGGAGACCGGGACGAGCGGCGAGATCTTCTTCGCCTTCCCGTCGGTCTTCCAGGGGCAGGAGGTCGAGAACGTACGCCTCCGGTTCGAGGACGGCGCCGTCGTCCACGCGGAAGCGACTCGGGGCAGGAGCACCTCCGTTCGCTGCTCGACACCGACTCGGGGGCGAGGGTGCTCGGCGAGGTCGCGTTCGGCCTCAACTACGAGATCGACCGCTTCACGCGCGACATCCTGTTCGACGAGAAGATCGGCGGGACGATGCACGTCGCGCTCGGCGGGGGCTTCGACGAGGCCGGCACGGAGAACAAGTCGGACCTGCACTGGGACCTGATCTGCGACCTGCGCGAGGAGGGCGAGGTCTACGCGGACGGCGAGCTCGTCTGGAAGGCGGGCTCGTTCCTCTCCGACCGGAGCCGGCGGTCGAGCGTGTCTGACCCGATGCACAGGCGACTCGCCGAGGTGCTCGTCGGCTACTCGACGGAAGTCCGGCAGGGCGACACCGTCCGCATCGAGTCCTACAACACGTCGGCCCTGCCCGTCATGCGCGAGACCTACGGCGCGGCGTTGCGGGCGGGCGGCCACCCACGACGAACCTCGTGCTCGAGGAGAACGACGAGACCCTCTACAAGGAGGGGCGAGACCATCAGCTCGATTGGATCTCGCCCGAGCAGCGGTGGACGTTCGAACACGGCGACGTCTGGATCATCTTCGACGCCGTGACGAACACGAACGGCTCTCCAACGTCGATCCCGAGCGGATCTCGCGGCGGCTCGCCGCCCGCCGGCTGCTGCAGTCGCTCTACCTCGAGCGCTCCGCGCGAGGCGAGTTCCGCTGGCTGATCTGCGGCTCCGCCTGCGAGGCCTCGGCGCAGGACGCCGGCATGTCGCTGCGGCAGTACGAGCAGGTGCTGGCCCGCGCCGCCTTCCTCGACCGGACGATCCGGTCGCACGCGTGGAAGCAGTTCGGTGAGCGGCTCGAGCGCGTCGGGGACTTCCTGGACGGCGTGCGTGAGCTCCGCATCGTCGGCGAGGACACCGACCTCAAGCTCGGCGTCGAGGGCCGGACCTGGATCCGCTCCAAAGGGCTCCGGAACTTCCCGGACGGCGAGGTGTTCACTGGCCCCCACGAGACGAGCGTCGAGGGGACGATCCGGTTCACGTTCCCGGCGATGATGCGAGGGCGCCAGGCGGACGACGTCCGCCTCCGGTTCGAGGGCGGCGAGGTCGTCGAGGCGACCGCGAAGCGGGGCCAGGACTTCCTGCGCGAGATGGTCGGCATGGACGACGGAGCACGGCGGGTCGGCGAGTCCGCGTTCGGCCTCAACGAGGCGATCAGCGAGTACACCGGCAACCTGCTGCTCGACGAGAAGATCGGCGGCACCGTCGACTTCGCGCTCGGCCTTTCGGTCCCCGGAACTGGGGGCGATGAACGAGTCGGGGCTGCACTGGGACATGGTGTGCGACCTGCGCGAGGGCGGCGAGGCGTACGCGGACGGCGAGCTCGTCTACCGCGACGGCGCCTTCCTCAACGGCGTCAACTGAGAAAGCTCACCCCAGCATGCGAACTGAGCCGCGAGGCCGCGCTGAGCGGCGCCACACCTCTTCCTCAGCAGCGTCCATATCTCTGGATATGAACGCGGCCTGCGTCCGTGCCTGGCATCTACTCATCGCACCCTGGCGACGAGTCACATACTGGGGCGAGCTCTGAAGCTCGCGGTCATCTCGACACCCACATGCCGCGGGGGACGCGGCGCCTGCCGAGGGAGGCCTGCGCCTGCTGGCGGAGTTGGACCGGATCGTTCACGCCGGCGACTTCGTGTCAGTGGCGGTCGACGAGGAGCTTGGTAAGCTGGCGCCGGTCGACGGCGTCGTCGGCAACATGGACGAGGCGGACCTGCGTCCGTCCTGCCGCCGAAGCTGGTCGTCGAGCACGAAGGCGTGCGGATCGGGTCGTGCACGACGCGGGTCGGGCGGTCGGCCGGGCTGCTCGACTGGTGGAGGCGCTCTCGGGCTGCGACGCCGTTGATCTACGGGGGATGACGTCCCTGAGGTGACCAGCCTCGGCAACGTGGATCCTCAACCGGGTAGCCTGACCGAACGGCGGTCGGCGCTGCACGACGCCATGATCGGCCGGAGGACGGAAAAGGACGGCTCGACGTCCGAATATACCTCCAGGAGCATGGCCGACGACGCCCGTCCGCCTCTCCTTCGTCTAGCTGCTTGTGATGGTGCTCGCCGGGAGTGTGCTGACCGGCGTTCCCAGGCGACGGGCACGCGGGAGCCGTACTCGCGTCCCCCCAGGCGACATGCTGTGGTCGAAGATCGTGGCTCAGCACGACCACGGCGATCCTCGCCAGGGCGTCTGGGTGATCCAGCGCGAGAACGGCCTTGCGGGAGCTGGACTCACCCCGGGGCAGGGTGCTCATGCTCCTGGAGACAGGCATTCCGGCACTCGCGCCGTGGACTGGACGTCCTCTTTCTCGGCACGTCCGGCTCGATGCCGACCGCCAAGCGGGCCCCGACCGCGACGCTGGTGCGGCGTGGCGGCGAGCGCCGGCTGTTCGACTGCGGCGAGGGGCCGCAACGGCAGCTGCTCCGCTCGGAGTCGGCCTGATCGAGCTTCGGGAGATCTTCTGACGCATTACGCGCCGACCACTTCCTCGGCCCGCCCGGGATGATGAAGACGTTCGCCCTCCGCGGGCGCGAAGTGCCAATCACATCTAGGCCCGCGGGGCCTCAAGGACCTGTTCCCGGTGCTCCGGCGCATCTCCGGGGAGCTCACCAACCCCAGGATCTCGTCGAGCTGAAGCCGGGGAGCGCCTCGAGCGGGGGAGTACGACCTCGTCACGTTCCCGTGGAGCACGGCGTCTCCGTCGGTCGGGTACGGCGCTCGTCGAACGGCCGCGCCCGGGGCGGTTCGACGTCGCGCGGCCGACGTCCTGGGTCACGCTGAGGGGCCGGAGCGCGGAGCGCTCAGGGCGGCGATCGGTGACGCTGCCCGACGGGCAGCGCTCACGCCGATGCGTACTCGGTCCCGCGCGGCCCGGAAGGAAGCGTGGTGATCGCGGCGACACAGCGTGCCCGCGGCGTCGTGGACCCCGCACGGGGCCACATGCTCGTCGACAGGCGACGTTCGGCAAGGAGGAGCGCGAAGGGGGGCACAGACGATGCACTCGACAGCGCCGAGGCGGCCGAGGTCGCGCAGAGCGCCGAGTCGGGATGCTCGCGCTGACGCACCTCTCCAATCGCTACTCCGGCTCCGAGCTCTGCGCGAGGCGCGTCCCGTCTTTCCCGAGACCAGGGGCCGAGGGACTTCGATATCATCGAGGTGCGGTCGAGGAGCGCGGCGGGCCATTGCTCGTCAAGGGAGGAGCCAGGCACCGCCGGAAGCGGGCTCCGAAGGAGCCGTCCGACCGTCGAGGAGGCCCGTCATGACCAGGATGGTTCAGGTTGCGGTCGCGGGAGACGTCAGAGAGGCCGAGGAGCTCCAGGCGATCCTGCGCGCGGCCGGAATCGACACGAGCTCGAGCCGCCATCCAACAACGACCGTGGCAGGCCGAGGACGTCCCGAGAGGGCTGGTGCCGGCGACTCTGCTCGAGGCCGCTCAGGACTCGATCGAGGCCCTCAGCGACCCGGAGCCATCGTCGACGAGGGGTAGCGGATGGCCTGAGGTCGGCACCGGCCGGCGTGCCAGTGAGCCTCTGAACCGGACTATGGCGAGGTCGCGCCTCGCAACGACGAGCTGCGGCCGCAGGACCAGGGCTGGCGTGGACGTCTTCGACCTGCTCGTGCGGGAGGGCGACCTGCGCGGCAGGCGGACTCGGCGTCGGTTGCGGGACGGGGCGCCCCGCCGCTGCCTCGTGGAGCGCGGATCGCGGTCTGGGGCATCGATTCCTGCCGGAAATGGTCGCGCTCGGCCGGGCGCGCGGGGTAGACCAAGGTCGGCCGCGCGGAGGACCTTCCGTTCAAGGACGGCTGGTTCGAGCGCGCGGTGGCCGTCCTGCGTTGAGGTGGTCGACCGGGAGCCCGCGTTCGCGGAAGTCGTCCGCGCTCTCTGCCGACGGCCGGCTCGCGCTCGTCACCTTCGACTACGCGCAGTTCGAGGGCTACTTCCTCGGGCCGTATTTCCCGTCGCTCGCCGAGATCGACCGAGCGCGTTTTCCGACGCGGAGGCGCTGGAGGAGGAGCTGCGGGCCGCCGGCTTCGAGCCGCGCGTGATCCCGCTGCACCAACGAGCCGTACGGAGCCGCGACTGGGTGCTCGAGCGAATCCGTGGACGCTTCATTTCGACGCTCCAGCTCGTCGACGAGGTCGAGTTCGCCGAGGGACTGGCGCGCGCCGAGCGCGAGCTGCCGGCCGAGGTGGAGGCCGAGCAGCACCTCCTCGCGGTCGTCGCCGAGCGGGGCTAGTCGTCCAGCTTCGCGGCGAGCTTCGCCAGCATCGTCGTGTTCCGCGTCGTCGTCGGCTGGCCGAGCACGTCCCAGTCCTTCGGCTTCAGCTCGGAGTCCATCATCCGGCCCTCGATCAGCCAGTGCACCTCGCGGCCGTCGACGACGAGCCGGTCGGACGGCGTGGACCGATCCTCGATCGCCTTCCGCTCGGCCGCCGTCGGCTTGCGGCGCAGGAAGGCGACCATGTGCGTCTTCCCGGCCGGCACCTTGCCGAAGGGCTTCTCGCCCGCCGCGTGCCGCACCTCGCTCGCCCGCCGTAGGAACGTGATGACCTCGAAGCCGAGCGCGTCCTCGAGCTTGGCCTCGATCGCCCGCTCGAGATCCGCGGCCCGACCGGAGGCCTCGAACACGACGTTGCCGCTCGCGATGTACGTCGAGACCGCCTCGAATCCGAGCTCCTCGAAGAGGGCGCGGAGGCGATCCATCGAGACCCGGCGCCCGCCGACGTTCACGGCCCGGAGGAAGGCGACGTACCGCACAGCGGCACGAAAGCACAGTTGGCCGGATGCCGTCCGGCTGCCGTTGTAGAGTCCTGCTCGCTCCACGTCCTTTAACTCGGTCCCGAGAGGCCGGAAAGGAGAGCGGTTGACGCTGCCTGCCCAGACGAGCGCACGAATCCTGCTGGACGAGGCCGCGATCGCCCGGACGCTGACGCGGATCGCACACGAGATCATCGAGGGGAACCCGGACCTCGAGCGTGTCGCGCTCGTCGGCATCCACACGCGCGGCGTCCCGCTCGCCCAGCGCCTCCGCCGCCTGATCCACGAGTTCAGCGGCGAGGAGGTCGCGTCGGGATCGCTGGACATCACCTTCTACCGCGACGACGTCCAGGTCCGTGGGGGAGAGCCGCCGAAGCAGGCGCAGCCGGTCGTCCGGTCGACGCGACTCGACTTCCCGCTCGGGGGGATGACGTGCGTGCTCGTCGACGACGTCCTGTACACGGGCCGAACGATCCGCGCGGCGATCGAGGCGCTCTTCCACTACGGGCGGCCCGCCCGCGTCCAGCTCGCCTGCCTCGCCGACCGCGGACACCGCGAGCTTCCGATCCGTCCCGACTATGTCGGCAAGAACCTGCCGACCTCACGCGGCGAGCGCATCCAGGTGCAGCTCGTCGAGGTCGACGAGGTCGACCAAGTCCTGCTCGTGCCCAACCCGGAGGAAGACCATGGGTGACATCCGCGTCATGCGCGACGACCTGAAGCCGCCTGCCCCAACGGAGAGGCGGCATCTCCTGTCCGTCGCAGACCTGTCCCGAGACGACATCGAGCGGCTGCTCGCCACCGCCCGGAACTTCTCCCGTTCGCTCGAGCGGGAGATGAAGAAGCTCCCGACACTTCGCGGGCGGCTGGTCGTGAACGTCTTCTTCGAGTCGTCGACGCGCACCTCGTCCAGCTTCGAGCTCGCGGCGAAGCGGCTGTCGGCGGACACGATGTCGATCAAGTCCTCGGGCTCGGCGGTCGACAAGGGCGAGTCCCTGAAGGACACGGCTCTGACCCTCGGCGCCTACGACCCGGACGTGATCGTCATGCGCCACCCGCAGATCGGCGCCTCGCACTTCGTCGCGAAGGTGACGGCGGCACACGTCGTGAACGCAGGCGACGGGAAGCACCAGCATCCGACGCAGGCGCTGCTCGACCTCTACACGCTGCGGGAGAAGTTCGGCCGGCTCGAGGGCCTCCATGTGGCGATCGTCGGCGACGTCCTGCACTCACGGGTCGCGCGCTCGCTGATCCAGGCGCTCGACCTCGTCGGCGCCCGCACGACGCTCGTCGGGCCGCCGACGCTGCTCCCGCGCGGGGTGGAGGCGATGGGTTGCGAGACATCGACCGACATCGCGTCGATCGGCGCCGCCGACGTCGTCTACGTCCTCCGGATGCAGCGCGAGCGGATGCTCGAGGGCGCCAACTACGTCCCGAGTCTCCGCGAGTACACCGAGCGTTGGGGCGTGACGCCCGAGCGGCTCCGCGCGGGCCAGAAGGTCATGCATCCCGGGCCGATGAACCGCGGCGTCGAGATCGATCCCCGTGTCGCAGACGCCGCCGACGCGCTGATCGAGACGCAGGTGCGCGCAGGGCTCGTGACACGGATGGCGGTCCTCTACGACCTGCTGACGAGCGGCCCGGTCGGCGTCAAGGCCGCGCAGCTGACGGAGGTGGCTTGAATGGCGGCCCCCTCCACCACAGCTCAGGCTCCCCGGCGCGCTGCAAAGCGGCGGCTCGGGGAACCGTGATCTGCGCTGGAGGTGACCGCTGATGCTCTGGGCCAAGGGTGCTCCCGGCGAGAGCATGGTCGTCCGCGGCGCGCGGGTCCTCGATCCGGCGGCGCAGGTCGACGGCGTCATGGACGTCCGGATCGACGGAGGCACGATCGCGGAGCTCGGCGTCCGGCTCGACCCGAACTCGCACCGGGTTGTCGAAGCGGACGGTCTCGTCTTGGCACCCGCCTTCGTCGACCCGCACGTGCATCTGCGCACGCCCGGCCGGGAAGACGAGGAGACGATCGCCAGCGGCACGCAGGCGGCAGCTGCCGGCGGCTACTGCGCGATCCTCGCGATGCCCAACACCGACCCGGTCGTCGACTCGGCGGCGGTGCTCGGCTCGCTCGCCGAGGCGGCGCAGGCCGAAGCCGAGATCCCGGTCGGGTTCTTCGCTGCGATCAGCAAGGGCCAGGAGGGCGCCGAGCTCACCGAGATGGCGGAGCTCGCCGACGCCGGTGCGGCCGGCTTCAGCGACGACGGCCGCCCGGTCGCCACGCCCGCATTGATGCGCCGTGCGCTCCAGTACGGCGCGGTCGCGGACCGGCCGCTCGCCCTCCACTGCGAGGAGCCGACGCTGTCGCGGAGCGGTCAGATGCACGAGGGCGCCGTCTCCGCCGAGCTCGGATTCGCGGGCTACCCGTCGGTCGCCGAGAGCCTGATGGTGGAGCGCGACCTCTCGCTCGCCGCCTACGAGGGCAGACCGCTGCATCTCCTGCACCTGTCGGCCCGGGAGTCCGTCGAGGCCGTTCGCGCCGCGCGGACGGCAGGCGTCGGGGCGACCGCCGAGGTCACGCCCCACCACCTCTGCCTCACCGACGAGGCGGTCAGGTCACTCGATTCGAACCTGAAGATGAACCCTCCCCTCAGGTCGGTCGACGATCGCGCGGCGCTCGTGGAAGGGCTCCGCGACGGGACGATCGGCGCGATCGCCACCGACCACGCGCCGCACGCGCGGCACGAGAAGGATGTGCCGTTCGAGGCTGCGCCGTTCGGCGTCACGGGGCTGGAGACCGCGTTCGCGGCGCTCTACACCCACCTGGTCGAGCCCGGCCTCGTCAAGCTCGAGCTGCTGCTGGAGCGCATGACCGCCGGCCCGGCGGCGATTTTCGGCCTGCCGGCGCCGCGCATCGCGGTCGGGGAGCCGGCGAACCTCGTCCTGCTCGACACGAGGGCCGGCTGGCGCGTCCAGGATGACGGCTTCCGCTCCCGCTCGTCCAACTCGTGGCTCCTCGGTGAACGGCTGACCGGCAAGGTGCGGATGACGGTTGCCGCAGGCAGAACGGTGTTCGAGGCGTGACCGGCTTCCTCGCCCTCGAGGACGGAAGCGTCTTCCGCGGCGAGTCCGTCGGTGCGCCCTGCTTCTCCTTTGGCGAGGCGGTGTTTACGACCGCGATGACCGGCTACCAGGAGGTCGTCACCGACCCGAGCTTCGCGGAGCAGATCGTCTGCTTCACGGCGCCGATGGTCGGCAACTACGGCGTGGATCCCGAGCGGTCGGAGTCCGGCCGGGTGCACGCACGGGGCGTTCTCATGCGCGAGGCGCGCGGTCCGACGTGGACGGACTGGCTTCACGAGCGAGGGATCCCGGCCCTGACGGGGATCGACACGAGGTCGGTCGTCCTCCAACTCCGGGAGGCGGGCGCGATGCGGGCCGCGATCGTCTCCGGCGAGGCATCGGTGGACGAGACCCTGCGCGCGGTCCGCGAGCAGCCGCCGATGGCCGGGCGGCCGCTCGCCGCTTGTGTTTCATGTGACGAGCCCTACGAGTTCGCCCGCGGCGGGCGGGCCCGGATCGCGGTCGTGGACTACGGCTGCAAGCGCTCGATCCTCCGCCGGCTGGCGAAGGCGGGCGCCGGGGTCACCGTCTTTCCGGCCACGACTGGCGCGGACGAGCTCGCAGGCCACGACGGCGTCGTGCTCTCGAACGGGCCGGGCGACCCCGAGCCGCTCACCGCGCAGGTCGAGACGGTCCGGTCGCTCCTCGGCCGGTTGCCGGTCTTCGGCATCTGCCTGGGGCACCAGCTGCTTGCGCTCGCCACCGGCCACGAGACCTTCAAGCTCCCGTTCGGCCACCGCGGTGCGAACCATCCCGTCCTGGAGAAGGCAACGGGACGCGTCCTCGTCACCGCCCAGAACCACGGCTTCGCCGTCAAGCCGGCCGCGGGCAGGGAGGCGACGCACGTCTCGCTCTACGACGGAACCGTCGAGGGCCTCGACTACCCGGACCTCGCCGCCCGGTCGGTGCAGTTCCACCCCGAGGCCGGGCCGGGGCCGCACGACGCCTGGCCGCTGCTCGAGACCTGGGTCGAGGAGGTGTGCGCGGGCCTTGCCAAGGCGGCCTGACCTCTCGTCGATCTGCGTGATCGGCTCGGGGCCGATCGTGATCGGACAGGCGTGCGAGTTCGACTACTCGGGCTGCCAGGCGCTGAAGGTCCTGCGGGAGGACAACTTCCGCACCGTCGTCGTCAACTCGAACCCGGCAACGATCATGACCGACCCCGGGTTCGCCGACCGCACCTACGTCGAGCCGCTCGACCTCGACGGCGTGACCGGCGTGCTGGAGCGCGAGCGGCCCGACGCCCTCCTGCCCACGCTCGGCGGCCAGACCGCGCTCAACCTCGCGCTCGAGCTGTCGGAGGCAGGCGTGCTCGCCGACCTGGGCGTCGAGCTGATCGGCGCCGGGCTGGACGTGATCCGGCGCGCAGAGGACCGCGAGCTCTTCCGGGACACCGTGAGGCTCGCCGGCTACCGCGTTCCTGCGTCGACGGTTGTGACCGGCTGGGACGACGTCCCGCCTGAGCTCACCTTCCCGGTCGTCCTCCGGCCGGCGTTCACTCTGGGCGGCCACGGCGGCGGCACGGCGCATTCCGAGGACGAGCTCGTCCGTCTCCTCGACTGCGGGCTCAACGAGAGCCCGGTCGGCCAGGTGCTCGTGGAGGAGTCGCTGATCGGCTGGGACGAGTTCGAGCTCGAGGTCATGCGCGACCGGAACGACAACGTCGTGATCGTCTGCTCGATCGAGAACCTCGATCCGATGGGCGTCCACACGGGCGACTCGGTGACCGTCGCGCCGCAGATGACGTTGTCGGACGAGGCGTACCAGGAGCTCCGCGATGCCGCAGCGGCGATCGTCCGCGCCGTCGGGGTCGAGACGGGCGGCGCGAACATCCAGTTCGCCCGCGACCGCGACTCCGGCGGCCTGCGCGTCATCGAGATGAACCCGCGCGTGTCCCGCTCCTCGGCGCTCGCGTCCAAGGCGACGGGCTACCCGATCGCCAAGGTCGCCGCGAAGCTGGCGGTGGGCTACACGCTCGACGAGATCCCCAACGATCTGACGGGGACGACGCCGGCGAGCTTCGAGCCGACGCTGGACTACGTCGTCGTCAAGTTCCCGCGCTTCTCGTTCGAGAAGTTCCCCGGCGCCGACCGCACGCTCGGGACGCAGATGAAGTCCGTGGGCGAGGCGATGGGGATCGGCCGCTCGTTCAGCGAGGCGTTCCTGAAGGCGCAGCGGGCGCGCGAGCTCGCCGACAGTTGGGAGCCGCGCAACCTCCATCCGTGGTTCGAGGGCGAGCTCGAGGCGGCGCGACAGACTTTGTGTTGCATCACCTCGCTCGACTCGCTCGTCGCAGACGACTGGATTCGGCTCAAGCGAGCGGGCTGGTCGGACGCGGCGATCGGGGAGTACTGCAACACGAGCGAGGACCTTGTGCGGGCGAAACGCCGCGCCTGGGGCGTCCGGCCCGTCTACCGGCGCGTCGATTCGTGCGCCGGTGAGGTCGAGGCGGCGTCCACCTACTTCTACTCGACCTGGGGCGAGGCAGACGAGGCTCCGGCGCCGTCGGGGAAGAGCGTCGTCATCCTCGGCTCGGGCCCGAACCGGATCGGGCAGGGGATCGAGTTCGACTACTGCTGCGTGCACGCGGCACGGAGCTTGCGCGAGCTCGGGTTCGAGACCGTGATGGTCAACTGCAACCCGGAGACGGTCTCGACCGACTACGACACCTCCGACCGCCTCTATTTCGAGCCGCTCGGCGTCGAGGAGGTGCTGGCGATCTGCGAGCGCGAGCAGCCGGTCGGCGTGGTGATCCAGTTCGGAGGGCAGACGCCGCTCAAGCTGGCCCGGGCGATCGAGGAAGCCGGCTTTCGGATCCTCGGGACTCCCTTCGACGCTGTCGACCTCGCCGAGGACCGCGAGCGGTTCGGCGCCCTCTGCGCCGAGCTCGGGATCGAGGTGCCGGCCTGGGGGATGGCGAGTACGCAGTCCGAAGCGATCGGCGTCGCAGAGCGCATCGGCTACCCGGTGCTCTTGCGTCCGTCCTACGTGCTCGGTGGACGCCAGATGGTCGTCTGCTACGACGCCGAGACGGTTGCTTCGAGCGTTCCGCCATGCTCGCGGGTCCTCATCGACCGCTTCCTCGAGGGCGCGCTCGAGCTCGACGTCGACGCCCTTTGCGACGGACACGAGACCTACGTCGCAGCGGTCATGCAGCACGTCGAGGAGGCCGGGGTCCACTCAGGAGACTCCAGCTGCGTCCTGCCGCCGCCGGGCCTGGACGACGACGTTCGCGCGGAGATCGAGCAGATCGTCACCACACTGGCGCCGGCCCTCGGCGTGGTCGGCCTTGTCAACGTCCAGCTCGCCGTCCTGGAAGGAAAGGTCTCGGTCATCGAGGCGAACCCGCGCGCCTCTCGCACGGTTCCGTTCGCGAGCAAGGCGATCGGCGTGAATCTCGTCGAGGCTGCTTGCCGCCTCGCGGCAGGCGCTCGACTGTCCGATCTGGACCTCGGATGGGGTCAGACCCCGTCACAGGTCAGTGTCAAAGCTGCAGTGTTTCCGTTCCAACGTTTCCCCGGCTCCGACCCTGTGCTGGGCCCGGAGATGCGGTCGACCGGCGAGGTCATGGCCAGCGCAGCCGACTATCCGACCGCCCTTGCGAAGGCGGAGCGCGCCGCGGGCCGGCCGCTTCCTTCCAGCGGCACGGCGTTCCTGTCCGTCTGCGACGGGGACAAGGACGGCGTCGTGCCGGTCGCGGCCGCCCTGGCCGATCTCGGCTTCACGCTGGCGGCAACCGGCGGCACCGCCCGCGTCCTCGCCGCTGCAGGCCTCGTCGTCGACCACGTCCGCAAGGTGACCGAGCCGGGTGAGGGCGCCACTGTCGTCGACCTGCTGCGCCGCGGCCGCTGCGACCTCG
Organism: uncultured Actinomycetes bacterium; assembly: GCA_963798935.1. Classification (GTDB taxonomy): domain Bacteria; phylum Actinomycetota; class Thermoleophilia; order Gaiellales; family Gaiellaceae; genus JACDAN01. The sequence goes on from CAWCVG010000029.1 coordinate 222,983, forward strand.
TGGTCAACACGCCGCAGGGCTCAGGGGCCCGAACCGACGGCTACCGGATCCGCGAGGCGGCGCTCGTCGCCCGCATTCCCTGCATCACCACGCTGAGCGGCGCTGCGGCCGCCGTGCATGCCATCGCCCATGCCCGCGGGGAGGCAGTCGTCTCGCTTCAGGAGAGGATCGATGCTCAGGCGCGACCGGCATAGCGTCGTCGCGACCGAGCCCGTTGGGCCGTACACGCTCCTTCGGGTCGAGCGCGGCGACCTCGAGCCGGGAGTCCCGGGCCAGTTCTTCATGCTCGAGGCGCCGGGCCGGGTGCTGCCGCGGCCGATGAGCCTCTCCCTGGCGCCCCCCGGCGAGCTCGGCTTCCTCTACGAGCCGATCGGGCCCGGGACACGAGCGCTCTCGCGGAGCTCGAGACCGGCGACCGGATCGGGATCCTCGGGCCGCTGGGCAACGGCTTCCGGCTCGACGTCGACAGGCCGCTGCTCGTCGGCGGCGGGATCGGCGTCGCGCCCTTCCCGTACCTCTCGGAGGCCCTCGACGGCCCTGACGCGATCCTCGGCTTCCGCAGCAGCCACCATGCGGAGGCCGCAGAGCTCGTTCCGAACGCGGAGGTCGTCGTCGAGCCGACGCGCGTGACCGAGCTGCTCGAGCCGGGCTGGGACGTGCTCGCCTGCGGCCCGGCGCCGATGCTCTCCGCGGTCCGGGAGCAGGCGCCGGCCGCCCAGCTCGCATGGGAGGCGCCGATGGCGTGCGGCTACGGAGCCTGCTATGGCTGCGTCGTCGAGATCGACGGCCGATATGAGCGGCTTTGCCTGGAGGGGCCGGTCCTGTGTTGATGCTGCTGAACGCGTCAGGCTGTCTCGACGCGATCGCCGCTCCCGACGTGGCCCGTTCCCTGGACGCGTTCGTCACGAAGACCGTGACACCGGAGCCGCGCGAGGGGAACGAGCCCACGCGGATCGCCGAGACCGACCACGGCATGCTCAACTCGATCGGCCTGCAGAATCCCGGGCGCGACCGGTTCCTCGACGAAGTCTTGCCCGAGCTCCGGGCGCTCGGGATCCCGCTCTGGGTCTCGGTCGGTGGCTTCGCAGCGCACGAGTACGCCGAAACCTGCGCCCGGCTCCACGACGTCACGATCGAGCTCAACCTGTCGTGCCCCAACGTCGACGAGGCTCCGGAGTCGGCGGCGGAGATCGTCGCCGCCTGCCGGACGGCGACGCCGCTGCCCATCTACGCCAAGCTGTCGCCGGCCCAGCCGGACATCGGCGAGGCGGCATGCGCCGTCGAGGCGGCGGGAGCCGACGGCCTCTCGCTCGTGAACACGATCCGCGGGCTCGAGCTCGACCCGGCGAACGCTCCGCCCGCGCCTGGCGCGGGGAGTCGGTGGCTACTCCGGGCCGGCGCTGAAGCCGATCGCGCTGGCCGCCGTCTACGCCGCGTTCCGCGTCACGAAACTGCCAATCGTGGGCATGGGCGGAATCGCAAGCGGGCGCGACGCCGCCGAGTTTCTCGCCGCCGGCGCGAGCGCGATCGCGCTCGGAACGGCGCTCTTCCCGGACCCCGGAGCGCCCGCCCGGATCAGGCGGGAGCTGGCCGACACGGCGGCGTCTTTCGGCTTCGCCGATCCGATCGACCTGCGCGGCATCGCACACGAACCCGACTCAGTGCTCCTGCCGCCAACATTGACAACGACCAAAACTCCTGCATTTCAGGTCAATTGATCACTCTCGACAAGCTGTTAGTATCCCGCGCCGTGGCCTCCGTGAAGACTCAGGCGCAGGCGCCGGCCCGGTCACGCGATCAGCGCATGGAGGCCCTGCAACGCGCGAACGACATCCGCGTGAAGCGCGCGCAGCTGAAGCGCGACCTCAAGAACGGCGACGCCGATATCGAGAAGATCCTCGAGAAGCCGCCGGAGTACGTGGCGACGGCGAAGGTCTTCGACATCCTCATGGCGGTGCCGAAGTTCGGCCGCGTCAAGGCCACGCGGTTCCTCACCCAGGCGCGCATCAGCCAGTCGAAGACGGTGGGAGGTCTGTCGGACCGCCAGCGGGCCGAGCTCATTGGCCTCTTCCGGCGCTAGCGCTTCCGCCACGCCGGTCATCGTCGTCACGGGGACGTCGGGAGCCGGAAAGGGCTCGATCGAGCGCATCCTCCTCGCCCGCATGCCCGAGCTCGAGCTGGCGGTGTCGGCCACGACCCGTCCGCGCCGCGCGAGCGAGGTCGACGGCGTCCACTACTGGTTCATCTCGGACGAGGACTTCGATCGCAAGCTCGAGGAAAAGGGCTTCCTCGAGTACATCACCTTCCCGTGGGGACAACGGTCGGGCACGCTCAAGTCCGAGATCGACCGGATCAAGGAGAAAGGGAAGGTTCCCGTCCTCGACCTGGAGACCGACGGCGCTCGCTACGTCCAGGAGAAGGTGCCCGAGGCCGTCACCGTCTTCATCACCGCGCCGACGTTCGACGAGCTGGAGCGGCGGCTGCGGGCAAGGGCGACGGAGAGCGCGGGAGAGATCGAAGAGCGGCTCGAGCTCGCGCGGCAGCAGCTGCACGAGGCGGAGTACTTCGACCACGTGATCGTGAACGACGACCTGGAGCGGGCCGCGGACCAGGTCCAGAGGATCGTCCAGGAGCGGATCGCAGCTACCATGGCCACGTGATCTACCCCAGAGTCGACAAGCTGCTCACCCAGGTGCCGGACCGCTACGGCCTCGTGCTCGTGGCCGCGAAGCGCGCCCGCCAGATCAACAACTACCACCACCAGCTCGGCGAAGGCACCTTCGAGGACTTCCCGCCGCCGCTCGTCGAGTCGCGCTCCAAGAACTACCTCACGATCGCCCTCGAGGAAGTCGCCGAGGGCAAGATCAAGCACGAATACAAGAAGTAGGTAGCCCTCATGGCGCGCGTCCTGGTCGGTGTCACCGGGGGAATCGCCGCCTACAAGGCGTGCGAGTTGGTGCGGCTGTTCGTGAAAGCAGGCCATGAGGTCGTCCCGCTGGTCACGCCCGGCGCAGACCGCTTCGTCCGCGCGGAGACCTTCCACGCGCTCGCGAGACGCCCACCGGACGCCGAGCTGTACCCGCACCTGCAGCGCGCCGAGCTCTACGTGATCGCGCCGCTGACGGCGAACACCCTGGCGAAGCTCGCCTACGGCATCGCCGACAACGCGGTCTGCGAGGCGGCGCTGGCGCACGACGGCCCCTTGCTCGTTGCGCCGGCGATGAACGTCCGCATGTGGAACCACCCGGCGACGCAGGCGAACGTCGAGACGCTGCGGTCACGCGGCGTCGAGCTCGTCGGTCCGGCGGAAGGCGAGCTCGCGGAGGGCGAGGAGGGCGCCGGCCGCATGGCAGAGCCTGTGGAGATCTTCGAGCGCGCCCGGCAGCTCCTAGGGGCAAGTAACAACTTGTTACTTGGAAAGACGGTGGTCGTTACGGCCGGTGGGACGCAGGAGCCGATCGACGCCGTCCGCTTCGTCGGCAACCGCTCGTCGGGCCGGATGGGCGCTGCTCTGGCGGAGGAGGCTCGCCGCCGTGGCGCCGAGGTGACGCTGATCGCGTCGAATCTCAGTGTCGATCCGCCCACGGGGGTCGAGGTCGTCCAGGCGCCGACCGCGGCGGACCTGGCGCGTGAGACCCTGTCCCGCGGGGACGCCGACGTCGTGGTCATGGCCGCCGCCGTCGCCGACTACCGGCCGGCCGACCCGAAAGCAGACAAGCGGTCGAAGGACGGCGAGCCCTGGCGCCTCGAGCTCGAACCGACCGACGACGTGCTTCGTACGCTGGGAGAGCAATCCGAGAACGGCCGGTTGCTGGTCGGGTTCGCCGCAGAGACCGGAGACGGCGGCCTGGACCGAGCCAGAGCGAAGCGGACCGGCAAGAATGCGGATCTGGTCGTCTACAACGATGTGGCCAGAAGCGACGTGGGGTTCGAGTCGGGGGAGAACGAAGTCGTGCTGATTTCCGAGGCGGGGGAGCGAACCGTGAGCAAAGCGCCGAAGAGCCGCATCGCAGCAGAGATCTGGGACGAGGTCGAGCGCCTGCTCGAGGAGAACGGTGGCAGAGCGGCGGACTGAGGAGCGGCCGCAGTCGATCGCGATCTCGGGCGCGGTCCTCGAGCGCATCACCGAGAACATCGGACGGGTCGTCCATGCGCCGGAGAAGACCTTGCGCCTGGCCGTGCTGTCGCTCGTCAGCGAGGGGCACCTGATCATCGAGGATTTCCCCGGCGTCGGAAAGACGATGCTGGCCAAGGCGCTCGCCCGCTCGCTCGACTGCTCGTTTTCGCGGATCCAGTTCACGCCCGACCTGCTGCCGTCGGACGTCACCGGCGTGAACGTCTTCGATCAGCGGACGAACGAGTTCGAGTTCCGGCCCGGGCCGGTCTTCGCGAACCTGCTCCTCGTCGACGAGATCAACCGCGCCTCGCCGAAGACGCAGGCCGCGCTCCTCGAGTGCATGCAGGAGAACCAGGTCACCGTCGATGGCGTCAGCTACCCGCTGGGCCGGCCGTTCATGGTGATGGCTACCCAGAACCCGATCGAGTACGAGGGCACATACCCGCTGCCCGAGGCGCAGCTCGACCGGTTCACGATGCGCCTGTCGATCGGTTATCCGCCGCTCGCCGAGGAGGCGCGCATGCTCAACGAGCAGACGAGCGAGCCGCCGCTCGAGACGCTCGAGCCGGTGTCGAGCACCCCGGAGATCGTGGCCCTCATCGAGGACGCCAAGCGGGTCTTCGTCGAGGAGAGCGTGAACCGCTACGTCGTCGCCCTCCTCCGGCACACGCGGGGCGACGAGCGGCTCTACCTCGGCGCGAGCCCGAGGGCCGGCATCGCGCTGCTGCGGGTCGCAAAGGCTCGTGCGATCGCGGAGGGCCGCGAGTACGTGCTGCCGGACGACGTCAAGGCGGTCGCGGGGCCGGTGCTCGGCCACCGGCTCATCCTCGGCCCCGAGGCGCGCGCCGCGGGCCTCGGCCCGGCCGAGCTGGTCGCGGACGCGGTCGAGCGCACTCCCGTCCCGGTCTAAGTGCCCCTCCAGGCGATACACGCCTGCTTCTGGCCCGCGATCACGCGGCGCCAGAGCCGACCCTCCTCCTCACCAAGGCTGATCAGCCTTGCCTCGTCGGAGTGCGCGCTCTGGCTTGGTGCTCGCGACCCAGAAGCGGGGCAGCATCACCTGAAGGAGCACTGATGCTGACCCGCCGCGGCCGGTTCACGCTGGCGCTGGGCGCCGGCACGTACCTCGGCGCCTGGGCATTCGGCGCCCACGTGCTCTACGCGCCGGCCATCGGCGTCCTGCTGGCAGTCGTGGCGGCGCTGATCTGGACGAACATGCTGGCCCGGTCGCTCACGCTGCACCGGCAGCTCGACCGTGACCGCCCGCTCGAGGGAGACGACGTGGTCGTCAGAGTCGAGCTCGAGCCTGACGGCGGCATCATGCCGGCGACGGCGATGCTGCACGAGCCGGTCGGGAGGCTCGGCGACCAGGAGGTCGTGGTCGCCCGAGACGGACGGTTCCTGCGCGCGGTCTACCGCCTGTCGCGCGTCCCCCGCGGGCGGTACCGGTTCACGGGTGCCCGGGCGATCGTCGAAGACCCCTTCGGGCTGGCGCAGCGAATCCAGCCGTTCGCCGATGCCTCGCCGCTGCTCGTCTACCCGCGACTCGCCCGCCTGAACGTCCTCTTCGCCGAGCGCGGGCTCCGAGCGCATGGCGCGGGGCGGATCCTGCTTCGACGCACGGCCGGATTCGAGCTGCACAGCGTCCGCGAGTACCAGAGCGGGGAGTCGCTTCGCCGCGTCCACTGGCCCTCGACCGCACGTCGGCAGCAGCTGATGGTCAAGGAGCTCGAGGACGCACCGCGGGACGAGATCGTGGTCGTGCTCGACGCCGAGGCCGGCCACGGATCCGGCCCTCCAGGCTCCTCCAGCTTCGACGCCCAGGTGCGCGCCGCCGGGTCGCTCATGTGGGCGCACGCGCGGCGTGGGCGGCACGCGCGACTCGAGGTGACGACCGGCGCGGGCGTCGACGCGATTTCCGTCAGGAACTACGAGCGGGACTGGCCGCGGGCGCTCGAGATCCTCGCCGTCGCCGAGCAAGACGGGCGCCGCCCCGTGGAGGCCCTTCTCGCCGACCAGGCCGGTGCGGCCACGCACGCGCGGGACCTCGGCATCGTCACCGCGGCGCTCAGGCCGCCGCTCGTAGAGACGCTCATTGCTCGCGCCGCCGCCAGGCAGCAGGTCTCGGTCGTCTATGTGGACGCAGCCAGCTTCGCCGGCCGCCGCCGTGCGTCCGTGCGCACCGATGCGGCCGTCCTCCGCCTCGAGAGCGCGGGAATCGCCGTCGCGGTGCTCCGCCGCGGCGACGATCTGGAGGCAGTGCTGGGCGGCGCGGAGAGCGTGGTGGCGCATGGGTAGGTCCGCGCTCCTTGCGCTGCTGCCCGCGCTGCTGATCGTCACCGGGTGGCAGACGCTCGAGCAGCCGGTCCAGGGCGGCGAGCTCGCGGTGGCGGCGGCCCTCGCGGTCGTAGCGGCGATCCTCCCGCGCCGCTCGCTGCGGATCGGCGCCGTCGTCGTCGCGACCGTGGCCGTCTCCTCGTTCGCCTTCGACGTCTCGCCGCTCGACGCCCGGCCGTTCGACGGCGACCACGATTTCCTCAATCCGGTTCTGAGCGGCCTCGGCGGTGGAATCGCCGACTACTACGAGTTCTCGCTCCCGTTCAACCCGGACCAGCGGGAGCTCATGCACGGTGTAATCGTGCTCGCGGTCTTCGCCTTCACCCTGGTCGCCACCCTCGCGATCGCGGCGCGGCGGCCGATCCTCGCGGCGGCCACCACGTTCGCCGGCGCCGCCTGGCCCGTCACGCTGGTTCCCGAGGCCGCATCGACCATGCGCGGCGTCCTCATCCTGGCCGCGGCGCTGCTCCTGCTCGCCGCGCTCCGGCCGGGGGCGCGACCGGGCTCGAGCCAGGCGCTTGTCGTCGGCTCCGCGGTCGTCTTCGCTGCGCTCGTCGCCGTCAGCTCGCCGTCGGTCGCGAAGGGCGGGTTCCTCGACTGGCAGCAGTGGGAGCCGTACACCCGCGAGGACAAGCCGGTCAGCGTCCAGTACGTCTGGGACTCGGACTACGACGGCATCGACTTCCCGAAGACCGCGACGACGGTCTTCACGGTCGAGGCGCCGCGGCGGGCGCCGTACTGGCGCGCGACGACGCTCGACGTGTTCCTCGACGACCACTGGCGGGAGGACGCTCCGCTCCTCGAGCCCGTCAGCGGCGCGGGGCTCGACTCCCTCGTCAACGATCCACTGCTTCCGCCGGCGGCCCGCGACACCGAGAACTGGCTCAGGCACGAGGTCGAGGTCGAGGCGCTGCAGGACACGCATCTCGTGGGCTCGAGCGTTCCCGTGGCCTACGAGGAAGGCCGTGGCGGGGACTACGGATCGGGAATCGCCTACGTCGGCCGCCTGGAGCGGGGCGACCGGTACACCGTCTGGAGCTACGCGCCCCAGCCGACGCCCCCTCAGCTCGCGGGGACGAAGGCCAGGTACCCCGACGAGCTGCTCGACGACAGCCCGTTCCTGAGTGTCGGGAGCTTCACGCGCGTGCCGCCGTTCGGGACCCCGGGGCGGGAGCAGATGCTCTCGGCCACATTCGCTGCGGACGAGCGCCTCGCGGCGTACGAGCCGTTGTACCGGCAGGCCCGGGAGGTCGTCGGCCGGCCGAGGAACCCCTACGCCGCCGCGGTGGCGATCGAAGCCTGGTTCCGCTCGAGCGGCGAGTTCCGCTACGACGAGTCGCCACCTGTCCGCGACGACGCGCCGCCGCTCGTCTCCTTCGTGAGGACGACCCGGAGCGGGTACTGCCAGCACTTCGCGGGTGCGATGGCGCTCATGCTGCGTTACCTCGGGGTCCCGTCCCGGGTCGCTGCTGGGTTCACTACCGGCATCTTCAACGACGACGAGGAGCGCTGGACCGTCGCCGACACCAACGCCCACACGTGGGTCGAGGTCTGGTTCGACGGGTACGGGTGGCTGCCGTTCGATCCGACGCCGGGCCGCGGCCGCCTCCGCGCCGAGTACACCGCGTCGTCGCTCTTCTTCGACGCCGACGGCGCAACCGCCGCATTCGGAGCGGCTGCCGTCGGGGCTCTCGGACTGGACATCCTCCGCAACCGTCTCGGGGGCGCCTCGCCCTCGCCTGACGACCGCGACAGGCTCCGCGGGCCCGACACGGGTTTCGTGCCGGGCTCGGACGCCGCCGCGACAACGCAGGTCGCGGAGGAACGGAACGACCTGCGTTTGCTCGGGATCCTCCTGGGCGGCGCGGCGACGCTGCTGGCGGCGTTCTGGCTCGTGAAGTGGGGCCGTCGGCGCGTGCGCTACCTCTCGGACGATCCCCGGCGGGTCGCGGGGGCCGTTCGGGCGGAGCTCGAGGACTTCCTCGCCGACCAGCGCGTCCCGCTGGCCAGAAGCGCCACGTCCTCGGAGCTCGGCGAGACGATCAACAGCCGGCTGCGCGTCGACGCCGACGGCCTCGCGGCGGCCCTCGCCCAGGCGCGATACGGGCCCGCTGACGAGGCCGAGCGAGCCGCTCGGACAGCCCGCCGCGAGCTCCGCAGTGTCCTCAGGAAGATTCGCCGCGGGCTCGGCACGCGCCGGCGGCTGCGAGGGCTGGTCTCTCTCCGCTCGCTCGGCCTGCGCTCCGCCTGACCGGCGGACCGTCGTCTACCTTGGAGAGTGACGTGAGCGAGACGTACGACCTCTTCCAGCAGGGCCGAAGCCATCTCCGAAAGGGCGATGCCGCCCAGGCGACCGTGGCGCTCGAGAAGGCGAAGAAGCGGGAGCCGCACAAGGCCTCCATCCGCGAGGCGCTGGGTATCGCGTACTTCCGGATCCAGCGCTACGGCGAGGCCGAGCGCGAGTTCCGCGCCATGCTCGAGCTCGCGCCGACCGACGACTACGCCCACTACGCACTGGGCCGGAGCCTGGAGAAGCTCGGGCGGGAGCAGGAGGCGAACGGCCACTACAAGCTCGCGAGCTCCTTGAAACCCGGCAGCGAGCAGTACGCCCAGCGCATCAAAGACCTCGGATAATCGCCGCGTGCGAGCGGTCGTCCAGCGCGTCTCGGAGGCGCGCGTGCGTGTGGGCGGCGAGGTCGTCGGCGAGATCGGCGTCGGCCTCTGCGTGCTCCTCGGCATCGCGCGCGAGGACGGGGAGGAGCAGGCAACTCGCCTGGCGGTCAAGGTCGCGAAGCTCCGCATCTTCGAGAACGACGACCAGAAGTTCGACCGCTCGCTCGTCGACGCAGGCGGCGCCGTTCTCGTCGTCAGCCAGTTCACGCTGATCGCCGACACGGCGAAAGGCAACAGGCCGAGCTTCTCCGAGGCCGCGCCGCCGGAGGACGCCGCGCGCCTCTATGAGACTTTCTGCGAGGCGCTCCGCGAGACCGGCGTCCACGTCGAAACGGGCCGCTTCGGCGCGCGGATGGGCGTCGAGCTCGTGAACGACGGGCCCGTCACGATCCTTCTCGAGGCATAGGCCGGACGCACGCGTTCAGGCAGACTCGCCCTGAGTGAAGCGACGAGTGCTGGGAACGGCTGGGGCTGGGGCGATGGTTGTCACGGTGCTCGTTGGCCTCGCCTCCGCCGGGCAGCAGACCTTTCCCGCCCAGACGAACGGCCGGCTCGCGTACAACCGGGGTGGGACCGTCTACACCGTCAATCCGGACGGCTCCGACCCACGCGCGATCACCGAGCCGCCGCCGGCGTTCTCGGCACGAGACCCGGCTTGGTCGGCCGACGGGAGCAGGATCGCGTTCCAGAACTCCGTCGGCCGGACCGGCGGCATCTGGACGATCGGCGCCGACGGCACGGCGCCGAGGCGCGTCACGACAGACCAGAACGACCGCTGGCCGACCTGGTCGCCGGACGGCCGGAGGATCGGCTTCGTTCGGTTCCAGAGCGGTTTCGACCGTCTCTTCGTCGCGAACGTCGACGGCTCGGGGGTGACGCCGGTGACCGGCTCGCTGGCCGTTGCAGTGGAGGATCCGGAGTGGTCGCCGGACGGCGCGCGGTTCACCTTCTCGACCGGCGCCCGCGTCTACGTGGTGAACGCGGACGGCACCAACCTCCGCCTCCTCACGGGCATCGAGTCGGGCAACGCGAGGTTCCCGTCGTGGTCGCCGGACGGAACGCGCATCGCCTTCGCCTCGGGCCCGTCCGGCGCGATCGGAGTCGTCCCTGCTGCGGGCGGCGCGCCCGGAGTGCTGTCGACGGGCCGCGGAGAGGTATGGGAGGTCTCGTGGTCGCCGGACGGGACCAGGCTCGCCTTCGTCTCCGATGTGATCGGCCCCTTCCAGGAGGAGCTCTGGACGATCGGCGCAGACGGAACCGGCGTCGCACGCCTGAACGTGGACAGCGACGTCTCGGTCGCCTGGGGGGCGCCGTCGGCGGTCCCGCCGCCGGTCGCAGGCGTGTCCGTCAACCTGGCGCCGGTGAGCGGCGTCGTGCGTGTTCGCCTCCGCGGCTCGAACCGCTTCGTCAACCTCACCAACCTTCGTAACGTCCCCGTCGGCTCTGAGCTCGACGTCTCCCGTGGCCGCGTCCGGCTCGTGAGCGCGGCGGGCGGCAACCGGCGGCAGACCGGCGTCTTCTACCAGGGTCGGGCCGTGATCCGGCAGCCGCGGTCGAGGCTTCCGACGACGACGCTGCAGCTCTCCGGCCCGCTCGCGTGCCCGCGTGCCCGGCTCACCGATGCTCGAGCCAGGAAGCCGCCGCGTCGGCGCATCTGGGGGAGCGCGAAGGGGCGTTTCCGGACGCGAGGCAGGTACGCCTCGGTCGCCGTGCGGGGAACGACATGGCTGACCGAGGATCGATGCGATGGGACGCTCGTCCGCGTCACCGTGGGCCGCGTCGAGGTGTTCGACCAGGTGCGGGGCCGGCGCGTGACGGTGCGTGCCGGGCAGAGCTACCTCGCGCGCGCCCGCCGCTGAGCGGCGAGGCACTCGCCCTTGCGCTCGGCGCCGCCGTCCTCCACGCCGGATGGAACGTCGGGCTGGCTCGAAGCCGTGACGTCCCGGCCACGACGGCGATCGCGTTCGGCGTCGCGGTGCTGGCGTTCGCGCCGCTCGCGGCCGTCCGCTGGGAAGTCGACGGGGATGCGGTTCCGTACATGGCCGTGTCGGCGGTGCTCGAGCTCGCCTACATCGCGTTGCTCGCCGCCGCCTATGGACGGGCGGAGCTCAGCGTCGTCTACCCCGTGGCCCGCGGTTTGGCCCCGGTGCTCGTGCTCGTCGTCGGCGTGGCCGCGCTCGGCGTGGGAAGCTCCGCGGTGGAGACCACCGGCGTGCTGCTCGTCGCTGCCGGCGTTCTCCTCGTGCGGGGCCTGGGCCGGAGCAGCTCGCAGGGACTCGGATTCGGCCTCGCGATCGCCGCCTGCATCGCCGGCTACACGCTCGCAGACGCGCGCGGCGTCGACCACGCCGACCCGCTGGCGTACCTCTTCGTCGTGCTCGCGCCGGCATCGATCGCCTACTTCCTCGCCGTCGCGGCGAGGGGAGGCAAACCGCGTCTGCGCGCGGCGCTGGGATGGACGCCGGTCTTCGTCGGGCTGGCATCGTTCGGCGCGTTCGCGCTTGCCCTCTACGCCCTTCGCCTCGCCTCGGCAGCGTCCGTTTCGTCGGTTCGCGAGTCGAGCGTCGTGATCGCAGTCGCCCTTGCGGGACCGCTGCTCGGCGAGAACGTCGGGCCCAGGCGTCTGGCCGGAGCGGCCCTGGTCGTCGCCGGAGTTGCGGTGCTTGCAGCAGCCTGACGTTGCTATCCTGACCAGACACATTTCGAGGTGCAGGACGAAATGGGCGCGCGGCGCCCGTTTTTTTTGGAGGGATTCGGAATGGCCGACGTGTACGACAAGGAGAGAACGCTGCTGAGGGAGATCACGCCGAAGGTCGAGCGAGCGATTCCCGGCGTCGAGGTGCTGGCGCTGGAGCTCTCGGGACCCGAGCGCTTCACGGTCTACATCGACCATCCACAGCGGGTCGATCACGCGCTCTGCGAGCGGGTGACCGACGTCCTGCGCCCGTATCTCCAGCAGTACACCGTGGAGGTCTCGTCGCCCGGCGTGGCGCGCCCGCTCCGTACGCCCGCGCACTTCCAGCGGGTCGTCGGACGCAGGGCCGCGCTCCGCACCGCGGACGACATCGACGGCCGGCGAAAGTTCAAGGGTGAGGTCGTGGACGCGGACGCCCAGGGCATCCGCGTCTCGACCGACGGCACCGAGCACGAGATTCCGTACGACTCCATCGTGCGGGCGAACCTGATCGAGGAGGGATGAGATGAGCCGCGAGATCATCGAGGCAGTCCGCGAGCTGGAGCGCGACCGGAATCTCGAAGGCGGGATCCTGGTCGACGCCCTCCGCGACGGGCTGCTCGCCGCCTACAAGAAGACCCCCGGGTCGTACCGCCACGCCACCGTCGAGATCGACGACGAGGGCGACTTCCGCGTCTTTGCGATCCACATGCCCGCGGACCTCGAGGAGCGCCTCCTCGAAGAGGCCCGAGAGCGTGCCTACGACGACCTCGAGAAGATCGAGGAGGAGACGGGTGAGAAGCAGCACACCCTGGTCACCGACGACGACCTCGAGATCGACTGGGATCAGGTGCCCGAGAACCAGGTGCGCCGCGAGGACGTCACCCCGGAGAACTTCGGCCGCATCGCCGCGCAGACCGCGAAGCAGGTCATCCAGCAGCGGATCCGCGAGGCGGAGCGCCAGATCATGTACGAGGAGTACGTCGACCGTGTCAGCGAGGTCGTGACCGGCATCGTCCAGCAGGCCGGCGACCGGAACAACATCCTGGTCGACCTCGGAAAGGTCGAGGCGCTGCTGCCACGCTCCGAGCAGGTGGACGGCGAGCGCTACGAGCAAGGCTCGCGCATCAAGGCCGTGATCACCGAGGTTCGGTCGGGCACGAAGGGCCCGCAGGTGATCCTCTCGCGACGCGATCCCGAGCTGATCAAGACGCTGTTCGAGCTCGAGGTGCCGGAGATCGCCGACGGTCTCGTCGAGATCCGCGGCGTCGCCCGCGAGCCGGGCTACCGGTCGAAGATCGCGGTGGTCTCGCACGCGCAGGGCGTCGACCCGGTTGGTGCGTGCGTCGGGCCTCGCGGCTCACGCGTCCGCATGGTCGTGTCGGAGCTCCGCGGCGAGAAGATCGACATCATCCCCTGGAACACCGAGCCTGCCCGCTTCCTCGCGAAGGCGCTGTCTCCGGCGCGGGTGCGGGAGGTCTACATCGACGACGAGACCAAGGAGGCGACGGTCATCGTCCCGGAGGACCAGCTCGCGCTCGCGATCGGCAAGGAGGGCTTGAACGCCCGCCTTGCCGCGCGCCTGACGGGCTGGAAGGTCGACATCCAGTCGGAGGCCGAGTTCGCGGCAGCCGAGGCCGAAGCGGCCTTCGGCGGCGGTGAGGCCGGCGAGGACTTCTCCGGACGCTGTGCCGCGATCCTCTCGAACCACAAGCGCTGCCCGAACGCCGCGATCCCGGGGACTCGCTTCTGCGGGATCCCGGCGCATACGGCGCTGGCCGACCGCGAGGCTGCCGGCGAGACGATCGAGAGCGGTCAGGCCGTGCCGATCGGCGGCGCCGAGGAGGAGCTGCCGGCGGAGGTCGAGGCTGAAGCCGTTGGCGGCGAGGTCGCCGCGGAGGCCGAGGTCACCGAGCTGCCTCAGCCGGAGCCGAGCGAGGTTCCATCGCCGGAGCCGAGCCCGATGCCGTCAGGCCCGGAGCCAACGGAGGTTCCGTCGCCCGAGCCCAGCGAGATCCCGTCGCCCGAGCCCTCCGAGGTTCCCGGGCCGGAGCCTGCCGGCGTCCCGCCGGCCCCGGCGGCCGAGAGTGACGAGGTGCCCGTCGCGGCAGCGGCCGAGCCGGACGAGGAGAGGACCGACGCACAGACAGGCTGAGCGACATCGTCCGGTCCGGACGTGCATCGGCTGCGGCCGCAAGGGGCCGAAGGACGAGCTCGTGCGGTTCGTGGCGGCTGACGGCGCGGTCGTCGCGGATGCGCGGGCGCCGGGCCGCGCGGCCTACACGTGCCGGCGGCTTTCGTGCTTCGAGCGGGCGGCTGCGCACAACGCGTTCAGCCGGACGCTCAGGGCCCGGGTCCGGGTCGATCGACAACTCTCACGCCTCTACACTTGAGGACTGACAATGGCTGACGAACAGGGACAAAACCGCCCCAACAGGCCGATTCGGCCACGCCAGGCGCCGGGAGGCGGCCGGCGCAAGCGCCGCGTGGTCATCGACTCACAGGCGAACAGGCCGCGTCCCGATTCGCGCCAGGCGCGCGACCGCACCGACCGCCAGCCGAAGCAGCCGCGCGAGGTCGTCGTCCCGACCGGGCCGGTCACGGTCCAGTCCGGCGTCACCGTCAAGGAGCTTTCCCACGCGCTCGGGATTCCGGTCGCGCAGATCATCAAGATCATGATGAACCTGGGGGAGATGGTCACCATCACCCAGTCCCTCTCGGACGAGGCCGTGGGGCTGATCGCCGCCGACCAGAGCGTGAACCGCGAGGTCACGATCAAGCACGCCGACGAGGAGGACGACGAGCCCGAGGCGTTCGACGACCCAGAGGACTCGCTCGAGGCGCGCCCGCCGGTCGTCACGATCATGGGCCACGTCGACCACGGGAAGACCACGTTGCTGGACGCGATCCGCGAGTCGGCGGTCGTCGAGACCGAGGCCGGGGGGATCACGCAGCACATCGGCGCCTACCAGGTCGAGCACGACGGCCGGAAGCTGACCTTCCTGGACACGCCCGGCCACGAGGCTTTCACCGCCATGCGCGCCCGCGGCGCCAAAGTCACGGACATCGCGGTCCTGGTCGTAGCCGCCGACGACGGCGTCATGCCGCAGACGCGCGAGTCGATCTCGCACGCGAACGCGGCCGCTGTCCCGATCGTCGTCGCGGTCAACAAGATCGACGTCCCCGACGGGGACCCGAATCGGGTGCGTGGAGACCTCGCCGCCGAGGGCCTTCAGCCCGAGGAGTGGGGCGGGACCATCCAGTTCTCCGACGTGTCGGCGAAGCAGAAGCAGAACCTCGACGATCTGCTCGAGAAGGTGCTGCTCGTCGCCGACGCGGAGCTCGAGCTGACCGCCAACCCCAGCGCGGAGGCGTCCGGCCCGATCATCGAGTCCAGGCTCGACGTCGGTCGCGGCCCGGTCGCGACGATGCTCGTCCAGCGCGGGACGCTCAAGGTCGGCGACGCAATCGTCGCGGGCGACGCGTGGGGCCGCGTGCGGGCGCTCTACGACTTCCGCGGCGAGAAGGTCGAGGGGGCGAGGCCGGGCGAGCCGGTCGAGATCCTCGGGTTCGACCACCCGCCGCCCGCCGGCGAGCTCGGCCGTGTCGTCGAGAACGAGCGGGACGCGCGCCAGCGCGCGCAGGTTCGCGGCGAGCGCCTGCGGCGCGAGCAGCTCGCCACGGCCGCACAACGCGGCCCGTCGCTCGAGCAGCTCTTCTCGCAGCTCCAGGCCGGCGCCGTCCAGGACCTGAACCTCGTCCTCAAGGGCGACGTGCAGGGCTCGGTGGAGGCGGCAGTCTCAGAGCTGCAGAAGATCCAGCACCCGGAGGTTCGCGTCAGCGTGATCCATCAGGGCGTCGGCGGGATCAGCGAGAACGACATCAATCTCGCGTCCGCGTCAAGTGCGCTCGTGGTCGGGTTCAACGTGCGCCCGTCGGCCGAGGCGCGCCAGCTCGCCGAGCGCGAGGGCGTCGAGATCCGCACGTACCGGGTCATCTACCAGCTCACCGAGGACATCGAGCAGGCGCTCGTCGGCATGCTCAAGCCGGTCACGACCGAGGAGAGCCTCGGCGAGGCCGAGGTGCGCGAGACGTTCCGCGCCTCCCGGGTCGGGACGATCGCCGGCTGCATGGTCACCACCGGGGTCGTCCGCCGCGGCGCGCAGGTCCGTGTCGTCCGCGACGGAACGGTCATCTACGAGACGACGATCGACTCGCTCAAGCGCTTCCAGGACGACGCGCGCGAGGTCACCGAGGGCTTCGAGTGCGGCATCCACCTCGCGAACTTCGACGACGTCAAGGTCGGCGACATCCTCGAGGCCTACGAGACGCGCCAGGTCGAGCGGACCGATCTCGACACGCCCGCGCCGGAGCCGGCGGCGACGCGGCCGACGCCTAACCCTCGTGGGCGCCGGCTACGTCGGCATCCTCAGCGTCGAGCTCCACTTCCCCGAGGCGGGATCGCTCAAGGGCAAGCGGAAGTACGTCATGTCGGCGAAGGCCCAGCTCCAGAACCGCTTCGGAGCGTCGGTCGCCGAGGTCGACCACCACGAGCTCTGGCAGCGGAGCCGGCTGACGGTCGCCTGCGTCGCCCGCGAGCACCGCGAGGCCGAGGCGCTGCTCGAAGAGGCGGTCCGGTACCTGAGCGGGCAGGAGTACGAGGTCGTGAGCGTTGAAAGGGACGTTCTGGCCGTGAGCGAAGCTGTTCAGGTCGACTGGTGGGCGGATCATTTCCGGGCCATTCGGGGCCATCAAATCGGCGAATGAAAGAAGTCGAGCTGTGAGTGACCGCATGCGCCGCGTGAACGCCGCCGTCCGCGAGGTGCTCTCCGAGGCCGTCGGCGAGCTGAAGGACCCCCGGATCGGCTTCGTGACCGTCACGGGCGTCAAGACAACGTCCGACCTGCAACAGGCAGTCGTCTTCGTCAGCGTGCTCGGCAGCGAGCGCAAGCGGGAGAAGACGATCGAGGGCCTCCAGGCCGCGCACGGCCTGCTCCAGGCCAGGATCGCCCGGGAGCTCAGACTGAAGCGGACTCCCCAGCTGACCTTCGAATACGATCCCTCGGTCGAGCGCGGCGTGCGCATGACCCAACTCATCGATGAGCTCGCCCCAGACGACCCGGAGTGACCTCTCCGCAGTCGCGGACGCGATTCGGACGCGCGACCGCTTCCTGCTGACCACTCACGAGAATCCAGACGGCGATGCGCTCGGCTCGCTGCTCGCCGCCAAGCTGACGCTCGACGCGCTCGGCAAGGAGTCCGTGATGTTCCTCCCGGGCCAGGCGCCGCTGCCGGCCGAGTACCGGTTCATGCCGCTCGAAGAGGTACGGCGGGAGCTGCCCGACGACGTCGAGGAGCGGGTGCTCTTCGCGCTCGACTGCGCGAACGAGAGCCGGCTCGGGCCTGGGCGGGAGGCGATCGATCGTGCGCCGCTCGTCCTCAACGTCGACCACCATCACGACAACTCGCGCTTCGGCGCCGTCAACGTCGTCGATGCGGACGCCTCGTCCACGGGGGAGATCGTCCGCGACCTCCTGAACGAGCTCGGCGTCGAGCTGACGCCGGAGCTGGCGGAGGCGATCTACATCGCGCTCGTCACGGACACGGGGCGGTTCCAGTACGCGAACACGACGCCGAAGGCTCTCCGGCTGGCCGCCGAGCTGGTGGAGGCGGGCGCGGACGTCCATCGTGTGTTCCAGTCGGTCTACGAGTCGGTGCAGCTGGCGAAGCTGAAGCTGCTCGCGCGGGCGCTGGAGCGGGCGCAGGTGTACGAGGGCGGCGGAATCGTCGTCTCCTACCTCCTGAAGACCGACTTCGCCGAGGTCGGGGCCGCCGAGCCGTACTCGGAGGGGATCATCGACTTCCTGCGAGCAGTCGAGGGCGCCGACATGGCGGCGCTGATCCGGGAGCCGCCGGCGCCGGGCAGGCCCGCACGTCGGGTGAGTCTCCGCTCGAGCTCCGACGAGGTCGACGTGTCGGCGATTGCGCGGGCTTCGGGCGACGGCGGAGGGCACCGCCAGGCCGCGGGCTTCTCGTCCTCCAAGGAGATCCCCGAGATCGTCGAGTTCATCCGCGAGCAGTACGCGGAGGCGCGTGCCGCCCAGAGGGCTTGACCCCGCGGGGCTCGTCCTCGTCGACAAGCCGGCGGGCCCGTCGTCCTTCGCGCTCGTGCGCGACCTCCGTGACCGGACCGGGGCACGGGCAGGTCACGCCGGGACGCTGGATCCGTTCGCGACCGGCCTGCTCCTCGTCCTCCTCGGGCGGTTCACGAAGGAGCAGAACCGCTTCGTCGGGCTGGACAAGCGGTACCTGACGGAGATCGACCTCACGGCCCGAACGAGCACGGGTGATCCCGAGGGCGGGGTCGTCGAGGAGCTCGACCCGCCCGACGCCGACGAGCTGGCGCGCCGGCTCGAAGGGATGCAGGGCGAGATCGACCTGCCGATCCCGGCTGCGTCGGCGGTGAAGGTGGGAGGCGAGCGGGCCTACAAGCTGCACCGGCGTGGCGTTGCCGTCGAGATGCCGGTACGCCGCTCGACGGTCCGGGAGCTTCGGCTGGTCGAGTTCGACGGGCGGGCCGCGATCCTCGACCTGCTCGTCAGCTCCGGGACGTATGTCCGTTCGATTGCGGAGGCGCTCGGCGGGCACTGCGCGAGCCTCCGGCGGACCGAGGTCGGCCCGTTCAGGGTCGACGATGCCGACCCGGCGCGAATCCTTCCTCCCGACGAGGCGCTGGCGGCGCTGTGAAGGTCGCCTCCTCGCCCCATGAGCTGGGAGGCGGCGAGCGCGCCGTCGCCCTCGGCACCTTCGACGGCGTCCATCTCGGCCACCGCCGTGTGATCGAGGCGGCGCTCGCCGCCGGCCCGCAGGCGGCGGTCCTCACGTTCGATCCACACCCACGGGTCGCGCTGGGGAACCGTGTCGAGCTGATCTCGACGCTGGAGCGGCGGCTCGAGCTGATCGCGGAGCTCGGCGTGGGGGAGACGCTGGTCCTGCCGTTCACGCCTAACCTCTCGCTGGCGACGCCCGAGGAGTTCGCCCGGTCCGTCCTCGAGCCGCTCGGCGCCAAGGTCGTCGTCGCCGGCCCGAACTTCCGCTTCGGCCGCGGCCGTTCGGGCGACATGAACCTGCTCGCAGATCTCGGCTTCGACGCGAGGCCGGTTCCGCTCCTCGAGGGCGTTTCGTCCAGCCGCATCCGCCAGCTGGCCGGCGCGGGGGAGGTCGGCCGCGCCGCGAAACTGCTCGGCCGACCGATCGAGGTGGAGGGAACCGTGGTCGCCGGCGATGCGAGGGGCGGGACGCTCGGCTTCCCCACGGCCAACCTGGCCGTCCCGTCGGACCTCCTCGTGCCGGCGTTCGGGATCTACATCGGCGAGGCCCTCGGCAGGAGGGCGGCCACGTCGATTGGCGTCAATCCGCACTACGGCGGCGAGGAGCGCCGCGTCGAGGCATTCCTCCTCGACTACGAGGGCGACCTCTACGGCCAAAGACTCGTGATCGAGCTGTGGGAGCGCCTGCGGGAGGAACGGGCGTTCGACTCGGAGCGGGACCTGATCGAGCAGATCGAGCGCGACGTTGACGCTGCGAGAGCAGCCGTCCGGCCGGTGTAGCCCTCCGTGATCGCAAGTTTCCGCAGCCTGCGGGATCTTGCTTGACATGGGAGTCGACGACAGTGAGGAATCTCGGCCCGTGGCGAGGATCGCGCGCGTTCGCTGCCTCGGTTGCAGCGCCCCGTACGCCAAGCCGGCTGGAGGGGGAACGGTGAACGCGAATCCGGGCTGTCCCGAGTGCGGCTACGTCGGCTGGGTGCTCGAGCAGGTGACGGTCACGCGGGCCGGCGAGCCGAGCCGCTCCGTCTCGGGTCGCCTGCGGCGCCGGACCGGGTGACGGCGCTGACCCCGCCGAAGTAGTGGTGGCGCGACGGCCAGACACGAACGGTGAACTCGGCGGACTCGAGCGCCTCGTGGACCTCGTCGGGGAAGCCGGGCTCGAGGTGGACGACGCCGGCGGCGGGATGGAGCCGTGGCCGGTCCACGGCATCCCGCGCGCTCAGGCCGTCGTCGAGCACACCGACCGCGACCTGGACGAGGGCGCTCCGAAGCCTCGTGCCTCCGGCGGCACCGACCGCGAGCACTAGACCGTCGCCGTCGAAGACCAGGGTCGGCGCCATCATGCTGGCCATCCGCCGGCCCGGCGTGAGCTCGCCGACGAGCAGATCCGCCTCGCCGAGCATCGAGTTCAGATGCAGGTCGAGGCCCGGGAGCCAGTCGCCGGAGCCGAGGCCGAGGCTCGTCGTGAGCACCACGGCGTTGCCGGCCCTGTCCACCACGGTCAGGTTCGTCGTGTCCCCGTTCCGGTCCGGCTCGGCAAGCGCCTTCGCGAGGCGGACGGGGTCAGACCCCGTCACGGATCTGTAGAGCGGAAGCGGGCTGGACAGGCCGATTCGGGACGCGAACTCGTAGCCGGAGCGCTCGACGCGCCCGGGCTCGCGCCACGCCGCCCCATAGGCGTCGAGATCCGCCTGCGTGACGAGACCTCCGCGCTCCGCCATGAGGGCGAGCAGCGCCGATTCGACCGTGGGACTGCGCGGGCCCTCCTCGGCGATCGCCTCGAGAGCGGTGACGAGGCCCGGCTGTTCCAGCCGCTCGCCCTCGGCAAGGAGCCGGCCCTCGCGCCGGTAGATCCTCCCTCCCTCCCGCATCGTCATCACGGGCGCGAGCATCTCCAGGCAGGCCGCCTGTGCCAGGGGGAAATCGCACCCCTCGCGGGCGAGCCGCAGCGCCGGCTCGACGAGGCGCGCCCAGCGGAGGCTTCCGTCGCGCCGCCAGAGCTCGCCGAGGCCGGCCAGCACGCCCGGCACGCCGCACGAGCCGATGCCGACTGCGTAGTGGACGAGCTCGGACCCGAACGGCACCTCCAGGTGCTCGAGCTCCAGCACCCGGGGCTCGGCGCCCAGCCCCGGAACGGCGACGAAGAAGTCGAGCGTACTGACCTCGCCGTCGCGCAGGACGATCGCGTGGCCGCCGCCGAGCAGCCCGGTCATGACCGTTTCGGCCACGCAGGAGGCGAGCGAAGCCGCCACGGCCGCGTCCGCGGCGCTGCCACCCTCCTCGAGGATCTCGATGCCCGCGTCGACGGTCGCGGGATGCCCCGCAGCCACGGCGGCTCTCATGCGTTGCTACCCTAACGACGCCCGCAGACCCGGCTCGCCATGCAGCTTCCGCATGGCTCGGCGGGGACTGCGGATTCGTCTAGAGGAGGTCGAAAGGTGACCCTCACCAAGGAAGCCAAGCAGGAGATCATCGGAAAGCACGGCCGTGCAGAGGCCGACACCGGCTCTGCCGAGGTCCAGATCGCGCTGCTGACGGCGCGCATCAACTACCTCACCGAGCATCTCAGGACGCACGCGAAGGATCACTACTCGCGCCGCGGCCTGCTCAAGCTCGTCGGCAAGCGCCGCCGGCTCCTGAACTACCTGCAGAAGAAGGATCTGGAGGGTTACCGGAACCTGATCAAGGAGCTCGGTCTGCGGAGATAAACCCAGGCGGGCAATCGGAGGGTGGAAGTTTGGGTGAGGGCCTGAAGAGACCTTCGCCCAAACCTCCACTCTCCACGAAGAGTGGAGGACAGATGAGCATCGCAGTACAGGGCCCGACCCGAGTCTCGGTCGAGATCGGCGGGCAGGAGCTTTCTTTCGAGTCGGGGAAGCTGGCCAAGCAGGCCGACGGCGCCGTGGTCGTGCGCTCGGGCGACACGATGGTGCTGTCGACGGCCCAGGGCCGGATGGAGGCCCGCGAGGGCGCCGACTTCTTCCCGCTCACCGTCGACGTCGAGGAGCGGATGTACGCCGCGGGCAAGATTCCCGGCGGCTTCTTCAAGCGTGAGGGGCGCCCCACCGAGCGGGCGATCCTGACCGCGCGGATGATCGACCGCCCGATCCGGCCGCTGTGGCCGAAGGGCTACAAGAACGAGGTGCAGGTGATCTGCACCGTCCTGTCGGCGGACATGGTCATCCCGCACGACATCCTCTGTCTCAACGGGGCGTCTGCCGCGCTGATGATCTCGCCGCTGCCGTTCATCGGCCCGGTGGGAGCAGTCCGCATCGCACAGCTCGAGGGTGAGCTGAGCGTGAACCCGACGCTGCAGGAGATGGAGGAGAGCACCCTCGACCTGATCGTCGTCGGCACGAAGGACGGCCTGACGATGGTCGAGGCGGGGGCGCAGGAGATCCCCGAGGACCTGCTTCTCGAAGCGCTCGAGCTCGCGCACGCCGAGATCATCAAGATCTGCGAGATCCAGGAGGAGCTCCGCGAGCAGGTCGGCAAGGACAAGTGGCTCGACCCGCAGCTCACGGCCGATCTCGAGGAGCGCTTCGGCGACCGGATCCGCCAGCGGATCCTCGACGAGGGCCTGCGTGAGGGCAGCGCGATCGTCGAGGAGATCCTGCTCGAGGAGTGCCCGCCGCTCGACATGGGCTCGACGGAGGACGACATCCTCAAGCAGCTCCAGCACAAGATGTCGCTGGACATGCTGCTCGAAAAGAGCCGCCTGGCGGTCGTCGAGGAGCCTGTCCGTCAGCAGTTCGAGGACGACCTGAAGGCGCTGACCGAGGCCGAGCAGGACTCGAAGGAGCTCAAGTCGGCGAAGCGGGCGCTGCTCTTCGACCGCGTCATCGAGACGGTCGAGCTGCCGTTCCCCGTCGGGCCCGCAACGGTCGACGGAGACGCACCGGCGGTCAAGGACGGTCTCACGCGCCAGTTCGTGAAGCGTGCGGCCGAGTCGATCTACAAGCAGCTCGTCCGGCAGAAGATCGCCGTCGACAAGCGCCGGCCGGACGGCCGCGCCGCCGACGAGATCCGCGCGATCGAGTGCGAGGTTGGCGTCTCCGCCAGAACCCACGGCTCCGCGCTCTTCACGCGGGGGCAGACCCAGATCATGTCCCTCCTCACGCTCGGCACCGCGAAGGAGGGTCAGCGCATCGACGACCTCTCCCTCGAGCAGGAGCGGCGGTTCATGCACCACTACAACTTCCCGCCCTACTCGGTCGGCGAGACCGGGTTCATGCGGGGCCCCAAGCGGCGTGACATCGGTCATGGCGCGCTCGCGCAGCGGGCGCTCGAGGCCGTCATCCCGCCGCCCGAGGACTTCCCGTACACGATCCGGATCGTCTCCGAGACGCTCGAGTCGAACGGCTCGTCGTCGATGGGATCGGTCTGCGGCTCGACGCTCGCGCTGATGGACGCCGGCGCGCCGATCAAGGCGCCGGTCGCGGGTATCGCGATGGGCCTCGTCAAGGAGGGCGAGGACTACGTGATCCTGACGGACATCCAGGGCGCGGAGGACCACCTGGGCGACATGGACTTCAAGGTCGCCGGCACCCGCGAGGGTGTGACCGCGCTCCAGATGGACATCAAGATCACCGGCGTCACGCAGGAGATCATGCGGAACGCGCTCACGCAGGCCAAGGAGGCGCGCGAGTTCATCCTCGACCGGATGCTGGAGGCGATCCCGGAGTCGCGCGAGCAGCTCCGCGACCACGCTCCCCGGATCTCGACGATCAAGATCAACCCCGAGTTCATCGGGATGGTCATCGGCAAGGGCGGCGAGACGATCCGCTCGCTCGAGGCCGACTACGACGTCCAGATCGACATCGAGGAGGACGGCACGATCCTCATCTACGCCACGGAGGGCAAGAACGCCGAGGCGGCGATGGAGGCGATCAACGCACTCACGAAGGAGCCCGAGGTCGGCGACACGTACACCGGCAAGGTGGTGAAGACGACCCAGTTCGGTGCGTTCGTCGAGCTGAAGAAGGGCACCGACGGCCTCCTCCACGTCTCGAACGTCGGCCCCGGGCGGGTCGGCCACATCGAGGACGTGATCAACCGCGGAGACGTCCTGGACGTCGTCGTGCAGGAGGTCGACAAGGAGCGGGGCCGCATCGGCCTCAAGCTCGTCAACAAGCACGAGAACGGCGGGATGGTCTCGCCCGAAGAGCTGATCGAGCGCGCCAAGGACGCGCCCGAGCGGCCGCGGGAGGAGCGTCCGCCGCGCCGGGACGGCGACCGGGGTCGCGGCCGCGGCGGCCGAGACCGCGGCAGGCGGGACTAGGACCTAGCGCTTCTTCGGTCCCCGGCTGACGGTCAGCGCGATCCTCGCGCCGGCCGGCAGCCGGGTGCCGGGGCGCATACCCGCCGTCAGCACGCGTCCGGCTTCGGCAGGCGCGTACCGGCGCCGGACCGCTCCGATCCGGCAGCCGGCCCGCACCAGGCGCCGGCGGCTCGTCGCGAGGGTCGCGTCCACGAGCCGCGGGACGACGCACGGCTTCGCCCGGACTGCGGGCTCGCGCGGTGGGGGCGGCGCAGGCGGCGTCGCGGGTGGCGGAGGAGGGAGCGGTGCCGGCGGTGGAGGCGGAGGAGGAGGCGGGGGTAGCGGGGGCGCAAAGGTGGCGATGTAGGTCATCGCACCGGCGGGCGCAACGATGTTGTGGCTCGCCGCACCCCCGTCGGACCAGCCCGACCACGTGTACATGGTTCCGTTCAGCGCCTGGGGGGAGGACGCGCTGATCGTGTTGTTGGAACCTTCGATGACCTCTCGCGTGAACGGCGTCGTCCTACTCGAGCTCCCGACCGTGAGCTCCAGCCCGGTGGGCGTGCTCTCGAAGCCGAGCAGCACGGTGCGGGGGTCGAGCCGAAGGGTCGTCGTACCGGTTAGGCCGCCCGCATCGGTTGCCGTCAGGCGCAGCTCGAGGTAGGAGGGGTATTCGTGGTCGGGGGCTGGGAACGTGCCGCCGGCGACGCCGGTCCAGGACTGCAGCGGGTGGGTGTGGCAGTTGGACGGGCAGTGGAAGAGGACGAGCTCCCAGGAGAGGCTCGAGGTGGGCACCGTCAGCTGCTGCGGATCGGTGGCCGAGCCCGTGAACGAGATCGCTTCGCCAACCCTCCACGCGGTGCCCGGGACCGGGTCGATGATGGTCGCAGTGGGTGGGCTGTTGCCGGCCGTGATCGTGACCGCGGCGCTCGTGGCGGCCTGGCTTGCCGGATCGGTGACCCGCAGCCGCGCGTCGTACGTGCCGGGCTGTGTGTACGTGAACGTGGGCCGGGGCGCGGTCGAGTCGCCGAAGTTCCCGTCGCCGTCGAGATCCCAGGAGTAGGTGAGCGTCCCGCCCTCCGGGTCGCTGGAGGCGCTGCCGTCGAAAACGACCGTCAGCGGCGCCGGCCCGTTCGTGGGCGACCCGGTTGCGGAAGCGAGCGGCGGCTGGTTGACGCTGGAGGAGATTCTCCGGATCGTGCCGCCGTCGAAGTCGGCGTAGTACAGCGCTCCGTCGGGGCCGACTTGGAGATCGACCGGGTTCGCGGCCGGCGCCAGGAAGGTCGCCCTGTTGCTCGGGTTCGGAAGCCCGTTTGCGCCCGGGAACATCACCCAGATGCAGTCTCGCGAGTAGTCGGCAAAGAAGAGCGCGCCGTCGTAGGCGTCGGGGAAGTGCCCGCCCGGGTAGAAGGCGAGGCCCGCGATCGAGGAGCTCCCGGTCGGGCACGACTCGCCCCCGACCACCTTGGCACCGTGGTTGTAGGCGTAGTAAGGGGGAACCACTCCGCCGGGGAGCGCGTACAGGTTCTCGCAGATGCTCAGGTTGGCGCCGTCGTAGCCGGACTGGCTTCCGTTGCCCTCGTAGCACGGCCAGCCGAAGTTCTCCACCGCCCCCAAGGGGTCGGCGATCCGGTTGATCTCCTCCCACGCCGTCCAGCCCACATCGCCGAGCCAGACCTCGTTCGTCCCCGGCCTGATCGTGAACCGAAACGGGTTCCGCAGCCCGTGGGCGACGATGCGGCGCGCGTTCGAGTCGGCGCTGCCTGCGAGCGGATTGTCGGGCAGCGCCAGCCCCGTGTCGGGATCCACGCGCAGGATCGCCCCGTTGAGCGACGCTGGGTCCGATGAGGTGCGCAGGTCCTGGCTGCGCAACGCCCCGCCCTCGGCGCTCGGCGGCGACAGTGCATTGCCCGCACCACCCGGCGGATCGCCACAGGGGTTCAGCGGGTTGCCGTCCTGCCCCCAGTCGGTGAAGTTGAAGCTCGCGCCGTCCCCACCCGAGACGTACAGCGCCCGGTCGGAGCCGAAAGCGAGGGCGCCGACCGAGTGGCTCGGGTACTGCTGACACCAATCGTTGATCAGGACGTTCTCAGGCCCGGTCACGAAATTGCCCGAGGCAGTCAGCCGTGAGAGGCGGCCGCTGACCACACACCCGTCGCCCGTCGCTCCCGGAGGGCTCGGGCACGCATCTCCCCACCTCGGTGCCGAGCCCCCGATCGGAGCGTCGTACGTGTACAGCACGTAGACATAGGGTCGGCCCGTCGTGAAGTCGGGATCGAGCGCAAGTCCGAGCAACCCGCGGTCCCAGAAGTTGTGCACGTTCGCCGACAGATCGGCAAAGACGTCGGGTGAGCTGTCCGAGAGGCCGTCGAACACCTTGATCCTGCCTCCCTTCTCGGCGACGAACACCCGTCCATCCGCGGCGAACTCGATCGCCATCGGGGTCGTCAAGCCCGAGAAGACGGTCGTTTCCTGAAACCCGGCCGGCAGCGCCGTCTC
This sequence comes from uncultured Actinomycetes bacterium, assembly GCA_963798935.1. GTDB lineage: Bacteria > Actinomycetota > Thermoleophilia > Gaiellales > Gaiellaceae > JACDAN01. The sequence goes on from CAWCVG010000029.1 coordinate 249,373, forward strand.
GGCAGCGCCCGTCTCCGAAGCGCCCGTGCCGGCCAGCGCCACGGCAACGCACGCCGTCGCAAGAAAGCGCGCCGTGCCGAAGCGCCGTGCCGCAGAGAAACCCCCCATCTAAGACGAGTAGCGCGGTTGGACGGTCTTTCCTTACTACGATCCCCCTCAGTGCAGAAGTACGTCCTCTCGGAGCTCGACTCCGGCCAGCGGGTCGTCACCGAGCGGCTGACGCACGTCCGGTCGGTGGCGCTCGGGTTCTGGATCGGCGCCGGGTCGCGCGACGAGCGGGACGAGCGCGCCGGCGTCTCGCACTTCATCGAGCACCTGCTCTTCAAGGGCACCGAGAAGTACAACGCGCAGGAGATCGCCGAGGTCTTCGACGCCATGGGCGGTGAGCTGAACGCCGCCACTTCTCGCGAGCACACGGTCGTCTACGCGCGGGTGGCGGACCACCACCTCGACGAGGCGATCGACGTCATGAGCGACATGGTCTACGCGCCGGTCTTCGCCGAGGTGGATTCCGAGCGCGAGGTCGTGCTCGAGGAGATCGCGATGTACGAGGACCAGCCGCAGGAGCTCGTCCACGACCTGATCGCCGAGGCGGTCTTCGGCCACCATCCGCTCGGCCGGCCCGTGATCGGGACGGCGGAGGTGATCTCGTCCGTGTCGCGTCGAGCGATCACGGCCTACCACCGGTCGATGTACGTCCCGGGCAACATCGTCGTCGCGGCCGCCGGCTACCTCGACCACAACGAGCTGCTCGGCCTGCTGGAGCGGGCGGAGTCGAAGGTCGGCGAAACCCCGGCACGGGGGAGACGCGTCCGCTCGCCGCTCGTGAAGCCGCCGCCGCCCGACCTGCGCTTCATGCGCAAGGACACGGAGCAGTACCACCTCTGCCTCGCCGCGCCCGGCATCGCGCGGTCGGACCGACGCCGCTTCGCCGCCTCGCTCCTGGACGCCATCCTCGGCGGCTCCGCGTCGTCTCGGCTCTTCCAGGAGATCCGCGAGAAGCGGGGGATGGCCTACGCCGTCTACACGTTCGCGTCGCAGTACACCGACACGGGCCAGATCGGGCTCTACGTCGGCACCCGCGAGGAGAACCTCGGCCCGTGTCTCGAGATCGCCGCCGAGCAGATCGCGGACATCGCGGCCGGCAACCTGCGGCCGAACGAGCTCGAGCGGGCGAAGGAGAACCTGAAGGGCCGGATCCTGCTGTCGATGGAGGCGACCTCGAGCCGGATGAGCCGGCTCGGCAAGTCGCTGATCACCGACACGGAGATGCTCTCGCTCGACCGGATCATCGCGGAGATCGACGCCGTCGAGCCGGAGAGCCTGGCGGAGCTCGCGGGGGTTCTGCTGGCGCCCGAGCGTCTGTCGGCGGCGGCAATTGGGCCGAGCGAGGATCTGTTCCTCGCCGCTGTCGAGCGCGTCAACCCGGCGCTCGCGACCGCCGCCGCGTGAAGGTCGCGCTCCAGGGGCGCGGGGGCAAGGTCGGGTCGGCGCTGGCGCCGGCCCTGGAGGCGGCGGGACACGAGCTGGTCGAGCTCGACGACGCCGAGGCGATGGTCGACTTCACGGTGCCAGATGCGGTCGTCGAGAACGTCAGAGCGGCGCTGGAGCGCGGGATCCCTTGCGTGGTCGGGACGACGGGGTGGGATCCGACCAGCCTCGCGGAGGTTGCCGAGGACAAGGGCGTGGCGCTGTTCTACGCGCCGAACTTCGCGATCGGCGCCGTGCTGATGATGCGGTTCGCTGCCGAGGCTTCCCGCCATCTGCCGCGGGCCGAGATCGTCGAGCTCCACGGGGAGGCCAAGAAGGATGCGCCGTCCGGCACCGCCAAGGCGACCGCAGAGCGTATCGGCGGCGCCGAGATCCACTCCGTGCGCCTGCCGGGGCTCGTAGCGCACCAGGAAGTGCTGTTCGGCGGCGACGGGCAGCTGCTCACGATCCGCCACGACGCCTTCAACCGCGAGGCGTACGTGCCCGGAGTCCTGCTCGCGCTGGAGAGGCTGCCGAGCCTTCCGCCGGGCCTCACGGTCGGGCTCGAGGAGCTGCTTGGCTGAGCTCGCGGTCGTTGACGGAGACATCACCGCGCTCGACGTCGACGCGATCGCCAATGCCGCAAACAACGCCCTCTGGATGGGCGCCGGCGTGGCGGGCGCGATCAAGCGAGCTGGGGGAGAGGAGATCGAGCTCGAGGCGGTCGCGAAAGGGCCGATCCAGGTGGGCGAGGCCGTCGCGACCAGCGCCGGGCGCCTGTCCGCGAAGTGGGTCATCCACGGCGCCGTGATGGGTCAGGATCTCCGCACCGACGCCGACCTCGTCCGCCGGACGACCGAGAGCTGCCTCCGGATCGCCGACGACCTGGGCGCGAAGTCCCTGGCACTGCCGGCGTTCGGGACCGGCGTCGGCGGGTTCCCGCTCGACGAGTGCGCCCGCATCATGGTCGAGGCCGCGCGCGGCTACCAGCCGTCGTCGCTCGAGCAGGTCGTCTTCGCCGTCTACGGCGCGGAGGCCAAGGCCGCTTTCGATGGCGCCGTGGCCGAAGCGCCCGGTCGCTCGAACGGCAAGTAACACTTTGTTACAAACCCCGCGATCGCCCTCCGGACGGCGTCTAGAACATTAGTAACACTGTGTTACTTGGGCTCGAGCAAGCTGTGTTCGACGACCTCGGCCTGAAGGGGAAGTTCTGGAAGCTCGTGTAACCCTTGCGGCGATTGCCCTCATCGCGACTGGATGCGCGCCCGGGGTGGCGGCTGTACCGGATGCCGGCCCCACGACAACTCCGCCCGCCGCCGGGAGTCGAGAGCCCGACTGCAGCCGGCAGTTCGACGACAACGACGCGGGCTTCCAACTCTGCCGCAGAGGAGACTCCGCCGGCCCGGAGTAAGATCCAAGCGTGCTCGGCGAGATCCTGACCGCCAGCGTGACGCCGTTCGACGCCGACGGCGCGGTGAACCTCCCGAAGTTCCGCGAGCTCGCCGCGTTCCTCGTCGAGAACGGCTCCGACGGGCTCGTCGTCACCGGAACCACCGGCGAGTCGCCGACCCTGACCGACGACGAGCGGTTCTCGCTCTACGAAGCCGCCGTGGAGACCGTCGGCGACCGGGCGACGGTGATCGCCGGCACCGGCACCTACGACACGCGCCACTCCGTCCATCTGACGTCCAAGGCGCACGAGCTCGGCGTCGACGGGTTCCTGATCGTCACGCCGTACTACAACAAGCCGCCGCCGCGCGGCATCGTCGAGCACGTGAAGACGATCGCGTCCGTGACGGACAAGCCGATCGTCTACTACAACATCCCGACGCGCGTCGTGAACCTCGTCGCTGTCGAGACGCTGGCCGAGCTGGCCGAGATCCCGAACGTCGTGGGCGTGAAGCAGGCCTGGGACGACCTCGAGGACGCGCGTCGCATCGTCGACGAGACGGGCCTCGCGCTCTACGCGGGGGACGACAACATCCTGGTCCCGTTCCTCGAGGTCGGCGGCACCGGTGGGATCTGCGTCCACACGCACATCGTCGGCCCGCAGGTCAAGCAGCAGCTGCAGGCCTTCCGTGCCGGCGACGTCGAGCGGGCCCGGCAGATCGACGAGGAGCTCGCGCCGGCCTACGAGATCCTCGGCGTCACCGTCGGGCCGATCGGGATCAAGGCCGCGCTGAACCTCCTAGGGCACGACGTGGGCGGACTCCGCCTGCCGATGGTCGAGGCGACCGACGAGGAGAAGGACACGATCCGCGCCTGCCTGGAGCGGCTCGGCGCGCTCCAACCTGCCGCGGCCTAGGTAGCGAGCGCCATTCCGCCAACCCTCCCGGGGGCCGAGAGTAGAGTCCACACCGTGGCTGGGGAGACTCTTCGCATCATCCCGCTCGGCGGCGTCGGCGAGATCGGCAAGAACCTGACCGTCTACGAGCTCGACGACGACATCGTGGTCGTCGACGCCGGACTCGCATTTCCGAGGGACGAGCATCTCGGCGTCGACCTGATCCTCCCGGACATGTCGTACCTCGCCGACCGCAAGGATCGCGTCCGCGCTGTCGTCCTCACGCACTCGCACGAGGATCACGTCGGCGCGCTTCCGTACCTTCTCCGCGAGGTCCCGGTGCCCGAGGTCTGGGGCACTCGGCTGACACTTGGGCTGGCCCAGTCACGGCTCGACGAGCACGGGCTCCTGAACGCCGTCGACCTCAAGGAGGCGCATCCGGAGGAAGACCCCGTGCAGATCGGCGGTTTCCGCATTAGCTTCGTCCGTGTCGCACATTCGATCCCCGACGCCGTCGCGGTCGTGCTGGAGACGCCCGCCGGACGGGTGCTCCACACCGGCGACTGGAAGCTCGACCACACGCCCGTGGACGGCCTGCGCACCGACGTCGGCCGGCTCGCCGAGCTCGGCTCGCAGGGCGTCGACCTCATGCTCGGCGACTCCACGAATGCCGAGCGCCCCGGCGTCACCGGCTCGGAGCGGCTCGTCGGCGAGGCGTTCCAGCAGATCATCCCGCGACTTCAGGGCCGCGTCCTGATCGCGTGCTTCGCGTCGAACGTCCACCGCATGCAGCAGGCGATCGACGTCGCCGTCCAGGTCGGTCGCAAGGTCGCCGTCGTCGGCCGCTCGATGCGCAAGAACATGAACATCTCGCGGAATCTCGGCTACGTGGAGGTTCCGGAAGGCACGCTGATCCGGCCGAACGAGCTCGACCAGTACCAGCCGCACGAGGTGCTGATCCTCTGCACGGGCAGCCAGGGTGAGCCGATGTCGGCGCTGACCCGCATCGCCTACAACGACCACCGGTCGGTGTTCGTGGAGCGTGGCGACACCGTGATCCTCTCTGCGCGGCCGGTCCCCGGGAACGAGCTGCGCGTCCACGACTCGATCAACCAGCTCGCGAAGCTCGGCGCCGAGGTGCTCCACCAGGAGAACGCCCCCGTCCATGTGTCCGGCCACGGCCACGTGGAGGAGCTGCGGACGATGCTGGGGCTCGTCCGGCCGAAGGCGGTCATGCCGGTGCACGGCGAGTTCCGGATGCTGGCTGCGCACGGGCGCCTCGCGCAGGAGAGCGGTGTGCCGGCGTCGTCGATCGTCCTGACGGAGAACGGCACCGTCGTCGAGCTCACGAAAGCCGGGCCGCGGATCGTCGACCAGATCGAGTCCGGCGTCACCTTCGTGGACGGCCTCGGTGTCGGCGACGTGAAGGACGTCGCGCTGCGCGACCGGCGGACGCTCTCCGAAGACGGCGTCCTGATCATCGTCGCGACCATCGCGGGCTCGAATGGCAGCCCCGCCGCAATGCCTGAGCTGATCGCGCGCGGCCTCTCGGAGCCGGGGCCGCTGATGGAGGAGACGCGGGAGGAGGCCAACCGCGTCCTCCGCGAGCTCCTCGGCCAGAACGTCCGGGAGATCAAGCTGCTCCAGGAGCATCTACACGATGCAGTTGGGCAGCTGATTTACGACAGAACCGGTAGACGCCCCATGATTCTCCCGGTCATAGTGGAGGTATGAGCACTCTCCGCATCGACCCGACGCCCGGCTGGGCGGAGGCGCTCTTCGACCGCGCGGCTGAGGAGAAGACGGCGCGCACGCTGATCGGCCAGCTCGTCGCCTGCGAGGTCGCCGCGCTCGCGTTCTGCCGCCTGCTCGAGCGGTGGGCGAGGGGAGAGGCCCAGCCGAGCACGGCCGGGAAGCGCCAGGCGGCGCTCCGGCGCGCGGCCGAGCGGGTGGAGACCGCCCTCGTCGGCCTGGAGCGCCCACTCAGGGCGCTACCTCCTCGAGCTCGAGCCGGATCAGGCCGAGGGGCGTTCGTGGTACGGCGAGCCCGGCCCTGCTGAGCTCATGGACTGGGCGCCGGTGCTCGGACGGGCCGGCGTCTGTGTCGCCTCGCACAGAGTCGCGCAGGTCTACCTCGAGCTCGCCGTGCTGGTTCGGGCGCTTGAGGGCCTCACCACCGCGGTCCGGATGGACTCGGCGCCGGACCGCTCGTCGCTCTGGGCCGGGCTCTTCGACCTGCGCGAAAACCTGCTCGGCGGCACGCTCGAAGACCTGCGCGCGCTTGCGGCCTGAGCTGACTGTCGTCGGGTCGATCAATCTCGACCTGGTGGCGCAGGCCGAGCGGTTGCCGCGTCCCGGTGAGACCGTCAGCGGCGCAACCTTCGCGCGCTACCCGGGCGGGAAGGGCGCGAACCAGGCGGTCGCTGCCGCGCGGCTCGGCGCACAGGTGCGGATGATCGGAAGCGTCGGCAAGGATCAGGCGGCGGAGGAGGCGACGGCGGGGTTGCTCGAGGCAGGGGTCGAGCTCGAGCTCCAGGCAAGCGACGAGCCAGACGGGCGTCGCATTGATCACCGTCGACGCGGACGGCGAGACGACCATCGTCGTCGCTCCGGGGGCGAACACCGGCGTCGCGGGACGGCCGGTGGAGGGCGCCGCCCTCTGCCAGCTCGAGATTCCCGACGAGCCAATCATGTCCGCGGCACGCGACGCCTCGTTCTTCTGTCTGAATGCGGCCCCGGCGAGGCCGATCGACGTCGAGCCCGACCTGCTGGTCGTGAACCGCTACGAGCACGAGGTGAACGCACGCGGAAAGCTCGTCGCGCTCACGCTCGGACCCGACGGGGCGGTCCTGCTCGAGGGCGGCAAGGAGGTCGCGCGGGCCGAGCCTCCGCAGGTCGACGCCGTGGACGGGACGGCGGCGGGCGACGCATTCACGGCCTGCCTCGTCGTCTCGCACCTCGAGGGCCGCGACTGGGACGAGGCGTTGCGCCGAGCCTGCGCGGCCGGGGCGATCGCCGCCTCGAGACCAGGCGCCCAGCCGTCGCTGCCGACGGCGGCGGAGATCGACGAGATCTTGTAACACAGTGTTACTTGCTCCGAAACCCTGCGAACTCCAGGCCGATCGTGGCTTGTAACACAGTGTTACTTGCCTCGGAGCGCCCGTGACTGCGCTCCCGATCGTCCTCGACTGCGACCCCGGCCACGACGACGCGATCGCGCTCCTCCTGGCGCTCGCGAGCCCCGAGGTCGACCTCATTGGGGTGACGACGGTCGCCGGCAACCAGACGCTCGCGAAGACCACGGCGAACGCGATCCGGATCCTCGAGTTCGCCGGCCGGAGGGAGATCCCCGTCGCTGCCGGCGCCGACCGACCGCTCGTGCGCGAGCCATACGTGGCCAAGTACGTCCACGGCGAGACCGGCCTGGACGGCCCGGACCTGCCGCCCGCGCAGGGCTCGCCGCTGGACGAGCACGCGGTGGACTTCCTCGGCCGCCACGCCGGCGGCGCGACGCTCGTGGCAGTCGGCCCGCTGACGAACGTCGCGCTGATGCTCGCCCGCTACCCCGACGCGCGGCCGGAGCGGATCGTGCTGATGGGCGGCTCGATCGGCCTCGGAAACGTCACGCCCGCCGCGGAGTTCAACATCTGGGCCGACCCGGAGGCGGCAGCGCGCGTCTTCGGGAGCGGTCTCGAGGTCACGATGATCGGCCTCGACGTGACCCATGAGGCACTGATGACGAAGGCGGACGCCGAGCGCCTCCGCTCCACGGGCCGCACGGGCAAGCTCGTCGCAGAGCTCTGGGAGTTCTACAACCGGTTCCACTCGAAGACGTACGGCTTCGACGGCTCGCCGATCCACGACGCCGTGGCCCTCGCGCACGTCTTCCGCCCGGAGCTCGTCGAGACGGTGCACCGCCACGTCGCGATCGAGTGCGGATCCGACTTGACCCGCGGCCGAACCGTGGTCGATCTCTGGCGGCGGACGGACAACGAGCCGAACGCGCACGTCGGCGTCGGCATCGACGGCCGAGCCTTCATCGAGCTCCTGCTCGAGCGGATCGCCTCCTTAGGGTAGGGGTCGGGCCCGCCGCGTCGAAGCAGGCGCGCATGGCGCGACGCCGCAAGAAGCGCACCCTGAGACCGCGCGTGCCCTCGCGGGTCAAGCGCCGCAAGCGCGCGACCAAGGAGCGCAGCCACCACCATCCCGAGCTGATCGGCCTCGGCCTCGTCGCGGCGGGCCTCTTCCTCTCCACGCTCGTCTACCTGGAGTGGGAGGGAGGGACTGGCGGAGAGGCCATCGCCGACGGATTGTGGGCGCTCGTCGGCGACGCCGGCTACCTCGTCCCGGCGGCCCTCGTGATCGTCGGCTTCCTGATGCTCGGCCGGAGCCGCCTCGTGCAGGTGCATCCGTTTCGCTGGGGCCTCGCCTCGACGGCGCTCGGGGTCTTCCTGCTCCTCGCGGACTCGGGCGGCTACGTCGGCACCGCGCTCGACGAGGTCGTCGGGACACTGATCGGCCGCACGGGGACGCTGATCGCCGGAACCGCGTTCACGCTCGCCGGCGTCCTGCTCCTGTCCGGCGCATCCGTCGGTGCGCTCGTCCAGCGCTCGCACGGCGCCGTCCGCCGCGCCCACACCGCAGCCAGGCGCCGCGTCGAGCGCCGGCCCGTGCTCGACGAGCGGCCCCTGGCTCCTGCGATCCCGCTCAGGCCGCGCGACGACCACCCGCCGATCGACGCGGTCTCGGACTTCCCGGACGTGGTGGGCCAGGCCGAGCCGCCGCCGCTCCTCCACGCCATGGACGAGGAGCCGGCCGAGACCAGCGAACAGCAGCCGCTCTTCGAGCCTCCCACACCGGCGAAGGAGGACTACGTGCTTCCCGAGCCGTCGCTGCTGAAGCGCGCACCGGCCCGGGCGGTCGCCAAGAGCGACAACGGCAAGGTCGCCGAGTCCCTGACGCGGGCGCTGGCCGACTTCGGCGTCGACGCGCGAGTCGTCGGAGAGATCACCGGGCCCCGAGTCACCCGCTACGAGCTCCAGCTCGCGGCCGGCACGAAGATGTCGAAGATCTCGGCGCTCAAGGACGATCTCTCCTACGCGCTGGCCACGACCGAGATTCGGATTTTGGCGCCGATCCCTGGCAAGCAGGCAGTCGGCGTCGAGGTCCCGAACCTCTCGCCGAACCTGGTCACGCTCGGCGACGTCTTCGACAAGCTGCCCGCGACGGCGAGCCCGCTCTCCGTCTGGCTCGGCAAGGACATCTCCGGCAACGCCGTCTGGACCGACCTCGCCCGGATGCCGCACCTGCTGATCGCCGGCACGACGGGCTCAGGGAAGTCGGGCTGTATCAACACCGTCCTCACCTCGGTGCTCCTCCGGGCGACACCGGACGACGTGCGTCTGATCCTCATCGACCCCAAGCGGATCGAGCTGTCGCTGTACGAGTCGATCCCGCATCTCCTGACGCCGGTCGTCTCCAGCCCCAAGGAAGCCTCGATCGTCCTCACCAACGTCCTTGCCGAGATGGATCGGCGCTACGAGCTCCTCGCGACCGTCCGCGCCCGCAACCTCCCCGAGGCGAACCGGGCGTTCCGCCAGCGCGGGGACGAGACCCTGCCCTACCTCCTCGTCGTCATCGACGAGCTCGCCGACCTGATGATGATCTCCCCGCAGCAGGTCGAGGACGCCGTCATCCGGCTCGCGCAGAAGTCTCGCGCCGTCGGAATCCACCTCGTGCTTGCCACGCAGCGCCCTTCCGTGGACGTGATCACCGGGATGATCAAGGCGAACGTGCCGTCGCGGATCGCATTTGCCGTCTCCAGCCAGACCGATTCCCGCGTGATCCTCGACCAGGCGGGCGCCGAGAGCCTGCTCGGCCAGGGCGACATGCTCTTCAAGCCGCTCGGGACCTCACGGCTCCAGCGGGTCCAGGGCGCCTACGTGACCGAGGAGGAGATCGCCCTTCTGGTCGAGCAGTGCCGGACCCAGCGGGGCCAGGAGCTGGACGAATCGCTGCTGGAGGCGCCCGAGGCGCCGCCGGAGGAGCTCCGCGATGGGGACGAGGACTTCGACCCCGATCAGGACCCGCTGCTCGAGCGGGCGATCGAGATCGTCGTCCAGACCCAGACCGCCTCGGTGTCCCTGCTCCAGCGCCGGCTCCGCGTCGGCTACACCCGAGCCGGCCGCCTGGTCGACATGCTCGAGCGGCGCGGGATCATCTCCGGCTACGAGGGCTCCAAGCCGCGCCGCGTACTGGTCGACGAGCACGCACTCACGGCTAGCCCGGACTAACTTTTCACCAGCCCTTCACGTCTCATGGTGACGGGGTTTAGCATCGCCTTTATATCTCTAGTTACGTAGGACACCTTAGAAAGGGGAGGACTCAGTGAACGTAAGACGCCTCATGCCTTGGGGGCTGCTCGTCGTGGCGCTGACAGCCATGCTCGTCGCAGCACTCGGGGCGAGTGCCGCTCCGACCAAGTCGACTGCCAACGAGCGCATCTCGCTCGTCACCGACGTCGGACGGCTCAACGACCGCTCGTTCAACCAGCTCGCCTACCAGGGCCTGCTGAAGGCGGAGAGGGACCTGAAGATCCGCAAGCAGGTCTTCGAGTCCCGCTCGCCGGCCGACTACACGCCGAACCTTCGGCAGGGCGCGACCACTGGTAGCGCGCTCACGGTCGCGGTGGGCTTCCTGCTCGCGAGCGACCTCAACACTGTCGCCCAGCAGTATCCGCAGCGCAGGTTCGCGATCATCGACTTCCCGCAGGAGGCGCTCGCGAACAAGCCGTCGAACGTCCGTGGTCTGCTCTTCAAGTCCGAGCAGGCAGGCTGCCTCGTCGGACACCTGGCGGTCAAGCAGCTCATTCGCGAGAGACGGCGCCCGATCCTGAGCGCAGTCGGCGGCATCAAGCTCCCGTCGGTCGACGCGTTCATCGCGGGCTACCGCTTCTGCGCCCGCCGGGCGAGCCGCCGCGCGGTCGTTCACATCGGTTACTCGCAGAGCTTCACCGACGCGGCCAAGTGCAAGGAAGTCGCGCTCAACCACATCTCGCGTGGCGCGAACGCCGTCTTCCAGGTCGCCGGCGGCTGCGGCCTCGGCGCCCTCAGCGCGGCCAAGGAGCGCCGCAAGTGGGGCATCGGCGTGGACGCCGACCAGGGCTACCTCGGCGCTCACATGCTGACGAGCGCCGTCAAGCGGGTCGACGAGTCGGTCTACCAGTCGATCCAGGCCATCCAGCGCGGAACGTTCCGCGGGGGCACGAACGCGACATTCACCCTCCGGAACAAGGGCGTCGGCTACGGCAAGCTGAGCAAGAAGGTCAGCAAGCCGCTGCGTGCCGGGCTCGAGGTGCTGAGGAAGCAGATCATCGCCGGCAAGGTCAAGCCGCCGGCCAAGCTCTAAACACCGAGCACGACGGAACATCCGAGGGGCGGACAGCAGTCCGCCCCTCGTTTTTTGCGCCTCCATAGAATCGCCCGCAATGGGCGACGCACGAGTCGACCAAGCTGCGGCTCCTATTCTCGAGTTGCGCGGGATCACGAAGCGGTTCCCCGGCGTGCTCGCGAACGACCACGTCGACTTCGACCTCCTCCCGAGTGAGGTGCACGCGCTGCTCGGCGAGAACGGCGCCGGCAAGTCGACGCTGATGAACATCCTCTACGGGCTCTACCACCCCGACGAGGGCGAGATCCTGATCAAGGGGAAGCGGGTGACGATCGACTCGCCGAAGGCCGCGATCGAGCACGGAATCGGGATGGTCCACCAGCACTTCATGCTGATCCCGGTCATGACGGTGGCCGAGAACATCGTCCTCGCTACCGAGCCGCGCAAGGGCGGCGTCCTGCTGGACTACGACGCCGCGATCCGGAGGGTGCGCGACCTCGCGTCGACCTTCAACTTCGCGATCGATCCTGATGCCAAGGTGGAGGGCATCACCGTCGGCCAGCAGCAGCGCGTGGAGATCCTCAAGGCCCTGTACCGCGGAGCAGAGATCCTCATCCTCGACGAGCCGACGGCCGTGCTCACGCCCCAAGAGGCCGACGAGCTCTTCGGCATCCTCAGGACGCTCCAGCGCGAGGGCATGTCGATCATCTTCATCAGCCACAAGCTGCGGGAGGTGCTGGAGATCGCCGAGCGGGTCACCGTCCTGCGCCGCGGCAAGAAGATCGACACCGTGCCCCGCGAGGGCGCGACGCAGGACACGCTCGCCAAGCTCATGGTCGGCCGCGAGGTCCTTTTACGGGTCGACAAGACGCCTGCGCAGCCCGCCGACCCAGTCCTGGAGGTGGAGGACCTCTCGGTGCTCGACGACCGCGGGCTCGAGGCGGTCCGCGGCGTCACCCTCAAGGTTCGGGCCGGCGAGATCGTCGGCATCGCCGGCGTGGACGGAAACGGCCAGACCGAGCTCATCGATGCGCTCACCGGCCTCCGCCATCCCCAGAGCGGGCGGGTGGCCGTCGACGGCCTCGACCTCACGAACGCGAACGCGGATCACCATCTCGAGTCCGGGATGGGACACATCCCGGAGGACCGTCAGCGGCGCGGGCTCATCCTCGACTTCACCCTCGCGGAGAACCTGGCGCTCCACGACTACGACAAGGAGCCGTTCTCGCACTTCGGGTGGCTCCGGCCGGGCAGGATCTTCACCTGGGCCCGCGGGCTGCTGCAGGAGTTCGACGTTCGCGGCGGCAACCCGCGGACGAGGGCGGCAGCACTCTCCGGCGGCAACCAGCAGAAGGTGGTGGTGGCCCGCGAGGTGACGCGCGACCCCCGCGTCCTGATCGCCGCGCAGCCGACGCGCGGCCTCGACGTCGGCGCGATCGAGTTCGTCCACCGCAGGCTGATAGAGGAGCGGGACGAGGGCGGCCGCGCGGTCCTGCTGATCTCGCTCGAGATCGACGAGATTCTCTCGCTCTCCGACCGGATCCTGGTGATCTACGAGGGCCAGATCGTCGAGGAGTACGGGCCCGACGTCTCCGAGCAAGAGCTCGGCATCGCGATGACCGGCGGCACCCGCGAGAAGGAGGCCGTCGCCTGACCGTCACACCGGAGAACCAGCCGCGTCCGCCCGACCCGGAGCAGGGCGAGCCGACGACTCTTGCCGGCCGCCTGACGGTCTGGCACCGGGCGGGCGGCATCGTCACACCGCTCTTGACGACGCTCCTTGCGCTCACCATCGCCGGGATCGTCGTCCGCCTGACGACCGGAGTGAGCCCCCTCCAGACGGGCCGGGCGATCCTGGACGGCAGCGGGCTGCCCTGGCTGATCCCCGACAGCCTCATCGACATCCGCTCGGTCGCGAACACCTACGAGTTCTGGGACACCGAGGAGCTCGCGCGGAACAACGCGCAGGTCAACCTCCAGCAGACGCTCGTCATCAGCACGACGCTGATCCTCACCGGCCTCGCCGTCGCCTTTGCCTTCCGGTGCGGGCTCTTCAACATCGGCGGCCAGGGCCAGTTCTTCGTCGGGGCGATCGCCGCCGTCGCCGTGGGCGCGGAGATCACCGGGCTTGGACGGGGGATCCACGTGCCGCTCGCCTTGCTGTGCGCCGCCCTGGCAGGCGCAATCTGGGCCGGGATCGCCGGATTCTTACGAGCGACGGTGGGCGCCCACGAGGTGATCACGACGATCATGCTCAACTGGATCGCCTACTGGGTCGGGAGCTACCTCTTCAGCCTCGGAGGGCCGCTCCAGAGCGATGTGAACGACCAGGTCCCGATCTCGAACGACATCCGGGAGTCGGCGAAGCTCCACATCTGGTGGCCCGACCCGGACAACATCCAGGGCCTCCACATCGGGTTCTTCATCGCGATCGCCGCCCTGATCGCGTTCTGGGTGATCCTGAACCGGACGACGCTCGGCTATGAGGTCCGAGCCGTGGGCTTCAACCCCGAGGCGGCGCGCTACGGCGGTATCTCGGTGTCGCGGAACTACTTCCTCGCGATGGCAATCTCGGGCACCTTCGCCGGGCTTGCAGGGGCCATCGACATCCTCGGCTGGCAGTACCGGTACGGCCAGATCGACATCCAGCAGTCCGACATCGGCTTCGTCGGGATCGCCGTCGCACTGCTGGGGAGGAACACCTCGATCGGGATCTTCTTCTCGGCGCTGCTCTTCGGCGCCCTGCTGACCGGGTCGAACACGCGGAACCTGGCCCTGCCGATCGAGCCCGAGCTCGCCGGGAACATGACGCTGATCATCCAGGGCCTCGTCGTCCTCTTCGTCGCCGCGGACCTCCTGATCCTCTACGTCTGGCAGGCGAGGAAGAAACTGAAGCTGCCCGGGCGAACGCCAAGGCCGGCTGAATCATGAGCACGACGGTGCCTCGCACGAGGCCGACCCTGCTCGGGCCGCAGGCCTGGCTCGGGCCCGAGTCCCGAAATCGCCAGATCGCCGTCATCGGCGTGATCCTCGCGGCGCTGGGCGTCTGGCTCATGCTCCCGCCGCTGGGCGACAACGTGCGCGATCGGACGGATTCGTACGAGCTGATCCCCGTGTACCTCGGGCTCCTCGCACTCTTCGCCGGGCTGGCGGCGGTCCTGCGTGACGAAAGGAAGTGGGGCTGGGCCGCGATCATCTCCGGGCTGCTCGCGATCACGGTCGGGTTCGCGGCCGCACAAGGGTCGCTCGCCGACCACGAAGCCGTCTTCGTCTGGTCGAGCCTCTTCGCCGCCACCCTGCGCTGGGCGACACCGCTCACGTTCGCCGCGATCGGCGGGATGTTCTCCGAGCGCAGCGGCGTCGTGAACATCGCGCTCGAGGGGATGATGCTCTCCGGCGCCTTCTTCGGAATCTGGGGCGCCGACCGGTTCGGCGGCTGGCAGTGGGGGCTTGTCACCGCGATGGTCGCAGGCGGCTTGTTCGCGCTCATTCACGCTGTCTTCTCGATCCACCTCCGGGCCGACCAGATCGTGTCGGGGACCGCGATCAACTTCCTGGCGCTGGGACTGACGGGCTACCTCTACATCGATCTGTACGGTGCGGAGGGAACCCCTCCGGACGTGTCCGAGATCCCCGACGTCAATCTCGGGTTCGTCGAGGACGTCTACTTCCTGGGACCGATCTTCGGCCAGATGAACCTCATGATCTGGCTCGCGCTCGCCACGGTGGTGCTCTCCTGGGTCGTCCTGTTCAAGACGCCGATCGGGCTCCGGATCCGTGCCGTCGGCGAGCATCCGCGGGCCGCGGACACCGTCGGGATCTCCGTCTACCTGGTGCGCTACTGCTGCGTGACGGTCTCGGGCATCCTGGCGGCTCTCGGCGGGGCCTACCTCTCGATCGGCTTCGTCGGCTCGTTCGGCGAGAACATGACTGCGGGCCGCGGCTTCATCGCGCTCGCCGCCTTGATCTTCGGCATGTGGAAGCCCTTCGGAGCCTTCTTCGCGGCACTCCTGTTCGGGTTCTCCAGCGCGCTCGCGCGGTCGCTGCCCGAATACTCCGAGCAGGCCGCACTGCTCTTCGAGACCTTGCCCTACATCCTCACCCTGATCGCCGTCGCCGGCGTGATCGGACGCTCGATCCCGCCAGCAGCCATTGGCCGACCCTACAAAAAACAGTAGCGAGAAGCGGCCGACGAGCTGGAGCGCGGTCTTCTCCGTGCCGTTCGGCCTGGCCGGAGCCGTGGCGATCCCCGCGGCCGTCGTCGCGGCGGAGCTCTACGACGTCTTCACGCTGCTCGAGTCGGCGGTCTCGATCCCCCCGGCCTTCGTCCTCTCCGTGATCGCCGTCGTCCTGGGCCGCCGCGGGCGTCGCCAGGTGGAGCGGACGCTGGGGAGGACGCGCGGAAGGACACTTGCGGCGATCGGCCGGATCCTGGGCTACTTCGGCCTGTATCTGGCCGTGACGGCCGGGATCTCCGTGGCCACGTACTACGTGCTACGGGAATTCGCGGCCTGATGTCATGCCGCCTACAATCGAGCGGCTCCCGTGTTCGAGATCGGTAACAGTCTCCGCGAGGCGCGCCTGCGCCAGGGCCTCGAGTTTCCCGAGGCGGAACAGGCGACCAAGGTTCGCGCGAAGTACCTGCGCGCGCTGGAGGACGAGCAGTTCGACATCCTCCCGGGCCAGACGTACGTCAAGGGCTTCCTGAGGACGTACGCGGAATACCTCGGCCTCGACGGACAGCTCTACGTCGACGAGTACAACTCGCGCTACATCCCCGGGGACGAGGAGACGCCGCTCCGGGCACAGAACAAGTCCACGGTCGGCCGGAATCCACGCGTGGAGTCGGGTGTCGTGCTCATCGCGCTCGCGGCGATCGGGATCCTGACGGCGCTCGTCGTCCTCGCTTGGCGGTTCGGCAGCGACCCGCCGGAGACGGCGATCCCGGATTTCTCGTCGCAGCCGCCCGCCGAGACCCGAGCCAAGGAGCCCGCGCGGAGGCCGGCGACGGCCTGCTGCCCCCATCGCACGGGTGACGATCACCGGCGCGCTCGGCAGATCGTGGGTCGAGGTGCATGCGCGCTCCGCGGCGGGCCCTGAGCTGTACCGCGGGACGCTCGAGGCGGGGTCGATCATCCGGTTCGTGCGGCACCGGCGCCTGCACGTCGTCATGGGCAGGCCGGGAAACCTGCGCTTCCGCGTGAACGGCCGCATCCGGCAGGTGCCCGACCGCGGTAGCGGGACGGCGGTCGTGATCACCGCGCGGCGCGTCATCCCGGTTCGCGCCGCGGCTTGAGCCGCCCAACAGCCGTCGTCCTCGTCACGGGAAGCGAGCTCGTCCGCGGAGGACGCACGGACGAGAACGGGCCGTTCCTGGCGCGGGAGCTGAGCACGCGCGGCATCGAGCCGGAGCGCGTGCTCGTCGTCGGGGACCGGCCCGACGCGCTGGAGGAGGCGTTTCTCGAGTCCCTCGGCGCCGGCCTCGTCGTCACCTCCGGCGGGCTCGGACCGACGCACGACGACCGAACGGTGGAGACGCTCGCGCGAGTTGCCGGCCGCGCGCTGGCGGTCGACCCGGCTTTGGAGGAGGAGATCGCCGGTGTCGTCCGCGGGCTGTCGGAGCGGTTTCGGCGTCCCTACGAAGAGTTCGAGTCCGGCGTGCGGAAGCAGGCGACGATCCCGGAGGGCGCCGAGTCCCTTGGACTGGCGGGAACGGCTCCGGGGCTGGTTCTCGAGGTGGGCTCCACGGTCGTGGTCGTGCTGCCGGGGCCGCCGGGCGAGCTCCAGCGGCTCTGGGCACGCGCGCTCGAGACGGCGCCAGTCCAGCGCGTCCTCGCGGCGGCGAGCCGGCCCGGTCACCGGGTGCTCCGTTTCTTCGGGCTGCCAGAATCGGCCGTGGCCCGGGTCGTCGAGCGGACCGGGGGAGAGGGCGACGGCGTGGAGATCACGATCTGCGCGCATGATCTGGAGGTTCAGGTCGATCTTGTCGTCCAGCCGGGGGCCGAGGAGCGCGCCGAGCACCTCGAGCGAGCGCTCGCCGAGGAGCTTCCGCAGGCGCTCTTCGCCCAGGACGAGCGTCCGGTCGAGGAGCTCGTGCTCGACCTGGCGCGCGAGCAGGGCTTCACGATCGGTGCGGCGGAGAGCTGCACCGGCGGGCTCGTCGCGGCGCGGCTGACGTCCGTCCCCGGCTCGAGCGATGCTTTCTCCGGCGGCGTGGTGTCCTACGACAACCGCCTCAAAGTCGAGCTGCTCGGAGTTCCAGAGGTCACCCTGAACCGGCATGGCGCCGTGTCCGCCGAGACGGCTGAGGCCATGGCGCAAGGCGCGCGGAGTGCGCTGGCCACCGACGTGGGTGTGTCCGTGACCGGCGTGGCGGGCCCGGGCGGGGGGACGCCGGAGAAGCCCGTCGGGCTCGTCTATCTCCACGCGTCGACGCCGTCGGCAGAGGAGTCGATGGAGCTGCACCTTCCCGGTGACCGGGCTGCGGTGCGGCGCCGTGCGGCCGCGTCCGCGCTCCACCTGCTGCGGCGCGTTCTGGCACAGAGCCGGCACACACACGCGTGACCTCGACGGGTAGCGTCGGGGGTCGTGAGCGCCTTCGTCTCTTCTGCGCCCTCAGGCTTCCCGACTCCACCCTCGACCGGTTGGAGGCGTGGCAGTCCGAGCATCTCCGTGAGGGGAGAGTCGTCCCGCGCGAGCAGCTCCACGTCACGCTCGCGTTTCTCGGTTCGAGACCGGCCCCCGAGCTCCCGGCTGTCGCCGGTGCGCTCAGCGAGGCGGCTGCGCAGGCCGGCGAGATCGTGTTCTCGGCCAGCCGGTACCGCGAGACGCGGAGCGTCGGCATGGTCGTCCTCGAGGACGAGACCGGGGAGGGCGAGCCCCTTGCCGAGACCCTGTTCGACCGCCTGGAACGCCTCGGCGTCTACCAACGCGAGCAGCGCCCATGGCTCCCGCACGTCACCGTCCTGCGCTTCCGCTCGAGGCCCAGGCTGGACCCGCCGGTGCCGGATCTCGGGCAGTTTGGACCGTCCGACGCGGCTGTTTACATGTCAGCCCTGCGGCCGACCGGGGCGCAGTACAGAGTCTTGGAATCGGTACCGCTAGGAGGTTGATCGGATGAGTCGCGAAGAGGCACTCGACACCGCTCTCGGACAGATCGAGCGCCAGTTCGGCAAGGGCGCCGTCATGCGGATGAACGACCGGGCCCATGTGTCGGTCGGGTCCGTATCGACCGGCTCGCTCGCGCTGGACCTCGCGCTGGGGATCGGCGGCCTCCCCCGGGGCAGGATCGTCGAGATCTTCGGCCCGGAGTCCTCGGGAAAGACGACCCTCGTCTACCACGTGATCGCCGAGGCCCAGCGCCGCGGAGGCATCTGCGCCTTCATCGACGCCGAGCACGCGATGGACCCGCAGTACGCCCGCAAGATCGGCGTCAACATCGATGACCTGCTCGTGTCGCAGCCGGACAACGGCGAGCAGGCGCTCGAGATCGCCGAGTTGCTGATCCGCAGCGGCGCGCTGTCCGTCGTCGCCGTGGACTCCGTCGCCGCGCTCACCCCGCGAGCGGAGATCGAGGGCGAGATGGGGGACAGCCATGTCGGGCTCCAGGCGCGTCTGATGAGCCAGGCGCTGCGGAAGCTCGCAGGCACGCTGAACCGGACGGAGACGATCTGCATCTTCACGAACCAGCTCCGCGAGAAGATCGGCGTCATGTTCGGGAACCCGGAGACGACACCGGGCGGCCGCGCGCTCAAGTTCTACTCGTCCGTCCGCCTCGACATCCGCCGCATCGAGACGCTGAAGGACGGCGTGGAGGCGTTCGGGAACCGCGTGCGCGTCAAGGTCGTGAAGAACAAGGTCGCGCCGCCGTTCAAGCAGGCCGAGTTCGACATCATCTACGGGCAGGGGATCTCCTGGGAGGGCACGGTGCTGGACGCCGGGCTCGAGCGGAAGGCGGTCCAGAAGTCCGGCTCCTACTTCAGCTTCCAGGAGGAGCGGCTCGGCCAGGGGCGCCAAAACGCGACCGCGTTCCTACGCGAGCACCCCGACGTGACGCAGAAGATCCTGGCCCAGATCCAGACCGAGGTCGGCCCGGACCAGGTCGTCTCGGCCCGGCTCCTGCCCTCGGCGGAGGGGAACGGCACGGCCGACGCCGCGGCAGAGGCCGAAGCCGAGGCGGAGGCCAAGGCCGCCGCGAAGTAGGTCCATGTCTCAGGCGAGGGAGCTCGCGCTCCGCGCGCTGAACCATCGTGACCGCTCGCGGCGCGAGCTGGAGCAGCGGCTCGGGCGCGCCGGCGTAGCGGCCGAGGAGCGAGACGAGGCGCTCGACGAGCTGGCCGACGCCGGTCTGCTCTCGGACGCGCGGTTCGCGGAGGCACGCGCGCGGGGCCTGGCGGCCAAGAGCGCCGGCGACTCGCTGATCCGCAACGACCTCCGCCGCCACGGGATCGACCGGGAGGCGATCGCAGCGATCCTCGAGGGCATCGAACGTGAGCCGGAGCGGGCGGCGCGCATCTTCGAGCGGCGCGGAGGCGGCGACCGCGCACTCCGCTATCTCGCCGCCAAGGGGTTCGCTCGAGAGTCGCTCGAAGCCCTCGTCGACGATCGGGTATTGTGAGAGGCGCTTCACTTACCATCTTGCCTGCACAGACGCGTTTTCTGAGACCAAGCGAAACCGATCACTGATGAGAACACGAACCAGCGATGTGGCGGAGGCGGCGCTAGCTAGACACCGCTAGCGGCACCGAACGGTGCGGCCGTCGTCGGCGGCTGCGAATCAGAGCGCTCTGCTCAGGCCAGATGGTGGGTGGTACTCCAACCCCAGGGAGCGCCCATGCTCGTCGCCGCTGGAATCGCTATCGGCCTCGTCCTCGGAGCAGCTCTTCTGCTCGCCGTGATGCAGATGCTGGGGCGGTCCACCCTCGGCGAAGCGGCCGCCCGACGCGACGAGCTCATCGACAACGCCAAGCGCGAAGCCGAGAACCTACGCCGTGAAGCCGAGATCGAGGCGCGCGAGCAAGCCGTGCGCGTCCGGTCGGAGGCTGAACGGGACGCGCAGGACCGCCGCGGCCAGATCACGAAGCTCGAGGAGCGACTCCTGGCCAAGCAGGACGAGCTCGAGGCGAAGCTGACCGAGCTCCTCCGCCGCGAGCAGGGCCTTGCAGACCGCGAGACGCACATCAAGGACCTTCAGGTCGAGCTCAAGGAGGCGAAGGACCGGGAGCTCGGCGAGCTCGAGCGGATCTCGAGCCTGACCATCAACGAGGCCAAGACCGAGCTGCTCGACCGCGCCGAGGGTGGGATCCGCCACGAGCTGGCGCGCCGCGTCCGACAGCTCGACGAGGAGGCGCAGCTCGACGCCAGGCGTCGCGCGCGCAACCTCGTTGCCGACGCCCTCCAGCGTGTCGCCGCCAGCCATGCCGCGGAGACCACCTCCTCGGTCGTCGAGCTACCGAACGACGACATGAAGGGCCGCATCATCGGGCGAGAGGGCCGCAACATCCGCACCCTCGAGCACCTCACCGGCGTCGACATCATCATCGACGACACGCCGCAGGCCGTCGTGCTCTCGTCCTTCGACGGGATCCGCCGCGAGATCGCCCGCCTGACGCTCGGAAAGCTGATCGAGGACGGCCGGATCCAGCCTGCCCGGATCGAGGAGATGTACTACCAGTCGAAGGCAGAGATCGAGGACCACATCCGCCAGGCCGGTGAGCAGGCCGTCTTCGAGGCGAACTGCGGCGAGTTCCACCCCGAGCTCGTCAAGATTCTCGGCCGGCTGCACTACCGGACGAGCTACGGCCAGAACGTCCTCAAGCACACGCTCGAGGTCGTCCATCTGGCCGGGATCATGGCCGTCGAGCTGGACGCCGGCGTCCTCACCGCCAAGCGGGCGGCGATGCTTCACGATCTCGGCAAGGCGCTCACGCACGAGATCGAGGGCTCACACGCGCACATCTCCGCCGACTACGCGAAGCGGTACGGCGAGTCCGAGGCTGTCGTCCACGCGATCGCCGCGCACCACTACGAGATCCAACCGCATACCGTGGAGGCGGTCCTCGTCGTCGCCGCCGACGCGATCTCCGGGGCGAGGCCCGGCGCGCGCGGCGACACGCTCGAGAACTACATCAAGCGCCTCGAGGCGCTCGAGGAGATCGCCGCCCGCAAGGACGGGGTGGAGAAGGTCTACGCGCTCCAGGCCGGCCGCGAGATCCGCGTGATCGTCAAGCCGGGTGAGATCGACGACGACGACGCCGTGCTCCTCTCCCACGAGATTGCCCGGGAGATCGAGCAGGAGCTCGAGTATCCCGGGCAGATCAAGGTCACGGTCATCCGCGAGTCGCGGGCGACCGAGCTCGCGAAGTAGCCGCTGCGGCGGAGCGGGCTTGGCCCGCTCCGCGTCGCAGCGGCTCTACCTAGTCGTCGTCGTCATCATCATCGTCATCGTCGTCGTCGTCGCCGCCACCGCCGGCCCGCAGGTAGGCGAGCGGCGGATCGTGATCGGTGAGCTGATCGAAGAACTCCGAGTTCATGTGGACGACGTCATAGCGCTCGACCTTCCGCAGGAGGTTCCGGGTCATCAGGACGTGATCGAGCGCCTGAGAGTTACCGTCGAAGACGTACGTGTAGCGCTCCCGTAGCGGCAATGTGTCGAAGAGGTTCTCCAGCACGCCGCCCTCCAGGATCTCCATCGTCCGCGAGAACTGGAAGTCGTTCAGGTCGCCGAGGACGATCACCTGGGCGTTGCGATCAGCGGCGAGGATGCGATCGACGAAGTCGTTGACGATCGCAGCCTGCTGGTGCCGCTGCACTTCGGTCCGGCGGTTCGGCGGCTGGAAGCGGCCGAACAGCGGATCGTCGCCGCCCTTCGAGTTGAAGTGGTTGCCGATCACGAACAGCGTGCGGCCGCGGTACTCGAACTCGCCCGCGAGTGGCTTGCGGCTGCTCGTGAAGGCCGGGTTCGTCGGGTCGATGCGGCCGGGGCTGTAGAGAAGCCGCGCCCCGCCGGGCGTGTCGACGACGTCGTTCGGCGTCACCGCGGTGCCGCCCGGACGGTCCACGAAGCTCAGCCCGCGATCGGTGCGGAACAGGAAGCCGACGCGGATGTTGCCGTTCGGCTCACCGCCGTCCGTGCCGGGCAGCGGGTCGATCTGGCGGTACTCGTAGAGCGGACCTCCCGCAGCCTGGATCGCCTCGATGAGCAGGCGCCAGGTCAGGGACGCATCCGTCGGAGCCGGCGAGGTCGCGCCGTCGTTGTCCTGGATCTCCTCGATGTTGATCAGATCGGGCGAGCGCATGTGTCCGACGATCTGCTCGGCGGCACGCTGGAAGCGGCCGCTCGGTGCGTCGGTGGGATCGAGGTTCTCGACGTTGTACGTGGCAACGACGAGCTCGCCCCGCCTCGCGGTGCGTGCGACCTCGCGCTGGAGGCCGCCGTCGACCCGCGTGAGGTCGTTGATCACGAGGTACTTGAAGTTGCCGAACCCGTAGTCGACGACCGCGTCCACCGCAGTGGTGAAGCGGTCACGCACGTGGACGGGCGGCGTCGGGCGGATCACGTCGTCGAGGATCATCCGCTCCGGGTTGAAGTCGCCCTCCTGGTACGTGTAGTCGCCGATTCGTCGAACGACGATCCCGCCGCGGTTCGTCCGGACGCTTGCGAGCAGCCCGAAGTCGCCGAGCACCGAGATCTCTCCGAAGTCATTGCGCGGCCCGGTTGCGATCGCGTTCCGGATGCGCACGTACATGCCTTCGAGGCTCTCGTGGAAGTCGATCCCGTCCGAGCTCACGTCGAACGTGTTGCTCGTCTCGACGTCTCCCGCGGAATCGTTCTCGATCACGCGCGTGGGCGGGATCCTGCCACCGAAGCCGACGATCGTCGGCGCGATTGCGGGAGCCGGCCCGACCGTGACCGCAGTGGGAGACACGATCTCGGTCGTGGTCAGGTTCGCGAAGGCGCTGCTCGTCGGCGCACAGCTGGGGAAGCAACCCGCCCGGAACTCCTGGACCCGGCCGCTCACACGGACGTCGGTGCCGACAGTCAGCGTCGGGCTGGAGCCCGTGAAGACGAAGATGCCTTCCGAAGTCCGAATGTCCATGTCCGGCTGCGGATCCTGGAACCAGAAGCCGGTCGAGCTGACCGCGGTGACCACGCCCGGCACCTGCGAGACGAGGTCGCCGTCGTACGGCGAGATGTGCGCGTGATCCTGGATGTCGTGGATGCGCAGCGCGAGCCCGACGGTGCTGAAGCTGAACGAGTGGTCGCCCGCCATGTTGTCCGGGGGATCGACGTCGTCCACGTCCGTTACGCCTGATGCAGCGACGGTCACGGTGCAGGTCTCGTTCTGCTGGAGGTCGCTCTGCGGATCGAGGACATAGGTCGTCGATGCGCCGCTCGGCGTCACGGTGAGCGCGACGTTCCCGCTGCGAGTGCAGTTCAGGCTGAACGCGCTCGCGGCGGCAACCACGGGCTCGGAGAAGGTGACGGTGATGTTCGTGCCGGTCGGGTTCTCGGTCGAGCCGGGAGTCGGCGTCGTCGCGGCGACGAACGGGGCCGCGTCGGCCGAGCAGGGATTGCGCGTCGTCGTGCTGTTGCGCGGGCTCGGCGCCGCCGTGGAGAAGTCGGCGGCGTTGTTGTCCGTGTCCTGGCAGCCGGCCGCCATGCGGAAGTCAGCTAGTCGATGTTCGTCGTCCCGGGCGCAGGTCCAGCGCCTTCGAAGTAGGTCGCCGTCGCCCCGTAGCCGATGAGGTCGATGATCCGCGTGTCATTGCCGTTCGCGGCACAGCTCGCGGCGGTGTTGCAGCCGAGCGGATCGATTCCGTTCGCAAGCGCGACCTTCCCGGCTGTCCCACTCATCGGGATTGGTGTCGGATCGATGAGGTCGGCTGGGACCGCCGTCGTTCCGCCCGCGCCCTTGCGAACTTCCCGGACCAGGAAATAACCGCCAGGCGGGACGCTCACATCCGGCAGCTCGGTGCGCTGGTCAGTGGCGGACCCGAGGTTCCCGGTGCCCGCCGCGCTCGCGTACTGCAGCGACTTGCCGCCGAGCGAAACGCTCGTCGTGCCTCTGTTGAAGATCTCGATGTAGTCGTGCGTATAGGTGGCCCCGGCGTTGCCGCCGCCGCCGTAGATCTGGCTGATCGACGAGACCCGGCGACGGGCCGTTCGGAAGCGCGCCGCCGGCGGCGCCGGCAAGTGCGGCGAAGGCGAGCAGCGCGAGCAGACAGAGCGCCGCAAAACGGACGCGGACGACCGCGAATCGATGCATTGACCTCTCCCCTGAAAGCTGACTCAAACGGACGGGGCCAGATTAGCCGGTTTGCTGAGAACAGTTCGCCAACCGCGCCGATACAGTGTTTCGGCCCGTGAAGCGCTACCACGTCACGACGTTCGGCTGCCAGATGAACGCCCACGATTCCGAGCGAATCAAGGGCATGCTCGAGGAGCTCGGACTGGGGGAGAGCGCCGAGCAGGAGAGCGCCGACGTCCTCGTCTTCAACACCTGCACGATCCGGGAGAAGCCGGACCAGCGGTTCGCTGCGCACCTCGCCCAGGCGCGGGCGCTCAAGGAGCGCGATCCCGACAAGGTGATCGCCGTCGGCGGGTGCTACGCCGAGGCCCAGCGCGAGCGCCTCTTCGAGCTCTACCCGTATGTGGACGTCGCCTTCGGCCCCGGGTCGATCCCGCACCTCGGTGAGTGGCTCGGCGCGGGCGGCGACGGCGTCTCACGCGGGCGCTTCGGCCTCGAGCAGCGCTCCTTCGCGAGCCTGCTTCCGATGCACCGGGAACGCCGATTTCAGGGGTGGGTGCAGGTCTCGATGGGCTGCAACTCCAAGTGCGCCTACTGCATCGTGCCGTCCGTTCGCGGGCGAGAGCAGAGCCGCCGTCCCGGCGAGGTCATCGCCGAGGTAGAGGGTCTGGCACGAGCCGGAGTCCGCGAGATCACCCTCCTCGGCCAGAACGTCAACTCGTACGGCCGCGATCTCCTGCCGGACATCCGGACCGACTTCGGCGAGCTGCTTCGCGCCTGCGACGCGGTGGACGGCATCACCCGCATCCGCTTCACGAGCCCGCACCCGAAGGATTTCCGGGCGCCGGTGATCGCGGCGATGGCCGAGTGTGACGCGGTTTGCGAGCACGCGCACCTGCCGCTCCAGTCGGGCTCGACGCGGATCCTGAAGGCGATGCGCCGCACCTACAGCCGCGAGCGGTTCCTGCGCCTCGTGGACGAGCTGCGCGCCGCCATCCCGGACCTCGCGCTCTCGACGGACCTCATCGTCGGCTTCCCGGGCGAGACGGAGGACGACTTTCTCGAGACGGTCTCCGCTGTCGAGGAGATCGGCTTCGACAGCGCGTTCACCTTCGTCTTCTCGCCGCGCCGTGGCACCGAGGCGGCGACGATGGGCGACCAGGTGCCGGACGACGTCAAGCGTGACCGGATCGAGCGACTGATCGAGGTCGTGCAGCGCGTCGCCCACGACAGAAACCAGGTGCGGGTCGGACGAACGGAGGAAGTGCTCGTCGAGGGCCCGAGCCGGACGGACTCGACCCTGCTCCGCGGTCGCACACGCCGGAACACGACCGTGAACTTCGCCGGCACGGCGGCGCCCGGCGACCTCGTCCACGTCGAGATCGACGCCGCGACGTCCACCACGCTCAAGGGCACCCAGCTCGCTGCAGTTGCCGCGTAGCAGAGATCTGGACTGGGACGGGCTGCTGAACGCCCGCGACCTCGGTGGGCATCCGACCGAGGACGGCGCCGAGACGCGCTGGGGCTCGGTCGTCCGCGCCGACAGCGTCCGTCAGCTGACGGACGCGGGCTGGCAGGCGGTCGTCGACTACGGCGTCCGGACGATCGTCGACCTCCGCTCCGACGAGGAGCTCGCCGAGGATCCTCCCGCCGAGCTGCCGGTCGACGCCGTCCACGTCTCCTTCTTCGACAGCCGGCCTGACGTCTTCGAAGAGGTCGAGGAGGCCGGCGCGGCGGCCGAAGACCATGCGGCGGCGACGCGCGCGGTCTATCTCATCTTCCTCGAGCACTTTCGGCCGAACGTCGCCGCCGCGATCCGGGCGGTCGCGAACGCACCCGAGGGGGCCGTCGTCGTGCACTGCCACGGCGGCAAGGACCGAACCGGGCTCGTCAGTGCGTTTCTCCTTCGCCTCGCCGGCGTTCCGATCGCGGAGATCGCGACCGACTACTCGCTCAGCGAGGAGCGGCTGCGGACCCGGCACGAGGAATGGTTCGCGCAGGCCGCCGACGAGGCCGAGCTCGAGCGCCTGCACCGGATCTCCAAGACGCCTGCTTCGTCCATGGTCGGGGTGCTCGAGGAGCTGGAGCGGCGCTACGGCAGCATCGCCGGCTACCTGAAAGCGGGCGGCGCGACCGACGAGGAGCTCGAGCGGGCGCGCGCCCGGCTCCGTGAGTGATCCCGGCGTCCTCGCCGTGTTCGGTCCGACGGCGTCGGGGAAGTCGGCCGTCGCGGAGGCGATCGCCGACCGGATCCCCGCCACGCTGATCTCGGCGGACGCGATGCAGGTGTACCGCGGCCTGCCGGTCCTTACGAACCAGTCGGAACGGGACACCGAGCTCGTCGCGATCTGGGACCTCGACCACGAGGCTTCGGTCGGCGAGTACGCGGAGCTCGCGCACGCTGCTGTCGACCGGGCGCTCGAACGCGGCACGACGCCGATCGTCGTCGGGGGCACCGGGCTCTACCTGCGGGCGTCGGTCGTGGAGCTGGATCTTCCTCCGGCACCCGAGCCGGGGATGCGAGAGCGCTGGGAGGGGGAGTACGACCGGCTCGGGGCAGATGCGGCGCACGAGCTCCTGGCGGCGCGCGATCCCGAGGCCGCTGCGCGAGTGCACCCCAACGACCGCCGCCGCGTCGTCCGGGCGCTGGAGCTCTCCGAGGCGGGCGCCTCACTCTCGCCGAGCGAAGGCCGGCTCTGGAGCGAGGAGATGCGCCACCCGACGCTCGTGGTCGGCCTCGACGTGCCGAAAGAGGTGCTCGACGAGCGGATCGGGCGGCGGACCAGGCGTATGTTCGAGTCAGGAGTCGAAGCCGAGGTTCAGAGCGCGCTCGAGCGCCCGATCTCCTCCACCGCGCGCACCGTGCACGGCCTCCGCGACATCGCAGAGCTCCCCCGCGACGAGGCCATCGCCACACTGATTCGCCGCACGATCCGCTACGCCGCCTACCAGCGCAAGTGGATGCGACGCATACCCGGCCTTGTTACCGTGCGAGCCGACCGCCCGGCGGGCGAGGTGGCCGATGAGATTCTCGAAATGGCACGGACTCGGCAACGACTACCTGCTGGTCCAGCGGGCTGAGATCGGGACGCCGCTCACGGAGGAACAGGTGCGCCGCCTCTGCGACTACCACTTCGGCGTCGGCTCCGACGGCGTGCTCGAAGTCCTCTCCGCCAACGGCGACGCCGCCGAGGTCGTGATCTGGAACCCGGACGGCTCCACCGCGGAGCTGTCCGGAAACGGTACGCGCATCGCCGCTCGCTGGCTCGCCCGGCGCAGCGGTGCCGACACGGTGCGGATCCGCGTCGGCTCCCGCGAGGTCGTGGCAAGGATGCGAGGCGGGCAGGACGTCGAAATGGACATGGGTGCCGTGGAGGTACAGGAATCCGAGACGATCGACGTGGGCGGCGAGTCCGTCGAGTTCACGCCCGCGTCCGTCGGGAATCCGCACGCGGTCGTCCGCCGCGATCCCGACCGCGAGGACCTGTTGAGACTCGGCCCGCTGATCGAGAACCACGAGCGCTTCCCCGGAGCGCACCAACGTTCAGCTCGTGCGTGTCGACGGGCCGGGCGACATCACCGTCGGCGTCTGGGAGCGCGGAGCGGGGGAGACGCTCTCCTCCGGGACGAGCGCCGTGGCGACCGCCGGCGTCGCAGTCGCTCGCGGCTGGTGCGAGAGCCCGGTCACCGTCCACCTCGCCGGCGGCGACCTCCTCGTCGAGCTCGACGACTCGATGCAGGCGCGCCTTACAGGGCCGGCGCAGGAGATCTTCACCGGCGAAGCGAGCGAGGAGCTCGGGCTGTGAGGTTCGCAAAGCGGCTCGACGCGGTCCCGCCCTATCTCTTTGCCGAGCTCGAGCGGCTCAGGGAGTCGAAGCGGCGGCAGGGGATCGAGGTCATCAGCCTCGCAATCGGCGACCCTGACCTGCCGACGCCGCCGGCGATCGTCGAGGCGGCGGCAGAAGCCCTCCGCAACCCGTCGACGCATCAGTACCCGACGAACCACGGCACCGACGAGGTGCGCGAGGCAGTCGCGTCGTTCTACCGTGACCGCTTCGGCGTCGAGCTCGACCCCCAGAGCGAGGTCGTGCCGGCGCTGGGCGGCAAGGAGGCGGTCGGGCACATCGCGATGGTGTGCCTCGATCCGGGCGAGGTGGCGCTCAGCCCCGAGCCGGGCTACCCGCCGTACACGTCGGGACCGGTCTTCTCCGGCGCCGATGTCCACTACCTGCCGCTGACGACGGAGAACCACTTCTTTCCCGACCTCGAAGCGATTCCCGCCGAGGTGGTCGGCCGCGCGAACCTCCTGTACCTGAACTACCCGAACAACCCCACGGGCGCCGTCGTTCCGGACGGGGCGTTCGAGCGGGCAGTCGAGTTCGCGCGGGCGAACGACCTGATCCTCGTGCACGACAACGCCTACTCCGAGGTCTGCTTCGACGGCTACGTCGCGCCGAGCTTCCTCGAGACGCCGGGTGCGAAAGAGGTCGGTGTCGAGATCTTCTCGCTGTCGAAGGGCTGGAACATGACCGGGTGGCGCTGCGCATTCGTCGCCGGCAACGCCGAGGTCGTCGAGCGCTTCCGCCAGTTCAAAGCCAACCTCGACTCGGGGATGTTCGAGGCGCTCCAGCGGGCGGCCGCCGTAGCGCTCACCGACCAGCGCGGCTTCCCGCGCGAGATGTCGGAGGTCTACCGGCGCAGGCGGGACCTGGTGGTCGACGCACTCGCAGCGATCGGAGTCTCCGTCGCGCCGCCGCGTGCGACGCCGTACCTCTGGGTGCCGGTCCCGGACGGGCACGACTCGGCCTCATTCACCTCTCTCGTGCTCGAGGAGGCGAATGTCGTCGTCTCGCCGGGCCCCGGCTACGGCGAGAGCGGCGAGGGGTTCGTCAGGCTGTCCATGACCGTTTCGGACGAGGACCTCGAAGAGGCCGTCCGGCGGATCGAGAGCTCGCTCCAGAAAGTCATAATCAAGGCGTGACGACGCGCCGGCCCGAGTCTCGTTCCGGCCTCGACCCGGAGCGGGGCTTCATCCTGTCCGTGCTGGCTCCGGGCGCCGACGAGGACCGCGAGATCGGCGAGATCGCGGAGCTCGCACGGACCGCAGGCGTAGAGCCGGTCGCCGCCATGGTCCAGCATCGGGCGAGGCCGGATCCACGGACGTTCGTGGGCAAGGGCAAGCTCGTCGAGCTCAAGGAGGCGTACAAGACCGCCGGCGCGGAGTCGCTCCTGGTCGACCACGAGCTGAGCCCGTCCCAGCAGCGAAAGCTCGAAGACGAGCTGAAGGCGCGCGTCGTCGATCGCACCCAGCTGATCCTGGACATCTTCGCCCAGCACGCGCACAGCGCCGAAGGGAAGCTCCAGGTCGAGCTGGCGCAGCTCGAGTACAACCTCCCGCGCATGCGGGGCATGTGGCAGCACCTCGAGCGCCTCGGCGCGGGACGGATGGACGGCGGCGTCGGGACGAGAGGCCCCGGAGAGACCCAGCTCGAGACCGACCGTCGCCTGGCGCGCCGGCGCGTGGCGATCCTGCGGCGTCGGCTCCAGACCCTCGGCCGGCAGCGCCAGACGCGCCGGCGGGAGCGGGTCCGCTCGCACACGCCGACGGTCGCGCTGGCCGGGTACACGAACGCGGGCAAGTCGACGCTCCTCAACGCGCTGACCGGCGCCGGCGTCTCCGTCAACGATCGCCTGTTCGAGACGCTCGACCCGACGACGAGGGCGTTCGAGCAGGACGGACGCCGCTACCTGGTGACCGACACGGTCGGTTTCATCCGCCGACTGCCGCATGAGCTCGTCGAGGGCTTTGCGGCGACGCTCGAGGAGACACTCGATGCCGACCTGATCCTCCACGTCGTCGACGGCTCGGTGCCAGACGAGGAGCTCGACGAGACGACCGCGGCGGTCAACGAGGTGCTGGCCGAGATCGGCGCGGACGAGCTTCCCGTCGAGCTCGTCCTGAACAAGGTCGACACGGTGGATCCGCTCGGGCGCCGGCGGCTCGCGAACCGCTTCCCCGGCTCGCTCCAGTTGTCCGCCGAGACCGGGGAGGGCCTGGACGAGCTCCGGGCGAGGATCGCCGAGCGCTTCGCCGAACGATTCGAGCTGGTGCGCATGCTCGTCCCATACGAGGACGGCGCGAAGCTCGCCGAGCTGTACTCGCTCGGGCCGCCGATCGACGAGCGCATCGACGGTCCGGACGGGGTCTTCATTCGCGCGCGGCTCCCCAGGCGGGAGACCCAGCGGTTCGCCCAGTACCTGATCCTCGATGCGGAGGAGCCCAGCCGGGCAACGAGTTGATCGAGGTCCCGGTCCGCCGCCTCCGGGATGACGCCGTCGTCCCGTCCCAGGCCTATTCCGGCGACGCCGGGCTGGACCTGTCGGCTTGCGGCCGCCACGAGCTCGGGCCGGGGGAGCGCGCCGTGGTCCCGACCGGCTTGGCCGTGGCGATTCCGGAGGGGCACGGCGGCTTCGTCCTTCCGCGCTCGGGCCTGGCGGCGCGAAACGGCATCACGCTCGTCAACGCGCCGGGGTTGATCGACGCCGGCTACCGGGGAGAGGTGCAGGTCGTGATGCTGAACACCGATGCCGAGACGCCCTTCGTCGTCGAGCCGGGGATGCGGATCGCGCAGCTGGTCGTCCTCCCGGTGCCGCCCGTCGAGCTGGTAGAGCTCGAGGAACTTCCGGCGAGCGAGCGCGGAGCCCGCGGCTTCGGCTCTTCCCGCATCTGAGCTTGTGGGCGCCGAGCCGCGGATCCGGGTCTCGGCGATCCTCAGCCGTGGCGACCGGCTGTTGCTCTGCCGCCACGAGAAGCACGGCAAGGAGTACTGGCTGCTGCCCGGCGGCGGCGTAAACTCGGGTGAGAGCCTCGTCGACGCCCTCCATCGCGAGCTCCAGGAGGAGATCGGGCTCGGTGAGGACGTTCCGGTCGAGGGTCCCGTCGCGATCGTCGACTCGATCGCGCCGCGGAAGAGCCTCGCGGCGAAGCACGTCGTCCACATCATTTTCGCCGGAGATCTCGGCGACCGGTCGCTCGAAGCCGTGACCTCGCAGGACGCGGCCGTCAGGGGCCATCGGCTCTTCGCGGTGGCCGAGCTCGAGGAGATCGTCCTCCACCCGCCGATCCAGCGGTTCCTGACGCGCTGGCGGCCGGGTGATCCCGTCGTCTACCTCGGCCCGTTGTGGGTTCCGTGACACACCGGCGCACAACCGGCACACACGCGTGCCCCACCCGCGCGCCGAACCACAATACGATTGCGGTGGGGAGGAGGTTGGGCTACCTGGCGCCCCGGCCCCCGCGGGACCTGGCCCGGGTGGCCGCGACCGAATGAGCCTCGTCTTCGAGCTCGTCGGCCAGCGGCTCGAAGACCGCCGGCTCGCCACCGGTTCGGTGAGCGAGAGCCTGCGCTAGGAGCCAGTCGGCGAGCCACGGGTTTCGCGGCAGGAGCGGCCCATGGAGGTAGGTGCCGACGACGCGGCCCGCGCGGCAGCCCTCGAGCCCGCTCTCACCGTCGTTTCCGAACCCTGCCACGACGCGGCCGAGCGGCTCGGCGCCGTCCTCGAGGATCGTGCGCCCGGCGTGATTCTCGAACCCGGCGATCGTCCGCCGCACACCGGGCTCCAGCTCGCACTCGAGCAGGACGTCGCCGATCATCCGACGTTCGCCGGCCAAGGTATGGAGAGGCAGGACGCCGGCGCCAGGAAGCTCCGCGCCCGACCGGTCGCGGTAGAAGCGGCCCAGGAGCTGGTAGCCGCCACAAACGGCGAGCACGGCCGTGCCGCCGGCGACCGCCTCCCGAAGCGCCTCGCTCTTGCCCTCGATGTCCGGTGCGACCAGCGCCTGCTCGCGATCCTGCCCGCCGCCGACGTACAGCAGGTCATGAGCCCCCGGCTCCACCGTGTCGCCAATTCCGATCGCCTGTACCTCGAGCTCGTGCCCTCGCCAGGCCGCCCGCCGCGAGAACACGGCGATGTTGCCGCGGTCCGCGTAGATGTTCAGGTAGTCGGGGTAGAGGTGCCCGACGCGGATCTTCACGCCGCCCGCTCCCAGTACGGCTTCACGTAGCCGCGCTCTGCCACGATCCCGCGCAGGCGCAGCATCGCCGTGTAGGTGGGAAGGACGCACAGCTCCCCGCTCACCGGAGTCAGCTCCAGCCCACGGTCGAGCGCTGCGTCCAACTCCGGAACGACCTCGATCCCGTCCTCCGGAAAGCCTGCGTACTTACAGCGCAACGCAAGCTCGGCCGCGCGCTCGCCCGTCGCAACCACTCGATCGAGTCGCTCCAGCAGTGGCTCGAAGTCGACGTCCCAGATCCAGGAGACGTCCCGCCCGTCGGCGATCGCGTCGTTGAGCGCAATCACGGCGAGGCTCGGCGGTCTGCCGGCGACAAGAGTTCGGACCACCTCGTTCGCGCCTGCCGGGTTCTTGATCAGGAGCATCAGCAGGGTCCGCTGCCCGACCGGAATCCGCTCGAAGCGACCGAACGCGGCGCTGAACCGCTCGAGCCCTGAGCGGATCTCCTCGCGCGAGGCGCCGAGGACGCCGGCGAGCGCCGCGGCTGCGAGCGCGTTGTAGACGTTGTAGAGGCCCGGAACGGGCAAGCGAATGCGCATCGAGCCGCTCCGGTCCACGAGGTCGAACGAGACCGACTCCAGCCCGTCGAGCTCGATCGACCGGGCTGCGAGATCAAGCGACGGCCGCGCATGGCCGCAGGCGGGACAGCGGTAGTCCCCGAGGTGTCCGACGTATGCCGCCGAGTACTCATAGGGCGTCCCGCAGCGGATGCACCACTTGGAGTCCGCCGCGTGCTGAAGGCCGGACGAGCCGTGCCGCGGGTCGTCCACACCGAAAAGGACGCCGCGCCTGTCCCGGGCCAGGTCCCCGACCTGCGGATCGTCGGCGTTCGCGACCACGAAGGCGTCCGCATCGAGCTCGCGGACCATTCCGCGCCACCGCTCGGCCACCAGCTCGAGCTCGCCGTAGCGGTCGAGTTGGTCGCGAAAGAGGTTCCCGAGGCAGAGCGCCCGCGGCCGCACCCGGCGCGCGACGTCGGGCAGCGCCGCCTCGTCGACCTCGAACAGCCCCAGGTCCGCGCCGTTCGCCGTCAGCAGCGTCGACGCAACGCCCGAGAGGAGGTTGGCGCCGGCGCTGTTGTGCGCGAGCCGCAGCTGAGGCGACAGGATCTCCGCCACCATCGCCGCGGTCGTCGTCTTTCCGTTCGTGGCCGAGACGATGGCAGAGCCGCGCGGCAACCTCGACGCCAGCCGACCGACGGCGCTCGGATCGAGGACGTTCAGCAGCTTTCCGGGGATCGTCGTCCCGCCGCCGGCGCCGGCGATGCGGGAGAGGCGTCCGGCCGCGCGCGCGGCTGCGACGCCGGCTGCGAGCGGCAGGCGAGGGCGCATCGCACCTGAGGGTAACTCGTCCGAGGCGAGGCAGCTCGCCGCTCCTCGCGGCGTCGTAAGACCGCGATCAGCGCCCGTGGAGCGCGTCGCGCGCGCGGACGATCTGTGCGAGCAGCAGCGTCGCGAGCAGGCAAATGACGACGAGGAGCAGACCGATGAGCGTCAGGACGAAAGGATCCTTGAGCGGACTGTCTTCGGCACCGAGCGCGCCGGTGGCCTCGCCGAGCAGATCCCTTCCTCCTCCGGCCACCGCGCCGGCAACGCCGAGCACCGCACCGGCAGCGCCGACCACGCGATCCGTTGCCCGGTCGATGCGCCCGCCGCCACTGCCGCTCTGCGTGTCGTCGTGGCCGACGGCCGAGACGAAGCCGGTCTCGGCGATCGGCTCGCTGCATGTGCTCCCGTTTCGGGCCGTGTCCAGCGCGGCCCGCGACGCCTGGCCTCTGGCGATCACGATCGGAACTGCAGCGGCGGCACGCTCGGCGCCCCGAGCGCGCACGACGAGTCGATACCCGCCCACGGGGAGAGCTCGTCCGCGAAACCGGCCGCGGAACCGAATGCGGTTCACGCCCGCGCGGGCTCGGACGCTGAAGCTGCCGATCCGCTCGCACGAGGGGAAGACCCGGACGATCGTGACCCGAAGGAGGGCCGGCTTCGTCAGCCGGAAGATCAGCACCGTCCCACCCTTCCGGCGACCAGGTCGCACCACCGTCCGGGAGGCGCGAACAGGGCTTCGCAGCGCGGCAACCTCACACGGTTTCGGCTCGGGCGGGCAATTGGCAGCCTGCGAACGTGAACGGCCCGACCGACCCTGCGGCCGCGCTGCCGGCAGTAGCCGGGCCCGCCCCTCCGGTCGTTCCCTGCGTGCTTCCCGTACCGCCTGAGCTCACCGCTCCCGGCCCGCTGCTCGCTCCGCCTACCGCCGGGATCAACGACGTTTGCCCGCTCCCCGTTGTCGACGTGCCCGGGCTCGACGTCGTCTGGGTCGAGACGGAAGGCGTCGTCAGGGTCGGAGCGGATGCCGGCGGAGGTGGAGGCGGCGGCAGGTTCGGTGGAGGTGGTGGCGGCGGCAGGTTCGGTGGAGGTGGCGGCGGCGGAAGCGGCGGGGGCGGCGGCAGCTTCGGAGGAGGCGGTGGAGGCGGGAGTGGCGGAGGCGGAGGAAGCGGTGGAGGTGGCGGCGGAGGCGGAAGCGGTGGAGGTGGCGGAAGCGGTGGAGGCGGAGGCAGAGGTGGCGGCGGCGGCAAAGGTGGCGGCGGCGGGGGCGGCGGCAGCGCCTGCGGGGACGACTGGATACCGAGCTGGCCGTCGGCAGACGCACCGGTCGGCGCCCCGACAAGAAGGGCCGCCGCTGCGAGCAAGAAAGCGCTCAATCGCCGCATTCGTTGTGTAAACGGTGATCCCCGGTTTGTGGATACGCACCGGAGCGAGATCGATACCGAGAGGTTCCCCGGGCGCGCCGCCGCCGCTGCTCGCCCGCTCTTGCAAATGGGCGAGTTTGCTCTATCCTTCTTGCCATGGCTCGACGGCCCGCCCGCGAGCTGCTCGAGTCCCTCGACCGAGACGCTCTCGCCCAGTTCCAGGCTGGGATTCGCAAGCGCTATAGCGACGAGGACATCGTCAACCAGCTGCAGGAGTCGGCCCGGCGCCTGGGCCGTTCGCCGTCGATGCGCGAGTTCGCCGCCGACGAGCAGACGACGGTGCATCCGCAGACGGTGATCGAGCACTTCGGCAGCTGGAATGCGGCGAAGCGCTCCGCCGGCCTTGTTCCCAGGCGCTTCGCGACGAAGGAGGAGCTGCTGCAGCTGCTTCGAGAGCTGGGGGAGAGGCTCGGGCGGACGCCGACGGCCCGCGACCTGGACGAGCACCGCGGCTCGATGCCTTCGAAGTCGCTCTATTGGCACACCTTCGGCTCACTCACGACCGCGCTCCGCGAAGCGGGTTTCGACGTCCCGGTCGGGGAGGAGCGGCTGGAGCGCGCGATCGACCAGGGCTGCGCCGTCGCACTGAAGCTCGGCCGGCTCCCGAAGTTCCAGGAGTGGGGAGCGGCGAGAAAGGAAGACGGCTCCCTGCTGACCGAGTGGCAGATCTACCGCATGTTCGACGTCCGCCGTGGCGCCTGGTCGACGTTCCAGTACCTGATCCGCGAGCGGCTGCTCGAGGACCGCTACGACGTCTCGCCGGACGGCCGTGTCTCGAAGAGGAGCGCTAGAGCGACGCGAGCGCGGTCAGCAACCGCAGGCAGGACTCACGCTCGCCCGGCGCGCGCACCGCGGGGAGGGGCTGCTCGGTAAAGCCGCGGTCGGGGCGAAAGCGCTCTTTGCAGGCGAGCCGCCCGGCCTCGAGGGTGAGGATCGTGCCCTCCGACAGCTCGCGCTTGCGGAGCTCGATCCCGAGGAAGCGCTCGGAGACCTCCAGCGCGCGCTTCGTAGAGGCGAAGAAGATGCCCTCGCCGCGGGACTCACCCGTCCAGAGCGGCCTGCCGACGCCACGGGCGAGGTAGACCGCGCCTCGCTCCCGCTCGTCGACCCAGGCGGTGGCCATCGAGCCGCGAAGCTGCTCGAGCGTCTGGCCCCACGGGCCGAACTCCTGGACGAGCGCGAAGATCGCCTCCGTGTCGACGGTCATCGAAGACTCGTGCCGCTCGAAGCCGTGCCGCTCGAAGATCTCCTCGTCGTTGAGGATGATTCCGTTGTGGACGCCCACGACCCGTCCGTGTCGGACGGGGTGATTGTTGGCCTCGATGGTGGGATGGCCCTTCGTGTAGTCGCGGACGTGGAGCAGAACCTCGACGGACTCGTCCGGGACGGTCAGGTCGGTGAGGAGCTCGCTCGCGCCCGAGCGCTGCTTGTGCACCGAGACCGCCTCACCGGTCGACCGGTGCGCATACCCGACGGCGTCGGCCCCTCGCTCCGCTATGCCCGCGAGCAGGGCCTGACCCGCGAGCGTTCGATCGATCGCGGCATCGGGCTTCAGGCTGTATCCGGCAATACCACACATAAATAGATCTTACGACCCCACCTTCGTGTGACGTCTCCAATCTCCTTCGGTTAGAAGGGTCACGGCGCGCCTCCCTCGATTGGGGGAACCCGACCGAGTCGTGCGCCGCCGATAACGCCCACGTGGAGCCGCGGCGCCTGCCCGATGTCCAAGAGACCCGTGTGCCTCATCTCGAGGTGCTACCCGGCTCAGGCGAACTCGACACTCCGGAACCGAAAGAGCGCGAGGAGCCGGCAGGGAAGACCAACGACGGCACGCCGCTTTCCGATCCGCTCAAGCTGTACGTGCGGCAGGTCGGCGGCGGCCCACTGCTCAGCGCAGAGGAAGAGCGCGAGCTCGCACGCCGCAAGGATGCTGGTGACGAGGCTGCCAAGCGCCGGCTCATCGAGTGCAACCTGCGACTGGTCATGTCGATCACGCGCAACTACACGAAGGCGGGTGTCCCGCTCCTCGACCTGATCCAGGAGGGAAACCTCGGGCTCATCCGGGCGGTGGAGAAGTTCGACTGGAAGCTCGGCTTCAAGCTGTCGACGTACGCGACGTGGTGGATTCGCCAGGCCGTCTCGAGGGCGCTCGCCGACCAGGGGCGGACGATCCGCCTGCCCGTCCACGTCGCCGAGCAGGCACGGAAGGTCCTGCGCGCCCGGCGCGTCCTCACGCAGAAGCTCAACCACGACCCGACGATCGAGGAGATCGCCAAGGAGAGCGGCTTCACGGAGGAGCGCGTCCGGCAGCTCTTCGAGCTCGTCGAGGATCCCGTCAGCCTCGAGACGCCCGTCGGTGACGGTGAGAGCCTCTATGGCGACCTGATCGAGGACACGCACTCCGACCGGCCCGACGACGAGGCTGCGAAGCAGTTCCGCTCGGTCGAGCTGGCCCAGGCGATGCTCCGCCTGAACCCCCGGCTGCGCCGCGTCCTGGCGATGCGCTTCGGCCTCGAAGGGCACACGCCGAAGACACTCGAAGAGGTCGGCACCGACCTCGGGGTCACCCGCGAGCGCGTTCGCCAGCTCGAATCGCGCGCCCTGCACGACCTCCGCTCGGTCGCGCCGGGCCTGCAGCTCTATCTCGAAGCCTGATTCGCCAGGCGCTAGGCGACGCTTTCGATCCCGTGCAGCCGGCTCAGGCGCTTGAGGGCGTGCCCCTCGATCTGCCTGACGCGCTCGCGCGTGAGATCCAGAGTGCGGCCGATCTCCTCGAGTGTCCGCGGCTCGGTGTTGTCGAGGCCATAGCGCAGGATGAGCACGGCGCGCTCGCGGTCGGTGAGGGCCGCCAGAGCGCGGGCGAGAGCCTGGCTCCTGAGCGAGACCTCGACTTCCTCGTCCGGCTGAGGTCCGCCGCAGGCGACGAAATCGCCGAAGACGGCGTCCTCGGTCTCGCCGACCGGCTGGTCGAGGCTCGTAGACGCATGGGCGGCCGCCTTGACTTCCCGCGCCTGCTCGATGGGGAGGCTCGCCTCCTCGGCGATCTCCTCGAGCGTCGGCTCCCGGCCGAGTTGTGTCCAGAGGATCCGCTCGGCCTTGTTGAGCTTCTGGAGCCGCTCGACGATATGGACCGGCATCCGGATCGTGCGAGCCTTGTCCGCAAGCGCCCTGGCCACCGCCTGCCTGATCCACCAGGTGGCGTACGTCGAGAACTTGAAGCCCCGGCGCCAGTCGAACTTCTCGACGGCGCGGATCAGGCCCAGTGTCCCTTCCTGGATCAGGTCGAGGAACGGGAGGCCCTGGTTCCGGTAGTTCTTCGCGATCGAGACGACGAGGCGGAGGTTCGACTGGATCATCCGCTGCTTTGCCTGCATGTCGCCTCGCTCGATCCGCTTGGCGAGCTCGACCTCCTGCGCGGCGGTGAGGAGCGGGTGCCGGCCGGCCTCACGCAGGAACAGCTGGAGCGCGTCGGTCGTCGTCTCGTACACGACCTGTGACACCTCGGGCGCCTTTTCGGGGGCCTTGTCGGGCTGGGGCGCGTCCTCGACGACATCGATGCCGCGCTGCTCCAGCTCCCGCTGCAGCGCCTCGCGCTCGAGCTCGTCCAGATCGAGTGGCTCGAGGACCTCGGCCAGTTCGGCGTGTCTGACAGCGCCCGACTGCTCCGCTACTTCGAGCAGATTGCGCAAGTCCTCGCTACCGAGGACAGATTCGATCTCGGCCGTCGTCATCCCGCTAGTTCTCTCTCTCCAATTGCCGGCGGCGCAAAACTATCCGGTCGGGCGATTCCCGTGGTGGGCGGCGCGAGTCTATACCGAATCCCGCAGAGCCGCCCTGGAAGCCGGACGCACGAGAACAGGTGTTATGTCAAGTTGGAGCAGCTGGCGCCGGCGGCGCTCCCGCCTCCCCGTCGGGCCGGCGACCGAGCTCGATGCAGTCTCCGGGGCTTGTCCAGGGTTATCCACAGAATGGTGATCGTGCTGTGGAAATGTGGAAAACTGAATCGTTTGCAAATAGCGTGAAATTGCGCCGCGTGGGGTCTTGCAGACCACGCACTCCCGCCCTAGTCTCTCCCCTGCGTCGAGCACGGAGCGCAAGTAGGGCGAAGCAGATCCTGAGGGCCGTAGCCGGAAGGCGAAAGTCACCAGGATCGGTGGACGAAAGCGAAACCGGCTCGGCGAATGATCTGGCGCAGAGGGGCCTTCGGGTTCCTAGGCGCCAGATCGTTTTTTTGGTCCCGGCCGGTGGTAGAGCACGATGGCCCACAGGCTGAGGCAATGTGGAAAAAAGAAAACTCTGCAAATTGCGAGAAGTTGTTCCTTGCGACCTCTTGCAACCCGTCCCGATGGGCCCTATTGTCCTCGTTGCGTCGAGCACGGGACGCGAGTAGGACGAAGCAGATCCTGAGGGCCGTAGCCGGAAGGCGAAAGTCACCAGGATCGGTGGACGAAAGCGAGACCGGCTCGGCGAACGAACTGGCGCAGAGGTGCCCTCGGGTTCCTAGGCGCCAGTTCCTTTTTGTGGACCGAAACGACCTCCCCCGCGCCGCCGCCCTCTAGAATCGCCGCGCATGCATCTCCGCCAGCCGAGCATCGACCGCGGCGTCACGTCGTTCCTGTGGGCCTTCGGGCTCGGTCTCTACCTTTGGCTCGGGATGCTGGCGGTCGGCGTCGAAGGCGCCACGGCCTTCATCATGAGCCTGCTCGCCGCCTGCGTGATCTTCCTCGTCGTCCGCCTCTTCGGCGGTGACGAGGTCCGGAAGCCGCCTCAGTCGCCGAAGGCGCGGGCCGGCAACCGGTGATCGCCCGACAGCGCGCCCACTAGGCGGCGCGCCAGCTCGCGGCCGAGCGCGAGCTCGAGCCGCTCCTGGGCAGGCGGCCGCGCCTGGGCGAGTAGGGCCGGATCCGAGCAGTGGCGGAGCAGGCGTCTGACGGCTTTCCCCTCGTCGGGTGGCAGCAAATTCACGGCACTCTCTCTATCGTCGGCGCCGCGCCGACGAGCAATCCCTGGCGGGAGGGAGCCTCGAGCCTGCCGAAACCGCCTGGTCAGTACGAGATCAGGGAGTGCAGCGGATACTTCGAGAGCCGCTCGCGGCCGCCGAGGAACGTCAGCTCGATGACGAAGTTGACGCCGACGACCTCCCCGCCCAGCTGCTCGACCAGCCCCCCGATCGCCTCGACGGTGCCCCCGGTGGCCAGCACGTCGTCGTGGATCACCACGCGCGCCCCGTCGCTGATCGCGTCGGCGTTGACTTCCAGGGCGTTCTGGCCGTACTCGAGCGCGTACGTGGTGCTCACGGTCTCCGGCGGGAGCTTTCCGGGCCTCCGTGCAGGGACGAAGCCGCAGGGCACCTCCTTGGCGATCGCGGCGCCGAGGATGAACCCCCGCGCCTCCGCGCCCAGGACGACGTCAGGGTTCCGCTCGCGCGTCCAGTCGGCCAGCGACGCGACGGTCTGCGCGAGCGCCTCCGGGTCCCGCAGCAACGGGCTCACGTCCTTGAACCCGACACCGGGCTCCGGCCAGTCCGGCACTTCGCGGACACGGGTCTTGAGGTCGATCACGAGGCGCCAACCCTACGCAGTGCCCGCCAGAAGAGGAGCTGGGACAACTCCTGGGCGACTTCGGCGAGAACCTGGAGATCGTCCAGCCCGCTCTGGCGTCGTTCGGGGTTCCTGGCGCGAAGCGCTGGGGCAACGATCGTCGCGAGGAGCCCGACCTCGCGGTCGGATGCAGACCGGAACGACCTGAGATGGCGCGCGTCGATCCCGAACCGCGCGAGCTTTCCGCACGCCGCCGCGATGTCGACCTCGCTCTGCCGGTAGAGCCGTTCACCGCCGTCGATTCGAGCCTCGATCAGCCCGTACTCCTCGAGCTGGCGAGCCAGCGCCGGAGTCACGGCGGCGCGCTCGCACAACTCCGAGAGCTCGACCTCCTCGTCCTCGGCGCTGCCGGGGCTTGTACGCCTTCGGCGGCTCGTCGACGCGAGCTCCTGCCGAATCACGCGCAGTGGGAGAAACTCGTCGCGCTGGAGACGCAGGATCGTCCTGAGGCGGTCGACGTCGTCCTCCCCGAAGAGCCGGTAGCGGCCGGGGGTTCGCCGCGGAGCGAGCAGCCCCTGCTCCTCGAGGTAGCGGATCTTCGAGATCGAGATGTCGGGAAACTCCTCGCGCAAGAGCCGGCAGACCGCGCCGATGGTGAGCGGCCGCTCCTGGCTGACAGCGGTCGCGCTCACTGCTCCAGGAAGGTCAGCCGATACTTGCCGACCTGGACCTCGTCGCCGTCGGCAAGCGGTGAGGAATCGATGCGCCGCTTGTTCACGAACGTGCCGTTGAGGCTTCCCTGATCCTCGATCGCGAACGAGCCCTCGCCCCGCACCA
This sequence comes from uncultured Actinomycetes bacterium, assembly GCA_963798935.1. Lineage (GTDB taxonomy): Bacteria > Actinomycetota > Thermoleophilia > Gaiellales > Gaiellaceae > JACDAN01. Next base: position 290,969 of record CAWCVG010000029.1, read on the forward strand.
GTACGGCGTGCTTGCGGGAAACCGTGACGTCGTCGAGGAAGATGTCGCAGTCGGGCGAGCGGCCGATCGTCGTGCGATCCCCTTTCGGGACGAAATGCTCGCCGGCGCGGCCGCCGCCTGAGCGAACCACCAGCGCCGGCCCCTCCATTCCGAGATCCTCGAGCGGCGACTGGTCGTCCAGCTCGTCAGGGGTGAATGCGACGGTCGTGTCCGCCCCGGACTGGTCGCGCACGAGCGCCGCGCCGCATCTGGAGCAGAAGTTCGCGGCCTCCGGGTTCTGGAACCCGCACTCGGGGCAGTACACGTGCGGCACTAGTGCTCCTTCCAGTGCTGCTGCCAGAATCCGGCGTGGAGTGCTGGGTGGGGCACTAGGCCTCGGGCGGCGCGGCCTTGCCCGCCAGGATCGCAGCAAGCTTGTCGACGTCGACTTCGCTGAGCGGCCCCTGCCCCGCTCCTTCCTGCTGCTGCAGCCGCGAGACGAGCTCGGCGCGAAGGATGTCGATCTTCCCGTGCAGGAGCCGTCGCCGGTACGAAACCTCCTGCTCCTCGCGCTGGAGATCGTCGATGAACGACTTCAGCTCCTTGTCGGAGAGGGATGCGAGATCGGGCAACGGTTCCATGCAGCGCCTTTCGGTCGAGGGTCAGTTAATCAGTCGAGCGGCTAAGGGTCAACCTCAACGTGAGCGTTTGCGATCAAGCGCCGGTATCGCTGCCGTTCTGAAGCACATCTTCTACGAGCGTGCGCAACTCCTGCTCCAGCTCCGCCGACGCGTCCTCGCTTTCGCCCTCGGCGTAGACGTGGACGAGCGGCTCGTCCGGGTCGGGAAGCACCTGCGCCCAGCCGCGCTCGTCGAAGATCTTGATCCCGTCCCGAAGGTCGACGTCCCGATCCTTCAGCCGCTCGGTCAGGACGCGCATGACCAGTCCCTTCTGCGCCCACGGGCACGGCACCTGCCTGTGCACGACGTGAGAGACCGGCAGCTCGGCGACCAGGTCCGAGAGCTTGCGGTCGACCGGGGCGAGAAGCTCGAGGAGCTTGCAGAGGCTGGCGATCGCGTCGTACGCGGGCAGGAACTCCGGAAAGACGTAGCCGCCCCCCACGGCGCCGGCGAAGATGACGCCATCCTCTGCCGCCGCCTTCGTGAGCTCGGCGAGCGAGGCCGGAGTTCGGACCACTTCCAGGCTGCTCCCTTCGACGAGCCGTTCGACCTGACTCGTGACGGTCACCGGGAACGCGAGCTTGCCGACACGTCCGTTGCTCCCGATCAGGCGGAGATACAGCAGCAGCGCCTGCTCGACAGGAATTTCCCGCGCCTGGTCGTCGACGAGGTAGAGGCGCTCCGCGGCACGGTCGAAGACGACTCCGAGGTCCGCACCCACCGCCCCTACCAGACGTTTTGTCTGGCCGACGAGGCCCCGCAGCGTCGCCGCCTCCCCCGGCGGAAGGTCGGGTGTGAACGCATGCGCGGCAACTGCCTCGACGCCCAGGGGGCCGAGCACCAGCGGCAGGACGAAGGACGCGGCCGAGTAGCCGTAGTCGACGACGATCCGGAAGCCGCGCTTGCGGATCGCTTCGCGATCCAAATTGGCGAGGAGGTCGTCGGCGTACCCCTCGCGCGCTCTCGCCGGGTAGCTGATCTCACCCACGTCTGCGACGGCGACACGCCGGAGCTCGTGCCGGCTGAAGTGCTTCTCGATCTCCTTCTGGAAGGAGCTCGACGCCTCGATGCCGGGATGCTCGAAGAACTGGATCCTCAGGACCTCCACATCGGTGCTGCTGAGTCCCACGTGGAACCCGGCCTCGTACCCGTGGCTCTTGAGGAGGTGCCGTGAGACCGCCGCCGGGAGGACTCGCAGGTCGGCGACGTTCACTCCGGTCGAGTTGAGGCCGGAGATCATCGCGCGCTTGATCATCCGGCAGGCCGGCGCCGACTCGCGGCTCGCTACGACACGGGCGCCGCGCTTGAGCGCCGTGCCCAACGCGGCTGCGATCTTGAGCGCCGTGTCCGGTGTGAGATCGACGTTGACCAGGCCCATGACCGCGCCCTGGCCGAACAGCTGCGGCGTGGAGCGCGCCTCGAAGATGAGGTTCTCGTGGACCTGCGAGCCCGACTCCACCTCCTTGAAGGGGAAGATCCGGACGCCGGGCATGATCACGCTCTCGGCGCCGATCGTGACCTCATCTCCGATCGCGACGCCCTCGTGGATGCGCACGTGCGAGCGGATGTCGCAGTTCCGGCCGACGATCGCGTTCTCGATGAGCGCGCTGCGGCCGATATGGGTCGAGGCGTCGATGACGGACGCCACTGTCCGCGCCCGGTCGCGCAGGGTGACGCTCGAGGAGAGCACCGAGTAGGGCCCGACGGTGGCGTCCGCCCCGATCCGGCAGTAGTTGCCGAGGTACGCCGGGGCCTCGATCCGGTCGATGTCGTCGATCTCGACACCCTCCCCGAGCCAGACGTTGCCGCGGAGCCGGACGCCCGGGATGTTCAGGCCGACACGCCCGTCAAGGGCGTCGAAGTTCGCCTGGCGGTACTGGTCGAGGTCGCCGACGTCCTGCCAGTAGCCTTCGACGACATGGCCGTAGACGGGCCGGCCCATCTCCAGGAGCAACGGGAAGAGCTCCTTGGAGAAGTCGTACGGCCGGTCGGTGGGGACGTGGTTGAGCACTTCCGGCTCGATCACGTAGACGCCCGTGTTGATCGTGTCGGAGAACACCTGGCTCCACGAAGGCTTCTCGAGGAAGCGCTCGACGCGCCCGTCGCTGTCCGTGACGACGATGCCGAACTCGAGCGGGTTCTCGACGGACTTCAGCGCGAGCGTGGCCGCCGAGCCCTTTTCCTTGTGGAACTCGACGAGCTTGGTCAGGTCGAAGTCGCAGAGGGCATCGCCGGAGATGACGATGAACGTGTCGTCGAGATGGTCTCTCGCCAGCCGCACCGACCCCGCAGTGCCGGCCGGCGACTCCTCGACCGAGTACTCGATGTTCGCCCCAATGCTCTCCCCGTTACCGAAGTAGCTCCGGATCGCCTGCGGCAGGAAGGCGACCGTGACGATGATGTCCTCGAAACCGTGGACCTTGAGGAGCTCCACGATGTGCTCCATGCAGGGCTTTCCGACGATCGGCACCATCGGCTTCGGCTGATTGGAGGTAAGCGGGCGAAGGCGCGTGCCCTCGCCGCCGGCCATGACGACGGCCTTCATGTCCGGCTCCTCAGCGCGCCGACGATGTAGGCGGCGCCGGCGAAGAGAGAGAGCGCGAGGCCGATCCAGAAGAGCACGTACGGGAAGTCTGTGCCCTCCTCGGTCGCCAGCATGAGTGCGAGCGACGCATAGAGGATCCAGGTCGCCACCTTCCCGAGAAAGCTGACTGAGAGCTCGTAACCCCGCGGCACGATCAGCTTGTACCCACCGATCAACACGGCGTCCCGAGCCAGGATCAGAACGAGCGCCGGCCACGGCACGCGGCCGTGCAGGAAGAGCCCGATCACCGCCGTGTCGATCATCAGCCTGTCGGCCAGCGGGTCTGCCACGGTGCCGAACCGCGACTCCACGTGCCAGCGACGGGCGAGCCAACCGTCGATCTGGTCGGTGACCGCGGCGGCCGCGAAGAGGATCGCGGCAGGCCAGCTGTGACCTCCGTCGGCGTTCACCAGCAGGACGATGAACACCGGGATCGCGGCGAAGCGCGCGATCGTGAGCGCGTTCGGGATCTGCGCAAGGCGCAGCGGGACGACTCGTTCCGCCATCCCGAGCAAGGATAGTTGGCACGCGGCAACTTCCCCCGCTGGGACGCTGGGGCCTCCAGCCTCCTCCCCACTTCGAGCGTAACGAGCGGCGGCGCACGCGTGGGACACGAGACCGTGTCGGAAGTGTGACGATGCGTCCCCCGTGGATGAGTCGCGCACCCTGTCCGTTCCGGGTTTCGTCAACGCTCATTGCCACGCGTTTCAGCGGGCACTGCGCGGGCGCAGGACGGGCGGCGACTTCTGGGCGTGGCGCGAGGCCATGATCGCCGAGGCCGAGCGCCACACGCCGGAGACTGTCCGCCGCGAGTACGCCGAGACCTACCGCGAGCTCCGCGCGGCGGGCTACACGGCCGTGGGCGAGTTCCACTACCTCGGCCTGCCGGAGGCCCACGCAGTCGTCGAGGCTGCCCGCGAGGCCGAGATCGAGCTCGTCCTCTTGCTCAGCGCCTATGCGCGGGGAGGGATCGAGCGGTTCCGGCAAGGATCAACGGCGGAGTACTTCCGCCAGCTCGAGGAGCTGCGGGAGGCAGGCGTCCGCGTCGGCTGTGCCCCCCACTCCGTCCGCGCCTGCCCGGCCGACTGGCTCGAGGAGATCGGCGCCTACGCCGAGCGAGAGCGCCTGCCGCTGCACGTCCACGCCGACGAGCAGCCGCGCGAGATCGAGGAGTGCCTCGAGGAGCACGGTGTCCGTCCGATCGAGCTCCTGGCGACAACGGGCTGCCTCGGGCCGCGGACGACTGTGGTCCATGCGACCCACGCCGACGACCGCGAGCTCGACCTCCTCGCCGAAGCGAGTGCGCGGGTCTGCCTCTGCCCGACGACCGAGGCGAACCTCGGCGACGGGTTCGCGCCGGTCGTGCGCCTGCGCGAACGGGGAATCGGGATCTGCATCGGCTCCGACTCCAACATCCGGATCGACCCGCTCGCGGAGCTGCGCGAGCTGGAGACCACCGCTCGCCGGCAAACGCTCAGCCGAGAGGTCTACGACGCCGGAACGCTGCTCTGCTTCGGCGCCGACGAGGGCGCGGCTTCACTCGGCCTCGAGGCCTGGCCGGACACCGCCGTCGATCTCGACCATCCCTCGCTGCGCTGGGTCGACCCAGCGGACGTTCTGGACGCTCTCGTCCTCGGGTGCGGCGCCGACGTTCTTCGCTGACGCTCTCCTGCGAGAAGAAATGCGATCGAACGTACTCGTAAAGGTTTGGAAAAGACCCGATTTCGACGCATAAGGCGCTGGTCGGACGGGCACATCTATCGGAGTCCGATTTGATCGCGAAAGGTGGAGGATCCCAGCATGAAGAAGTTCGCACTCGGTGCAGTTGCAGCCCTGGGGCTTGCAGCTGCGGCGCCGGCAGTCGCCCAGGCGCCGAACGTCAACCTCACGATCTCCCGCGGCGACGGGGGACCAGAGGGGAGTACGACCACCGTCCAATACGCGGAGCTCGTGCGCGTCGAAGGCGAGGTGACGAGCGGGCAGCCGAACCAGCCGGTGGAGCTCACCGTCACGCCGTACCGCGGGACGACCAGGGTCGTCACGCTTCGCACCGACGCCGGTGGTGACTTCAGCTTCACGCACCGCCCGACGATCCGCACCGGTTACACGGCGCGCGTGAACGGCCGTCCGAGCGTCCAGGAGCCGTATGCGTTCGTCCGGCCGAAGGTCGGCCTGCGCGTGCTCAACGCCCGGCGCGGCCAGTTCCGCGTGACGGTGATGGCGCAGCCCGAGCACGTCTCGCGTGTCGTGACCTTCCAGCGGCAGCTGCGAAACGGCCGCTGGGCGAAGGTGAAGCGCGTCCAGCTCCGCAATCGGAACCTCAGCGCGAGGTTCTCGGCGCGGCTTCCGAGCGGCGTCAATCGCGTCCGCATCGCCGTGCCGCAGACGCCGGGCTACCTCGGCGCGACGAGCGCGCACGTCCGCGTCGTTCGCTGACCGAAGACGCCCACGGAAGTCCGAGGAGCGCCGGCCCGCCGGCGCTCCTCGTTTCAGGTAGTCGGTGTGCGGCGCCTCATCTGGACTTCTTAGCCGACGAAGAGCTTGGCCACGTTGCTTCGACTCTGGCTCGACCTTCGGGTGCCACGGTAGGCCGCGCGTACCTCCCATCGGCCCACGCTCGGCGGTGTCCAGTGGACTGCGGCGACTCCGCCTGGGCCGACCCGCACGTGGATGAGCCGCGAGAACTGCCATCCCTCCAAGGGATCGAAGCGGTTGATCTGGATCCTCACGACACCCCCGCCCGGCGCCGGCGTGGTCCGCGCCTCGAGCCGGACCGACCGACCCGCTCCCGCTTTAGCGGTTCGAGACCCGGAGATCGTCAGCGCGGTAGACGTGATCTCGCGCACGAGAAGCGAGAGGCTGTAGTGCCCGCCCGTGTAATCCCGAGCTCGAACCACAGCGAAGTAGCGCCCCGGGCTCAGGCGCAGTCGAGATCTCAGTGCGCCGGTGTCACCGCATTCGCACGCTGCGCGGCTGCCGTTGTCCCGGAGCACAGTCAGGTCGAAGCGAGCCCGCGAGCCTGCGTGCATTGCGAGGGTGACGTCGCTGCGTCGCGCCACAGTGAATCGGTGAAGATCGAGGACGTCGATTGCTCCAGCGAGCAGCCCTCCTCGGTGCGTCTGGCCGTCGCGCAGCGCCAGCCCCGGAGAGGTGTCGTCGCTTCCGGCCTTGGTCGCCTGGAGGCGATATCGCTGAGGGCCTCCACCCTGGCCAGTCGTGCGAACGAGCAGGATGTATCTCCCGCCACCGTCAGGGCCCGGGGTGAACACGGCGTATCCCCCACACTCAAGCCGGCGGATGGGGCTGCTGTCCGAGAACGCGGTCGTACGGGGGCGGTAGACAGAGAGCGAGATGCACTTTCCGCCTCCCGGTACGAGGTTGATCCGAAACGTCTGACCGGCAGGAATGACTACGGACCAGGCGTCATCGGCGTCGCGGAGAGGATCAACTGTGGAACGAACGCCATCGTCTGGAAGGCGCGCGCCCGGTGGCCTTGCCGGTGTCTCCGGCGCAAACACCTCGAGCTGGAAACTCCCAGGTCCCGACTGGGGTTGCTGCGCGACGAGGATGAAATACGTAGCGTCCTTCTCTGCCCGGAACGCAAGACCGGCCTTTCCTCGGCGATCGGTTTCGCGACAAGTGACCATCGGCACCTGCGAGCGCTGCTGGCGATAGACCGCAACGACGGCGTCGAGGTCGTCCTTCGCGTCGAGGATCACCGACACCGCGCGTTGGGTCGGTGATTCGAGCCGGTACCACACGCTCTCGCCGTAGGACCGGCATGCGTACGGGTCTCGAGCCTCCCGGCTCGCCTCGGCCGTGGTCCCGGTCACCGTTGCAGGCAGCGACCCGAGCGGGCGAGCGTTCGCCCGATTGTCGTTTGGCGGCGACGCCGCGAACGCGGTTCCCGGAACTGTTGCGAGCACGCCTAGAACGAAGACGCCGCCAACGGCGGCGAAGAGCCGAAACCGCTTCACTTGGTACCCCTACCTCGGATTCACGATGGCCGGACCCCGCCCTGTGTGGCGCGGCACGGATGCCGAGTGTAGGGCGGCGCGTGTCTCGAGTCCATGCTCCAAAAGGATCAAGTGCAACCACTAGGCCTTCGGTCGCGCGATCGCCGTCAGGAGCGCGCCGGCGCGCAGAACGCTGTGGCCGGTTGATCCGCAGAGCGGCGGCCCAAATTGCGACGATCTGCTCTGCTGAGGTGGTTCCGTGAAGCAAAACCAGATCCGGTCGTGGCTCATGGACATGGACGGCGTGCTCGTCCGCGAGCAGACGCTGGTGCCCGGCGCCGACCGGGTCATCGAGCTCCTGCGGGAGCGGGAGCTGCCGTTTCTCGTCCTGACGAACAACTCGATCTACACGCAGCGGGACCTCGCCGCGCGGCTGGCGGCGGTCGGACTCGTGGTGCCTCCGGAGCGGATCTGGACCTCCGCGATGGCGACGGCGGACTTCCTCGAGAGCCAGCGGCCGGCCGGGTCGGCCTTCGTCGTCGGCGAGGCGGGCCTCACGACTGCGCTGCACGCGGCCGGCTACACGCTGACCGACCGTGAGCCCGACTACGTCGTCCTGGGCGAGACGAGGGTCTACAGCTTCGAGCGCATCTCGCGGGCGATTCGCCTCGTCGCCGCGGGCGCGCGCTTCATCGCCACCAATCCCGACCCCGTCGGCCCGACGCCGGACGGCCCGCTGCCGGCGACCGGGGCGGTCGCGGCGCTGATCAGCCGAGCCTCCGGGGTCGAGCCCTACTTCGTCGGCAAGCCGAATCCGCTGATGATGCGCTCTGCGCTGAACGCGATCGACGCGCACTCCGAGACGTCGGCGATGGTGGGCGACCGCATGGACACCGATATCGTCTCCGGCCTCGAGGCGGGCATGCACACCGTCCTCGTGCTGACGGGAATCACCTCCCGCGCAGAAGCCGAGCGCTTTCCCTACCGGCCCTCGCGGATCGTCGACTCGATCGCCGACCTCATCGAGGAGCTCGGTTAGGCGGCGGCCTGGCGCCTTCGTTGACTGACCAGATGTGGCCACCCTCCTGTCGGGGCGTTGCGTGAGGTCAAACGAAAAGCCGCCTTCTGCGGCGGCTTTTCAATCGGGGCGCCGAGATTTGAACTCGGGACCTCTAGTCCCCCAGACTAGCGCGCTAACCAGGCTGCGCCACGCCCCGGAACGCCGACCACGATAACAAGCACCACCTGAATCCGAAACGCGGTTAAGGGTCACGCTCACCGCGCGAAGCTCCGCGCTCGGCTCCGCGGCCGAGGTCAGAGCTAGCCCCGCTCACGCAGCCCCTCTCCCGCGGAGGAACTTTGCGGAAACTGCGCACGATTCGGGGAGGTCCGGGCAAGCAGAGTGCCTCTGTACGTCTTGAATTCGGGCAGAGGAATTCCAGACGCGTTGTCCACAGCCTCTCTCTGCGGACTACTTGGAGACGGCTCTGAGACGCACGTTGCCAGCACCGACGATATCCACACCCCTGTGGAAAACTCCGAAGACACCCCGAAACCCCACAAACATCGGAAACCAGGCGTGAAGAAGCCGCCCGGTGAGTTCGTGAGTGACGAGCTCGAAGCGCACACGAAGCGATTTCTCGACGAGGTCAAGGGACTCGCGAGGCGCCGGCGTGAGGCATCCGAGGACGAGCTCGGCCCTCCGCCGCCGAGCGAGCGTCAGCGTTCCAGGCGCCGGTAGAGCCGGTCGATCAGCTCGGGCATCTGCTCGAGCCTGTGGGTGATCAGCCGGAGGCGGTACTCGCGGAAGTGCTCGGGCTCGACGCCGAGGGCCTTCGAGAGCCTCAGGACGATCTCGTCCGACGGAACCGGCCGGTTGCCGTGCACGAGGTGGTTGAGATAGCCGGCAGACAGGTTCGTCTGGTCGGCGAGCGCACGGTACGTGACGCCCTTCTCCTGCATCAGCCGCTCGAGCGTCGGTCCGAACGGCTCAGTGCTGAATCTCCGGCGGCGGGCCAAGGTCGTATTACTACCTAGTTTCCAACTTCGGCGACGGGGACCCTTCGCTCCTCCCCCGTCGCCCGGTCGCGAACGTCCACGGCGCCGTCCTCGAGCGTCTTCTTGCCGACCGTGATGCGTGTCGGGATACCGATCAGGTCCGCATCCGCGAACTTCTCGCCGGGGCGCTGATCGCGGTCGTCGAGCAGGACGCTCTTGCCCGCCCCGTCGAGCGCGGCAGCGACCTCCTCGGCGTGGGTCTCGACGCCGCCCAGCACGAGGACGTGGACGTCGTACGGGGCAATGCTCGGCGGCCAGGCGATCCCGTGCTCGTCGGCGTGCTGCTCCACAGCCGAGGACATGATCCGAGCCGGCCCGATTCCGTAGCTCCCCATCACGATCGGGCGCTCCTGGCCCGACTCGTCGAGGTACATGGCGCCGAACGGCTCCGAGTAGAACGTGCCGAGCTTGAAGATGTGACCGACCTCGATCGCCGGGGTGAACGACAGCCGGCCGCCGCAGTTCGGACACGCGTCGCCGTCCTTCGGCTCGCGGATGTCCGCAAACTGCGGCTCGTAGTCGCGCCCGGACTCGACGCCGCGCAGGTGGGCGCCGTCCCGGTTCGCGCCGGCCACGAACTGCCCTTCGCGAAGCGTCTCGTCGGCGATCACCTCGACACTGACGCCGACCGGCCCGAGCGAGCCGCCGCCGGCGCCGAAGGCCGCGCGGATCTCCTCGTCGTCGGCGGGACGGAAGTCGCTCGAGAAGAGGCTCAAGAGCTTCGACTCGCTGAGCCGGTCATCCCCCCGGATCAGGGCCAGGACGAGCGTGCCGTCCGCCTTCACGACCGGCATTGCCTTGGACGTGGCGGCCGCATCGATCCCGAGGAGCTCCGCGAGACCCTCGATCGTCGTGACGCCGGGTGTGTCGATCTTCTCCGGCGCATCGAGCCGCTCTGGGAACTCCGGCGCCCGCGGCACGGCTCGCGCGATGTCGATGTCGGCCGAGTAGTCGCCGTTCTCGCACTGGACGAGCGTGTTCTGACCCGAGCCGGCCGGGGCGAGGAAGTCGACGCTCTCGCTGCCGCCCATCATCCCCGACTCCGCCTCGACGGCATGCGCCTCGATCCCGCAACGCTCGAAGATCCGGTGGTAGGCGACGCGGTTCTTCTCGAAGCTCTCGTCCAGCCCCGCCTCGTCCCGGTCGAACGAGTACGAGTCCTTCATGATGAACTCCCGCATCCGGATCAGTCCGCCGCGCGGCCTGGGCTCGTCCCGCTCCTTCGTCTGGAAGTGGTACCAGAGCTGCGGGAGCTGCCTGTAGGACTGGAGCTCGAGCGCGTGCTGCGTGACTGTCTCCTCATGGCTGAGCGCCAGGATGAAAGGCCGCCCGGTCCTGTCCTCGAGCTTGAAGACCTCCGGGATCTTGTACCGGCCGCTCTTCTGCCATAGCTCCGCAGGTGTTAGCACCGGGCCGAGCAGCTCCTGCGAGCCGATCGCGTCCATCTCCTCCCGGATGATCTGCACGACCCGCTGATGGACGCGCCAGCCGAGCGGCAGGAACGTCCAGAGGCCGGCGCTCAGCTGGCGGATGAACCCGCCCCGCACCAGCAGCTTGTGGTTGACGGCCTCCGCCTCAGCAGGGTCGTCGCGCAGCGTCGGCAGGTGGAGCTGTGAGGCGCGGGCGATCACGCGATCTAGTCGAGCGGGACCAGGGACGCTTCGGCCATGGCCAGCGCGGCCGGCTTGGCCATCTTCAACCGCTTCGGGCGGGGCATGCCGGACTCGATCCAGCCGTCGATCTCGTGGAAGAGCTCGTCGACGAGGATGTCCGACGAAACCTTCTTCAGCACCCGCCCGTGGGCGTAGATGAACCCGACGTCGCGCCCGCCGGCGATCCCGAAGTCGGCATCGCCCGCCTCCCCGGGCCCGTTCACCGCGCAGCCCATGACGGCGACCTCGAAGGGCTGCGGATACTCGCGGAGGCGCTCCTCCACGACGACGGCGAGGTTCTCGACTCCGACGTTGTCGCGCCCGCAGGACGGGCAGGCGATCATCACGGGGCCCCGCTCGCGCAGGTTCAGCGCCTTGAGGATCTCCCAGGCCGTCTCGACCTCCTTGACCGGGTCGGCCGTCAGCGAGACCCGAATCGTGTCGCCGATTCCGTCGGCGAGCAGCGAGCCGATCCCGACCGCGCTCTTGATCGAGCCGGTGAACGGCGTGCCGGCCTCCGTGACCCCCAGGTGCAGCGGATACGGCACCCGTGCGGCGAGCATGCGGTAGGCCCGGATCATCGTCGGGACGTGCGTCGCTTTCACGGAGATCTTGAAGTCGCGGTACTCCAGCTTCTCGAGCAGCTCGACCTCCTCGACCGCGGCCGCCACGAGTGCCTCGGCCTGATCCTCCTGCGCCAGCTCGAAGAGATGCTTCGGCAACGAGCCGGAGTTGGCTCCGATCCGCATCGGGATCCCGGCCCGCTTGGCGGCCACCACGACCTCTGCGACCTTCTCGGGGCCGCCGATGTTCCCCGGGTTGATCCGTACCGCCGCGACGCCGGCGTCGATTGCGCGAAGTGCCAGGCTCGCGTTGAAGTGGATGTCCGCGATCACCGGGAGCGGCGAGAGCCGGACGATCTTTCTCAACGCTTCGGCGTCCTCGATCTTGGGCACTGCACAGCGGACGACCTCGCACCCGGCGGATGCGAGCGCGGCGATCTGCGCGGTCGTCGCCGCGACGTCCCGGGTCGGCGTCAGGGTCATCGACTGGACGACCACCGGCGCGCCGCCGCCGATCTGGACGTTGCCTACCTTGACGCTGCGCTCGGATCCCACGATCCGAGTCTAGCCGTGCCTATCCCCCGCTACGGCCCCCGATGTCGTTCGAGAGCCCGATGAAGAAGAGCATCAGCACGACGGCGATCCCGACCACCGAGACTCGCTCGTAGACCTCCCTGCCGACCGAGCGTCCGCGGACGCCTTCGATGATCGAGAACGCGATGTGACCGCCGTCCAAGGGCAGCAGCGGGAGCAGGTTGAGGAGTGCCAGCGACAGGCTGATGAGCCCCAGCACCCAGAGGTAGGTCTCCCACCCGCGGTCGAGGGCGTCGGACGAGCCGCGGACGATCCCGATCGGGCTCGAGATCTCCTCACGACCGGAGCCGCGGACCAGGCGGCTGAGCGTGCCGCCGATCTCCTTCGTGATCAGCCAGGTGAGCCGGAACGACTCTCCCACCGCCGTCAGGACGGGAAGATCCTCGAATGCGGGCCGGAAGCCGATGCGGTACGCGCCGTCGGTGTCCTCGAACGGCCGCACCGGGCCGAGGACGACCGTGCGGCCGCCGCGCTCGACGGCAACCCGGATCGGCTTGCCCTCGGACTCGACGATGAGCTCGAACATCTTCGCGGCGTCGACCGGAGTCCCGTTGATGGCGACGACGCGGTCGCCGGGCCGCAGGCCGATCTGCGCGGCCGGCGTTTGCTGGCCCGGCCTGATCTCGCGCTCGACCTCGTCGACCGTCGTCGTGGCGCGGCCGGGGCCGAGAACCAGCAGGAGGGCGAACATCAGCATGGCGAAGACCAGGTTGACTCCCGGGCCGGCGCCGATGACTGCGATCTTCTTCCAGGTGCGCTGGCGCCAGTAGGCGTCCAGGCCGAGCTCGTCGGTGATCTCCGTGATCCCCCGCTCCATCCCCTTGCGAGCGGCTGGCGAGAGATCGGTGTCCGCCGCGGTGCGCTCCAGCGCCTTGAGCGCGCCTGCCGCACCGTCGAAGTCACCTTCCGCGAGCAGGCGCTTGAGGCGCTCGGCCGGGCCGATCAGCTGCGGCGCCTCCTGGATCGCGCGGCCGAAGTGCGCGTCCACCTCGGACGGCGCCGGGCGGTGCATCCCGGGGATCTTCACGAAGCCGCCGAGCGGGATCGCGCCGATGCCGTACTCGATCCCGCCGCGCTGCGTCTTTGCGATCGCCGGCGGGAAGCCGATGTAGAACTTGCGCGGTGTCATGCCAACCGCGCGAGCGGTGAAGAAATGGCCGGCCTCGTGGAGCAGGACGAGGAAGGCGAGGCCGAGGATGGCGATCAGGCTGTTCACGCCGTCACCAGTGCCTGCTCGGCGAGTCGGCGCGCATCGGCATCGGCCGCCTGGAGCTGCTCGAGGTCGGCGGCGGCCGACCCTTCGACGGCGTCGAGCGTGCGCTCGGTCACCTCCGCGATGCCGAGGAACGGCAACCGACCCGCGAGGAAGGCGGCGACCGCGACCTCGTTCGCCGCGTTGAACGCGCACGGGTACGTCCCTCCCCGCTCTCCGGCGGCCCGCGCGAGACCGAGCATCGGGAACGTCTCCTCGTCCACGGGCTCGAACTCGAGCACGAGACCGGACGCGAAGTCGAGCTGTGGGACGTCGACCGCTGAGCGATCCGGGAAGGTGAGCGCGTAGGAGATCGGCACGCGCATGTCCGGGTAGCCGACGTGCGCCAGCGCCGCGCCGTCGCGGAGACGGATCAGTGCGTGGACGACGGACGTCGGCTGGATCACGACCTCGATCCGCTCGTACGGCAGGCCGAAGAGGAAGTGCGCTTCGATGACCTCGAGGCCCTTGTTCGCGAGCGTCGCGGAGTCGATCGTGATCTTCGGGCCCATGTTCCAGGTGGGGTGAGCGAGCGCATCGTCGGGTGTTACGCCCTCCAGGTCCGATCGGTTGCGGCCGCGAAACGGCCCGCCCGAAGCAGTGAGCACGACCGAGTCCATCGTCTCGGGTGGGCGGCCATCGAGGCACTGGTGGAGCGCCGAGTGCTCGCTGTCCACGGGCAGGAGGAGGCCTCCACCCCGCTCCCATGCGCTCAGCGCGAGCTCCCCGGCCGCGACCAGGCTCTCCTTGTTCGCAAGCGCGAGGTCGACCCCGCGCTCCAGCGTCCAGAGCGTGGCTTGCACCCCGGCGAACCCGACGACGGCGTTGAGGACGACATCGGGCTCGGCCTGCTCGAGCAGCGCGACCGGGTCGCCGCCGACCTGGGTCAGCGGCGCGACGTCGTCCAGCGGCTGTGAGCCCGAGGAGGCGGCGACGAGCTCGAGGTTGGGATGCCGCTCGATCACGTCCCGCGCCTGTCGACCGATCGAGCCAGAGGCCCCGAGAATCGCGACGCGCTTCATCGACTCATCATGCCGCGCCGAACGCTTTCAGCAAGTAGTACGCCGCGACACCGGTGAACAGGAACGCATCCAGCCGGTCGAGCACGCCGCCGTGGCCGAGCAGGAGGCGGCCGCTGTCCTTCACACCGGCGTCGCGCTTCAGAGCCGATTCGAAGAGGTCGCCGACCGGGCCCGCGACCGCGATGACGGCTCCGAGGGCCAGCGACTCGGGAACTGTCAGGAACTCCTCCTCGTAGAACGCGAAGAACGGGACCAGCACCGCCACGATCGTTCCGCCCGCGAAGCCCTCCCAGGTCTTCCCCGGTGACGTCTGCGGCGCCATCTTGTGCCTCCCGATCACCCGGCCGGCCGCAAACGCCGCCGTATCGGACGCGAAGACGGTCAGGACGACAGTGAAGATCACGAAAACACCGTGCTCGGGTAGCTCGCGAAGGAGCACGAGATGCGCGAGGCCGAGCCCGATCCAGGCCGAGCCGAGAACGGTCACCGCAATCGACGCGGTGGTCGGCATCGCGCCGGCTGCCGCCTTGAACAGGAAGACGAGCGGCAGCGTCGAGAAGAACCCGGCGAGCGCCCACTCCGGCCCCCACGCCGCCCCGATCAGCGTCGCCAGGGTCCCCGCGTAGCCTGCGAGCAGCACCGGCCGGAGCTCCCGCGTCATCAGGTACAGCTCGTGGAGTGCGACCATCGCGGCGACCACGGCCAGGCCGACGATCCACCAGCCGCCCGCCCAGATCAGGAGGAAGACGACCGGCAGGAGCGCGGCTGCCACGAGCAGCCGCGAGACGAGTCCCGTCATCGCCCGCCGAACCGACGCTGGCGCTCGGAGTACTCGTCCACCGCGGCGCGGAGATCGTCGGGGCCGAACTCGGGCCAACGGCGCTCGGTGAAGACGAGCTCCGAGTACGCGAGCTGCCAGAGCAGGAAGTTCGAGATCCGGAGCTCGCCCGAGGTGCGGATCAAGAGATCTGGGTCCGGGAGCTCCGGCGCGTACAGGTACTTGCTGAACACCTGCTCGTCGATCTCGTCGGCACCGAGACCCGCCTCGACGATCCGCTTCGCCGCCTCGGCGAGCTCCGACCGCCCGCCGTAGTCGAACGCGATCCAGAGGTTGAGGCGGTCGCGGTGGGCCGTCTCGTCCTCGAGGTCGGCCATCTGCGCCTGGAGCTCCGGCGAGACGCGGTCGCGGCGTCCGACGAAGCGCGTGCGGACGCCTTGCTCGGCCAGGTCGGGCAGCTCACGCCGGATCGTCTCGCCGAAGATCTCCATCAGCGCGTCGACTTCCGAGGGCGGACGCAGCCAGTTCTCCGTGGAGAACGCGTACACGGTCAGCGACTCGATTCCGACGTCGATCGCCGACTCCACCGTGCGTCGAAGCGCGCGCGTGCCTTCGCGATGCCCTTCGGCGACCATCAGGCCGTGCTCGGTGGCCCAGCGCGAGTTCCCGTCCATGATGATCGCGACGGACCGCGGGATCTCCGCGGGCTCACGCGGGATCTCAGGCCGGCGCCGCAGGCGCGCGAGAAGGCCCACGCGTCCCTAGAGCTCGTTCCGGAATGAAGCTGACTCGCCAGGCCGCGCTGTGCGGCGCCAGGCGTCGTCCTCGGTTGCGCCCATATCCAGGGGATATGAACGCGCCCTGCGTCCGGGCCTGGCATCCACCCATCGCACCCTGGCAAGGAGCAGCATCCCGGAACGAACTCTCAGACTTCCGTGATCTCGGCTTCCTTGCGCTTCAGCAGCTCGTCGATCCGCTGAACGTGCTCGTCCGTGAGCTTCTGGACGCGGTCCTCCGCCCGGTGCTCCTCGTCGGCGCCGACGCTCTGCTCTTCCTTGAGGTGGTGGATCACGTCACGACGAACGTTCCGCACGGCCACCCGTCCTTCCTCCGCAACCTGGCGGGCGACCTTCACGAGCTCCAGGCGGCGCTCCTCGGTCAGCTGCGGGATCGGTAGGCGGATGATCTTTCCGTCGTTTGACGGGTTGAGCCCGAGATCGGACTCCTGGATCGCGCGCTCGATCGACCCGAGCGAGCTTGGATCGAACGGCTGCACGGTGAGGAGGCGCGGCTCGGGGACGTTCAGCGTCGCCAGCTGGTTCAGCGGCGTCTGCTGGCCGTAGTAGTCGACCGTCACCCGGTCGAGCAGCGCCGCCGACGCCCGGCCCGTGCGGATCGTGTTCAGCTCGTTGTGCGTCGCCTCGACGGACTTGTCCATCCTGGTCGTGGCATCCCTGATGAGGTCGTCGATCATGTGGTGGCTCCGGTCGTCGGTGTCGAGATGATCGTGCCGACGCGCTCCCCGAGCGCGACCCGCCGGATGTTGCCCTCGGCGAGCGCGAAGACGTAGATCGGAAGCGCATTGTCCATGCACAGGGACAGGGCCGTCGTGTCCATCACGCGCAGGCCCCGTTCGATCGCCTGGAGATGCGTCAGCTCGGGGAGGAGCTCGGCGTCCTGCTCCTCCCGCGGATCGCCGTCGTAGACGCCCTCGACAGCGTGCTTGCCCATCAGGATCGCGTCCGCTCCGATCTCGAGCGCGCGCAGCGCGGCTGCCGTGTCGGTGGTGAAGAACGGGTTGCCGGTGCCGGCCGCGAAGATGACCACACGGCCCTTCTCGAGATGCCGGATCGCTCGCCGGCGGATGTAAGGCTCCGCGACCTCCGACACGTGAATCGCGGACAGCACCCGCGTGTGCATTCCCTGCTGCTCCAGGACGTCCTGGAGCGTCAGCGCGTTCAGGACGGTCGCGAGCATGCCGGCGTAGTCGGCGGTCGCCCGGTCCATGCCGTCAGCCGCCGCGGTCATCCCTCGGTAGAAGTTCCCTGCGCCGACCACGATCGCGATCTCGACGCCCCGCTCGTGAACCTCTTCGATCTCGCGCGCGATGCGCTCGACCTCGTGGAGGTCGATGCCGTGCTCCTGCTCGCCCATCAGCGCCTCGCCGGAGAGCTTCAGCAGCACGCGGCCGAAGATCGGCCGGTTGCCGTTCGACTCAGCCTGCAAGGGCGTAACGCGCGAAGTCGAGCACCTCGGCGTCCTGCTCCTGGAGCACCTTCTCCACGGTCTTGCCGCTCTCGTGGATCCACTCCTGGTCGAGCAGCACCGTCTGCGCGAAGAAGCGCTTGCGGAGCATGCCCTCGACGATGTTCTGCCGCACCTGCTCCGGCTTGGACTGCACCTCGTCGGAGTTCTCGTAGATCGTCCGCTCGGCGTCGATCTCCTCGGCCGGGACCTCGTCGCGGCTCCGGTATCTCGGCGCGGCGAACGAGATGTGCATCGCGAGCTCCTTCGCGAGCTCGGCCGAGCCGCGGATCTTCACGAGCACGCCGATCTTGTTCGCCGGCGGGTGGACGTAGGCCGCGATCGTCTCGTCGCCCTCCCGCTCGAACCTCGTCGCACCGCGGATCGCGATGTTCTCGCCGATCTTGCCCACGAGCTCGACGCGGTCGCCCTCCAGCTCCTCGACGGCCTCGGGCCCCTCCTGGTCGACGGTTTCCAGCAACTTCTGGGCGAAGTCGA
The DNA here is from genome assembly GCA_963798935.1 of uncultured Actinomycetes bacterium. Taxonomy (GTDB): domain Bacteria; phylum Actinomycetota; class Thermoleophilia; order Gaiellales; family Gaiellaceae; genus JACDAN01. The sequence goes on from CAWCVG010000029.1 coordinate 308,829, forward strand.
GGAACGCCTCGTTCTTGGACACAGGCTCGGTCTCGCTGCCGACAGCGACCAGCGTGCCGCGGTCCTCGCCGACGCGCGAGAGGACGATGCCTTCGGTCGTCTCGCGGCCGGCGCGCTTGCCGGCCTCGGCCATCCCGCGCTCGCGCAGGAGCCGCTTGGCGGCCTCGACGTCCCCGCCTGTCTCCTGCAGGGCGCGCTTGCAGTCCATCATCCCGGCGCCCGTCTCCTCGCGGAGCTGCTTGACGAGCCCGGCGGGAATCTCGGTCGTGCTCACTGGCCCTCCCCCTCCTGGGCTGGTGCTTCCTCTGTGGCCTCTGTCGCCTCTGTCGCCTCTGTCGCCTCTGTCGCCTCTGTGATCTCTGCCTCGCTCGTCTCCGCGGCCTCGGTCTCCGCTGCACTCTCCGCCTGCGCCATCGGCTCGTGCTCGACGGGCGTCTCGTCGGCGGCGGGCGGCTCCGGCTCGGGCTCTGCCTCCGGCGCTGTCTCCGCGGCGGCTTCGCGCTGGCCGTTCTGCTCGAACTCCTGCTCGGTCACGCCCTGCTTCCCCGCCTCGATCGCGTCGCCGATCGCCCGCACGATCAGCCCGCACGAGCGAATCGCGTCGTCGTTGCCCGGGATCACGAGGTCGACCTCGTCGGGGTCGCAGTTCGTGTCCACGAGGCCGATGATCGGGAGGCCGAGCCGCCGCCCCTCGCGGACGGCGATCTGCTCCTTGCGCAGGTCGAGGACGAACAATGCGTCCGGCTGGCGCTTGAGGTCGGCGACGCCGCCGAGGTTCGCCTCGAGCTTCTCGAGCTCGCCGAGCATCGTGAGCCGCTCCTTGGCCGGCAGCAGCTCGAGCTGGTCCTCCTCGTTGAGGCGCCGAAGCTCGTGGAGCCGCTCGATGCGGCTCGACATCGTGCGCCAGTTCGTGATCAGCCCGCCGAGCCAGCGGTGGTTGACGTACGGCATGCCGACCCGCTTGGCCGTCTCCTCGACGGCGTCCTGGGCCTGTTTCTTCGTGCCGACGAACAGGACCGTGCCGCCCTTGGCGGACAGGTCGCGGACGAAGTCGCATGCCTGCTCGAGCAGGTCGGACGTCTTTTGCAGGTCGATGATGTAGATGCCGCCGCGCTCCGTGAAGATGAAGCGGCGCATCTTTGGGTTCCAGCGGCGCGTCTGGTGGCCGAAGTGGACGCCGGCCTCCAGCAACTCTCGCATCGAGACAGCGGGCAAGATGATCCCCCTTGGTTGGTTGACGGTTCTGGTGCCGGTGGGAGAGACGTGGAACCGGCGACAACTCGCCGGCACCGACCACGCCCCGAGCCCGCCGGGTCGGGTACGGAACGCGCGGATTCTAGCCGAGGCCGTCCAGATACCGCTGGAGCTCGCCGGGAAGCGGCGACTCGACCTCGAGCCAAACGCCGGTGAAGGGATGCTCGAACGCCAGACGCGTCGCATGGAGGAACTGGCGGCCAAGAGCCGGATCCGGCGCTCCGTAGACCGGGTCCCCGACCACCGGAAGCCCGATGGCGCCGAGGTGGACTCGGATCTGGTGCGTCCTGCCGGTCTCCAGGTCGACGCGGAGGAGCGCGTACTGGCCGAGCAGCTCCAGGAGCTCGAAATGCGTGGCCGCCTCGCGCGGGCTGTCGGTATTCAGCGACTGGCGCGTCGGATCGCGGCGATCGCGGCCGATCGGCGCCTCGATCCTGCCCTTCCTCGACCGCGGCCGGCCTCGGACGAGCGCCGTGTAGGTCCGCTCGAGCCCATGGGCCTTGACGAGCTCCTTCAGACGCTCGTAGGACTCGTCCGACCGCGCGACCACCAGCAGGCCCGAGGTGTCGCGGTCGAGCCGATGGACGATCCCGGGACGCTCCTCGTCGCCGCCCGCCGCGCCGTGGGCCAGCACGCCTTGCACCAAGGTGCCGGTCTTGTGGCCCGGGGACGGATGGACCACGACTCCGGCCGGCTTGTCGACGACTAGCAGGTGCTCGTCCTCGTGTGCGATCCGCAGCTCGATCTCCTCGGGGGCGAGCTTGTCGCTCCGCGCCCTAGGATCCGGCTCGAACTCGACGTCCTCTCCTCCCTGGAGCCGGCGGCTCTTCGGTGCCTGCTCTCCGTCCACGACCACGCTGCCGCCCTCGAGCAGGCGCTCGGCGACCGCACGGGAGCCAACCTCGGGCAGCCCGGCGAGGAAGCGGTCGAGCCGAAGCCCGGCCGCCGAGTCAGGAACGGTGACTCGAGCCAGGAGCGTGCCGGCGCGGCTCCCGGTCGGCGAGGAGCAACGCGGCGATCAGGATGCCGACACCGGCGACGATGAAGCTGTCGGCCAGGTTGAACGCCGGCCAGTAGCGGAAGTCCAGGAAGTCGGTGACGTGGCCGAGGCGGACACGGTCGATCAGATTCGAGACGCTGCCGCCCAGCAGGAAGCCGAGCGCCACCGGGAGGATCGGATGCCGCCCGCCCGACCGCGCAAAGAACACGAGCATCCACACCACCGCGATCCCGGTCAGCACGATCACGACCGACGTGGCGGTGGCGAAGAGGCCGAACGCGATGCCCGAGTTCTGAACGTGGTGGATCGAGAGCGGGCCGACGACGTCGACCTCCTCGCCGAGCGCGAGCTCGTTCGAGACGATCCACTTCGTCAGCTGGTCGGCCGCGATCGCGGACAGCGCGACAGCCGCGAGCGCGGCCCACTGTCCGGCCGTTGCCGCGAGCGACCGCCGGGCCCCGAGCACCGGGACGACGCCGTTCGTCGACGACCCGACCCGGACCTCGGTCGCCCTGGCCTCGCCTAGCCCCGTTCCTCTTTGCGTTTGCAATCGATGCAGAGCGTCGCCCACGGCATTGCCTCGAGCCGCTCTTCGGGGATGGGAGCGCCGCAGTTGACGCATTTTCCGTATGTGCCGTCCTCGATCCGCCGAAGCGCGGAGTCGATCTCGGCGAGGAGCCGTTCGTCGTGCTCCTCGAGCGTGTTTCCGATCTCGCGGTCGACGGTCTCGGTGGCCGTGTCGGCCAGATGCTGGTCCGCGCTACCCGAGACGAGCTCGCCGGTCTCGTCCTCGAGCGAGACGGAGTTCTCGCGGTGGAGGTTGTCCAGCGCTGCGCTGACCGCCTCCCGCTTCTCGACGAGCAGCTCCCGGAAGTGCTCGACGTCGACCGCGCTCATCGGGAGAGTCTCCGCTCGGCCTCGGACGGCGCAAGCCCGCTCACCTCGACGATCTTGTCGCGAGAGCCGTGGCCGGCGACCAGCCGCACGTCGCCTGGGTGGATCCGGAGCGTTTCGGCAAGCAGCGCGACGGCCGCGTCGTTCGCCCGCCCGCGCTCGGGAGGCGCCGCCACCCGGAGCTTCCAGGCGTCGCCGTGCCGCCCGACGATCCCGGGGCTCTTGGAGCCCGGGACTACGCGCAGCCGTAGCCGTGTTGCACCCCCTGCCACGCATTGATTCTAGGCGGCGGCGGCTTCGTCCGGAATCGGCTCCGGAACCTCGTCGTCGCCGTCGGCTTCCTCGACCGAGGCGAGGGCGGTGCGAAGCAGCTCTCGGAGACGCCTGACGTCCTTCAGCAGGCGCTCGCGTTCCGCGGTGGCGGCGAAGGTGATTCGGCGTGCCTCCACGTGCGCCTCCGCGACGACGGCCTCGGCGCTCCGGCGTGCCAGCTCCCGTTGCTCCTCGGCGGCCGCCTCGGCCGAGACGAGCGTCCTGCGGAGCAGCGACTCCAGCTCACGGTGGCGCTGCAGCTCCTCCTCGAGGTCCTCGAGACGGTCTGCCAGCTCGGCGCGGTCGCGCCAGACGTCCCCGTAGCTGTCCGCGATCTCTTCCAGGAGCTGTTCGACGGCACGTCGGCGGTACCCGCGGAGGCCGCGCGGGATCGCGATATGGCGAATCTCGGTCGGCGCCAGCACTAGCCGAACTCCCCGAGGATGCGGATCACCAGCCCGCTCACGATCCAGAGCACGAAGATCGCGATGATCGGCGAGAGGTCCAGCGGGCCGAGCGGCGGGATGAACCGCCGGAAGATCCGCAGGTAGGGCTCCACGACGTCGTACAGGAAGCGCTGGATCCGCTGCATCCAGATCGAGTAGGGCATCCGGATCCAGGACATCAGGATGTACGCGAAGATCAGGAGGAAGTAGACGAGCGTGAAGACCTGCACGAAGCTCTGGGCGGAGTCCACCCAGTTCGCGAGCAGGATCGAAGCGGCGTTGGCGGCGCCCATGGGGCGATGTTCGTTCTCCCGGTTCCGTTCCCTCTGCCCGAGGGCAGCGGGCAGCGGCCGTTCGTGGACGACGACGAGCGTCCGGGTCGGGCGGGTGAGCGCCGTACAGCTCCGGAGCCTGGCCGCCGGGCGCTCGTCGACGATTGCGGCCGGCTCGACGAGACGACGTGGTCGAACTCCATCCTGCTTCGCGCGGCGTGAGCATCGGCACGCGCGTCTCGTCGAACAGCGACGGCGCCTCGGGGGCGACTCCGCGAAGAGACGGCGGGACGATGAGCGCGAGCAATCCCTCCTCGCCGGCGAGCGGGGCCGCTCCTGAAGGCCCGGGTCAGCGCGGGCTCGCCCCGGCGGATGCGGGCGGCTCGGCGCCGGACCGATAGGCGACCGGTGGCTCGGTCCGGGCGCGATCTGCTGCAGCAGAGGGCAGGGCCAGAGCCATGATCTCGCGCGGGACGCGGTAGGCATGGCGGAGCTCCTCGATTGGCGTCGTCGCCTCCGGGGAGGTAGAGGCAGCAGCTGGCCCCAGCGGTCGTAGGGAACCGGGCCGGTCGCCTGGGCGATGTCCCGAGGATCGTGAACGAGCCGGCTCCTCGCCGGGCGATCATCCGCAGCTGCATCGGCGTCAGGTCCTGGGCCTCGTCGACGATCACGTGGCCGTACGGCCGCTGGGGATCGAGGAGCAGTGCACGGGCCTCGTCGACGAGCGGCAGGTCGGCCTCGCTCCAGCCGCGGCGAGCTGCGCCAGCAACACCTGCTCGTCTTCGTCGAGGATCCCGTCCGCGGCGGCGCGAGGTGCTCGCGCGAGCCGAGCACCTGACGGACGACCTGATCGGGTGGGGCGCCGGCCAGACGGTCGAGAAACCCGTTCAGTCGTCCTCGCGCCTCAGGACGCCCTCGACCTCGTCCGACGCCATGAACGCACTGCCGCCGAGGCGCTCGCCGTAGCGCTGGTAGAAGCGGCGCAGAACGTTCATCCGGAACCTCTCCCGCGCCGGTGCGAGACGCCGCGCTCGGCGCGCGCCTCCACGACGAGCTCTGCGATCTCCTCCTCCCTCAGGCGGATCCAGGCGCCGCCGAGGCGCAGCGCCAGCTGCTCTGGCTGCGGCTCGACTCGCGCCTCCACGGCGCGGCGCACGACTTCGGCCATGCGGACGTCAGCCTTCAGCTGCTGCACGTCGAGCGGGTCGGAGCGGGTCACCTCGGCGTCGTCGACGAGCTCCGCGACGCGCGCTGCTCCACGCTCTCTCGCCGAGCGCCGGCAACACGTGGGAGACGTAGTCCATGAAGGTCGGGTTGGGCCCGACCACGAGGATGCGCCGCAGCTCCTCTCGGTGCGTGTAGAGCAGGAACGACGCTCGGTGCAGCCGACAGCGGTCTTACCCGTGCCGGGCCCGCCCTGGACGACGAGCGGCGGGACGGATCGCGCGCGATCAGCCCGTACTGGTCGCCTGGATCGTCGCGACGATGTCGCGCATCCGCGCCTCGGACCCGGTCGAGCTCCTCCAGGAGGAAGTCGTCCACGGAGACACCGCTTCGGCGATCGAACCGTCCAACGCCTCGTCGCTGACGTCGAGGAGCTCCGCCCCCGCGTGCGGAAGCGGCGGCGGAGCGTGACACCGTGTGGCTCGACCGGAGTCGCCGTGTAGAACGGCGGGCGGCGGCGCCTGCCAGTTGACGACGACGGCTCCCCACGCTCGTCGTGCACCCAGCGGCGGCCGACGTAGGTCGGCTCGGCGATCGTCTCGCGATCGATCCGTCCGAAGCAGAGGCCCTGCTCCGCGGCCTCGAAGGTCTGCAGGCGACGTGCGTTCCACGCATCGAGCGCTTGCGCCGGCGACCTCGTCGACCACCGAGTCGCCCGCGGCAGGAGCGCCTCGCGCATGCGGTCGAGGCAGTCGTATGCGTGGTCGAGATACGCCTGCTCGGAGGCGACGTCGGGGTGCGCCACGACGGCTGAGCGTACTCAGAGGACCGACGCCGAGGCGCGGCGGCAGTCCGCTTTGGGGTCAGACCCCAGGCGCCGCTCCACTCCACCGGCGCGGCCGCGGTCTCGGCGCCTCGCTTGGGGTCAGACCCCGTGCTGAGTCTCGACCGAGAGCCGCGCGGCTCCGGACGCCAAGCCCTCAGGCTTGGTTGAAAAAGCCGCCGCGCTCGAGGAGTTGCGCGCGCTGCTCGGCGCTGACCTCGACGTTCGCCGGGGTCAGCAGGAAGACCTTGTCGGCGATTCGCTGCATGCCGCCGTCGAGCGCGTAGGTGAGACCGCTCGCGAAGTCGATCAGCCGCTTCGCAAGCTCCGAGTCCACGCCCTGCAGGTTGAGGATCACCGGTGTGTAGTCCTTGAAGCGGTCAGCGATGGTCTTCGCGTCCTGGAACGTCTGCGGGACGACGAGGTGCACCTTCACCGACGGGTTTGGCGCGGCTTGCACGGGCGCGAGCTCCGCGCGCTGCCGCTGCCGCTGCGAGCCGGTCCGGCCCGGCGTCGGCTCGGGGTCGGTCCAGTCGTCGAACTCCTTGCTGTTGCTGCGCCGGCGCGGAGCCAGCCGGCGCACGTTCGGCCGTTCCGAGTACGTCCGCTCGAGCTCCTCGTTCGTGACGTAGCCGTCCTCGTCCCAGTCGTCGTCGTCCTCCTCGGCGATGCCGAAGTAGACGAGGGTTCGGTTCCAGACGTCGGAAAAGGCCATCGAGCAGGGGATAGTAGCCCTGAGAGCGGCTGGAGGACTTGGCGGAATATCGCTCGTCGACAGGGTGCGATGCTCGTTTCCAGGCAAGGACGCAGGGAGCGCCCGTATCGAATGAGATACGGGCGCGACTGAGGACGCAGTCCTGGGGGCGAGCAGCGCGGCCTGGCGGCACAGCCTGTATTTCGCCAAGTCCTCCTAATCCTCGCGCCAGAGCGCCGAGCCGACGCGGATGTAGGTCGCGCCCTCCTCGGCGGCGACGCGGTAGTCCTGGGTCGTTCCCATCGAGAGCTCGGCGAGGCCGTGACGCTCTGCGAGGTCGCGGAGGCGGCGGAAGTAGGGGCGGGAAGCGTCCGGGTCCTCCGAGAACGGCGGCATCGTCGAGAGGCCGCGAACCTCGACCGGGCTCCGCTCGAGGAACGCCTCCAGCTCGTCGGGCGGGACGCCGGACTTCGACTCCTCGTCGGCGAGGTTGACCTGCACGAGCGCCGGGATCTCGAGCCGTTTTGCCGCCGAGTCCGAGTCCAGCGAATGGACGAGCTCGCAGAGCTCGCTCACGCTGCGCGCCTTGCGGCTCTGGAGGTGGCCGATGAAGTGCCAACGGAAGGCGTCGCCGTAGCGCGCGTGCTTCGCGTCGAGGTCCTGGGCCTTGTTCTCGCCGACTACCTCCACGCCGGCCTCGGCCAGGGCGGCCATGTCCTCAATGGAGACGTACTTCGTGGCGGCGACTACAGTCACCCGCGGGCCGACCTCCTCCCGGATCCGCTCGAGTCGCTCCCGAATTCGGTCAGGCGACAGACGCGATCACTCCCTGTCGCCCGGTGATCCCGCGGTCCCGGCGGTGGGAGAAGAAGAGCTCGGGATTGCAGAAGGTGCAGAGGTCGGTGCGCTCGACCTCGGCGACCCCTGCCTCGTCGAGGGCCAGCTCGGCGGCCCGCCAGAGATCGAGCTTTCGCTCCGTGACGACGTCCGGGCCGAAGCGCTCCGTGAAGGGACCGTCACTTCAGGCCCGACCTCGTAGCAGCACGGGCCGATCCCGGGGCCGACGGCGGCGGCGAGCGGGCCCTCGCCGAGTGCGGCGACGCCGTTCTCGACGATCCCTGCGAGGAGGCCGCGCCAGCCGACGTGGAGGACGGCAAGCGCAGGCGGTTTCCCATTCGCCCGCGCGATCGCCACGGGGAGGCAGTCGGCAGTCAGCAGCAGCATCCCCTGGCCCGGCTCGTCGCTCCACCAGCCGTCGCAGGGCTCGTGGCGCACGCGCTCGAGGATCCCCTCCGGCGACGCCTTTTTCACCACCGGGCCGTGCCGCTGCCAGGCCATCCGGGCTCGCTCGGGGTCGATCCCGGTCCGGTCGGCGAGCCGGCGGCGGTTCTGGAACACGTTCGTGGGGTCGTCCTGGGTCAGGATGCCGAGGTTGAGCGACTCGTACGGGCCTTCGCTGACGCCGCCGGCGCGCGTCGAGAAGGCCACGACGTACGGGCCGGGAGCCTCCCAGTGGATCACCGTGTCAGCAGTTCCCGTGCGGCCGCCAGCTCGGACTCGCGCCCGTCGAGCTGGCCGTTGAGCTTTCGCCGTCGCAGCTCGGCAAGGACCTCCCCCACCTCCGGCGACTCGCCCAGGCCGAGCTCCGCCAGGTCCGAGCCGCTCACCTCCAGCTGGACGTTCCGGAGCCGCCGGAAGTAATCGTCCAGCTCGGGCCGCTCCTCCAGGGCCATGGCGAAGAGCGGCGCGTCCGGCGCGTACGGGTCGGCCGCCGCGACGACGTCCGCCGGCTCGGCCGAGCCGCCGCGAACCCGCTCGAGGATCCTCGGGCCGACGGTCACCGCCGCCGCGATGCGCTCGAGATCCCGGCGCTGGACTTTCAGGCGGCGGAGCCACGCGTAGACCTCGTCCGGCGGCATGCGCCGCGCGAGCACGGCAAACGCCAGCCGCCAGGGCGGAATCGCGGTGCCGTAGCGCTCGTTTAGCCCCCGCAGCCGCTCGAGCAGCGCCACGGCCTGCTCGTCAGCGGCGAGGTGCGGATGGATCGCGGCACCGGCGCCCAGCTCGGCGAGTCGCAGAATCGACGCACCCGCGTCGCCCTCCTCCAGCAGCGCGATCAGCTCGTCCCGTAGCCGGGCCGACGAGAGGTCGCCGACGAGCCCCATCTCGATCGTGCCTCGCGCGAGGCGCTGCGTGTGGTCGTCCATCCGGAAGCCGTACCGGCTCTCGTACCGGATCGCGCGAAAGATCCGGGTCGGGTCGTCGATGAACGAGAGGTTGTGGAGGATGCGGATCGTCCTCGCCTCGAGGTCACGCCGGCCGCCGAAGTGGTCGACCAGCCGCCCGAAGTCCTCACCCTTCAGCGACACGGCCATCGCGTTGATCGTGAAGTCGCGTCGGAAGAGGTCCTCGCGGATCGTCGCGTGCTCGACGCTGGGAAGCGCCGCCGGCGCGTCGTAGAACTCCGTCCGCGCCGTCACGACGTCGACGCGTTCATCCTCGCTGTAGAGAACGACCGCGGTCCCGAACTTCCGGTGCGCCCGGACCCGTCCCTCGAGAGCATCGGCGAGGCTTCGCGCGAGCTCGATCGCATCGCCCTCGACAGCGACGTCCACGTCGAAGCTCGGCTCGCCGAGCAGGATGTCCCGCACCGTCCCGCCGACGAGGTAGACGCCGTCGTACGGCTCGCTGACCGCCGAGATCGCCTCAAAGGTGCCCTGGAGCCCGTCGAGGCCGGCGAGCTCTTCGGCCAGGCTCGTCTCGACCTCCGCTTCGGCGGCCGGCTGCTCGCCGAGCGCGCGCAGGACGTCGCTGCGCGTGACCACGCCGACGAGCCGGTCGTCTTCCAGCACCGCGACCCGGCCGTCCATCGAGCCGGCGAGCGCCTCCTGCACGTCGCCCAGGGGCGCATCCGCCGGGACAGAAACGACCCGCGAGCTCATGATCCCCTTCACCGGCGCGTGCGAGAGGCCGTGGGCGATCGCCTTGTCCAGGTCCTCGCGGCCGACGGCGCCGACGAGACGGCCGTCCTCGACGACCAGGATCCCGCTCTGCGCGTAGCGCTGGCAGACGACCATCGCGTGGGCGACGTTCTCGTCCGGGCCGACCGATCGGGCCGGGCGGGACATGACCTGCTCGGCACGGACGGGCTCACGCGCCGCGGCGGAAAGACCCTCGCGAAGCGCCTCCTCGGCCTCCGCGAGCGAGCCGCGGAGGATCGCCGAGGCCGCCTCGCGGTGCCCACCGCCGCCGAGGCCGGCCGCGATTGCCGCAGCGTCGATGTCCGGTGTCCGGCTGCGCGTGACGGCGAAAACCCGGTCGTCCATCTCGACGAGCAGGACGAGCGCGCGGCAGTCGGTCAGGTCGACGATCTTGTGGGCGAGGTTCGAGACGCCGTCCACGTGGCGCGGCCAGGCGACCGCCGCGACCAGCACCTCGACTCCGGCTACGCGCTCGGGTCGGACTGCGGCCATCAGCGCAGCGAGCAGCTCGCGCTCCTCGTCGGTCAGCGGTGTGTGGAGGAACCGCGCGAGCAGATCCTGCCGGGCGCCGTGCCGTAGGCACCACGCGAGCGCGTCGGCGTCCCGCTGGGTCGCAGTCGGGTACGTCAGGGACCCGGTGTCCTCGTGGATCCCGAGCGCGAAGGCGGTCGCCTCGAGCGGCGTCACTCCGATCTCCCGCTCGGCCAGCACGCCGACGAGCGTCGTCGTCAGTGCCCCGTCCTGGGAGACCACGGCGTTCTCGGGCTTCACCCAGTCGGGCAGCTCGCCCGCGTGATGGTCGAAGATCACCGTCTCGACGTCCGGGTTGCGGGCGACCGCCTCGAGGTCGCCCAGGCGCGAGGCCGATGTGGTCTCCACGACGATCAGCCGGCGGACGGTGTGCGCGTCAAGCCGTGACGCGTCCACGGCGTCGAGCTCGTCCGCATGGAGGCGATAGAACTCGCGGACGTTGCGGTTCAGGGTGCCCTGGATCGCGACGACGGCGTCCGGGTAGAGCCGCCTGGCTGCGAGCATCGACGCGAACGCGTCGAAATCCGTGTTCGCGTGGGTGGCGATGACCTCCGGCGCCTTCACACCGGAATTGTGGCCGAGCTAGGCGCGCGCTCGGAGCTTGTGTTCCAAGTCACGATTGGTGAACACCAGCCGAGAGCCGAGCGGGGTTGCGGAAAACGTCTTGAGAGGCGCTCGTCACATGGAACACAAGCTCGGTATGGCTAGGCCACTGCGATCGCTTCGATCTCGATCCTCGCGCCCGAGGGAAGCGCGGCGACCTCGACCGTCGAGCGGGCCGGCGGGCGGTCGCCGATCCGGCGCGCATAGACCTCGTTCATCGCCGCGAAGTCGCCGAAGTCGTCGAGGAAGACCGTCGTCTTCACGATCCGGTCGAGGCCCGAGCCGGCCTCTTCGAGGATCGCGGCGAGATTGTCGAACGCCTGCTCGGTCTGCTCGGTGATCCCGTCACCGACCAGCTCGGTGTGGTCGGGCTGGAGGCCGACCTGGCCCGCCGTGAAGACGAAGCCGTTGGCGACGATCGCCTGCGAGTACGGCGCACCCTGGAACGGCGCGGGCGCACCCTCGGTGCGCACGACGGTCTTTTCGGACATCCCTACTCCTTTCGCGGCGCCGCCGCGCTGGCGAGCGCTCCTCCGAGGGCCTTGAAGATCGCCCGCAGGACGTGCTGCGCGTCCTCGCCGTGGAGCAGCCGGACGTGCATCGTCAGCCCCGCCGCCTCGGCGAGCTCGCGCAGGAAGCCGGAGACGAGGTCGCGGTCGAGCCCCGCGACGTGAGCGTTGGACAGATCGACGTTCGAGACGAGCAGCGGGCGGTCGGAGACCTCGAGGACGACGTTGGCGAGCGCCTCGTCGGCCGGGATCATGGCGTAGCCCCAGCCATTCGCGTCCTCGGCGCGAAGAATGTCCGTGAGCGCCTCGCCGAGCGCGCGGCCCGCCGCGCTCGCGACGGCGTCCGGCCCGCCGGCCGCGACCTCGAGCTGGAGGTCGAATCCGGCGTGAGACGCGACCAGACCGAGGAGGTGGTCCAGCACAGGGAGCCCGGTCGCGACGCTGGCCCGGCCGCTTCCGCCCAGCTCGATGCGTGCAGGGAGAGCCTCCCGCTCCGAGTCCGTCGCCCGCTCCATCGCTCGGACGAGGGTATCGCAGGCCTCCGGGAGCGCCGATTAGAGGTCCGTCGGCGCTAGCTCTCGGTCCGGTCGATCTTCGCGCCGAGCGCGCGTAGGCGCTCGTCGATCCGCTCGTAGCCCCGGTCGATCTCGCCGACGTTCCCGATCGTCGAAATCCCCTCGGCGCAGAGGCCGGCGATCAGCATCGCCATGCCGGCCCGGATGTCCGGGCTCGCCATGCGCTGGCCGTAGAGCTTCGCGGGGCCGCTCACGACCGCGCGGTGCGGGTCGCACAGAATGATCCGCGCGCCCATGCTCACCAACTTGTCCACGAAGAACAGGCGGTTCTCGAACATCTTCTCGAAGATGAGGACCGTGCCCCGCGCCTGAGTGGCCACGGCGAGCGCGATCGAGGTGAGGTCGGCCGGGAAGAGCGGCCACGGCCCGTCCTCGATCTTCGGGATCTGGTCGCCCAGGTCGTCCTCGATCACGAGCTCCTGTCCCGGCGGCACACGAACGCTCGAGTCCTGAAGCTCGACTTCGACGCCGAGTCGCCTGAACACCGGAAGGATCGGAGTCAGGTCGTCGATCTCGACATCCTCGATCGTGACGTCGCCCCCGGTGACCGCCGCGAGGCCGATGAAGCTCGCGACCTCGATGTGCTCCGGCCCGATTCGCCACTCCCCGCCGCCGAGCTGCTGGACGCCGCGGACGCGGAGGATGTTGGAGCCGATGCCCTCGATCCTGGCGCCGAGCGAACCGAGGAAGCGGCAGAGATCCTGGACGTGCGGCTCGCACGCCGCGTTCCCGATCACCGTCTCGCCGGTCGCGAGCGTCGCGGCCATGACCGCGTTCTCCGTCGCCATGACGCTCGCCTCGTCGAGGAAGATCCGGCGGCCCTGGAGCCCCGAGGTCTGCATGTCGAAGCGGCCGTTGATGTCCACCTCGACGCCCAGCTCGGCGAGGGCGTGGACGTGCGGGTCGAGCCGCCGGCGCCCGATTACGTCACCGCCCGGCGGCGGGACGCTCGCGCGGCCGAAGCGGGCGAGCAGCGGCCCGGCGAGCAGGAAAGAGGCGCGGATCTGGCTGCAGAGCTCGGCGTCGAGCTCGGTCTTCTCCGCGTTCCTCGGGTCGATCCGGATCTCGTTCGGGCCGGTCCACTCGACCTCGGCGCCGACGTCTGCGAGCAGCGCGACCATCGTGTCGACGTCGCGGATCCGCGGGACGTTCGAGAGCGTCACCGGCTCGCTCGCGAGCAGCGTCGCTGCGAGGATCGGAAGCGCACCGTTCTTGTTCCCGGCCGCGGAGACGCGTCCGCCGAGGGGCTTTCCCCCCTCGATGACGAAGCTCTCCATCAGACCGCTCGAGACGATGGTGGCCGACACGAGCGGACTATGGTAATGACCGGTATGGAGGTCACCCGCGACCGCGCCTGGGACACGCTCACTCGTTACACGAAGAGCGAGGCGCTCCTGCGCCACGCTCTTGCTGTCGAGGCCGCCGTTCGTGCGTATGCGCGCAAGCTCGGTGGCGACGAGGAGCTCTGGGGCGCAACCGCACTCCTGCACGACTTCGACTATGAGATCCACCCCACGCTGGACAAGCACCCGCAGGACGGCGCCGCCATCCTGCGCGAAGAGGGCTATCCCGAGGAGCTGATCGAGTCCGTGCTTTCACACGCCGAGCACCTCGAGATGCCGCGCGACACCGACCTGAAGAAGACGCTGTTCGCGTGCGACGAGCTCGCGGGGTTCATCCACGCGTGCGGGCTCGTCCGGCCCGACGGGATCGACAGCCTGACGCCCAGGTCGGTGAAGAAGAAGCTCAAGCAGCCGTCGTTCGCGGCCGGCGTTCACCGGGACGAGGTCTACGCGGGGGCGGAGCTGCTCGGGCTCGAGCTCGACGAGCACATCCAGAACGTGACGGACGCGATGAAGCCGATCTCGCGGGAGCTCGGTTTGCGGACCGCGGCGGACGCGGCATGACCCCGCGGTTCGAGGCCATCGGGATCGTCGTCACCGACATGGGCCGGGCGCTCGGCTTCTACCGGCAGCTCGGGCTCGAGTTTCCCGACGGCGCAGAGTCCGAGAGCCACGCGGAGGCGAGGGCCGCAGGTGTCCGGGTGATGCTCGACACAGAGGAGACCATCCGCTCGTTCGAGCCGGAGTGGCAGGCGCCGTCCGGGGGTCACCGGAGCTCGCTGGCCTTCCGCTGCGACTCCCCCGCCGAGGTCGACTCCGCCTACGCGAACCTGCTCCAGCACGGCGGCACCGGGCACAAGGATCCCTGGGACGCTGCGTGGGGCATGCGCTACGCGATGGTCGAGGATCCGGACGGAAACGTCGTGGATCTGTTCGCGGACCTCTAGCCGCGGCGGTTTCAGGTCCAGGGATCGCCGACCGGGTGGGTCGTCCCTCTGGGACAGCCTCCGCCGGCGGCGCTCCTCGGAGCTTGGCCGAAACACGCGGCGCCGGCGGCCCGGGCGACAACCTCGTCACACTTCCGTCGCGCTCTCCATGTCGCCGCGAGCCGGGTCCGAGGGACAGTCCCTCGCGCGACGGCGGAGACGAGGACTATTCGCTCGGCGTCATGTCCACCGAGGGCCGGCCGTTCGAGATGGCGGTTCCGGACCAGCTCTTCACCCAGGGGAGCCCGAAGACGACGGGCGAGGCGGCGCTGATCGCGGAGCAGAAGGGGATCCGGTTCGTCCGCATGCCGCGCGAGGACAGCTCCTCGCGCCGGGGACTCGCGCACCTCGGAGCGACAAGGGCGAGGTCATCTGGCGCAGCGCTCCACCGCAGCTGCCAGACGAGTGAGATCGTCCTCGTTCGTCCAGTAGCCGCACGATGCGCGGAGCAGCCCCGTGCCCGGGAGGTCGCGAATCAGGACGCCGTCCTCGGCGATCGCGGTCGCAGCCTCCTTCGTGTCTCCCTCCAAGCGCCAGGAGACGAGGTTGGAGTGGCCCTGCTCGGTCACGACGTCGCAGCCGAGCTCGAGCAGTAGCTCGCGGCACCGCTCGGCCATCTCCCGCGAGCGCTCGAAGCGCCAGTCCGGAGGCACCTCGAGCGCCGTGACGAGCGCCTCCAGGTACGGCACCGGGATCCAACCCGGATCGAACCGCTGCGCTCCCTCGCGCGGCTCGAAGCTGCCGTCGGGCTCGTAGCCGGCCTGGGAGAAGTAGCTCGGAAGCGCGACCGCGAGCCGCTCGGGCTCCTTGACATAGAGGCCGCCGGTCGGCGCCGGCCCGCAGAGCCACTTCTGGCCCGACACCGTGTAGAAGTCGTACGGCGACGCATCGACGGGGATCGCGCCGACCGACTGGGCGCCGTCGACCAGCAGCGGGACGTCGACCGCCGCGCGAAGCGCCTCGAGGTCGATCACGTGCCCGTCGAGCCAGAGCACGTGGGAGAGCGCGATCAGCTTCGTCCGGGGCCCCACCTCGGCGAGGATCGCGTCCACCGCCTCTGCCGACGGCCGGTCCCGTACTGCGGCCACCCGGATCCTGGCGCCCGAGACGTGGATCGCTCCCAGGAGTCCGAAGTGCTCGGCGTCCGTCGTCACGATCTCGTCGTCGCGGCCAACCTCCAGGCCGGCCATCACGATCCGGCAGCCCTCGGTTGTCGAGGTCGTCAGCGACACGTTCTCCGGTGGCACAGCGATCTGCGCAGCGAGCGCGGCCCGAAGCTCCTCGCGCGCCTCGAGCATCCGGTTCAGGTACGGCCAACCCGCCCGTCCCTCCTCGACCTCGTCCTTCTCGGCCGCGATCAGCGCGTCGTACGTGCGGCGGGCGAGCGGCCCGACGGAGCCGGCGTTCAGGTACGCGTACCGCTCGAGGACGGGAAACGCCGCGCGCGCTTCCTCGAACGTCACGTGACCTCGACCTCCACCGGCGCGTGGTCGGAGAGCGCGAGCTTTCCGAGTCGCCGGCGCTCGGGCGTCCAGCGGTCGTACGGCCCGGTGGAGGCGCCCCGGGCGACGACGTGGTCGATGCCCGGCCCCGCCTTCGTGTAGCCGTCGAGCTGCTCGATCGTGACCGAGCGGGCCGTGTCGACGTTGAAGTCCCCCGCGAGGATTGCCGGCGCGTCACCCGCCAGCCGCGTCGCCCAATCCGCCGCGCGGACGATCTCGGCGTCAGGGATCCGCGGGTTCCGCGCCTTCGTCGCGTGCAGGTTGGCCACGACCAGCCCTCCCTCCAGCCGGACCGCCTGGCACTGTCGGCGCTCCTTGCCCCAGGCGAGCAGCGACACGACCGGCAGCGCCAGCCTGCGGCCCTCGCGAAGCCGGAACTGCAGCGGGTTCAGAGTCAGAACGTGCCGCGAGAGGATCCTGAGACCGGGCACGACGAGAATCGCGTTCGCCTGACCCTCGAAGCCCGAGCGGAGTAGCCCCGGATTCAGGTCGGTGATCGCACGGCCGAGCCCGACCGTCGACGGGATCGGCCCGATCGTGGGGCGCGCGGCGATCTCGCCGTAGACCTGCATCCCGCTCCACTCGCCGATCGGCCCGAACGCCCACGGCGGCACCTCCTGCAGGCAGACGACGTCCGGGCCGTCGTGGGTCACGAGCCTGATCATCTCCTCGACGTAGCGGCGCCGTCCCGGCGGGACGGTGTTGCCGTGGAACAGGTTCCAGGTCCGGACGATCACGGCGGTACTGTAGGGACGCCGTGCGGGGCCGCTTCTCAGAGGTGATCGCTCGACAGCTCGACCTCTTCGAGGAGCAGGACGCCGAGTTCCTTCGCCGCGTCGACGAGGCCGAGCGTGCGTACGACGACGCGGATCGCGAGGACGCCGAGGAGGTCTACGGGCGGTACCAGGAGCTCGTCGAGCACGGCACCGAAGCGCTCGGCGAGATGCGCGACGCCTACGCCCGCACGCTCGACCCCGACGATGCGGAGGAGTACGAAGCCGAGTTCAACCAGGTGGTGATCGACCGGCTCCCCCGCTTCGGGCTCGAGATCGAGGACGTGTGAGAAGGGCCGCGGGCTTCCTCGGCGTGCTCGCGCTGGCCGGCTGCGGCGGCGGCGAGGAGGCAGCGCCCGCCGACTGGTGCCGGGAGACCGGGACGATCATGTACCTGCTCGACCAGCACAGCACCACGCACGATCAGGACCGGCTCGGGGACTGGGAGGACTCTGCGCCGGAAGACGTCCTGTCGGAGGTCACTCGGATGCGGGAGGTCCTGCGGCGCTACCCGGTCGACCCGAATGCGCCCGACCTCGTCGCCGCCCGGCGTCCCGTCGAAGACTTCGCAGAGAGTCGCTGTGCGGGCGATTGGCGCAACCCGGCCGTCGTCGGCTAACGCTGCCCGAACTGCGAAACCCAGAGCGCCACATCTGGCTGACCTTCGAAGAGGGGAACCTCGACGAGAGCGACACCCTGTTCGCTCCAGTCGGCTCGGAAGAGATTCTCGCGATGACCGGTGGAGTTCAGCCAGCCGTCAACCGCGACTCTCGGCCTCCCGAACTCGCCGGGGCCGAGATAGAGGTTCTCGCCCCAACCTGCATGGTCGTAGCCCGCCTCGGTCACAACGGCATTCGCCTGCTTTCCACAGGCTTCGTGAGCGAACTCGCTGCAGACTCGGATGTCTCGTGCTTTCAATGCTGCTGCTTGCGAGAGAAGCGGCTGCTCGGGAAGAGCGGATAGTCCCCGACGCTGCCTGGCCCAGTTGAGCAGGCAAATCATCGTCCGCTGCTGCTCCCGAACGGATGCGGAGCGAGAATCCCCGCCTGGGCATGCGCTTTCCGGAGCGAGGTATGCCCGCCAGGGATCGTCCGGCGGGTAGAGGCTCTGGGACCCGACCGTGACGCCAAGACGGGGTACGCCGGGAGAGACCACGATCGTCGACCCCGGATCGTCGTCGGACCTGCGAAGGACGAGGACGGCCGCAGCAATCGCGGCCAGGAGCAGCACGACTCCAAGGGAGTTTGCGACCATCCGCCGCCGTCGTGAGGGTCTGCCCATTTCGCCCTGAAGTGTTGCTAGCGATGGCCGAAGTGATGAGCCGGCGGGAGTGAGCTGCCGAGCTGGTCGACCTCGGCGAGGCGCCGGGCGAGCGGCGCGAGGGTCTCGATCTCCCGCACGAGGACGTTCTGGTTCCGCCCCTGCCGCTCGAACCGCCCCCGCGCCAGCACGAGCTTCTCTGCGCGCACGACCGGCCTGAAGCGCTCGTAGACCTGCGGCGGGACGATCAGGTTCATCTGGCCGAACTCGTCCTCGAGCAGCAAGAAGACGACGCCCTTCGCCGTGGACGGGCGCTGGCGCGCCACGACCATTCCGGCCACGGCCACCTGAGCCCCGTTGAGTGTCAGAGACACGTCATGGCTCGAGCGGACAGTGGCCGGGAGGTGCGGGCGCAGGAGCTCCATCGGATGGACGCCCACAGAGACGCTCGTCGTCCGGTAGTCGGACAGCATCCGCTCCCAGTCGGTCGGCTCTGGCAACACAGGCGTCTCGACCGTCGGATCCAGCGGCAGCGCGAGCTGCCGGGCCTCTCCCCCCGATCCGGGCACGGACGAGGACCGCGGCGCCAGCCCCGCCTCCCAGATCAGCGGCCGCACCTGGTTGCCGAAGCACGCGCACGCGCCGGACTCGATCAGCGCCTGCAGCCCCTCCCGCCGTAAAGGCGCCCGCTGGGCCAGGTCCCGAACGGACACGAAGGGCCCGCCCCGCTCCCGCTCCGCCACCAGCGCCAGAGCGTCCTCCTCCCCCACCGAGGTCACGTACTCGATCCCCATCCGGACACGTCCGTCCTCGACCACGCACTTCGCCTCGCTGACGTTCACGTCCGGAGGGAGCACCTCCACCCCGCGCCGCTGCGCGTCCCGCACCAGCGTCGCCGGCGGGTAGAAGCCCATCGGCTGCGCGTTCAAGAGCGCCGCCAGGAACTCGGCCGGGAAGTGGCACCGCAGGTACTGCGACTGGTACGCCAGCAGCCCGAAGGCGGCCGCGTGCGACTTCGGGAACCCGAAGCCGGAGAACGCGACGAGCTTGTCGTAGATCGCGTTCCCGAGCTCCTCCTCCACCCCACGCCCGATCGCGCCCTCGATGAACCGCCGCCGGTACGCCTCGAGCGCAGCCTCACTCCGCTTCCGGCTCATCGCGCGCCGCAGCCCTTCCGCCTCCCCCACGCTGAACCCCGCCAGCGCCACCGCCACGTCCAGCACCTGATCCTGGAAGACGACGACGCCGAGCGTGTCACGCAGCGGCTCCTCAGCAGCGGATGGTCGGCAGGCGGCTGGTACGACGGATCCTCCCGCAGCTTCTGCCGCCGCTCGATGTACGGGTGGACGGCCTTGCCCTGGATCGGCCCCGGCCGCACCAGCGCGACCTGCACCATGATGTCCTCGAGCGTCTCGGGCCGGGTGCGCAGGATCGTCTGCATCTGCGCTCGGCTCTCGATCTGGAACGCGCCGACCGTGTCCGCGTCCTGGATCTGCGCAAAGGTCTCCGGGTCGTCCAGCGGGATCCGCGAGAGGTCGATCGGGTTACTCGGGGTTTCAGCGCGGGCGATTCCGTCCACGCACTCCTCGACCGCCGAGAGCATCCCGAGCCCGAGCAGGTCGATCTTCAGGAACCCCGCGTCGTCGCAGGAGTCCTTGTCC
This sequence comes from uncultured Actinomycetes bacterium, assembly GCA_963798935.1. Lineage (GTDB taxonomy): Bacteria > Actinomycetota > Thermoleophilia > Gaiellales > Gaiellaceae > JACDAN01. The sequence goes on from CAWCVG010000029.1 coordinate 328,412, forward strand.
CACTGGACGAGCTGCCGCCCGGCCATGGCCGCGGGCTGCACAGGGACGAGCTCGACCAGCGGCCGGGTCGAGATCACCATCCCGCCCGGGTGCTGCGAGATGTGCCGCGGCAGTCCGGCGATCTCGTGCGTCAGCTCGGCGAACGCGCGCCAGCGGGGCGAGCGGGCGCGATCCTCGAAGCCCGGGACGAGCTGGAGCTCCTCCGCGACCCGCTTGGCGTTCCACCCGTCCGAGACCCGCGCGAGCCGCTCGAGCTCGCCGTGCGGGAGGCCGAGCGCCTTGCCGATGTCGCGGATCGCGCCGCGCGACCGGTACGTCGAGAAGCTCGCGACCAGCGCGGCGTGCTCCCGCCCGTACTTCTCGGTGACGGCGACGATCAGCTTCTCGCGGATGTCGCGCGGGAAGTCGAGGTCGATGTCCGGGACGCCGGTCAGCTCCCGGTTGATGAAGCGCCCGAGCGAGAGGTCCGCCTCAACAGGGTCCACGTGCGAGAGCCCGGTCAGGTAGCAGACGATCGATCCGACGGACGACCCGCGGCCCCGGCCCGGCGGCAGCGAGTTCCGCGGCGACTCCCGGCCGCGAACCTCGACGGCGACCTCCCGCGCGAGCTCGAGCACCTCGTAGTGGAGGAGGAAGAACCCGGCGAGCCCGATCTCCTCGATCAGCGCCAGCTCCTCGTCGAGCCGCGCCCGGGCGGTTAGTAACAACTTGTTACTTGCCTCCGAATAGCGGTGCGAAAAGGCGTGGTTGCAGACTTCTGCCAGGCGGGTGATGGCAGGTTCGGCCCCGTCCGAGAAGTCCGGGTAGCGGTAGCCGAGCTCCTGCGTGAGGTCGAACTCGCAGCGCTCGGCCACGAGCGCCGTCCGCTCGACGGCCTCGCGATCGAGCGGGAACCGATCGGCGATCTCGGGAGGTGGGCGCAGCACCGCCTCGTGGTTCCCGCGCCGCTCCGGCTCCGAGCCCTCGAGCGAGGTGCGGTGCCGGATCGCGACGAGCGCGTCCTGCAGCGGCGCCCGCGACGGCCGCATGTGCGTGGACGTCGCCGGTCACGACGGTCTCGACCCGCAGCGCCTCGGCGAGATCCCGGAGCCGCGCGTTCCGCCTGACGTCGCCCCGCTCGAACGGCCGCTGGAGCTCGACGAAGAAGCGTTCGCGGCCGAACGCCTGCGCCAGCCGCGCCGCGGCGTTCGGGTTCCGCACGCCGAGGCCGAACCGCGAGCAGCCCGACAGGCACACCAGGCCGTCGTTCAGCTCCTCCAGCAGCGCCTGGTCGAGCGCAGGATCCAACGCCGGCTCGCCCTCCTTCGGCCGGGTTCCCGCATGCGCCGCCGTCAGCAGGCGGCAGAGGTTCGCGTAGCCGCGCGCGGCTCTCCACCAGCAGCGTGACGTGCGAGCCGTCGCCGAGCGTCACCTCCGCGCCGGTGATCGGCCGGATGCCGAACGCCTTCGCGGCGTGTGCGAACTCGAGTGACCCGTAGACGCCGTCGTGGTCGGTGAGCGCGAGCGCCTCATAGCCGAGCTCGGCGGCGCGAACCGCCAGCTCCTCGGGCAGCGAGGCGCCGTCGAGGAACGAGTAAGAGGAGTGCGCGTGGAGCTCGGTATACGCCATGAGGCGAACATATGTTCGCCTGCCAAGGCCGAGGTGTCAACCGGTGTCGGGCGGTTAGGTTTCGTCCCGTGAGTGCCATCGTTCAGGGGCCCGGCGAGGGCGAGCGGCTGGGAACGCACATCCTCGTCAAGCTCGACCGACCAGAGCTCTGCGTGACCGAGGCGACGGTCGGTCCCGACTTCGTCGGCGCGGGGCCGCACTACCACGAGCGGCACGTGGACATGTTCTACGTCCTCGAAGGCGAGCTCGAGCTCACGGCCGGAACCGAGCAGTTCAGCGCCGGCCCCGGGACCTCGGTCGCTGTTCCGCCCGGAATCGTCCATTCCTTCACGAGCTCGGGGCCGGGAACGACGCGGTACCTCAATCTGCACGCGCCGGACTCGGGCTTCATCGAGTACCTCCGCAGGCGTACCTCGGGAGACAAGTCGGCCGGATTCGACAGCATCGACGTCGACGAGCCGCAGGGCCCAGCGGAGGCGGACGTCATGGAGGCCGGCGGCGGTGAGCGGCTCGAGGCGGCGGTTCGCACGATCACGGTTCGGTCCGCCCGGCCGGAGGTCTGCTTCCTCGAGTTCGAGGGGCGCGAGGGGTTCGGTCCGATCCCGCCGCACCAGCACGACGCGCAGATCGACTCGTTCTACGTGCTGGAGGGCGAGCTCGGCCTCTGGGCGAACGGCGGCGAGGCGCGGTTCGGGCCTGGGACGTTCGTCGCGGCGCCCCCGGGCGAGGAGCACGGGATCCTGCGGGTCGAGTCGCCCGTCCGGTTCCTGAACTTCCACGCGCCCGACGACGGGTTCGCGGCGTTCATTCGCGGCACGTAGGCTCGGCGTCGTGGATCCAAAGGCCCGCTTCGACGAGATCGTGGACGACCTGGCGGCGCGCGATCCCGACATCCAGGCTGCGCAGATGATGGGCCGGCCGAGCATCAAGGCCGGCGGGAAGCTGATCGCCTGCCTCGAGTCGCGCGGGACGATGGCGTTCAAGCTGCCCGACGAGTCGGAGCAGGAGAAGGCGCTGGCGCTCGACGGCGCCCGCGACTACGAGCCGGGAGACAACGGCCGCACGATGGGCGGCTGGATCGAAGTTCCGCCGGCGCACGAGGACCGGTGGGCGGAGCTCGCCGAGACCGCCCTGCGACTCCGAAAACAGAACGCCTAGCCGGGCTGGTCGACGCCTTCTATCTCGCCCATGTAGGGCGGGAGCTCGAGCGCCCGCTCGAAGGCGGCCCGGTCGTGGACCGGCTGGCCGTGGGAGATGATCACGTGCTCGAACGGCAGCTCAAGCAGTTCCTTCAGGGCGGGAACCACACGCTTCTCGTGCCAGGGCGTTCCCCACACGACGAGCTCACCGTCCCGCTCGGTCAGCGCATCGGCGAAGACGATCGCCCGCTGCTCGGGGAGCCAGACCGGCGTCTCGTTGCGGCCGCGCCCGTCGTAGAGCGCGGTCAGGCCGCCGGGGAGCACGCTGCCTTCGCCGATCCAGTCCAGCTCCGTCTCGGGCGCGTCGCCGCCGTAGAAGACGTCGGGCCCGTATGCCTTCGCGCCGTAGCGTTGGACGAAGAGGTCGACGTCGCGGACGTGGTCAGGCTTGAGGACGATCAGGACCGTCGGCGGGCTCGCGTCGAGGCGGTCCCAGATCTCTACCGCGTCCTCGGGCGGAGCGAGCGCATCGAGGAGGGCCACCTCGCCGCCCGACTCCACCACCGTCGAGGTCACCGGCGGCTCCCACTTGACCTGCGGCGCCCAGTCCGGATGCTCGATGCGCCAGATCCAGAGGCCCGGCGCGACGTCGCGGATCTCGGCGGTCACTCCGTAGCGGCCGTGCGCGTGCCCGCCGGCAAGGTCGACCGCGATCGCGAGGAGCAGGAAGCCGGCCCAGAAGTTGACGGGATCGAAGGTGAGAGGCTCGTTGTCGCCGACGAGGTTCCAGACGAACCAGATGAAGAACCAGAGCAGGGTCATGGCGGTGATCTAACCACTACGCGCCCCGCTGGCTGAACCAGCGACCGTGCTCGTCGTCGTGGAAGACGACGACGTTCTGGCCGCTCTCGAGCACGACGTCGAAGTAGCGGCGGTTGATCGGCTGCTCGGTCCACCACCGGTCGAGCACGCGCCACTCCTCCCGGATCAGCTCGACTGCGAGGCGGTTGACGAGACGCGGCGCCCCGTCTGCTCTCGGCTCGACGAGGGCGGGCCGCGGTTCGTTGAGAGTCTTCAGCATGGTGTCCTTCGTCGCCAGAGTGCGATGGGTGGTGCTAGGCAAGGACGCAGGGAGCGTCCGTATCCACAGATACGGGCGCGACTGAGGACGCCGCATAGCGCCGCCCAGCGCGGTCTGGCGGCACAAGCGGCACCGTGCTGGAGGCTCTCTTAGCCGTCCTGCGGTACGAACAGCGCTCGCGCTTCGGGGATCCGCGACCACGGGGCCACTTCGACCACGGTTGCGACCGACCCGCCGCCGGTCGAGGCCTTGACCTGCCGGAGGCCTTCGCGAAGGCGATTCTGGAGCTCGGCGCCCTCGGTCCTCACGAGCTCGAGCTGCCGGCCGGTCTCCTCGGTCAGCTCGACGAGCTCGAGGCGAAGCGCCCGGACCGGCGCCGGCAGCTCGGCGATCTTCGGGCCGAGCGCGATCCGGATCCGGTCGTGGTCGCCGGCGGGATCGCGGAAGGTCAGCGTCCGGCGCCAGGAGGCTCCGCCGACGAGTCGTGCCGAAAGTGCAACTTTTCGGACGAAGCGGTCGGCGCGCTCGGGCCGGTTGACGGCCTTTTCGGCCAGGCTGGCAAGGGCGCGGCGGAGTGTGATCTCGTTCCCGACCGCCTCGGGGAACTCGAGCTCCTCGACAACCTCGGCGGGCGGGCGGCGGCCGCGGATGCGACCGCGCTTCCCTCCTCTCGCCTGGCCCCAGGCGCTGCGGCCGTCCGGTCCCAGTCGTTCGGCAACGGCAGCGCCCGGGAGCCCGGCAAGCTGACCCACCTTCTTCACGCCCAGCGCCTCCAGCTCCTCGAGGCGTCGCTCGTCCAGCCCGAGCAGGCGGAGCGGAAGCGGGGCGAGGAAGTCCTGCGTGTGCTCGTCGGAGACGACGAGAGCCTGGCCTGGGCGCGCGACGTTGGCTGCCGCGAGGGCGGCGAACCGGCGGGTGGCCGCGCCAACGCGCGCGTCCCAGTGTGAGCCGACCGCGGCGAGGGCGCGCTTCAGCGCCGGCTCGAGGCCGCCGTAGAGGCGTTCCACCCCGCGCGTGTCGAAATAGGCAGTGCCGAGCTGGGCGGATTCGACCACGAAGCCGTTGTCCTCGAGCCGGCGAACGATCTCCTCCCAGTCGGTTTCCGCGCCGGCCGGGTCGGGCTCGACGAGGACGAGCTTCGGGCAGGTCGCGAGCGCCTCCCCCATGCGCATCCCGGGCCGGACGCCGGCCTGGTGAGCCGCAGCGGTCACCGGCCCGATCAGCGGCTCGACGCCCTCGGGAGGCGCGAGCGCAGCGGGCTGGAGCGCGAGGCTAGGACGTGAGCGAAGCGCGGCGCGAAGCTGGAATCCGGGGATGGCGAGGCAAGCGATCATGACCGAACAGGTGTTCTATCACGAACATATGTTCGGTGTCAAGTTGGCTTCTTTAGACTCTTTTCGGCTGGCATCATGTTCCTCGGCGGCTTCTTCGCCATGAGCCTCGTGCATTCGGGATCGCGTGCCGACTCACCGTCGACATGCTGCGCGAGCCCCGCTAGCGACCGATCTCGGCGGCGCCATCGACCATCCGCGCGAAGCGCGGAACGACGTCGATCGTGTTCTCCTGGGCGCAGAACCTGATGTCCTCCTCGAGGCCCGGCGGGCCGTAGGTTCGCGCCATGATCGCGTCCCACGCCGTCGGGAACGAGCGCGCCAGGATCGCCGACGCCTTCGCTGCGTCCGGTGACCTCGCCGTCCAGCAGGTCGACGATTCGGCCGGCGCAGTACGCGTCGTCCAGCGCGAACCGGCCCTGGAAGCCCGGCGCACACGATCACGCAGTCGTCGTGCACTGCCGCCGCCACCGCGTTCAGGTTCAGCAGCGAGCCGAGGAACACCGTCTCGCACGCCGCGGCCGCCGCCAGCGACCGCCCGCGTTCCGTTCGTCGTCGAGTAGATCAGCGTCCTCGCCGCGCGGCTCGAGAACCTCCCGCGGCGAGGCGCCGATGTCGAACCCCTCGACCTGCACCGCGTTCCGCTCGCCGCCCAGCAGCCCCTCCCCCAGCTTCTCCCGCAGCGCCAGCGCGTCCTCGATCTCCCGGCAGCAATAGACCCGCTCGTAGCCGCTCGCCAGGGCCTGCGCGATCGTCGACGTCGCCCGCATGACGTCCACCACGACGGCGACCGGCGCCTCCAGGACCTCGTCCGGCGTGAACGCGACATGGACTCTCACGGCCGCACTACGCTACAGCCGCCCCTTGGCCGCCCCCGAGCCCATGTACTGCTACCGCCATCCCAACCGGGAGACGATGGTCTCCTGCTCGGAGTGCGGCCGGCCGATCTGCGAGGACTGCATGACCTTCGCGCCGGTCGGGATCCGCTGTCCCGACCACTCCGGCGCTGCCGCAGGGCACGCAGCGTGTCACGCAGGGGATGCGCCGCGCGAGCTTCGAGGGCACCGGCGCGCTCGTCACGAAGACGCTCGTCGGGATCAACGTCGGCGGTCTACCTCCTCGGAGCTCGCCCTCGGCGGGCAGATCAACGGGACCGGGCAACGAGATCTACCGCGAGGGCGTGCTCTTCGGACCGCTCGGTCGCGAACGGGGACTGGTGGCGGCTCTTCAGCGCCGATGTTCCTCCACTACGGGCCGCTCCACCTCGGGCTGAACATGCTCGCGCTCTGGTGGTTCGGCGCCGCCGTCGAGCAGGTGCTCGGCCGCGGGCGCTACCTGCTCCTCTACATCGTCTCGGGGCTGTGCGGATCGGCCGGCGCGCTGCTCTTCTCGCCCGAGAGCCTGACCGTGGGCGCCTCGGGCGCGATCTTCGGGATCCTCGGCGCGGCCTTCGTCCTCGAGCGCCAGCGGACGTACGTGCTCGGCGGCGGAGCCGTGTCGATCATCGTCCTCAACCTCGCGTTCACGTTCTTCATCCCAGGGATCTCGATCGGCGGCCACATCGGCGGGCTCGTCGGCGGCGCGCTCGGCTGCCTCGCGCTCTCGCGGTTCGGCCGCGGGCACGCCGTCTACGGCAAGCCGGGCGTCGCTGGGCATCGCCGGCCTCGTCGGCATCGGCGTCGCCAGCGTCTCGTCTCCTACTGGAGCGTCCGGGAATACGTGATCTAGCGGCGCGGACGGAGCCGATCGACGCCCATCGATCGACTCCGCCGGCGCGTGTGACCGTGTGCTTCGGTCACTAGCTGTCCAGTGACGGACGACTGGCGCGGTAGGCGCTGGGGCGCAGCGCCAGCTTGCTCAGCGCGATCCGCATGATCCGGCGTCTCCGCCGGCGCGTCATCGGTTGTCGCGCGTCGCGCGTCAACTGCTCGATCCGCTCACTGCACATCAGGCGGCGAGTTTCCAGGTCGTAGCTCGACACGTCTCCTCCTCCTTTCCACTCTCTCGTCGGTGCTGGGATGTGGCATCCAGCTGATGCCTGTCGTGGGAACCACCAGGGGTTCTCCTTTCTGGTCTGTGCGGCGGGCGGGAGCGCTTCGGCTCCACGGATCGGGCGCCCGAGCGCGGAGTAGGCGTGTCGAAGGTGCTCCGGCCCGCCGCGGGAACGGCCTTACCGTCCGCGACTGATCGCCTGGCTTACCAGGCGGTGACGGCCGCGGAGAGGCGAGGCCCGTAATGGAGCGTGAAGTGCGTCAACGCCTCGAGCCTCCTTTCCGTCGGCTGCCGGGCCTCGAAGTCGGCCCGACGAGGAAGCCGTCCATGGTGCGCCTTTCCGCGCCGCATGTCAAGCTCGCGCCATGTGGGACTGGGAGCGCTGGGCGGCCGGCGACGGGGATCGCGTTCGTCGTCTCGTCGGCGGTCGCGTTCCTGATCGTCCCCGACCCGCCCACGGCGGACGAGGGCAGCGAGTTCATCCTCAACTTCGTGGCGGTCAACGATTCCGACCTGCTCTGGCAGGCGTTCTTCTTCGGGCTCGGCGGCATCTTTCTCCTCTGGTTCGGCGGGACGCTGGCCGCGGCCCTGCGCCGGCTGGGGCGGAATCCTGACGACCGGCTGCCGGCGGTCATCACCGCCTCGGCGGGGGCCGCGGTCGCCATGTTCCTCGCCGGCGTGATCTGCGTCGGGGCGCTGGCCTCGGCGATCGAGCAGATGGACCAGGGCGTCGCGTACGGGCTCTACCAGGTCGGGAGCTTCGCGTTCGTGATGACGGACTTCCCGGCCGCGGCGTTCGTCTTGGCGGCCTCGCTCGGGATCGCGCGGTCCGAGCTCCTGCCGAAGTCGGTCGGCTACGTCGGCGGGATCGTCGGGCTGCTGCTCGTCGTGAACGCGGGCGGCCGGCTGCTCGCCGACAACGTCGATTTCGCCCCGGGCGGCACGGCGAACACGATCGTCTTCGCGTTCTTCCTGTTCTGGGTGTTCGTGACCAGCCTGTTCCTGATGCAGCGCGTCTCGCCGGCCCGGCGGACGCCCGAGACCTAACCGCCGACGGCGACTGCCTCGACGCCCGCCTCGCTGAGCGCCGCCTGGGCCGCAGCCAGGCGCGCGAGCGGGACGCGGTACGGCGAGCAGGACACGTAGTCGAGCCCGAGCGTGTGGCAGAAGGCGACCGACGACGGCTCGCCGCCGTGCTCGCCGCAGATCCCGAGCTTGATGTCCGGCTTCGTCGAGCGGCCCCGCTCGACCGCGATCTGCATCAGGTCCCCCACCCCGCTCTGGTCGAGCGTCTCGAACGGGTTCCGCTCGAGCACGCCGTCCTGGAGGTAGTGCGTCAGGAACTTGCCCTCCGCGTCGTCGCGCGAGAATCCGAGCGCGGTCTGCGTGAGGTCGTTCGTCCCGAAGGAGAAGAAGTCGGCCTGCTCGGCGATCTCGTCCGCGCGGATGCAGGCGCGCGGGAGCTCGATCATCGTGCCGCAGAGGTACTCGACGTCGCCTTCCTCGGCGGCGGTCTCGATCGTGAGCTCGCGGAGCCGCCGCAGCTCCTCCTCGAAGCCGACGAGCGGGTGCATGATCTCGACGAGCGGCGGGTCGCCTGTCCGGTCGCGGACGGCGATCGCGGCGCGGATGATCGCGCGCACCTGCATCTCGTAGATCTCCGGGAACATCAGGCCGAGCCGGCAGCCGCGGGTGCCGAGCATCGGGTTCGACTCGCGCAGGACGCGGATGCGAGAGCGCATGCGCTCGTCCGTCGCCTCCTCGAGCGGCGGGAGGAACTCGTGCAGCGGCGGGTCGAGGAGCCGGATGGTCACCGGCAGCCCGGCCATGGCCTCGAAGATCCCCTCGAAGTCGCTCTGCTGGTGGGGCAGGAGCCGGTCGAGCGCGGAGCGCCGCTCGTCCTCGCTCGACGCCATGATCATCTCGCGCACGACGGGGAGCCGGTCGTCGGCCATGAACATGTGCTCGGTGCGGCAGAGGCCGATTCCCTCGGCGCCGAACTCCCGCGCCTTGGCGGCGTCCTCGGGCGTGTCCGCATTCGTGCGCACCTTGAGCCGGCGGAGAGCGTCGGCCCAGCCGAGCACGGTCTCGAAGTCCTCGTTGATGTCGGGCGGGATCAGCGTCACCTCGCCGACGATCACCTCACCGGTGCCGCCGTCGATCGTGAGTGTCTCGCCCTCCTTCAACGTGGTGCCGTTCAGGGACATGGTCTTCGCATCCTTGTCCAGCGAGAGCGCCTCGCAGCCGGCCACGCACGGCTTGCCCATCCCCCGGGCGACCACGGCCGCGTGGGACGTCATGCCGCCGTGGGCGGTGAGGATCCCCTGCGCGGCGATCATCCCGTGGATGTCGTCGGGGGTGGTCTCCCAGCGGACGAGGATGACGGCCTCGCCCTCCTTCCCGCGGATCTCGGCAGTGTCGGCGTCGAAGACGACGGCGCCCGAGGCGGCGCCCGGGGAGGCATTCAGCCCCTTCGCGGCGACGTCGTAGGTCGTGTCCGGGTCGATCCGCGGGTGGAGTAGCTGGTCGAGCTGGCCCGGATCGATGCGCGCGACAGCCTCCTCGCGCGAGATCAGGCCCTCGTCGACCATGTCCACGGCCGCTTTCAGCGCGGCTGCGGCCGTCCGCTTGGCGCTGCGGGTCTGGAGGAGGTAGAGCTTGCCGTCCTCGACCGTGAACTCGATGTCCTGCATGTCGCGGTAGTGCGACTCGAGTCGCGCGACGGTGTCGACGAACTCGGCAAAGGCGTCGGGCAGCCGGTCCTTCATCGCCGAGAGCGGCTCGGGCGTGCGGATCCCGGCGACGACGTCCTCACCCTGCGCGTCGGCCAGGAACTCGCCGTAGAGGCCGGGCTCGCCGGTGGACGGGTCGCGCGTGAAGGCGACCCCTGTGCCGGACTGCTCGCCCTTGTTGCCGAACACCATCTGGACGACGTTGACTGCGGTGCCCAGGTCGTGCGGGATGTCGTTGTGGCGGCGGTACCGCTGCGCGCGCGGCGTGTTCCATGAATCGAAGACGGCGCGCACCGCAAGGCCGAGCTGCTCCTTCGCGTCCTGCGGGAAGGGCCGGCCGGTCTGCTCCTGGTAGATGCGCTTGAAGGTCTCGATCAGGCCCGGGAGGTCGTCCTCTTGTCGGGCGAGCGCGTCGGAGAAGAAGTGCGCGTCGATGCCGTCGACGGTCTCGCCGTACATCTGGATCAGGCGTCGGTACGAGTCGTGGGCGAAGCGCTCGTTGCCCGTGCGGCGGGCGAGCCCCTCCGTCGCCTGGTCGTTGAGGCCGACGTTGAGGATCGTGTCCATCATCCCGGGCATCGAGATCGCCGCGCCGGAGCGGACGGACACCAGCAGCGGGTCCTCGGGGTCGCCGAATCGCTTGCCGGCCGTCTCCTCGAGGCGGGCCAGGTGCTCGTCGACCTCTTCGGCCAGGCCTTCCGGGAAGTCCCCTCTTTCCATGTAGGCGCGGCAGGCGTCGGTCGTGATCGTGAAGCCGGCCGGGACCGGCACGCCCAGCTGGGTCATCTCCGCAAGGCCGATCCCCTTGCCGCCGAGCAGCTCGCGGCCGCCCTCGGTGGGCTCGTCGAGGTCGTACACGTAGCGGGTGTCGGCCATCGGGCAGCGGATTATTCCTCAGCCGCGATACTCCGCCCGCATGGCCGACCACACGATCGTTCCCATCGGAGGCGGCAAGTTCTGCGACGGGCTCGCCGAGTTCCTGATCTCGTTGACGGGCAAGGAGCGGCCGCGGCTGCTCTATATCGGGACAGCGTCGGCCGAAGATCCCGAGCAGGCGCTACGGAGCTACGACCGGTTCGCCGGAGTCGCGGACGTGAGGCGGCTGGAGTTCTTCCCGTGGCCGCCCGAGGACCTGCGGTCGACGGTGCTCGACCAGGACCTGATCTTCGTGGGCGGCGGCAACACGGCGAACATGCTCGCGATCTGGCGCGTCCACGGCGTGGACTCGCTGCTGGCGGAGGCACGTGACGCAGGCATCGTGCTGGCCGGGTCGAGCGCCGGCGGGATCTGCTGGTTCGAGTCGGGCGTCACGGACTCGTTCGGCCCGCAGCTGGAGCAGATGGACTGCCTCGGCTTCCTGTCGGGGAGCTTCTGCCCTCACTGGGACGACGAGGAGCAGCGACGGCCCCGGTATCACGCGCTCCTGAAGAACGGCGCTCGCTGCCGGCTACGCGGCGGACGCCGGCGTCGGGCTCCACTTCGTGAACGGCGAGCTGCAGGGGGCGGTCGGCTGCGACGAGGGCACCGGCGCGTACCGGCTGGAGGTCGTCGAGGGCGAGGTCGTCGAGACGCCGATTCCGACCCGGATCTTGTAAACACCGGCCGAAGGCTGGGGAGAAGCGCTCACCGTCCGACCGGAAAACGCGAGCCTTTGTAGATTCCCTGCACTTGCGGTTCTCGTACGTCAACCCTGCGGGCCCATCGACCTGAAGGGAGGAAGGGATGAGCAACGGCAAGAGCATCAGCCGCCGGAAGTTCATCGGCGTCGCGGCGGGTGCAACCGGGGCGGCCGCGATCGGCCCCTGGGCGCCCGGCGCGCTCGCGCACGGCCACCACCGCGGCCGGGGTGGCGACCGCCTGCTGCCCAAGGACCGCATCGCCGTGCAGCTCTTCACTCTGCGGAACAGGATCAGTGCACTGGGATTCGAGCAGGTCTTCAGCGAACTGGCGGAGATCGGCTACAAGTGGGTGGAGTTCGCCGGCTACGGGGCACCGGACACGAACGTGCCGAACCCGAATCCGCCGCCGGCGACGATCCCGGACCTCGAGAGACTCCGAACGTTCCTCAGGCGCTACCGACTGAGGGGCATCGGCAGCCACATCGGCGTCACGCAGTTCCGCGACAACCTCGAGCAGGTGCTGGACGATGCCGAGACGCTCGGCCTCCGCTACATCGGCACTGCGAGCGAGCCCGACCAGCTGTTCCCGGCGGCCGAGCGCCAGACGGTCGACGCCTATCGGCGCGCAGCGGAGGCGTACAACGGGTTCGGCGCCGCCGCGAGGGCCCGCGGGATGCGGTTCTACCACCACAACCATTCCTCGGAGTTCGCCGTCGTGGACGGCACGCGGCTGTACGACGTCCTGATGGAGGAGACGGACCCGAGGCTGGTCTTCTTCCAGCTCGACATCTTCTGGGCGTACGTCGGAGCAACGGGCGCACCGGCCGTCACCACGCCGACCGGGATGAAGAGCTGGTTCCCGAACTTCGATCCGATCGAGCTCGTGTGGGACCAGCCGGAGCGCTTCCCGCTCTTCCATGCCAAGGACGGCGTGCGGACGGAGGTCGGAACACCGACGGCCTTCGGCTGGCAGTTCGTCGATCCGGGCGACGGAAACGTGCCGCTCTGGGCGCTCTTCAACGGGCTCGAGACCGACGAGCACTACTACATCGTCGAGCGGGACAATCACAACTTCCCGGGGCCCGCACCGGCCCCGGGCGACGAGCGAAACGCGGCCCAGCTGCTGACGGCTGAACGCGGCTTCGACTACCTCGCCGGGCTGCGGGAGCGGCACGGCGACGACGACTGAGTCGCGCTGGGAGGAGGGTAGTGGCCCGGCTACCCTCCTCCCACGTGATCGAACTGCGGCCCATGACACCGGTGTTCATCGAGGCCGTGCTCGACGACCGGCGCGAGGACGCCTCGTCCGAGCTCGCGATCGAGCTTCCGGACGAGTTCCCGCGCCCGGGCGAGCGGCGGTTCCTCGAGCTCCGGCTCCGCCAGATGCACGAGGACGAGCGGGTCCTGGCCTGGTGCCCGAGCGTCGTGGTGCTCGACGGGCGGATGATCGGCCACGCCGGGTATCACGGGCCGCCCGGGGAGAACTCGACGCAGAACCCGGACGCCGTCGAGTTCGGCTACGCCATCTACCCCGAGTGGCGCGGCCGCGGCTACGCGACGCAGGCGGCGGTGATGCTGATGGACCAGGCGGAGGAGCGGGCCGGGATCCGGCACTTCGTCCTTGCGGTCGCCCCGGACAACGATCCGTCAATCGCGATCGTCCGCAAGCTCGGCTTCGTCAAGACGGGCGAGCACATGGACGAGGAGGACGGCCTCGAGCACGTCTTCGAGCTCACCCGGCCCGCCTCACCGGGCTAGTAACACAGTGTTACTTACTGTCGTGTCGCTCGGACCCGGCTGACAGAGCCACGTGTGGGCCGGGCGGCAGCAAGTAACAACTTGTTACAAGGCGTTCTTGCGGCGCGCCCTGACCTCCGCGATCCACGCCAGCCCCCGCAGGCCGAGCCAGAACGGGGCCAGGAGGAAGTAGAAGAGCAGCCCCGCGATTGCGAGCAGCGTCCACCAGAAAGCCCAGCGCCAGAGCGGTACCGGCTTGGCGCGCGCCGCGGCAGCCGACTCACTCACGTCGCCGGTGCGGCCGACCGCTGTCGTTGCTCGATCACCTGGATGACGCGCGCCGCCGTCTCCTCGATCGAGAGCTCCGAGATCTCGATCACCGGGCAGCCGAGCCGCTTGTGGAGCTTCTCCGCCGCCTCCAGCTCGTCGTAGATCGCGGTCAGATCCTTGTAGCGCCGGTTGTTCCCGCCCAGGCGCCGAGCACGATCCGTGCGGATCTCTGCCAGCCGCTCGGCATCGATCGTCAGCCCGACGACCTTCTTCGGGTCGACCCGGAACAGCGCCGGCGGCGGCTCGATCCCCTTCACGACCGGGACGTTCGCAGTGCGGTACCCGAGGTAGCCGAGATACATCGAGAGCGGCGTCTTCGACGTCCGGGAGACACCGACGAGAACGATGTCGGCGTCCTCCAGCCCACCGGTCACGCCGTCGTCGTACTTGACCGCGAACTCGATCGCCGCCATGCGCTTGAAGTAGTTGGAGTCGAGCGGCGGACGTGCGCCGGGCGTCATCGTCGCGGGCTGGCCGGAGACCCGCGCGACCGCGTCGATCGGGTGGCCGAGGATGTCGCAGTAGTGGATGCGGGCGCTCTTGCAGAGTGCCCGCATCGCCTCACGCAGCTCCTGGTCGACGAGCGTGTAGAGCATCACAGCCGGCCGGCCCTTGGCCCGGTCGACGGCGAGGCGGAGGTCGTCCACGGTTTCGACCCGCGGATGGACGATGTCCTCGAACTCCTGGTCGGGGAACTGGGCCTCGAGCGCCTGGACGAGCCGCTTGGCAGTCGCGCCGGTGGCGTCCGAGATCACGTGCAGCTCGACCGTCGCCATCGAGTCAGCCTAGCGCCGGCCCGAAACAGACATGGCCCGGTGTCTGTCACCGGGCCATGTCCTGCGGGAAGGGAACTTTGGGTTACTGCATCGTTTCGGGACGCGCGGCGAGCTCGACCGTCAGATCGCGCTCGGTGGTTCCACGGCGAACCGTCAGTTCGAGCTCGTCGCCGGGCTTCTTCGCAGCGATCGCCTGCCTGAGGTCGTCGCCGGTCTCGATCTCGTTGCCGTCCACCTCGATCACGACGTCTCCTGCTCGAAGGCCGGCTCGTGCGGCGGGAGTTCCCGCGGGGACCCCCACGAGCCTGGCCGCGCCGTCGTCCTCGAGTCTGACGCCGAGGTACGCATGCTCGACCTTGCCGTCGGCGATCAGCTCGTCGGCGATGCGCTTCGCGGTGTCGCCCGGCACCGCGTAGCCGACGCCGTCGCTTCCGCCCGACTCGCTGCGGATCTGCGACGCAACGCCAACGACGCGGCCCTGCGTGTCGAGCACGGGACCGCCGGAGTTTCCGTGGTTCAAGGCCGCATCCGTCTGAACGGCGTTCTCGATCGTGAAGCCGTTGGGCGACTGGATCTCCCTGCCCACGGCGCTGATCACGCCGGTCGTGAGCGTGCCTTCGAGACCGAAGGGGCTGCCCAGCACGATGACGGGGTTTCCGACCTCGAGCGCACCTGTGGACGCGAACTGGAGCGCCGTCAGCTCGGAGGCGGGACGATCGACGTCGAGCACGGCGATGTCGGACGAGGGATCGGTGCCGACGACCTTGGCGTCAACCTCGGTGCCGTCGGAGAACTCGACCCGAACGGAGTCGGATTCGGCCACCACGTGCTGGTTCGTGACGATGTGGCCTTCCTCGTCGATGACGAAGCCGGAGCCGGTCGCCTGGCCCGGTGTCTGGCCCTCGAAGGGCGACTCCTCGCCGCCGCCGCTCGACGCGTGCACCTCGACGACCGCGTCCTTGGAGCGCTTGTAGAGCGCTGCGACGGCCGAGGTCGTCTGCGCGACGGGCTGGTTGCCCGCCGCGGGCTGCGCCGCAGGCTCGGAGTCGGTCTCGAGCGCAACCGCCGCGCCCACCGCGCCTCCGACGCCCGCTCCGAGGAGCAGCGCCGCAGTGATCGCTGTCAGTTGCTTGGACATCCAGTTTCATTCCTTTCAGTGGCTTTGACGGCTTCATGAAACCTGTGCCGCCTAAGAGCCGCCTGAAAACCTCGTTGGCTTCGCGTTAAGACCCGTTAGCGGGGTATCTGGGCAAGATCGCCCAGCGCGCGAAGCGTGTCCCGGACGTCGAGGAGAAGCCGCAGGCGGTTCTCGCGCACCTTGGCGTCATCCGCCATCACCAGAACGTCCTCGAAGAATCGGTGCAGGACGGGGCCGAGCTGGGCGCCGGCCTCCACCGCGGCCGCGAAGTCTCCGGTTTCGAGGGCGGCCGCGATCTCCGGCTCCGCTCGCGCGAGTGCGTCCGCGACCTCCTGCTCGGCGGGCTCGGCCAGCAGCGCCGCATCGAGCTTGGCCGCCGCGTGCTCCTTCTCGCCCAAGCGGCCGGCCCGGATGTAGGCGGTGTGGATTGGCTCCAGTCGCTCGTCGGGCAGCCCCGCCAGCGCCTGGGCGAGGCGCGCGACGGAGCCAAGGTCGGGGACGCTCGCCGCGCGCGCGGCACGCACGAACTCCACCGGGACGTCGTGGAGCAGGCCCTCGAACCGTTCCTCCACGAACTCGAGCACCTCGGCAGGCAGCAGGTCGCGCGGGATCGTCAGACCGCCCTCGGTCGCGAGCCGGTCGAGCCCGATCGCCGCCCGGCGGAGACCGAACGGGTCCCGCGAGCCCGTCGGCTTGTGGCCGAGCGAGAAGGAAACGGTCAGTGCGTCGATCTTGTCGGCCGCGGCGAGCACCCGGCCGGACTCGGTCTTCGGGAGCGGACCGCCGGCGGAGTCGGGCAGGTACTGCTCCGCAATGGCCGCGCTGACCGCGTCGGGATAGCCGGCGATGCGTGCGTACTCGGCGCCGATCTCGCCCTCGAGATCGGGAAACTCGCGCACGAGCTCCGATGCCTGGTCCGCCTTCGCGAGGCGCGCGGCCTCCAGCGAGGCGTCTCCCCCGCCGAGCCGGTCGACGAGACCGACGAGCCGCTGCGTCTTGTCGGCAAAGGTGCCCGCCTCCGCGAAGTAGACGATCGATCCGAGCCGGGCGGCGAGCTCGTCGATGCCCGCCTTCACGTCCCGCTCGAACGTGAAGCTTGCGTCGTCCAGCCGTCCCTCGAGCACGTTTTCGTTCCCCTGACGGACGCCGTCCGGATCTCCCCCGTTGGCGACGAACGCGAAGCGGTTTCGACCGAGCGGGAAGTAGCGCTGGTGCGACTGCATCGCCGTCTCGACCACGGCGGCCGGAAGCGAGAGGAAGCGCTCGTCGAAGCTGCCCTCCAGCACGAGGGGCGCCTCGACGAGGTGGATCACCTCGCGGAGCTTCCGCAGCGGGTCGCGCCAATCGCCGAGCGCGTCGAGGCCCTCGCGGATCAGCCGTTCGCGCTCCGCCGGGTCGGGCTCGACGTCGTTCGCGCGAAGCGTCTCCACGTAAGCGCCGGCGCTCGGTACCTCCACCTCCCCGTGCGTGAAGCGGTGGCCCCAAGTCGTCGTCCCGTGGCCCTCGACGGGATCCGCGTCGAGCCTGGCGCACGTCCACCGCATCGGTCGCGGAAACCGGAGGCCGGACTCGTCCCAGCGCATCGTCTTCCCGAATCGGAGGCCGCGGACGATCGCGTCGAGCTGTCCCGGCAGGGCCTGGCCGAGGGACTGTCCCTCGGACACGACCCCGAGGAAGCCGTCCCGCTCCTCCAGGTCGTCGACGGACACGCCATGCCGTTTCGCAAAGCCCTTCGCCGCCTTCTCGCGGAGGGAGACCGGCGGCCCCTTGATCCACTGCTCTCCCGACGGCTCCTCGACGCTCACGAGGATTGCCAGCCGACGCGGCCCCACCAGCACCTGGTCGGGCGCGGCGCCCAGAAGACGCTCGCTGAGAACGGGCAGCTGCGCCTCCGCCTCGCGCACCGAGGCGGCGGGAAGCTCCTCGCAGCCGATCTCAAGCAGCAGCTGCTTGGCCAACGTACTCCTGGGCGACCTGCCGCGCGAGATCGCGCACGCGGCCGATGTAGGAGGCACGCTCGGTCACGGAGATCGCCCCGCGCGCGTCCAGCAGGTTGAAGGTGTGCGAGGCCTTGAGCACCTGGTCGTAGGCCGGCAGCGGCAGCTCCCGGGCGAGGAGACGCTCGCACTCGGCCTCGTAGTCGGCGAAGTGCCGCATCAGCAGCTCGACCGACGCCTCCTCGAAGTTGTACGCCGAGAACTGGCGCTCGTTCTCGCGGTAGACCTCACCCCAGGTCATCCCCGGTGCCCACTCGAGGTCGAACGCCGTCCGCTTGTCCTGGAGGAACATGGCCAGTCGCTCGAGGCCGTACGTGATCTCGCCGGAGACGACGTCGACGTCCATCCCGCCGAGCTGTTGGAAGTACGTGAACTGCGTCACCTCCATGCCATCCACCCAGACCTCCCAGCCGAGGCCCCACGCGCCGAGCGTCGGGCCCTCCCAGTCGTCCTCGACGAGGCGCACGTCATGCCGCCGCGTGTCGATCCCGATCGCCTCCAGCGACCCGAAGTACTGATCGAGGATGTCCTCCGGCGCCGGCTTGAGGATCACCTGAAGCTGGTAGTAGTGCTGGAACCGGTACGGGTTCTCGCCATAGCGGCCGTCAGTCGGGCGGATGACCGGCTCGACGTAGACGGTGCGCCACGGCTCGGAGCCGAGACAGCGAAGGAACGTGGCCGGATTGAACGTGCCCGCGCCGAGCTCGGTGTGGTACGGCTGCATGACGACGCAATCGCGTGCCGCCCAGTAGGCCTGGAGCTCGCGGGTCATGTCCTGGAAGTTCAGCGCCACGGGTCGCGCAATCCTACTGAGGCCCTCCAGCACGCCTCAGCGCGGCGAGCCACGTCCGCTGCCGCCACCAGGAGTGTCAGACACTCGTCATGTCCCAAGGCGACGTGTCCTCTGGATGCACGAGGAGTGTCAGAGACTCGTCATGTCTGCGGGAGACGTGGTCCTGGCGGTCAGGTCCGCCGCGGCCGCTCCATGACCCGGTCGGAGGGCGGGCCGAAGCCGAACTTCTCGTAGAGCTTGTGCGCGTCCATCGTGTGCAGGATCCAGCGCGTGTCGGCGTACGGCCCGTTGTCGATCATCTCCCGGACGACCTCGACGCCGAGACCCTGGCCGCGGTACTCCGGCAGGACGTAGACGTCGGCGAGGTAGACGAAGTGGGAATCGCCGATCGCCCGCGCGAAGCCGATCTGTCGCTCGCCGTCGTAGAGCCCCACGACCCGGATCGCCTGACGGACGAACTCGTCCATCACCTCGTGCGGCCGCCCCGGCGCCCAGTACGAGTGGTTGGAGATGAAGTCGTGGACGGCGTCGACGTCCACCCGGCCGACGTCGTCGTCGAGCTCGAGGCCCCCGGGAAGCTCACGCCTCACGCCGAGAGCGTGCGGAGGCGGAAGCCTCCGTGGAACTCGTACGACGAGGCGATGACGGCGAGCGCATCTCGCGCGGCACGCGCGCTGAGCTGCACGGCTCCGGCGTCGGCAAGCGGCGCGCGCAGGAGCCCCTCGATTCCGCGCAGACCGGCCCCCGAAAGCGGGATCGCATCCCCGCGGCAGTTCTCGCAGACGGCCCCGCCGGCCCGGGGCGAGTAGCCGACGAGCCCCGCCTCGCCGCCGCATTCGGCGCAGCTCGTGAGGTGCGGCAGGTAGCCGGCGAGCCAGAGGAGCTTCAGCTGGAAGGCGAGCAAGAGCGGATCGAGGGCCGGGCGGGAGTCACGCGTCTCCGCCTCGTCAAGGAGGTCGAGGAACCGCACCAGCGCCGCGAACGCTCGGCCGTTCGCCTCCTGCTCCGGGAAGAGCCGCAGCATCGCCTCGAGCCCGACGAACCCGACCGACAGGCGGTAGTGGCCCTCTCGCGCGACGCTGTGCGGGCGGATCAGCTGGACGCCCGTGATCGTCTGCAGCTCCCCTCTGCCCTCGTGGAGGACGAGCTCGACGTGGCTCAGCGGCTCCAGCCGGCCGCCGAACCGAGACTTCGTGCGACGGATCCCCTTCGCGACCGCTCCGACCCGTCCGCGGTCGAGCGTGTAGAGGTGGAGCACCCTGTCGGCCTCCCCGAAACGCATCGAGCGCAGGACGATCGCCTCCGTCTTGTAGCTCCGTCCGGCCATGGCCCAAGTGTAGAAGTGGCGCCAGTCGGGAAAATCGCCGCAGATGGCGCGAGTCGAGATGTACACGACGCGTTGGTGCGGCTACTGCGTTCGGGCGAAGGCGCTCCTCGAGGCGCGGGGCATCCCGTACGAGGAGATCGCGCTCGACGACGACCCGGCGTTTCGCCAGACCGTCCAGGAGAAGACCGGCGGCTGGACGGTCCCGCAGATCCTGGTCGACGGCACGCCGATCGGCGGCTACGTCGAACTGTGGAGGCTCGACAAGGCCGGCGCGCTGGACGACCTCGCAGAAGCGGCCTGACCGTCAGCGAATCGTCAGCGGCGTGCCGACAGGAAGGATCCGCGCGAGCCTGACCATGTCGGCGTTCCGCAGCCGGATGCACCCGTGGGACACCCAACCGGGCACGAGCTCTGGCTCGTTCGTCCCGTGGATGCCGATGAAGCCACCGCCGGGCCAGTCGGTGAGGACGGTCGAGCGCCCGCTCGTGCCGAACGCGACCGGGCCGTAGAACGGGTCGTCGAACCCGAAGAGCATGTTCCGCACGTAGAACTGACCCGTGGGCGTAGGCCACTGCGGCCGGCCGACGCCCACCCTCGTCGAGAACACCGGCTGCCCCTCCCGGTAGAGCGTCAGCGCCAGCCGGTGCCGGTCGACGAGCAGATGCGTCCTCACGATCCGCCAGTTGCCGAGCGTGCGCCTGGGCACCCAGCCGGTCGAGTTGTTCGGAAGGACCGGCAGGCGCACGCGGACCCAGACGCCGCTCGCCGTTCGCCTGCCTTCGAGGGCGAGCACGAGGTTGGTCGTGTTCTCGGGGGTGAGGAGCTTCAGCCGTGCGACCGGCGGGGCCGTCCTGCCGGGGGCGCTCCGGGCGACGACGCGGCGGATCACGAACGCCCAGCGGTAGGTCGCCGTCGCGCCGCTCGAGAGCGCGAACCTGGTCGCCTTGCGCGCGAGGACCTGGACGTCGAGACGGCGTGTGGCCGGCGGAACGGCGGCATCGTTTGCCTGCGCGGTGAAGGTCAGCGAATAGGTCTGCCCCGCATGCGAGGGGGTGGGCGTCCAGACCATGCCGGCGGCTGCCGGGTTCCCCGTGGTCGTCCTGAACGTGGCCCCGGGCGGCACTCCGTCGGCGCCGATCGTGATCCTGGCGTCCGGCGCGCCCTGTGCATGGGCGACGAGGTTGAACCGGAGCGGGTCGCCGGGGGCGGCCCGGAGCTTCGTCCCCTCGGCGGGCGTCGGAGTGCCCCAGCTGACAGGCGCGAAGCTCCCCACTGCGGCCTCCGAACCGGCGAAAAACAGCAAGCCGAAGGCCATCCCGCAGAACAACGCCTGTATATGGCGCGAGAGCGAGTGCATCGCCTGCGCCGCAGTTGTTCTGCTGAGGAGGCTAGCGGACGGTCAAAGGAGTGCCAACGGGCATCAGGCGGGCCAGGCGCAGGATGTGCCCGTTCTTCATCCGGATGCAGCCGTGCGAGACGCGGCCCGGAAGGATGCTCGGCTGGTTCGTCCCGTGCAGGCCGATGAACCCGCCGCCGGGCCAGTCGGTCAGGACGGCAGAGCGGGCGCTCGTGCCGAACGCGATCGGGCCGTAGACGGGATTGCCGAAGCCGTAGAGCTGGTTCCGGATGTAGAACTCGCCGCGCGGAGTCGGCCACCGAGGCTGACCGATGCCGACCGGGGCCCGGAAGACGACTTTGCCGCGCCGGTAGAGCGTTGCTGTGAGCCGCCGGCGGTCGACGACGAGCTTCGTCCGGAGCTCCTTCCAGTCGCTCAGCATCTTGCGCGGCACCCAGCCGGTGCGGCCGGCGGGCAGCGTCGCGAGACGGACTCTGATCCAGACGCCACGCTTGGTCCGCCGGCCGTCCAGGGTGAGGACGAGGTTCGTCGTCCCTTCCGGCGTCCACCGGCCCAGGCTCGCGACGACGGCGGCGGTCTTCCGCGGCCCGCTCCGCGCGACGCCCTTTCGGAGCACGAAGGCGTACCGGTAGAGATGCTGCTGCTCGCTGCTCAGGACGAACCGCTCGGGCTTGGGCCGCGGCTTCGGCTTCGCTGCAGCGCGCACGGCGAGGATCACGCGGCGCGTCGTCACCGGCATCCCGCCGCCGCTCGGCTGCGCGGTGAAGGTGACGGGGAAGCTGCGCCCGGCGAGCGAGCGCGAAGGCGTCCACACGAGCGAGGCGGACGCCGGATTTCCGTCGACCGGACTCAGGGCCGCCCCGGGCGGCAGGGCTGCCGCGCGAATCGAGACGGGAACTGCCGGCCCGCCGGGGGCAGTCGCGGCGAGGCCCACCCTCAGCTGCCGGCCGGCGACGGTCTGCAGCCGAGCCCCCTCGGCCGGGGTGGGCGCAACCCAGCTCGCGCCGCCTGGGAGGGCAGCCGGACCGTTGCCCGACCAGGGAGCGGCGTGTGCGATCGCGGGCAGCGTGAGACAGAGCGCCGCCGCGCCGACGAGAGAGGCGCGGAACCCCATGGACCGCAGAAGGCTAGACGACATGTCGGGCGACCCTGGGCCGCCGGGTCAGCGGATCGTAACCGGCGTGCCGACCCGCATCAGCCGGTCGAGCCGCCGAATTGCCGGGTTCGGGAGGCGAACGCAGCCGTGCGAGACGCGGCCCGGGAGGATGCTCGGCTGGTTCGTCCCGTGGATGCCGATGAACCCGCCGCCGGGCCAGTCGGTCAGCACTGCCGAGCGCCCGTTGGTGCCGAAGGCGAGCGAGCCGTAGATCGGATCGGTGAAGCCCGTCAGCCGCTCGCGGACGTAGAAGCGCCCGGGCGGGGTCGGCCAGCGCGGCTCTCCCACGCCGACGTGCGTCCGAAAAACAGGGCGGCCGCGCCGGTAGAGGGTCGCCTGCAACCGAGACCGCTCGATCACGAGATGCGTGTCGAGCTTGACGAACGGTCCGACGGCGTCACGCGGGATCCACCCCATCCTGCCGTTCGGGAGGATCGGCAGCGGGACGCGCACCCAGTAGCGGCCCTGGCGGTCAATCTGGCCCGCAGCGAGGAGGAGGACGTGCGGCACGAACTCCGGTGTCCGGGGCCTGAGCCGGGCAACGACGCGTGCGCTTTCGTTCGGCGCCGCGTGCGCCGCGACCGCGTACTTCAGAACCGCGTTATGCGAGCTCCCCCCCGTTGTCCTGCTGGAAAGGCGGAACGAGCGCGACGCGGTTTTCCCGACGTGGACGCGCACCACGATCCGCGGCGCCGCCGAGGCGCCGTCGGAAGCGGTGAAGACGAACCGCCACTCCCCGCGCTGGCTTGCCCGTGGCCGCCAGCGGAAGTCCACTCGCGCGGGAGCCTCGGCGAGCGGGACGACCCGCGCGCCGGCCGGGAGCTGGTTGACGCGGATCCTGATGTTGGAGCCGAACGAGCCGACCGCCTCGAGGCCGATGCGGAGCTCGCGTCCGACGCCGGCGGCGTACGCCGTCCCGGTGTCGGGCGTCGTCCCCTGCCAGACCACCAGCGAGCCCTGGCCGCCGGCAGTTCCGGGCGCCAGCACGGCGAGCACGGCAACGACGAGCGCAGGCAGTAGCGCCCTCCGTGCTCTGGCTGTCGATGTCGTGTTCATCTGACCCCCGTCCGTTCTAGCACGAAGAGGGCGACCATCCGGCCGCCCTCTCCGTCATTCGGTGCTTGCGGGACTAGCCCGTGAAGGGCGGCCGCGTCCTGGCCCGAACCCGGCCCTTGGCGCCCTTGCCCTGCTTCTTCGCCTTCTTGACCTTCTTGGCCTTCGGCTTTCCGTACTGGTCGATCGCCGGGCCGCGCTTCAGGACCTTGATGACGTCCTTCGGCGTCACGACCCGCTTGACGCTCACAGCCGCGTCCTTCGCGGACGAAGACGCATAGCTCACGCCGCCGACCGAGGCCACCGCGACCAGCATGAGCGCGGTCAGCGCACCGACGAAGGCGACGCGAAGCGACCCTGCGCGCGAGCGGCGACCGGAATTTCTGACCCGTGCCTCGAGACGATGGACGAACTCGGGTGCGGGCTCGGGCCGGTTGGCCCGCAGCTCGGCTTCGAGGTCGAGTCCCTCGTGCCGCTTCCGCCAGTAACGCATTTCGATGAACCCCCTGGAATCAGTGTCAGTGGTCTTGCACCACCTACTACTGGGATGCGCCCCGTTTCCTTACAGCGTCTTGCTCGTCGGCTCCGAGAGTCCCGCGTAGCCGGCCGAGCGCGCGGTGGAGCGCGACCTCGATCGTGTTCGTCTTGACGCCCTGGAGCTCGGCGATCTGGCGTGCGGTGAGATCCGCGCCGTAGCGGAGCGCGATCAGCTCGCGGTCCCGCTCGTCGAGCTCGGCGACCGCCCGTGAGACGGTGAGCCGGCGGATCGTCTCCTCCTCCAGGTCGGTCGTGTCCGCGGAGTCCACGTCCTCGGTGGCGTACTCGGTCTTCGACCAGCTGCCGTCGACGCAGCGCTTCGCGATCCCGAGTAGCCAGGCGACGGGCTCGCCCTTCTTCGGGTCGTAGCTCTCGCGGTAGCGGAGCGCCCGCTCGAAGGTCTCGCTCGTGACGTCCTCGGCGTCGGGGCCGGCACCCACTCGATACGCCGCGTAGGCGTAGACGCGCTTGATCAGCGGCGCCGGGTCGGCGAGCGGGTCCCGCCGGAGCACTAGGGCTCCTCGGCCTGCCGGAGCTCGTCGACCTCGGCGGCGAGCGGGTTCAGGCGCTCGGCTTCACGGAGCGCCGCTTCCCGTACAGGCCCCGAGCTCGCTTCGGCGAGGCGGAGCCAGAGCAGCCAGTCGGTGGGCTCCTTGTCGATCGCCTCCCGGAAGCTCGCTCGCGCCCCGGCGAGGTCGCCCTGGCTGAGCTGCGCCTCGCCCAGCCGCTGCCACGGCTCGGACGACCACGGCGCCCAGTCTTCCGCCTTGCGGGCCTCGTCGGCCGCCTTTTCCAGGTCGGGCGGAGTGGCGACCGCCGCCTCGTCGCTCGCAGCGAGGGCACTCGAGCCGACGAGGCCGACGAATGCCGCTCCGACCATGAGCGCTGCGACCGCGCCGGCCGCAACCCTGAGCCGGAATCCTGGGACCAGCTCCGAGCCGGGCGGCGCTCCTAGGGCGATCAGCGCCGCGCCCGCTGCGAGCGCTGCGACGGTGACCGCCGGGAGCTCCCAGTCCCAGTCGACGGCCGCGTGCACGAGAAACGCCACGTACGCGCCTATCGCACCGGCGGCAAGCGGATGCCTCCGGGCGCCGAACGCCGCCGCGATCGGCGCACCCAGCGCGAGGAGCAGCGCGGCGAGGCCGATCGGGCCCAACTCGGCCAGCGTCTCGAGGTAGAGGTTGTGTGCGTCGCGCACCTTGTGATCCAGCGGCCGGTGCTCGTTCCAGTACTGCTCGTAGGTGCCCGGTCCGTCGCCGAGGAGCGCGTTGTCTCGCCACTGGTTCCAGGCGGCCTCCCAGACCTCGGGCCGGTAGCTACCCGAGAACGTGAACAGCCGTTCGCCGAGTTCCGTCCCCGTGCCGCCGGGCGGCTCCTGGAATGCGTCGTATGCCCTCTCCGCCATTTCTACCGGCCCGCCGAACCGAACGACGACCGCCGTCAGCGCACCGAGGGTCGCCACCGCAACGAGCGCCGCGAACGCCAACCGGACGTTTCGCGACGGGACGTATCGCCGTTCCGCGACCGAGAGACCGACAGTCGCAGCCGCCGCGACGAGCGCGAGGAACGCAATGACGATCGCGAGCTCATCGCCTTGGTCGCTGGCGACGCTGAGCGGCGAGTCGCTGCGGGTCAGGCCTTCGTAGCTCGAGCCGACCGCCGTCGCCAGCATGGCCGGCGTCCCGACGACGAGCAGTGCCACGATGAGCTGCAGCCTGCGCGGGTCGAGCGCGACGGCGGCGACCAGGCCCACAACGAGCGCGATCCACGCGCCCCGGCTGAAGGTGAAGTAGAGCGCGGGCAGGAGCACGACGACCGACGCTCCCGCAAGCGCGCGCACGGTGACGGTCCGCTCGCGTGCTACGGCGCCGAGCGCGAGGAGCAGACCGAGCGCGACGAAGATCCCGAAGCCGTTCCAGTAGCCGAGCGGCTCGGACAGCCTGTACCCCGATACAGGGTCGTACGTGCCGAGCCTGTCGGGGAAGAGCCGCGTCGCAAGCCCGTAGATTGAGACGAGGACGAGCGCCGCGAGCACGCCGCGGAGGAGCGCTGGAGCCGTTTCGCGACGAACGACGAGGACCAGGGCGGCGGCCACACCCGCGTACGCGAGCATCCGGAAGCCCTCGAGCACGGTCTGGGTCGTGTTGTCGGTCCAGAGGAGTGAGAGCCAGGTCCAGCCGGCGAGCGCGGTCAGGCCGGCGAGGAAGACGCCGGCGAGGCGCCCCCCGTGCAGCGCCGCGCGGCCCAGGAGCAGCCAGGCGATGACGAGCCAGAGCGCGACGAGCGCCGTCCAGCCCCAGGCAGGAGGGAAGTAGCCTCCGTCCGCCGCGCCGAGCGCGCCCACACCGACTGCGGCGCCGACGCCCACTGCGACGTGCGAGAGATCCGGTGCGAAGGCGCGCGGGCGCACCGCTGAGGCGGCTGCATCGGCACCGAGGCTCTCCGGCTGGGCTCCGCGCACCTCGCTCAGAGGGTACAGCGGGGGTCTGTCGGCGACGGCGCGGCTAGGAGGGTTGGCGCAAAAGCAGCTGAGCCGCCGGGCCGCGCTGCTCGCCCCCAGGCGGCGTCCTCAGTCGCGCCCGTATCTCATTCGATACGAACGCTCCCTGCGTCCTTGCCTGGAAACGAGCATCACACCCCGGCGACGAGCACTTTCACGCCAAACCCTCCTCGTTACCGTAGGTGTCGGCGTACCAGCGGAAGGTGCCCGCGAGGCCGTCGTTCAGCTCGATCTCGGGCCGCCAGCCGAAGGCTCGCTCGGCGGCCGCCGAGTCGATCGCGCTTCTGGTCAGCTCCCCGGGACGAAGCGGCTCCAGCTGTGGCTCGACCGCCGTTCCGGCGGCCCGTTGGAGCCCGTCGAGGACGTCGAGCACCGACATCTCGCGTCCCCAGCCCAGGTTGAACGTTCCCTGCGCAGCCGTGTCCGCGAGGGTCACGAAGGCCCGCGCGATGTCGGCGACGTGGACGTAGTCGCGCGTCGGCGTCCCGTGGCCGTACGCCACGACCGGGTGATCGAGCAGCAGCCGCTCGCTGAAGATCGCGACGACACCGGCCTCCCCATGCGGGCTCTGTCGCGGCCCGTAGACATTCCCGAGCCGCAGGACGGAATGGTCGATCCCGTGGAACCGAGCCAGGGCGCCGACGAAAGCCTCGGCGGCCTGCTTCGAGGCGCCGTACGGGGAGAGCGGCTGGGCCACGTAGGACTCGTCCGTCGGGATCGGCGCGCCTTCCCCGTACAGCGCGCCGCCCGTCGAGGCGAGGACCGTTCTCGCCCGATGCTCGGTCGCGGCGTTGAGGATGTTGAACGTGCCGAGAACGTTCGAGTCGAAGTCGCGCCTGGGCTCCTTCACGGACACCGTCACGCTCGCCTGCGCGGCGAGGTGGCAGACGTACTCGGGGCGGAAGTCGGCGAAGGCGGCCTGGACGCGGCCTGCGTCGGCGATGTCGAGCTCCGCGAGACTCGCCTGTTGCGGGACGTAGTCACGGGACCCGGACGAGAAGTCGTCGACGACGAGCACCTCGTCGCCGCGCTCGACGAAGGCGTCGGCCACATGGGAGCCGATGAAGCCGGCTCCGCCGGTCACGACGACCCTCACGTCAGCGTCCGTTCCCGTTCGGCACGAGCGGCTGACAGTTCGGGCAGTACCAGGTCCCGCGGCCGGCAGCGCGCGTCTTGCCGATCTGTGCGCCGCACCGGTAGCAGGGCTCCCCCTCGCGGCCGTAGACGCGCAGCGCGGCCTGCATCCGACCTTCCTCGCCGTCCGGGGTCCGGTAGTCCCGCAGCGTCGTCCCCTGGCGTGCGATCCCGGCCTTGAGGGCTTCACGGACCGCTCTGTGGAGCCGCTTCAGCTCCTGCTCGTCGAGATCGCCCGCGGGGCGCAGTGGATGAATCTGGGCCCGCCAAAGCGCTTCGTCCGCGTAGATGTTTCCCATACCCGCCGCGGCACGCTGGTCGAGGAGCGCGGCCTTCACCGGGGCGCGGCGACGGTCGAAGCGTGCTGCGAGGCTCGCAGGCGTGAAGGCGCGGCTCAGCGGCTCCTCCCCGAGGCGCTCGGCGAGGTAGGCCGTCTCCTCCCCGGGCTCGAGCAACAGCCACGTGCCGAACCTGCGGACGTCCCGATAGCTGACGTCCGATCCGTCGTCTAGTGTGACAACGACACGGAGATGCGGATCGTGCTCAGGCGCTCCGTCGCTCTCGTGTCGCATCGTTCCCGTCATTCGGAGGTGGATCAGGAGCACACGACCGGATTCGAATCGAACAACCAGATACTTGCCGCGCCGCCCCACGGCGGCGACGGTCTCTCCCTCGAGCTCCGCCGCGACCTCTCGTGGCTCCGTGGGTCGGGTCACGCGGGGGTCGCGGATCTCGACGCGATCGAACCGACGGCCGACGAGGACGGGCTCGAGGCGAGTGCGAACCGTCTCGACCTCGGGCAGCTCGGGCACGGGGCTAGCCTAGCCAGGGCCTCGCCCGGCAAGTCTAGGAGAGCGTCTCGAGGATGACGCTGCCGGGTGGCGGAGCCTCGTCCGCGAGGACGTAGGCGGCCTCGACTTCGGTGACCGCGGCCTCGGCAGACACGTCGTCCTGGGCGTGGATCTCGGCCAGAACGTCGCCCCGCTCGACGGTGTCGCCGCGCTTGGCCCGGCAGACGATCCCGACGGCATGGTCGATCGGCGCATCCTTGACCGCGCGGCCCGCGCCGAGGTGGACCGACGCCATGCCGACGGCGAGCGCGCCGAGCCGAGCGACTGCGCCGCGCCGCGACGCCGTGAGCTCGCGGACGACGGGTGCCCGCGGCAGCGCGCCGTCGTCGGGGTCGCCTCCCTGCGCCCGGACCCAGCGCTCGTACGCCTCGAGTGCGGAGCCGTCGCGCAGGGCCGCGTCCACGCGGGATCGCGCCTCGGCCGGATCGGCACCCTCGCAGAGCGTCACGAGGTGCGCTGCGGACGCGACCGAAAGCTCCGTCAGGTCCGCGGGCCCGTCACCACGCAGCGTCTCGACGGCCTCGCGGATCTCCAGCGCGTTGCCGACGGCCCGGCCGAGCGGCTGATCCATGTCGGTGAGCTCGCAGACGACGCGGCGGTCGGCCCTCCGCCCCAGCTCGAGCATCGCCTCGGCCAGCTTGCGTGCGTCGTCGAGCGACTTCATGAAGGCGCCGTCGCCGACCTTGACGTCCAGGACGATGGCGTTCGCGCCCGCGGCGATCTTCTTGGACATGATGCTGGCCGCGATCAGGGAGACGTCCTCGACCGTGGCCGTCACGTCGCGAAGGCCATAGAGCTTCTTGTCCGCGGGAACGAGCTCGGCGGTCTGACCGATGATCGCGAGACCCACGTCGCGCACCTGGTCGACGAACTCGTCGCGCGCCAGCTCGATGCGGAAGCCGGGAATCGACTCGAGCTTGTCCAGCGTCCCGCCCGTGTGGCCGAGGCCTCGCCCGCTCATCTTCCCGAACGGCACGCCGCATGCAGCCACGAGCGGGCCGACGACGAGCGAAGCCTTGTCTCCCACGCCGCCCGTCGAATGCTTGTCGGCGACCGGCCGGCCGATCTCGGCCTGGAGGTCGATCGTCTCGCCGCTCCGCACCATCGCGTCGGTGAGCGCGTACGTCTCGCGTCCGTTCAGGCCGCGGAAGTAGACCGCCATGCAGAACGCCGCCAGCTGGTAGTCGGGAATCTCGTCGCGCGCATACCCGAGGACGAGCTCGGAGAGCTCCTCGTCGTCGAGCTCCCCGCCGTCTCGCTTCCGCTGGATCAGCTCGGCCGGGCGGATCATTGTCTCGGCCACGAAGACGCAGGGTGTCCGGCGGGCGCGAATCGGCCCCTCGACGCTCGGGCACGCGTTCCCGACAGCACGACCATCGAATCGACATAGGCCTGCGCTGCCGCTGCATCCGGAAAGAGGAGCCACCCGTGGACGTCAAGACGGTCGACCCGCTCGAAGTGGCGCCCGAGGGACTCGGCACCGTTCTCCGCGTTGAAGGTCGTGACGGGTGGCTCCCTCCCCACGAGGTCGTAAAGCTCCCGTACGTGGTCCGGCCCGTTCGTCGCTGCAACGAGTCGTCCACCCGGACGCAGTACGCGAGCAAGCTCGGCGAGCGCTCGATCGAGGTCGGCAGGGTGGAACAGCACCCACGCAGCCACGGCGCAGTCGAAGCTGCCGTCCGCAAATCCAAGGTCTTGCACGTCCCCGACCTGCGCCTCGACGCCACGCGCTCGGGTGAGCTCGACCATCCGCTCGGACTGGTCGATGGCGACGACCGCGGCGTCCAGCTCGCGGCTCATCCGCTCTGCGAGCTCTCCTTCGCCGCACCCAACCTCGAGGATCCGCCGCGGGCGCGAACTCGGCGACCGCCGCGAACACGACATCGCGGGCATCCGGCCCCTCCGCCGAGGCGTGGGCCGCTTTTCGAGCAGCGAGGCGAGTCTCGTCCGCGTACTCCTCGCGGACGACCGCTGGGTCGTCCAGCCTCAAGGCTCGACGATCGGCGCGCCCGGCAGGCCGCGCACGCCGGACTTCCCGCCCAGCCACCGGTTCACCGTCGCCCCCACGTCCCCGAACTCCCCGTCGTGCCGCGCGCCCCGCGCATTCCGTCCCTCGACGTAGGTCAGCAGCAGCGCATGCTCCCGCGAGTGGTCCGTCGAGGGAGTCGTCGGGTCGCAGCCGTGATCCGAGGTCAGGACGAGCAGGTCCCCGTCCCGCAGCGCGTCGAGCAGGTCCGGAAGGCGCCGGTCGAAGTCCTGGAGACAGCGGTGGAAGTTGACCGGGTCGTTTCGGTGCCCCCAGAGCATGTCCGTCTCGACGAGGTTCACGAAGATCAGCCCGTCGTCGAGCTCTCGGAGCAGCCGCTCTGTGATCGTGATCCCCTCCACGTTCGACCGTGTCGGATGCGACTCGTCGATGTCGAACCCGGCGAAGATGTCGCGGATCTTCCCGACGCCGTGCACCTTGTGACCGGCGTCCCGCACGAGCGTCAGGTAGTTCGGCTGGCGGGGCTTCAGCGACCAGTCGTGACGGTCGGGCGTCCGCGTGTAGTTGCCGGGCTCACCCTCGAACGGCCGCGCGATCACCCGGCCGACGGCGTGCTTGCCGGTGAGGAGGTCCCGCGCGGTCTCGGAAGCCGCGTACAGCTCCTGCAACGGGATCGTGTCCGTGTGGGCGGCGATCTGAAAGACGCTGTCACCGGACGTGTAGACGATCCACTTCCCCGTCTTCTGGTGCTCCTCGCCGAGCTCGTCGATGATCTCGGTGCCCGACGCGGGCTTGTTGCCGATCACTCCTCGCCCCGTCCGGTGCGAGAACGAGTCGACGACGTCGAACGGGAAGCCGTGCGGGTACGTCGGAAAGGGCTGCGCGGTGACGACGCCCATGAGCTCCCAGTGGCCCGCCGTCGTGTCCTTCCCCTTCGAGCGCTCGAGCAGCCGGCCGGCGATCGCGGGCGCACCCGGCTGCGGCGGGCAGCCCTCGAGCTCCTTGACGTTGCCCAGCCCCAACGCCTCGAGACTCGGCAGATCGAGCCCGCCGACTGCCTTGGCGACGTTGCCGAGCGTGTCGGAGCCCTCGTCCCCGTACTCGGCCGCATCCGGCAACTCTCCGACCCCGACGGCGTCGAGGACGATGACGCACGCCCGTGGCATGGGGGTATCCTAAATCCGCTTTGGACACCGTTCTCGGGCTCATCGGCATGGTCATCTACATCGTCGGGACGATCGCGCTCGCCGCCGGCGTGACCTACGCGGTCGTCCGCATCACGCCGACGAAGCGCCGCGAGAAGAGCTCCGCCAAGTCCGCCGCCTAGCGCTCCTAAACAGGCGAGAGCGGGAGAACCTCCTCGAGCGGCGCGAACGGGAGGTCGTGCGCCTCGGCGACCGCCTCGTAGGTGATCCGCCCCTCGATCACGTTGACGCCTCGCGCGAGCGCCGGATCACCGGCGAGCGCCTCGCGGAGTCCTAGGTCGGCGATCTCCTCCACGTACGGAAGCGTCGCATTCGTCAGCGCCTTCGTGGACGTGATCGGGACGGCGCCCGGCATGTTCGCCACGCAGTAGTGGGTGACTCCGTCGACCACGTAGACCGGCTCCGAGTGCGTCGTCGGCTTGGACGTCTCGGCGCAGCCCCCCTGGTCGATCGCCACGTCTGCGAGCACCGACCCCTCCTTCATCCCCGAGACCATCTCCCGGGTGATCAGCTTCGGCGCGAGCGCGCCGGGAATGAGCACGGCGCCGATGACCAGGTCCGACTCGGCCACGGACTCCTCGATCTGCAGCGCGTTCGACATCAGCAGCGTCACGCGCGAGCCGAGCACCTCCTCGAGATGGCGCATGCGGTCGATCGAGCGCTCCAGGATCGTCACCTCGGCGCCCAGCCCGAGCGCGATGACGGCGGCGTTGTAGCCGACCATCCCGCCGCCGATCACGACTGCCTTCCCGGTCGCCACGCCAGGGACGCCGCCGAGCAGGAGCCCTCGCCCTCCGCGCGGCTTCTCCAGGAACGTCGCGCCGGCCTGTGACGCCAGTCGCCCGGCGATCTCGCTCATCGGCGCCAGTAGCGGCAGCGCGCGGTCGTCGGTCTCGACCGTCTCGTATGCGATGCAGGCCGCGCCGCTCTCCATCAGCGCCCTCGTGAGCTCCTCGCTCGCCGCGAGGTGGAGGTACGTGAACAGGATCTGGCCCTCACGCAGGCGGCCGTACTCCTCGGGGAGGGGCTCCTTCACCTTCAGGACGAGCTCGGAGTCGGCCCAGACCTCGTCGACCGAGCCGATCCGCGCTCCGACGGCCGTGTAGGCCGAGTCGGGGAACGCACTTCCCTCCCCCGCTCCCTGCTCCACCACGACGCCGTGCCCGTGGCGCGTCAGCTCGAGCGCGCCGGCCGGAGTCAGGGCGACGCGGTACTCGTCCTGCTTGATCTCCTTGGCGACGCCGACGTTCATCGTCCGGATTATTCCGTTTACGCGACCGCGAGCCGCTCGACGACGCGCCTCTCCTCCGGGCCGAACCAGGGCGGCGTCCCGGCCCTCGCGTTCTCGACTGCGTGTTGCGGGTCGCGCGTCGCCGGGATCACGACGTCGACGCGACTGTCCGAGAGCGCCCACTTGAGGAGCGCCTGCGCCCAGGTCTGGACCCCGAAATCGTGCAGCGGCTCGAGCTCGCGCGGATCGGGCGCGCGCCGCAGCAGCTGCCCCTTGCCGAGAGGGCGCATGACGATCACGGCCATCCCGAGCTCCTCGGCCAGCGGGAGCAGTTCGCGCTCCGACTCGCGCTCCTTGGGGTTGTACGGGAGCTGGACGGTCCGGAAGCGGCGTGTGCGCATCGCCTCGGCGAGCTCGCCGAACGCCGACGGCGAGTAGTGCGTGACGCCGACCCGGCCGATCCGCCCGGCGTCACGCTCCTCCTCCAGCCACGGGAGGTGTTCCCGCCAGGCGGCGAGATTGTGCACCTGCTCCACGTCCACGCGGTCGAACCACCGAAGCTGATCCGCGTACTGGGCCCGGCCCTCCTCCACCGTCGGCGCCCAGATCTTCGTCGCGACGAGCGCGGAGTCCCGGCGCCCTTCGAGCGCGGCAGCGAGCGAGCGCTCCGCCTGCCCGTACATCGGGGACGAGTCGACGAAGCGCGTGCCGGAGGCAAGCGCCGAGTCGAGGACCGCCCGGGCCAGTCTCTCGTCGCCGCCGAATGTGTCCGAGGTGCCGAGCCCGACGACTGGGCCCAGCCTGCGCTCCTCCATCAAGCCGCGGCCTTGTCGCGCGCGACCTCGCCGGCCGCGAAGGCGCACATGAAGAAGCACGGATCGTCCTCCAGCCTCCGACCCATGTGCGACATCGGGAGCCGCGCGCAATCCTCATGCCATCCCTCCACGTCGACCTCCTCGCGCGGCTCGAGCCAGTCCGGCGCGTCGAGTCCCTGCGGCCACGCGATCGTCACGTCGCCGAGGCAGAGGTCGAGGATCGCGCGGACGTGGTGCGAGACGCCGAGGTGGCGTTCCCGCCTGTCCGCCTCCGACATCCGCACGGCGAGGATCGGCCGGCCGCCGAGGGCCGTCGCGGTGTTGGCGGCGACGGCGGCTGCGATGCCGCCGTGACCGAGGAGCGTCCCGGTTCCGACGATCCCGGGGCCGATCGAGCAGATGACGACGTCGAATCCCTGCGCGGCGCACCAGGCGAGCGCCGAGGCCGGAGTCACGGCCTGGACATCGCCGTCCGTGCACGGCGAGGCAGCGACCGCCACTTCGAGCAGCCCGGCCCGCCTCAACGTCCGGACGGTGTCCGAGAGCGAAACGGGAAGGGCGCCGCCGCCGAGCTGGACGTATGCGATGCGCCGGCCTCGTCCCAGGCCCGCCCGGACGGGCGCGAGCTGGCTGTGGAGCGAGCAGCAGACGACGGGCATGCCGTTCAGGGTCTCCGCCAGCGCTCCGTCCTCCTCGAGATGCTTCGTCGCTGCCTGGACCGGCGTGTACGGAAGCGTCATCACGTGGGCGCCGTCCTCCCCGCCGGCGTCGAGCCCGCGCGTGAGGTTGGCGTAGAGGACGTCGAAGCCGCCCGAGCCGAGGTGGAGCTCCCTCGCCTGGACGTTGACGATGACCTCGTCGCCGATCTCGACCGGCCCGGTCAGGCGCGGGTACGCGATCGCCGGCTCTCCGTCGACCTCGAGCCGGGTCAGATCGTCGTGCTCCTCCGAGATGCCGGTGACCGTGCCGCGCCTAAGGCTGAGTGGCACGCTACGCGTCCTGGAATGACGCGATCGACTGCGGATCGGCAGTCGAAGTCAAACGGCCGCGCCCTCAGGGTCTGCGGCGGTCTCCCGTGCGACGTCGACGAGCGCGAGCGTGACGTCGACCATGCGCTCGAGGTCGGCGACTGCGATGTGCTCGTCCGGGGTGTGGATCTCCATCATCCCGTTCGCGAGGTTCACGCACGCCTTGCCGCGCTCGTTGAAGACGTTCGCGTCGGCGCCGCCTCCGGTGAGCCCGAGCTGCGGCTCGATTCCCGTGCGCCGGAGCGCAGAGCATGCGAGCGCGACCGGAAGATCGCCCCGGTTGAAGCGGTACCCGCGGTAGCTCTCCTGAACTGTGGTCTCGGCCTCGCACTGCTCGAGCGCGGCGGCGAACGTGATCGTCTCGAGGATCTCCCGCACCAGGTCCGAGAGCTTCTCCTCGTCGTGCGACCGGACGTCGATCGAGAACGAGCACCGTTCCGGGACGATGTTCTTCGCGGTTCCGCCCGAGATGAGCCCCACGTTCGCCGTCGTCTCGTCGTCGAGGCGGCCGAGCCTGAGGTCGGCGATCGCGCGGGCGGCGGCGGCGATCGCGGAGCGGCCTTCCTCGGGAGCCATGCCCGCATGCGCGGCCCTCCCGCGGATCAAGACCTCGATCTGCCGCGCGAAGGGCGCGCCCAGGATGACGCCGCCGATCGGCGCGCCCTGGTCGTAGACGAAGCCCGTGTCGGCCTCCAGTCGTGAAGCGTCGAAGGCCTTTGCGCCCTGGAGCCCCACTTCCTCCTTCGGCGTGAAGAGCAGTTCGATGCCCGCATGTGGCCGGTTCTCGGACAGGATTCTCCGGGCGCCCTCCAGCATCGCGGCGACGGCCGCCTTGTTGTCTGCGCCGAGGATCGTGCCACCCGCATTTCGCACGACGCCGTCGTCGACGACCGGCTGGAGCTCCGCAGTCGGCGGGACCGTATCGAGGTGCGCGCAGAGGAAGATCGGGACGCCGCCGTTCCCCGTGGTCGCCGGCAGCCGCGCGAGGAGATTGCCCGCGTTGGAGCCGATGCGAGGTCCGGCGTCGTCCTCGTCGACCTCCAGCGCAAGCCCCTCGAGATACGCGCGGACTCGGTCGGCGACGGCCCGCTCCTCGCCCGGTGGGCTCGGGATCGCAGCCAGCTCGGTGAAGAGGTCGAGGACATCCGACATGCGCCCGAGTGTAAAGGCGTCTCGCGCCGCCCCGCGGACGGCCATGGCCATTTCGGCCATCTTGTCGGCGGCGGCTCGATGCACGAAGGTACGGGCCGAGGTGATTCGACTCCGTGCCGAGTCTGCACGGGTTCTGCTCACGCGTCCGGATGAGGGCGAGCCCCGAACTACGTTGACGTTTCTGGCAACCACACGAGGGAGACGCCATGAAACGCCTACTGCTCGTCGCCGTGCTCGCCGTCGCGGCCTCGCTCTTCGCGGTCGCGCCGGCGCTCGGAGAGTCGGCTCAGGGAGGAGACATCTGCGCCTGCTACGACCCGCCGCCACCACCGCCGCCTCCGCCCCCGCCGCCACCACCGCCTCCGCCTCCACCTCCACCTCCACCGCCGCCGCCCCCGCCACCCCCGCCGCCGCCACCTCCTCCTCCGCCGGACCTCTCAGCGGAGCTCTGGACCGGCGGATTCGCGGAGGACTCGTCCACGCTCATCTACTTCGGCGGCCTCCGCTGCAAGATCCAGAACTTCACGCAGCAGTTCACGCAGGCGGGCCTGTTCAACGTCCTCACGTACAAGGGGATGTTTCGCGTCTGCTACCGGCACGGCAACGGCATCTCATCCGTCTCGGACGTCCACGGAGATGTGACGTGGACACGCGCGCCGTGGTCGTGGCACGGCAATGACAGCGGCTACCCGTATCACGTCCGGTATGCGAAGCGCGTCGACTTCTTCTACAAGGGCACGGCGGCGATCTGCCTGTTCAACTACGGCTGCGGCCCGAGCAAGCACCCCTGGGTCACGCTCACCTTCTACGACAACAACACGATGACAAGGAGGGTCGGTGTCAGCTGAGACGGGACGCGGAGGCAGGTTCTGGAAGGTCTTCGCCCTGAGCGTCGTCGGTGCGCTGGTCGTGATCGTCGTGCTGACGCTGGTGCTCAGCTCGACGTTGGAGGCGAGCTGAGGGCGCTGGTCTGCGGCGAGCCCGTTAGGCCGGTACGCGGGCCTGCTCGGCGGCGACGCCGCGGCGGGCCCGCGAGCGGCCGAGTGCGGCGCCGATGAACTCCCGGAAGAGGGGCGCCGGCCGGGTCGGCCGCGACTTGAACTCCGGATGGAACTGGCTGGCGACGAACCACGGATGGTCCGGTAGCTCGATGATCTCGACCAGGCGCCCTTCCTGGTACGTGCCCGAGACGACGAGGCCCGCCGCCTCGAGCGCCGGACGGAAGTGGTTGTTGACTTCGTACCGATGGCGGTGCCGCTCGTTGACGCCCGGCTCGCCGTAGACCTCGCGAGTCCGCGTTCCCTCTGCCAGCTCCACAGCTTGCGCGCCGAGCCGCATCGTCCCGCCCAGATCCTCCACTTCTTTCTGCTCGGGAAGGAG
Organism: uncultured Actinomycetes bacterium; assembly: GCA_963798935.1. Classification (GTDB taxonomy): domain Bacteria; phylum Actinomycetota; class Thermoleophilia; order Gaiellales; family Gaiellaceae; genus JACDAN01. The sequence continues at coordinate 365,399 of CAWCVG010000029.1, forward strand.
GTCGATGACCGGATAGGGCGTCTCCGGGTCCATCTCCGTCGAGTTGGCCCCCTCGAGCCCGACGACGTGCCGCGCGAACTCGGAGATGGCGACGTGCATCCCGAGGCAGATGCCGAGGTACGGGATCTCCCGCTCGCGCGCGACGCGGCAGGCCATGATCTTCCCCTCCCAGCCTCGGGAGCCGAAGCCGCCGGGCACGAGCACGCCGTCGATCTCCTCGAGCTGCGCCTCGAGCTCCTCGAGCGACGCGCCCTCGGCGTCGACCCAGCGGACCCGGACAGTCGCACCGTGATGGATGCCCGCGTGCTTCAGCGCCTCATGGACGGAGAGATAGGCGTCGTGCAGCTGCACGTACTTGCCGACCAGAGCGATCTCGATCGTCTCGTCCAGGCCCTTGATGCGGCCGGCGAGGTCGAGCCACTCGCCGAGGTCGGCCTCGACGTCGGGCAGGCCGAGCTGCTCGACGACCAGCCTGTCGAGACCCTCTTCCTGCAGCGCCGACGGAACGAGATAGACGTCGGGGACATCCCGGTTGACGACGACAGCGCCCGGATCGATGTCCGCGAAGAGCGCGATCTTGTCCCGCACGTCCCGGCTCAGCGGCTGCTTCGAGCGGCAAACGACGACGTCGGGGTGGATACCGATGCGGCGGAGCTCGTTCACCGAGTGCTGCGTCGGCTTCGTCTTCAGCTCACCGGCCGAGTCCACGAACGGCACATACGTCACGTGGACGTACATGACGTTCTCCGGCCCGGCCTCGCGCCGGAACTGGCGGATCGCCTCGAGGAACGGCAACGACTCGATGTCGCCGACGGTCCCGCCGACCTCGCTGATGACCACGTCCGTGTCGGAGGCCTCCGCGACGCGCCGGATCCGGTCCTTGATCTCGTTCGTGATGTGCGGGATCACCTGCACGGTGGAGCCGAGGTACTCGCCCTTCCGCTCCTTGCGAAGCACCGAGTACCAGATCGAGCCCGAGGTGTGGTTCGCGTTCCGCGACAGGTTCTCGTCGATGAACCGCTCGTAGTGCCCGATGTCGAGGTCGGTCTCGGCGCCGTCCTCCGTCACGAACACCTCACCGTGCTGGAACGGGCTCATCGTCCCCGGGTCGACGTTCAGGTACGGGTCGAACTTCTGCACCTGCACCTTCAGGCCGCGCGCCTTCAGCAGCCGGCCGAGCGAGGCGGCTGTGATGCCCTTGCCGAGTGACGAGACAACGCCGCCCGTGATGAAGACGTACTTGGGCGGCCGCTCTCTCACGGCCGGCGCCCGAGCCCGTCGATCTGCATCAGGCCCGGTGTGCGCTCGATCAGCTCGCCGATGGAGCGTCGTTCACCGAGGAGGGTGAGCCCGGCAAGCGCCCCGATCGCCAGCCAGCGGCTCCGTTCCGTGAGTCGACTCACGGACCTCAACCCTAGCATCGCGCCCAGCGCGTTCGATCCGGCGTCTCCGAGCATCGTCGTCTCGCGAAGATCGTAGGGAAGCAGCAGGACGGCCATGCCTACCGGAGCCCGCGCGAGGAGGGCGCCGGCGAGGTAGGCCTTGAGCGCCCGGCCCGGCCGCGTGTCGAGCTGGTTGAGGGAGTTCGCGGCGAGGCCGACGAGGAGCGCGCCTGAGAGCTTCCGAGTGGCGACCAGGCCGACGAGCGGGATCCCGACCAGCTTCAGGACGCCGGTCGTCGCGCCCGCGCGCAGGTGGGCGCGGAAGCCCCGCTCCGGTCCGCTCCAGAGGTCGTCGGCGAGACCGATGGCGGCCACCAGAGCAACGGCTGGGTCTCGACGCGCGCCGAGGGCGGCACCGACGAGCGGCAGGCGAAGCCCGCGGTGGTTGGTGCCCTGCGGCCCGACCGCCAGCACGGCGTCCAGGAGCTGGCGCCCGCGGTGCAGGAAGCCCCGAGCGTCGCGGCCGGTCGCGCGATGCCGCAGCGGAAGCTCGATCTCCGCGATCGGGATCCCGGCGCGAGCCGCGTCGATGGACGCGCCGACCTCGCAGCCGAACCCTGCCGCGAGCGGGAAGCAGGTCGCCCGGGCCTCCTCGGAGAACACGCGCTGGCCGGAGAGCGGCTCGGCCGGAACGAAGCCGGAGCGCGCCCGGATCAGCGCCCTGGCGGCGCGCTTCGCGATCCCGAAGCCGCCGCCCTGCCGCTCGGTGAAGACGGCGATCGCCAGGCCGCCGTCGGCGCTCGCGAGCGGACGCAGATCGCCGTCGAGATCGGCGTCGCAGACCAGGATCGCGCCCGGCGGAGCCTCTCGCTCGGCGAGCGTCAGCGCCTGGCCCTTCCCGCGCGCCGGCAGGCGTAGGACCCTTGCTCCCGCGCGCTCGGCCTCCTCTGCGGTTCCATCGGTGGAGCCGTCGTCGGCCACGACCACCTCCGCCTCCGGAAACTGCTCTCGCAACCGGCCCACCGTCGAGCCGATTCGCCCCGCCTCGTTTCGGGCCGCCACCAGGACGGCAACAGGGTCAGCCACCGGGAAGCGGCGCGAGCGGCAGCGGCTCGATCGGCACCGGCAGCGTCCCGTCCTCCGCGGTCGTCTTGAGCCCGTAGTGGCCCTCGGGACCGCCGGCGAGCAGTAGGGCGAGCGCGAGCCTCCCGACCTGCGTGTCCATCGAGTCGACGCTGGAGATGCCGTTCGCCTTGTAGACGGCGATGCGGGAGGGCCGCTCCTGCGTGCCCTCGATCCCGACGGCCGGCACGCCGCTGCCCGCGAGCCCGGCGTAGAGCCCGTCGAAGAACATCCGCGTCGGCGCGTCGGTCGCGAATGCCCGTGTGCGCCACGACGACGGCGTCTGACTCCGTCGAGGGATCTCCGCGGTGGAACTGCACGAAGACGGGGATCAGCGCGTCCCAGAAGGGCGTCTCTCCGCCCTCCACGAGCTCCTCGCCCATGCGCCGTCCGACCTCTTCCATCGTCAGCCCCGAGAACTGCGGCTCGAGCGCGTCCGTCACCTCGTCGGGATCGATCGGGAGCTCGAATGCCTCGCGCTCCACCAGGGCTGGGCCCGAGGCGTCCTGAAGCGTCTGCGTCGACCGCGTCGAGAGCGTTCTCGTCGACCTGGCCGGTGAAGAGGAGCGAGACCTGCACACCGCGAAGCCTCCCGTTCATCAGCGCCGGATACGTGCTCGAGACGTAGTCCTCGCCCGCCTCGCGCTGCCGGCGCAGCAGGTCCGCCTGCGCTACGAGGTCGGAGTTGTCTCCCTGGAGCTGCTCGATCCGGTCCTGGAGCACGCGCCGCTCGCTTCCCTCCACGTCCGTGCGGGTCGCCAGCCCGGCACCGACGAGGATGCCGATGATCAGCGCGAGGAAGACAGCCGCCAGCGAGGCGACGTGGTAGCGGAGGTCGAACAAGGCGCTTTAGGTTAGGAGGGATTGGCGGAACGGCGCTCGTTGTAGCGGAGCGATGGTCGTTCCGAGGCAAGGACGCAGGGAGCGTTCGTATCCTTGCGATACGGGCGCGACTGAGGACGCAGTCCTCGGGGCGAGCAGCGCTCCGCTGCGGCACAGCACGCCGTTTCGCCGAGCCCTCCTAAAAGCCCAGCAAATCGCGCAGTCGCAGTCCGAGCTCTTCGAGCGCGAACCGCAGCTGCGGCGAGACCGCAACCGCCACGACGAGCGCGCCCAGGCCGGCGGCGGCGACGAGCACGAGCGGCCAGATGCCGACCTGGCGGCTCACGAGCCGGGAGACGCCCTTGGCGTCGACGAGGATCTCCCCCACGCGCAGCCGCGTCAGGAACGTCGACGACATCCCGGAGCGGTTCCGCTCGAGAAACTCGATCAGGTTGAAGTGCGCGCCGACCGCGACGATCAGCTCGGCGCCCTTCTCGAAGGCGAGCAGTAGAGCAAGGTCCTCGCTCGTCGCGGGTGCGGGGACGACGTGGTGGTCGAGCCCAAGCGCCTTCACGCGCTCGGCGCCCGGCGCTGTCCCGCTCTCGTACCCGTGGATGATGAGCTCGGCGCCCGACGTGAGGGCCCGGTCGGAGACGGAGTCCATGTCGCCGACGATCACGTGCGGCTTGTAGCCGGCCTCGAGCAGCGCGTCGGCGCCACCGTCGACGGCCACGAGCACCGGCCGGAAGTCGCGCACGTACGGCCTGACGATGCGCAGGTCGCGCTTGTGGCCGGGCCCGCGGACGACGACGAGCGCGTGCCGGTCGCGGAACCGCGTCTCGATCGCAGGGAAGCCGACCCCCTCGGAGAGCAGACGTCCTTCCTCGCGGAGGTAGCGCATCGTGTTCTCCGCGAAGCTCTCGAGCGCCTCGGTGACCCGGCTGCGCTGCTCGCGAAGCGCGTCCGAGAGGTCGTCCGCCCGGAGCTCCCGGCCGGCCACGAGCCGAGTTCCGTTGCGGAAGAGGCTCCCGCCGCGAACGGTGATCAGCTCGCCCTCGTCGACCTTCTCGAAGAGGTCGGCGCCGGGCGCGTCGATCAGTCGAACTCCGCCGCGGACGAGGAGCAGCGGCCCGGGGTTCGGGTACCTCCCTGTCTGCGAGTCCGAGACGTTGACCACGACGCGCACGCCGGACTCGAGGAGCTCCTCGGCCGAGACGCGGTCGAGGTCGGCGTGGTCGATGATCGCGACATCGTCGGCAGAGAGCCGCCGGACGAGGTGCTTCGTCCGGCGGTCGAGTCGTGCGTGTCCCTTGTACTCGACGAAGCTCATCGAACGGTCGAGAGAAACTCTCGACCGCCGAGCATACGTTGGAGCTCGTCGTTCCGCTCCGATTCGGCCAGCTGCTCGATGCGTGTGTGCGTCGGGTCGCCCGGCACCTTCTCGACGCTGAAGTGCCGGTCGGCGACGCTCGCGATCTGCGGGAGGTGCGTGATCGTGAGCACCTGCGAGCGCTCGCCGAGCCTGCGAAGGGTCTGGGCGACGGCATGGGCGGTCTCGCCGCCGATCCCGGCGTCGATCTCGTCGAAGACGAGCGTCATCTTCCCGCCGGCGGCCGCGGCGAGGGCGAGCGCGATGCGGCTGAGCTCGCCGCCCGACGCGGTCTCGGCCACGGGCGCGAACGGGAGACCCGGGTTCGGGCGGATGAGGAACGTGACCGCGTCGGTTCCGGTCGAGCCGAGCTCGCGCTCGTGGAGCTCGACGTGGAACTCGCCCTCTCCGAGCCCGATCCCGCGCAGCTCGGACGGCGACCGCGTCGGCGAAGCGTCCGGCGGCTGCTGCCCGCGCCTCGTGCAGCTCCTCAGCGAGCGCCTCGACCAGCGAACGGGCCTCCGCGAGCGCAGCGGCCGCCTCGGCCGCAGGGTCGACGCCCGCGTCGCGCGCCTCGAGCTCCGCCCTGGCGGCGGAGGCCCGCGCGAGGAGCTCGTCGTAGGACTCGCACCGGAACCGGCGCTTGGTGTTCGAGATCCGCTCGAGCTCCGCCTCGACGTGCTCCAGGCGGTCGGGCTCCGCCTCGAGCGAGTCCAGGAACCCGCGGAGGTCGGCGCCGACGTCGGCGAGTCGCACCTGCAGGTCGCGCAGCTCGGTCGCCGCTGCCGCGAGCTCCGGCGCGAGCCGCTCGAGCGGCGCGATCGAGCGCTCCGCCCTCGCCGCGAGCAGCGCGGCTCCGTCTCCGTCCTCCGGCGACAGCGCCTCGGCGGCCGCCGCCGAGCCCTCGGCGAGCTCGGTGAGATGGCGCAGGCGCTCGCGCTCGGCGAGCAGCGACGCCTCTGTCCCGGACTCGAGCCCGTTTGTGTCCTCAACCAGCGCCTCGAGCTCGGCGAGCCGGGCCTCTGCGGCAGCAGAGTCGGCCGCGATCTCGTCGTGGCGCCGCCGGGCGGCGGAGAGCTCGCGCCACGCGCGGCGCAAATCGCCGCGCCGCCGAAGCTGGTCGTCACCGACGAACGAGTCGAGCACCTCGAGCTGGTACCCGGGGCGGGCAAGCCGTCGCTGCTCGAACTGTCCCGACATCCCGACGAGGAGCTCGGTCGCGGCCGCGAGATCCTCCCGAGCTGCCGCCCTCCCCCACGCGTACGCGCGGGTCCGTCCATCCGGGAAGATCCGGCGGGCGAGCACGAGCCCGGCCTCGTCCTCGGGCCGCAGCTCGGCGAGCGCCTCGAGCCCGTCCTCGTCGAAGAAACCCTCCGGGAGGTCGAACTCCGCCTCGACGTAGGCCTCTTTGCCGGCCGGGCCGATCGCCTTGGCGTCGCCTTTCGCGCCGAGCAGGAGCCCGACCGCCTGCGCAAGGATCGTCTTGCCGGCGCCGGTCTCGCCGGTGATCGCGTTCAGTCCCTCGGAGAGCTCGAGCTCGGCCTCGCGAATCAGGACCAGGTTCTCGATGCGCAGTCGGCGCAGCACACGCGTGATCGTAGAGACGGCCCCCGACGCCTCTCCGATGCAAACGAGAAATGCGACGAAGGCGAAACCGCTCAGGCTCGTTTCGACGTCTCGGCGCGCCGCCAGAGCGCCTCGAGCGAGCTCGCAAGGCGCTCAGGCTCGATCCGGTGCGGCGGGTCGAAGTGGTGGCGTTCCTCGAACACCTCGAGTTGGAAGTCGGGGAACACACCGGCCAGACGCTTCGCGATCTCCGCGTACTGGTCCGGGTTGCTGAGAGCGCCGAGTGCGAAGTAGACAGGGCAACCGAGACGGCCCAGGGCCTCGGGGTCGATCTCGTCCCGGTTGAACGCGCGATTGATGGCGCGAATCCCCGCCGGACGTTTGGCCATCCAGGGCAGTGGATCGCCGGACGGCGGGGCCGGGAGCGGGACACCCGGCTTGAGTCCGAGCCGTATGAAGGCAGGCATGAACTCCTCGGCCGGGAGTCCTTCGAGCCGGTCGAACTCGAGCCGAAGCGCCGTCTCCGCGGGGCTCAGATCCCAGTTTCCCGCCCAGGCGGGCTCGAGCAGGCCCAGGCTCGCGAGTCGCTCCGGTCTGGCCGCGGCCAGCGCGAGCGAGGCTGCTCCCCCGCCCGAGTAGCCGACGAGATGAAACCGGTCCCACCCGCGTGCGTCCGCCTCGCGCAGCACGCCAGCCACCTCGACCTCGAGGCTGTAGTCCTCCGGCGGCTCCGGTGTTTCGTAGAGCTCGAGATCCTTGGCGACCGCTTCGACATTCGCACCGAGCGCACCGATGAGAGCGCCGAACGCAAGCTCGGCCGGCAGCACGATCCCCGGAAGCAGCATGACCCGAAAGGGCGCCACTAGGAGGCAAAGGTGTCGCGGTAGCGCCGGAAGAAGGTCATCTCCGGCAGCGTCGCGAGGAGGCTGACGGCGTCGGCGAGCCGGATCCGGACCGGCTCCTCAGCGCCGATCGCAGCGACCTGGTGGCCGTCGGCGATCAGCGCGACCTCGACGTCGGCCGTCCGGTTCGAGACCTCGAGCTCGCGGTTCCGCGGGACGACGAGCGGACGGACGTGCAGCGAGTGCGGCGCGACGAACGTCACCGCCATCGCATCGAGCCCCCAGACGAGCACCGGCCCGCCGCCCGACAGGTTGTAGGCGGTCGAGCCCGACGGCGTCGAGGCGATGAGCGCGTCGCAGGGGACGGTGCCCATGTCCTCGCCGGCGATCGACCAGCGGAGCTCGACCATCCGGCCCAGCACGCCGCTGTGGACGACGACGTCGTTGACCGCCGGGTGCCGCTCGCCGGCGACCTCGACCTCGAGCGTCGGCAGCTCCACGACCTCGAACGTGCCGTCGAAGACCCGAGCCAGGCCGGCTTCCAGGTCGTCCTTGCCCATCGACGCCAGGAATCCGACCCGGCCGTAGTTGGCACCGATCACGGGAACACCCGCGCCGAGGAAGCGCTTGAGCGCCCGCAGCATCGTCCCGTCTCCGCCGAGCACGACTGCGAGGTCCGGGGAGTCCTCGACGATCTCGATCCCCCGCTCACGCGCGAGACGCTCGACCACCTCCATCGCCTCCGTCACGTCGACCCGCCCGTGCGAGACGACGGCGACCCGGCTAACCGACGGCATCGGCGATCCAGTCGTCGAGCTCGGGCGGCAGCCCCGCACCATGGCTGTGCACCAGGTGGAGGAAGAACTCGCGGTTCCCCTTCGGCCCGGGCAAGCCGGAGTCCGTCACGCCCACGGCCTGGGCCTCCCAGAGCAGCGCCTCCTCGGCCACTTCGCGAACGACGCGCCGGTGCACGCCTGGGTCGCGAACGACCCCGTTCTTCACGTCCGCCCGGCCGGCCTCGAACTGCGGTTTCACGAGCACGAGCGCCTCCCAGCCGGGCCGCGCGAGCCGCAGGATCGGCTTCAGCACCTGCGTGGCGCTGATGAAGGAGACGTCGCACGTGACGAGCTCGGGCTCGAACGGGAGCTCGTCCAGGTGCCTCGCGTTCACGCCTTCCATGACGGTCACACGCGGATCCTCGCGCAGACGCTCGTGGAGCTGCGCGCGACCGACGTCCAGCGCGATCACCCGGTTGGCGCCGCGCTGGAGCAGGACGTCCGTGAACCCGCCCGTCGACGACCCGACGTCGACGGCGTCGCGGCCGGACGGGTCCACGCCGAGCACCTCCAGCGCGTGCGCGAGCTTCTCTCCCCCGCGCGACACGAACCGCGGCGGCTGGAGCACCTCCAGCGCGGCGGCCTCGTCCACCTGCTGGCCGGCCTTGTCGAAACCCGGCACGCGGCCGGCCATCACGAGCGCCTGCGCCTGAGTCCGCGATTCGGCGAGACCCCGCTCCACGAGCAGAACGTCGAGCCGCTTCCGCATCGGTCCGTAGGCTAGAGGGATGGCGTGCCGTCCTGCCGCTCTCCTTGCGATCGCCGCCGCTCTGGCGCTCGCTGCGCCCGCCCAGGCGCAGGCGCCGGTCACCCTTCGGATCATCTTTCCCGAGGGGTTCAGCGTCCGACAGATGACCGATCGCGTGTCCGAGGTCCGGAAGATCGCGATTCGGAAGCGCGGGGTGGCGCCGCGGCTGACCGGGGTCGCGTACAAAGCGGCTGCGGCGCAGGCCCGCGCGCCGCGCACGTTCCGGCCCTTTCTGAAGCGGCAGTCGGTCGAGGGGTTCCTGTTCCCTTCGCTCTACGAGTTCACGCAGTACACGAGGGCCGGCGAGCTCATCCGTGACCAGATGGCCGCCTTCGAGTCTCGTTGGAGGACGATCGACCTCCGCCGGGCCGGGGCTCGCAACCTCAACCCCTACGACGTGCTGATCATCGCCTCGATGATCGAGCGCGAGGCCGCCGTCGCCTCGGAGCGCCGCCTGGTCTCGGCCGTCATCTACAACCGCCTGAAGGCGGACATGCCGCTCGCGATCGACGCCACCCTTCGCTACGGGCTCGGCATCCCGGGGACCCGGCCGCTCACGGGGACGCACCTCCGCAGCCGCAGCCGCTACAACACCCGCCTCTGGAAGGGCCTGCCGCCGACGCCGGTCGCGAACCCCGGCGTGCCGTCCATGCGGGCCGCCGCCCGGCCGGCCGGGCGCAACTACCTCTTCTACCTCCGCCGGCCCGGCACGGTGCGGCACTTCTTCACGGCGAGCGAGGAGGAGTTCTGCGCCAAGGCCCGCGAGTGGGGCTACACCGAGGACTGCTGAGGCCGGGAGGCGAGCTCGTCGACGAGACCGGCGAGCACCGAGGTGTCGGCGTCGATCTCTTCCAGCCTTGATCTTGCGCGCGCCTCCCCCGCACCGGCGAGCTCCATGGTGGCCGGACGGCCGCGCTCGTTCACGAGCCCGTCGTCGTCGAGGAGATCGTCCACGACCTGGTAGAGGAAGCCGAACTCGGCGGCGAACCCCCGCCACGGCGCTTGCAGTTCGGCGGGCACCTCGGCGACCCAGAGGCCGCAGCCGACCGAGGCCTCGAAGAGCCGCGCCGTCTTGAGCCGGTTCAGCTCGAGGCGGTCTTCCCGGCCGCCGTTGATGTCGAGGTACTGCCCGGCGATCATTCCCGAGGTGGCGAGTGCGAGCTCGCGGGCGACGTGCGGCGCCTCGTAGCCCACGGCGAGGGAGAACGCCTCGTTGAGGAGCGCGTCGCCGGCGAGGATCGCCTGCCCCTCGCCGAAGCGAACGTGCACCGTCGGCCGGCCGCGGCGCTCCTCGTCGTCGTCCAGCGCCGGGAGGTCGTCGTGGACGAGCGAGAACGAGTGGATCAGCTCCAGCGCGGCGGCTGCGGCGAGCGCCTCCTCGGCATCGCCTCCGGCGGCCTCCGTCGTCGCCAGGCAGAGCACCGGCCGGATGCGCTTGCCGCCGCCCTCGAGCGCGTAGCGGACGACCTCGTCCAGCCGGCCGAGCTCCGCTGAGAGCTCCAGCCCGGCGAGGAAGCGCTCGATGCTCTCTCGGTGCTCGTCAGGGCTGCGCATCGGCGTCACGCTTAGCCTTGGCGATCTCGGCCTCGACGTCCTTGGCGATCTCGGAGAGCTCGCTGAGGATCTCGATCGCCTGATCGGGATCGGTCGCCGCCTCGAGCCGGCTGCGCGCCTCGTCGAGCCGCTCGAGCAGCTCTTCGGCGCGGGTGAGATTCTCCTCGGGATTCGGCTGCTCTGGCTCCGTCATGCGACCTCCTCTCGGACGATGCGGCCCAGGATTCCGTTCACGAGCTTGCCCGCCTCGTCCGACGCGTAGCGCTTTGCGAACCGGACGCCCTCGTCGATCGCGACCTCGGGCGGAATCTCGCCCCGCTCGAGCTCGTGGATCGCCAGCCGGAGGACGTTGCGCTCGACGGCGCCGAGCCTGTCCGCCGGCCATCCTTCCGTCGCCTCGTCGATCCGGGCGTCGAGGTGCTCGGCGTTCTCGGCTACTGCTTTCGCGGTCTCCCAGGCGAAGTCGTCGACCTCGCCCTCGTAGGTCGAGCCGAGGTCCTTCCCGGTCACGTCCCACTGGAACAGCATGAAGAGCGCGGCGCGTCGCGACGCCCGGCGGCTCTGGCTCACGGCGCCTCCGATCCATGTAACAAAGTGTTACTAGCTCGGTGTCTGCCCCGCGATCCCGCTCCAGGACTCACGCCGGCGGCGCCTCCGTCTCAAGTAACAAGGTGTTACTTGCCTCGACCGGCGGATGCTCCTCGAGGTAGCTCGTCGAGTACTCGCCGCGGGCGAAGCCCTCGCTGCGAATGACCTCGGCGGCCAGGCCGATCGTCGTCGGCAGGCCGGTGATCTCGAACTCGTCCAGCGCCCGGAGGCAGCGAGAGAGCGCAAGCTCGCGGCCCGGTGCCCACGCGATCACCTTCGCGAGCAGGGAGTCGTAGTGCGGTGGGACGACGGCGCCGTCCTCGACGAACGTGTCCACGCGGACGCCGGGTCCGAGCGGCGGCCGGAAGCGCTCCAGCCGGCCGGGCATCGGCATGAAGTCGCGCGCCGGATCCTCTGCGTTCACCCGCACCTCGATCGCATGGCCGCGGCGCTCCGCGCGGCCGGTCTCGGAGAGGGGCTCGCCGGCGGCAACCCGAAGCTGCTCGTGTACGAGGTCGATGCCGGTGACCAGCTCGCTGACCGGGTGCTCGACCTGAAGCCGGGCGTTGAGCTCGATGAAGTAGAACGAGCCGTCCGGCCCGACGAGGAACTCGAACGTTCCGGCGTTCGTGTAGCCGATCGCGCGCGCCGCTCGCTCAGCCGTCGCCTCCATCTGCTCGCGCGTCTCCGGGTCGAGAGCGCAGGAGGGCGATTCTTCGATCAGCTTCTGGTGGCGGCGCTGGATCGAGCACTCGCGCTCGCCGAGCGTGAGGATCCCGCCCCCCGAGTCGCCGACCACCTGGATCTCGACGTGCCTGGCGGGGACGATCGCCTTCTCCAGGTAGAGGCTCCCGTCGCCGAACGCCGCCTCCGCCTCGGCCCCCGCCATCGCGTACGCGGAGTCGATCTCGTCGGGCACCGACACGAAGCGCATCCCTTTGCCGCCGCCCCCGGCCGCCGCCTTCACCAGCACCGGATAGCCGAGCCCGTCGGCGGCTCTCCCGACCTCGCGTGCGGAGACCGGTCCGGTGCCTGGCACCAGCGGGACGCCTGCAGCGTCCATCTCGTCGCGGGCGGAAGCCTTGTTGCCCATCCGGGCCATGACCTCCGGGGTCGGGCCGACGAAGACGAGGTCGTTGTCGGCACAGGCCTCCGCGAAGGCCGCGTTCTCGGCGAGGAAACCCCAGCCGGGGTGCACGGCCTCGCACCCGGTGGTCGTCGCGGCGGCGACGACCGACGGAATGCGGAGGTAGCTCTCCGACGCGGAGGCCGGACCGATGCACACTGCGCGATCGGCCATGCGCACGTGCAAGGACTCCTCGTCCGCCCGGGAGTAGACGGCGACAGCTTCGATCCCGAGCTCGTGCAGCGCGCGGATCACACGCACAGCGACCTCTCCGCGATTTGCGACGAGGACGCGGCTAAACGGCCCGCTCATGGTGAGGCCTCGTCTTCGGGGCGCGCTGGGTGGATGTCCAAGCCCGGACGGAGGTCGCGTTCGTATCGATGAGATACGGGCGCGACATCCGGCAGCCGCTTGGCGCCGCACAGCGTGTCCGAAGGCACAGGCTTCGCCGTGAGTGGCCGTTCAAACGGCATCGAGCGGCCGCCCCAGTGCCGGCTCGATCTCGAACAGCACCTGGCCGAACTCCACAGCCTGGCCGTTCTCGACATGGATCCGGCGGACGGTGCCGTCGAGGTCGGCCTTGATCTCGTTCATCAGCTTCATCGCCTCGAGGATGCAGAGCGTCTGGCCGGCGTTGACCACGGCCCCCTCCTCGACGAACGGCGGTGCCCCGGGCGAGGGCGCCCGGTAGAAGGTTCCGACCATCGGAGCCTCCACGCGGACCACGCCGTCCGTCGCCGACTCGATCGCCGGAGGGGCGACGTCCTGCTCGGTCGGAGCGGACGGTGCCGGTGCGGGACCCGACGCTGCGGCCACGGACTCCTGCTCTTCTCGGCGTCGTACGGAGACCCGCATGCCGTCCTCCTCGATCGCAATCTCCGCGACACCGCTTTCCTGGACGATGCGGACGACCTCGCGAATCCGCTCGGCGCGCCCCAAGTCGACGCTCCCGCCGACGAGTCGCTCCTCGCCGCTGGCCCGACCGCGAATCGTCGAGAGCAGCGGCTCGGCCTCCTCGCCGAAGAGCGCGAGCAGCAGCAGCTCCTCCTCGCTCGTTGCCAGGCCCGCGGCATCCTCGCGGATGTCGTCGAGGTCGGCAGCCGGCTCGAGCTCCTGCTCTTCGTCGTCCGAGCTCAGCTCGATGGCGCGGCTCGCGTTCGGGTCGAGGTCGCCGGGCGGCGTCCCGAAGTCGCCCTGGAAGAGCCCGCGCAACTCGTCCACGACGAGCCCGTAGCGGCTCGCCGAGAGGACGTGGATCAACGCCTGCGAGCCGAGGATCTGCCCGATCGGCGCGGCCAGCGGGGGCCAGCCGGCCTCTCCGCGGATGCGCTCGAGCTCGTCGAGCACCTCGTCGAGCCTGTCGCCCATCGACTGGGTGCGCAGGTGCGCATCGAGCGCGGCGACAAGGCCGGCCGGAAGGTGGTGCTGGGCGGCCCGCACAGCGATGCGGGGGGCCAGCGGCGTCACGGGCTCGTCGCCGATGTGCTGGTCGATCAGGTCGGATGCCTGCCAGAGGTGCTCGCTGTCGACCCCGGACGCGAGGCCGAGCCCCTCCAGGACGTCGGCGAGCCCTTCGCCCGCGACGCGGTGGAGGACGAGCGCCACGGCGTAGACCGCGCAGGCGATGCGGTCTGCCCCGGCCCGAGCGGCCTCGAGCGCGGCAGCCAGCGCGTTCCCGGCCGAGCCCTGGCAGTAGATCCCGATCGGGAGGCCGCTCGCCTCGCCGATCGCTGTCGTGAGCTCGCTGGCGCGATGGGGCTCGAGCGACCCGGAGGGATCGTGGAGCAGGATCCTGGCGGCGCCGAGCTCGGGCAGCTTCTTGGCCTGCTCGACGAGCGCGTCGGTCTCCCCGGTCGGCCCGGGGCTGTAGATCAGGCCGGCGTCGAACTCCCCGCCGGCGCCCGTGATCGCCTCACCGGCCTCGCGGAGGTTCATGACGTCGTTCAGCGGATCGTGGAGCCGGAAGACCTCGATGCCGTTCTCCGCCGCCGTCTGGACGAACCGGCGCACGAAGTCGCCGCCGACCGGCCGCGAGCCGACGAGGAAGCGTCCGCGGAGCGCCATCCCGAGCGGCGTCTTCGTCCGGGACTTGATCGCCCGGATCCGCTCCCACGGGCTCTCGACCCCGCGACGCACGGCGCTGTCGAACACGCCCCCGCCGGACACCTCGAGGGACGCGAATCCGGCACCGTCCAGGATCTCGGCGAGATCGAGGATCGCCGACGTCGGCAGCCGGCCGGCAAGCGGTTCCTGGCAGACGAGCCGAACGGTGGTGTCTACGAGGGCGGGCATCCGCCGGACACTAACGCGAGGCTCGCTCCGCGGCAGGCAGCTGGGCGAACGCGTACAGGACGAGGTAGAGCACGGAGAGGAGCGCGGTCAGCGCGACGGTCATCCCCAGCGTGCGCGGGTGGGACAGCGGATCCGACACGCGGGCCCACACGTCGGCGAGGAGCGGCTGCGGGCTCGTCACGACCTCCCAGCTGTTCCAGCGGAGCGAGCGGCCGAGGTAGATCCCGAATCCGCTCGCGAGCAGGCTTCCGCCCACGAGCGCCCAGCCGAGTGCCGCGCCGCGCGCCCGCCGGACGACGACCTGCATCAGGTAGATCGAGAGGAAGCCGATGAACGCTCCCGTCCACGCGAAGGCGCTGAAGAGGACGAGGTCGAACCAGAGCGGCGCGTCGTTGCGCGAGCCGAGGTGGATCAGGTCGGTGAGGAGGTAGGGCGCGTTCGGCAGGAACAGGAGCCAGACGGCGGCGAGCGGAATGAGCCGCGAGAGCCGGACTCCCCGGCGCTGCATGTCGTAGACACCGACGGCGGCAACGAGAGGGATCCAGGCGAGGAAGAGATTCCACCCGAGGAACCGGTACGCGCCCGGCTCGGAGTAGAGCCAGCGCGCGACGAGCAGCGAGATGCAGAACGCAGAGGCGAGCGCCAGGGCGGCAAGTGCGAGCGTGCGCCGGTCACTCATCGAACGCATGCGGGGAGTGTAGAAGTGGCCGAGTAGCGTCCAGCTACGCGCGGCTGATGTAGCGCCGCTCGCGCGTGTCGACCTTGATCCGGTCGCCCTGGTTGACGAACAGCGGCACCTGGACGATCGCACCCGTCTCGAGCTTCGCCGGCTTCGTCACGTTCGAGACCGTGTCGCCGCGCACACCCGGCTCCGTCTCGGCCACGGTCAGCTCGACCGAGGTGGGCAGCTGGACGCCTGACGGACGCCCGTCGACGGTCATCAGCTGCACGGTGCTGGACGGCTGAAGGAAGTCGAGCGCCTCGGAGACCGACTCCCGCGCGAGACTGATCTGCTCGAACGTCTGCTCGTCCATGAAGACGACCTCGTCGCCGGAGTCGTAGAGGTACTGCGCGTTCTTCGTCTCGGTGATCACGCGCGGAAACTTCTCGCCGGCGCGAAACGTCTTGTCGACGACTGACCCTGAGTCGAGGTTCTTCAGCTTCGTGCGGACGAAGGCGCCGCCCTTGCCCGGCTTGACGTGCTGGAACTCGACGATGCGCCAGGCCGAGCCGTCGAGCTCGATGTGCATCCCGTTCTTGAACTGGTTCGTGTTGACGACGTCGGCCACGGCGCGAGCCTAGCGAACAGTCATCAGGTCTTTGGAGAACGCGGTCAAGACTTCGCAGCCGTCGTCCGTGACAACGACCGGGTCCTCGATCCGCACGCCGCCGACGCCGCTCAGGTAGATGCCAGGCTCGACGGTGACGACGTTGCCAGCCTCGAGCGTGTCCTTCGACTCCGGCCGGAGCGCCGGCGCCTCGTGAACCTGAAGCCCCAGACCGTGGCCGAGCCCGTGGCCGAAGTTCTCGCCGTACCCGGCGTCGGCGATGACGGCACGCGCGGCGGCGTCGGCGTCGCGGCCCGTCGTCCCGGCGCGGACCGCGTCGAGGCCCGCCTGTTGCGCCTCCTTCGTCACCTCGTAGAGCTCGTGGAGCGAGTCGGAGATCGCGCCCACCGCAAAGGTGCGGGTGCAGTCGGAGTTGTAGTGAGCGAGCTTCGCGCCGGCGTCGACGAGCACGAGGTCGCCCTCGCGCACGGCCCGGTCTCCGGGAACCGCGTGCGGGCTCGCGGCCGTCGGCCCCGCCGCGATGTCGATCGCGAAGGCCGGCTCGTCGGCGCCCTCCTCGTGGAAGAGCTCCGTCATGCGCCAGACGAGCTGCTTCTCCGTGCGGCCGCTGAACTGCTCCTCGACGAGCCGCTGGTACACGCGGTCGGTGATCCGGGATGCCTCACGGATCGCCTCCAACTCGCCCGGCTCCTTGACCGCCCGAAGCGACTCGACGAGGCCGCGCCGCGGGACGAGGTTCACGCCGCTATCTCGCAGGAGCTCGTGGTTCGCGTAGGTCACGGCGTCGGCCTCGAACCCGATCGTGTCGGGGACCCGCCCGGCGAGGTCGCCGAAGATGAACCGCTCGGTCTGTTCGACCTCCACGCCCTGCAGCTCGCGCGCCCGCTCGACGTAGCGGAAATCGGTGAAGAGCCGCACGCAATCCGGCTCGACGAGGACAGCGGCGTTCGAGCTCTCGAAGCCGGTCAGGTAGAGGACGTTCGTCGGGGCGGTGACGAGCAGCGGCTCCTCGAGCAGCGCCCGCAGGCGGTCTATCCGCGAGTCAGGAATTCCAGTGCCTCCCTGTAGCCGTCGGGGCCCTTGCCGATCACCCGGTGCGCGGCGATGTCGGCGATGACCGTGTGGCGCCGCCAGTCCTCCCTGCTCTCGATGTCCGAGAGGTGCACCTCGACGACCGGGCAGCGGGCGAGCTCGAGCGCGTCGCGGATCGCGTAGCTGTAGTGCGACCAGGCGCCGGAGTTGACGACGAGCCCGCCGGCGGACGCGCCGAGCTCCTGGCACCACTCCACGTACTCGCCCTCGTGGTTCGTCTGCCGGCAGACGACGTCGCAGCCGAGCTCAGTCCCCCACTCCCGGATCTTCCCCTCGAGCTCGGGCAGCGACAGCCTGCCGTAGACGGCCGGGTCGCGCCGGTCGAGCACGTTGAAGTTCGGGCCGTGCAGCACGCCGACGAGCATGGCGGGAATCTAGTCGGCCGGAAGAGACACCTTGCCCGGCGACGCCGTCACGGCGACGATGGCGGAATGCTGCGGCGCAGATCGAAGCCACACTCCACCCTCGACGACGTCGTCGAGGTGCTCGAAGGAATCGGCCTGGAGCTGATGGGAATTAGCGCGCGCCTCGACGACGTGATCGGCATACTTGAAGGAGAGGACGATGAGGAAGCTGACGCCTGAGCAGCGGGAGCGCATGCGTCGGCATGCGGAGCTAAACCGCGAGGCTCGCCGGAAGATGCAGGAGATCCTCGACCGGCATGAGGCACGCCGCCAGGCGCGGCACGAGGAATGGCTCAACCGGCCGCGCGGCCTCCGTCGTCTCCTCTTCTGGACGCGCTAGGCGATCAGCTCGTCGAGCGCTGAGCGCACCTCGGCCTCCGGGCGCTCGACGCCCCACACCGGTCTCCCCGGCGCCTCGAGGAGAACGAGCCGGACACGCCCCTCGCGAACCTTCTTGTCGCGCTGAAGAGCCTCCCACGCCCGCTCCCGGTCGACCGAGACCGGCCGCGGGTCGAGCACGGTCTCCACGACGTCCGTCGGGGAGCCCGGAGAGACGCAGCGCCGCGAGAAGACCCAGCGCGACCGCCTCGCCGTGGCGCACCGTGTAGAGCGACGCCGCCTCGAGCGCGTGGGCGAAGGTGTGGCCGAGGTTGAGGATCGCGCGCCGGTCGCTCTCGTACGGATCGGCGAGGCAGACACCCGACTTGTAGGCGGCGCAGGCGCGGATCATCTCCTCCTCGGGGAGGTCCCAGACGTCGACGCCGGCGAGCAGACCCGTCTTGACCACTTCGGCCATGCCGGCACGCCGCTCCTCCTCGGGAAGCGTCGAGATCAGCCGTGGGATCGATCACCACCTTCTCCGGGTAATGGAACGCGCCGGCGAGGTTCTTGCCCTCGTGGAGGTCGACCCCGGTCTTGCCGCCGATCCCGGCGTCCACCTGGCCGACAAGCGTGGTCGGCGCGGATATCCACGGCACGCCCCGCATGTAGGTGGCCGCGACGAAGCCGGCGAGATCGGTGGTCGTCCCGCCGCCGTAGCCGACGATCGTCCCGTCCCGGGAGATGCCCAGCGCGGTCCAGAGCCGCTGCGCCTCCTCGAGCGACTTCTCGCCCACGGTGTGCACCTCGGGCAGCTCGAGCGGGTGGAGCTCGAGCGCCGTCGGGTCCGCGAGCAGCACGTCGCCCTCCGGCCGCGCACCGGGCTCGATCTGGACGCCGAGAGCGGCGAGCACAACGCCGTCGAGGTCGCCGGCCCGCGCGTCCGCCGCCTCCTCATAGAGGCCCCGACGCCGCTCGTAGAGCTGCCGGAACTGCTCGGGATCCTTGGCGAGCGGCCGCACCGACTCCGCGACGCGATCCCACGCCGCGTCGACGTCGACCTCCACCAACACGGTCAGCGCGTGCTCTCGGAGCGCCTCGCGGATTGCAGGCGTCTCGACCGCACCCCCACCGAGCGCAATCACGGCGGGCCGTTCACGTTTGAGCATCCTCACGGCCTCGCCCGCCTCGAGCACCCTGAAGCCCGCCTCGCCTTCGTGCCCAAAGAGGTCGGGGATCGAGCGCCGCACGGACTTCTCGACCTCCTGGTCGAGGTCGAAGAACTGCCTGCCGATCAGGTCGGCCACGCGGGAGCCGAGCGTCGTCTTGCCGGCGCCCATGAAGCCGATGAGGGCGATGTGGCGGTCTAGGGCGTGCGCCATGGGATGCGTTCGAGGTACGCCCGGTGCGCCGCAAGGAAGTCGTCGAGCGAGTCTCCGCCGAACTTCTCGCGCGCGGCGCGGGCGAGCTCGAAGGCGACCGACGCCTCGGCGACCACGGCGAGCGCCTCGACGGCCGCGACGTCGCTTCGCTCGACGAGCGCGTCGGCCGGCTCGCCGGTTTCGAGGTCCACCGAGCGCAGCGGCCGCATCAGCGTCGGCAGCGGCTTCATCGCCGCGCGCGCGACGATCTCCTCGCCGTTCGAGACGCCGCCTTCGATCCCGCCGGCCCGGTTCGTCTCGCGCTGGAGCCCGGGGAGGATCTCGTCGTGCGCCTCGGAGCCGCGCAGCTCCGCGAGGCCGAAGCCGTCTCCGATCTCGACCCCTTTCACGGCCTGGATGCCCATCAGCGCCGCGGCGAGGCGTGCGTCGAGGCGCTCCTCCTTGGCGGCGTACGAGCCGAGGCCGGGCGGGACACCGGCTGCGCGCACCTCGACGACGCCGCCCACGGTGTCCCGGTCCGCCCTCGCCGCGTCGACGTCGCCCATCTCGACCACCGAGCCGGCGACTTCGACCCCGATCGCGCGCAGACAGCGCCTTGCAGACCGCGCCGGCGGCGACCGTCATCGCGGTCTGGCGCGCACTCGCGCGCTCCAGCGTGTTCCGAACGTCGTCGTGGCCGAACTTCAGCGTCCCCGCCAGGTCCGCATGGCCGGGACGCGGCAGGCTCACCGGCTTCGTGCCCTTTCCCTCAGGCTCGCCCTCGGGCGGCCATGGGCTCATCCCCCAGCGCCAGTTCTCGTGGTCACGGTTTGCGACGACGAGCGCGACGGGCGTCCCGAGCGTCCGGCCGTGGCGCAGGCCTGCAAGGACCTCGACCCGGTCCTGCTCGATTCGCTGGCGCTGACTGCGCCCGTAGCCCTGCTGGCGGCGGGCGAGGTCGGCGTCGATCGCCTCGCGGTCGAGCTCGAGCCCGGCCGGAAGGCCCGTCAGGATCCCGACGAGCGCCGGGCCGTGGGACTCACCCGCTGTCGCGAGGCGAAGCACCCGTCAAGCCTACGGCGCGCCGCATCACCTCGACCGGCGCCGGCTCCCCCGTCCATAGCTCGAACGAGGCGGCGCCCTGAGCCACGAGCACCTCGAGCCCGTCGAGCACGTGTGCGCCGGCAGCCCGGGCCGCCTCGGCCGTGGCCGAGCCGGGATAGGGGAGGTCGATCAGGGTCTGACCGCGCCCAACCTGGACGACCACCTCGTCCCTCGCCGAGGTCGCGTTGACGACGAGGTCGGCGCCCGCCGTCTCGGGGGGCCAGTCGCCGCGCCGTGAGAAGACCGCCGCCTGAGGCATGGCGGCCCGAAACGCCGCGGCCGCCCCACCGGCGCCGACGATCACGGCGCGCTCGTACTCGAGGCCGTCGAGGATCGCAGCGTCGGTGCTGACCGCGCGCAGCGGGTCGAAGACCAGCGTGTTCACGGACTCGTCCCTCGCACCGACCAGCCGGGCCACATCCGTCTTGTACGGCGCCGTGACGTTCGCGCCGGCGAACCCGAGCGCTTCGAGCTCACGGATCGCAGCCTCGAGCCCTTCCGGCTCCACCTCACGCGCCTCGTACACCCAGTCGAGGCCCAATGCAGCGAAGGCGGCGTTGTGCATCCGCGGCGACAGCGAGTGCGCCACGGGCTTCCCGATCAGCGCGACGTTAGTAGCCGTTGGCGTTCAGGTAGTTGATGAACTCGCGCTCGCTCGCGGTGAAGAAGTGGTGCACCTTGTCCGGCTTTCGCACGAAGAACAAGTAGTTGGCGCGAGCAGGACGCGCGGCCGCCTGCATCGAGGCGAGCCCTGGATTCGCGATCGGCGTCGGCGGCAGGCCCGCATGGATCCGCGTGTTGTACGGCGTCGGGTCCGCGAGGTGTGATTCCCGCAGGGACTCCGTCCCAGGGACGTCGAGCCCGTAGCGAATCGTCGCGTCGATCCCGAGCGTCATCCCCGCCTTGAGGCGGTTGTAGATCACGGCGGCGACGAGCGCTCGCTCCTCCGGCGCGATCACCTCCTTTTCCACCATCGAGGCGATGATCAGGACGTCGTAGGGCGACAGGTTCTTCGAGCGCGCGTAGCGGAGGTTGAGCCGCGCCCAGTTCCGCCGGAACGCGATCAGCTGCTTGTTCACGAGCTGCCGCGTCGTCGTCCTCGCGGTGAACTCGTAGGTCGCCGGGAACATGAAGCCCTCGAGGTGCGGCGGCCGGCCTTCCGTCAGGAACCGGCGCGGCACCCTGGACGAGCGCGCCGTCAGTGCTCGATACCGCTCTGGCGAGAGCCGGGGTTGGACGTCGCGCTTGTCCTCCGCGATCGTGTTGACCTCACCGATCCGCGTCGCCATCTGCTCGCGCGTGAAGCCCTCCGGGAAGATGACCCGCAGCGTCTTCGGCGGCGGGGCCACCGGCTGCGGCGGAGGAGCGGCCTCCTCGCCACCGCCTCCAAGGATCGCCCAGGCGGAGCCGACCAGGATCGCCAGCACGCCGAAGACGAAGGCGAGCGCCAGCAGCCGGCGGAGGAGGATCCGGCCGTGCGAGGCCTTCGCTCGGTCGCGCCGCGGCGGAGGCGACGGAGTGATCACGCTTGTCGGTTCTTCCACCATTCCAGGTAGCTCGTGAGCAGGTGCGCGGCCGCCCGGGCGTCATCGTCGCCTCCCGGCCCGGCCAGCGTCGTCGTGAAGCGCTCGTCGAACGTCTCGACCGGTACGTCCAGCTCCCGCACCAGGGTTTCGACGAAACGCTCGGTCTCCTCCGCCTGGGCGCCGCGCTCGCCCCGCAAGGTCAGCGGCAATCCGACGACCACGCGCTCGGGCTCCTCCGCGCGGACGAGCTCCACGAGGCGCTGCATCCCGTCCTCCGTGGCAGCACGCTCGACGGTTCCGAGGGGCCGTGCGAGAGTTCCGGTGGGATCGGAGACCGCGACGCCGGTCCGGGCCGACCCGAAGTCGAGCGCGAGCACCTTCACGCAGTGGCCGCGATCTCGCGCTTCGCGACCTCGTACGCCTCTGCGAGCCCTTCCGGGTCCCTGCCGCCGGCCTCGGCGAGCGTCGGCCGGCCGCCGCCTCCGCCGCCGATCTTCTCCGCCGCCTTGCGCGCAACCTGCACGGCGTCGAGGCCCTTTTCGACGAGCGCCGGGTCGAGGTTGACGACGAGGTAGGCGCGCCCGTCGTCGACCGATCCGAGCAGCACGGCGTCGGCCTTCCTCGACTGGCGGAGCTGGTCGGACAGGTCCTTTAGCGCCGAGCCCTTCACGGCCTTGACCTCGGCCACCACGATCCCGTTGGACTCGTCCCTGATGACCACCTCCGAGTCGGCCTCCCCCTTCGGTCCCTTGGCGAGCTCCTTCTTCGTGCGCTCGAGCTCGGCACGCGTCTCGTCGAGCTCCTCCGACCGGGCCTTGAGCGCCGCCCAGGCCTCGCCGGCGGTGATCGCCTCGATCCTCCGGACGCCCGAGCCCACCGAGCCCTCCGAGAGGATCACGAACGGCCCGATCTCGGCCGTCGAGCGGACGTGTGTCCCGCCGCAGAGCTCACGCGAGTAACCGTCGACTTCCACCACGCGCACCTCGTCGCCGTACTTCTCGCCGAAGAGCATCATCGCGCCCAGGTTCCGCGCCTCCTCGATCGGCGTCACGAACGTGCGGACCGCCAGGTTCTGGAAGACCTTCTCATTGACTTTGCGCTCGATCTCCTCGCGCTCCTCCGCTGTGAGCGCCCTGTCGTGCTTGAAGTCGAAGCGCAGCTTGTCAGGCCGCACTGCTGACCCCGCCTGGACGACGTGGTCCCCGAGCGTGTCGCGAAGCGCCTCGTGGAGCAGATGCGTCGCAGTGTGGTTCGCCATCGTCGGGAACCTGACGCTCCGCGGAACCGACGCCTTGACCCGGTCGCCGACGGCAAAGTTCTCGCCGCGGAAGGTGAGCACCTGGTCGTCCCCGACCCGCGTCGCCCGGACCAGCTCGGCCCGGTCGCCGGTCTCCTCGTTCTCGATCCAGCCCTGGTCGGAGACCTGGCCGCCGCCCTCCGGATAGAACGGCGAGCGTTCGAGCTTCGCCTGGAAGGTTCCGTCGCCAAGCTCCTCGAGCGCCAGGATCGCGGTCAGGACGTCAGTTGTCTCGAAGCCGACGAACTCGGTCGGCGGCCCACTCACGCGGATCTCGCCCTCGAACGCGGCCGCCGACCGGGACCGCTCGCGCTGCTCGGCCATCAGCCGCGTGAACTCGTCCTCGTCCACCGCGAGCCCGCGTTCCAGCGCCAGCTCGCGGGTGAGCTCCAGCGGGAAGCCGTAGGTGTCGTGGAGCTTGAACGCGTCCTCGCCGGAGATGGCGCCTTCGGCCGCGACCTCTTCGAACAGGCCCATCGCGCGCTCGAGCGTGTGCGAGAAACGTTCCTCCTCGGCGCGGATCGTCTCGGCGATGCGCTCGCGGTTCTCCTCGAGCTCGGGGTACCAGGAGGACATCTGGTCGGCGACGAGGCCCGAGATCCGCCAGAAGTCGGTCAGCCCGATGCCACGCGCCTGCTGGACGGCTCGCCGGATCACGCGCCGGAGGACGTATCCACGCCCCTCGTTCGACGGGAGCACGCCGTCGGCGACCAGGAACGTCATCCCTCGGCCGTGGTCGGCCATGATCCTGTGGGCCTTCGTCGCCTTCTCGGAGCTCCTCCAGGCGACGCCGCTCTCGGCCTCGATCCAGTCCATCAGCGCCTGGAAGCCGTCCGTCTCGTAGACCGAGATCACGTCCTGCTGGATCGCGGCCGTCCGCTCGAGCCCGAGGCCGGTGTCGATCACGGGCTTGGGAAGCGGCGTCAGCTTGCGGTCGGCGCCGAGGTCGAACTCCATGAAGACGAGGTTCCAGAACTCCAGGTACCGCTCGCAGGGACATCCGGGGCCGCAGTCCGGCCGGCCACACGAGAGCTCCGGCCCGCGGTCGTAGTACATCTCCGAGCAGGGCCCGCACGGACCCGTCTCCCCCGCCTGCCAGAAGTTCTCCGTGCGCGGGAGGCCGACGATCCGCTCGCGCGGCTGGCCGACCGACTCCCACGCCTTGACCGCAACCTCGTCCTCGCCGAGCCCGAGGCCCGGATCTCCGGCGAACACGCTCACCCAGAGCCGGTCGAAGTCGATCCGGAGGTGGTCGCGCATGAACTCCCACGCGTGCCCGACGGCGCCTTCCTTGAAGTACTGCCCGACCGAGAAGTTGCCCATCATCTCGAAGAAGGAGAGGTGGTAGCCGTCGAGGCCGACCTCGTCGATGTCGGTCGTGCGGAAGACCTTCTGGTAGGTCGTGAGCAGCGTCGCCGGCGGCTCCTTCTGCCCGAGGAAGTACGGCTTCAGCGGCTGCATCCCGGCGCTGATCAGGAGCGTGGAGGTGTCCTCCGCAGGCGGGACCAGCGGCGCCGAGGGCAGCCGCAGGTGGCCCTTCTCCTCGAAGTAGCGCAGGAAGCCTTCGCGGATCTCGGCGGTCGTCCGCATGGGGTCGATTCTAGGTGTCAGGTTGCGTTGCCCCTGCGCGCTTTCGGCGCACTTCCGGCACAGACACGCGCGTCAGGGCTGGATACGATCGAATCGGGGAGGAGGTTGGAGGCCCCCGGGGCGGATCAGCAGGGCGCCAGGCTAGGCGACTGAGGGCTCCTCGGCGATCTCGTCGCGGATCTTCTCGAGCGATCGCCTGATGAGCCGCGAGACGTGCATCTGCGAGATCCCGATCTCGGCAGCGATCTGCGACTGCGTGAGGCCGCTGAAGAACCGCAGGTGCAAGATCTTTCGCTCGCGTTCGTCGAGCACCTGGAACCCGGGAGCGAGCACGGCGCGATCCTCGGCGACCTCGTACTCGTGCTCGATCGTCCCGAGGGACTCGAGCGGGTCGAGCTCGCCGTCCTCGTCGTTGCCGCCTCCGCCGGACAGCGACACCGAGCTGTATGCGCGGCCGCTTTCGAGTGCCTCGAGCACCTGCTCCTCCTCGACTCCGGCGGCCTTCGCGAGCTCCGGGATCGTCGGCGAGCGCCCGAGCTGCACGGTCAGCTGCTCGATCAGCTTCGAGACCTTGACGTTCAGCTCCTGGAGCCCGCGCGGCACCCGCACCGACCAGCCCTTGTCGCGGAAGTGCCGCTTGATCTCGCCGATGATGTTCGGCGTCGCGTAGGTCGTCAGCTCGACGCCGCGCTCGAGGTCGAACCGGTCGATCGCCTTGATCAGCCCGATGGCGCCGATCTGGACGAGGTCGTCGAGCTGCTCGCCGCGGTACGCGTAGCGCCGCGCAAGCGACCGGACGAGCGACATGTACCGCTCGATCAGCTCCTCACGGGCGGCGAGGTCGCCGTCCTCGTGGTAGCGCCGAAGGAGGAACTTGTCGTCGGCGGCCATCGCTAGCCGGACCTCTTGGTCGTGGTCTGCTTCTGGAGCTCGATCCAGGTGCCGCCGTCGCGCTCCTCGAGCCTGTAACCGTCGACCACCGCGTCGAGAAGCCGCCGGATCGAGAGAGCGTCGTCGGGCTCGCGCTCGAAATCCGACTTGAGCTCCCGGCCGAACGGGCCGAGCTCGGCCGCGAGGCTTCCGTCGAGGACGCGAAGGGTGAGCGTGATCTCCTCCGCGGCGTCGCGTCGGTCGAGCAGGCCGTCAAGGGCGAGCTCCAAGTCCTCGAGGTGGTCGACGGTGATGTCGAGGCGCGCGGCGACGCCGCCCAGCACCAGGTGTGCGACGCCGTAGTACGGCCGCTTGCGCGGCATGGTGAGCCTGATCTCGTCGGTGCTCATGGATTGTGCGGAACCCCTTCTCCTCGCCACGCACGCGGCACCCTAGCCGTCACGCCCGTCATGTGCGGGACGATACGACCCGGCCGGCGCCGACGACGACATCGCCGTCATAGAGCACGGCGGCCTGGCCGGCTGCGACGCCGTATGCGGGCTCGTCGAGCACTGCCTCGAAGCCTCGCGCCCTCCCCTGCACACGACCCGAGACGGCCGGCGACCGGTAGCGGAGCTTGACGTCCACGCGGTCCGCGTCGGCGAAGAGGCGGCCGTCCGCCCGGACCCGCCTGCGGGCCAGCGACTCACGCGGGCCGACGACGACGGCGTTCCGGCGCGGCACGGTGCGGAGGGCGTAGACCGGCGACCCGGCCGCGACACCGAGCCCCTTCCGCTGGCCCGGCGTGAACTGCCAGAAGCCGCCGTGGCTGCCGAGCACCTCCCCCGCCTCGTCCTCCACGACACCCTCTTCGGCCGTGAAGCCGTGGCGGGCAAGAAACGCGCGGTAGTCGTCGCCGCCGAGGAAGCACGCCTCCTGGCTCTCAGGCCGCCGGGCAGCGGCCAGTCCGGCGCGCTCCGCCTCGGCCCGCGTCTCCTCCTTGGACTGATCGCCGAGCGGAAACGAGATGCGGTCGAGGACGCGGGGATCGAGCCTGGCGAGCATGTAGGACTGATCCTTGTCGGCGTCCGCGCCACGGGCGAGGAGAAGACGACCCCGGTACTCGACGATGCGCGCGTAGTGGCCGGTTGCCAGGCGGCGGGCGCCCGCACGGCGCGCGAACTGCAGGAGCCGTCCGAAGCGGAAGAAGCCGTTGCAGCGGATGCACGGGTTCGGCGTCTCGCCCCGCCGGTAGCCACGCACGAACGGCTCGACGATCGCGTGCAGGAACTCCTCTCGCGCGTCGACGGTGACGTGTGGGATCCCTAGTTCGTGGCAGGTGGCCCGAGCGGCGATCACAGCCGCCGGCGAGCAGCACGCGCGCTCCACGTCACTCCCCTCCGGGTCGATCCAGAGCCGCAGCGTCACTCCGACCGCCTTCGATCCGGCGCGGAGCAGCGCCACGGCGCTGTCGACGCCGCCGCTCATCGCGACCGCGACCCGCTCCGGGTCGCGTCGCGCCCGGAAGATCGGGCCGATCGCGGAGGCGAGCGCGTCCACGGTGAGCTCGTCGCCGCCGACGGCGGCCGCCTCGAGCAGGGTTAGCCCCTCGAGCGGCCGGTCGAGCCCCTCGGCATCCGCCGAGACGATCCGGTCGCGGTCGACGGAGAGCCGGACGAGGCGCCACTCGCCGTCCCTGGACGAATCTCCGACGACTTCGATCATCGAGCCACCGTAGCTGAGGAAAGAGATGGGCCCGCTTCCCGCAGGCCCACCCGAGAAAAGTGCCCCACCCTGCCGGTGATGCCCCGCGCAATGCGAACCTGGACTAGCCAGGTGGGTGCCGAGCCGAACCGGCTTCTGAGGGCCGGCGCGGACCCAAGCTCCCTTTCACGTGTCGTTGGTTCACGTTTGTACGCGAGGCCACGTACAGGGTCGAGCACCTCTCACTGTAAAGCACCCTGGCCGGTTCAGGCGCGACGGGCGAAACGCCAGCGGATCGTCGCCCGCTGCCCCACGCCGAGCTCCTCCGCAAGGGCGTCGGTCAACCCGAACTGGACGCCTCCCGGAGTCGCGTCGCGCGCAACGACCTGAGTCAGAACCTCCTTGCCGCCGTGACCGAGGTAGATCTTGGCGCCGCACGGAAGCACCGGGTGCGCGAACCCCATCGTCGAGCGCTCGACGATGTGACCGCAGGAGGTGGGCCGTCCGTAGAACCGCCTGCGCTCCCGTCCCGCCATCGCCTCGTACCAGCCGCCGCCGGGCGGTGCGACGGCCTCCGGCAGATTCTCCGCACTGCCCGAGTCGCCCAGGCGGTCGGCCAGGCTGAACGCGGTCACGCCGCCGAGGAGGGCCACGGCCGCGAGCAGCACTGCCCGCTGGGCGAACGCGGGGCTCACGGCGCGGCCGCCGCGAGTGCGAGGAACGCCGCTCCGATCTCGAAGCGGATGGGGGCCGAGTGCAAGAGGTGCAGCGCCTAGCCTCCCTCGGCTTCACGTCGCGACTCGAGCGCGGCCGCGACCGGCTCGGGGTCGGTCTGCTCGTCGGGCTCCTCGGACGCCTCCTCGACCACCGTCCGCTTCCGGACTGACCCGAGAAAGCGCGGCCCCTCTGCCCAGACGGCGAGCTCGAACAGGCAGACGAGCAGCCAGGCAATGGCCATGACGACGACGATCGCCGTCGCGCTGAGCTCGGCGAACCCGGCTCCGATCGCAACCGCGATCAGGAAGCCGGCTTCGAGCGCAAACCGCGGACCAAATCCTCCCTGCACTGCTCCGAAAGGCTACTGCGGCATGAGGCGGTCTTCGCCTTCGTCCTGCTGAGCCGGCTCGGGAGGCGATTCCGGCTCCGGTCCGGCGGAGGCGCGCTGGGCGTCGCGCTCCGGTTCCTCGACCAGCCGGATCCCGAGCTCGCGGAGGACGCCGTCGAGCATCGGGGTCGGTGCGCCGGTGAGCGGATCGGCGCCGCTCGCGACCTTGGGAAAGGCGGTGATCTCGCGGATGTTCGGCTCGCCCGCCATCAGTGCGGCGAAGCGGTCGATCCCCATCGCGAACCCGCCGTGCGGCGGCGCGCCCATCGCGAGTGCGTCGAGCAGAAAGCCGAACTTGTCGCGCACCTCCTCCTGACTCAGGCCCATCGTGCTGAAAACGCCGCGCTGGACGTTCGGATCGTGGATCCGGATGGAGCCCGAGCCGAGCTCCCAGCCGTTCCAGATCAGGTCGTAGTGCTGGCTGAGCGCGGCGCCCGGGTCGCCTTCGACGAGCTCCTCGTGGCCGGCGATCGGCGCCGTGAACGGGTGGTGCATGAAGGTCCAGCGACCGGTGTCCTCGTCGCGCTGGAAGAGCGGGAAGTCGATCACCCAGCTGAAGTGCTCCTCTCCCGGGGTCGCAAGTTGCAGCTCACGACCGAGGTGGATCCGGAGGCCGCCGAGCACCCGCTCGACCGGCGCCTGGTCGCCGGCGGCGAAGAGGACCGTCGTACCGGGCTCCGACCGAAACGCCCCGAGCTCTGTCTCGGAGAGGAACTTGGCGATCGGCGATCGCACCTCGCCGTCCTCGTTGACGAGGTACGCGAGGCCCTTCGCGCCCCACTCCTTCGCGACCTCCTCGAGCCGCGCGAGCTCGGCGCGGGAGAACGCTCGCGGCGCGACCAGAAATCGCACGACTGGTGCGTTCGCGAAGACCCCGAACTCGGAGCCGCGGGTGACCTCGGTCCCGTCCTGGATCTCGAGGCCGAAACGGAGATCCGGCTTGTCCGAGCCGTACCGCGCCATCGAGTCGGCGAAGGTCATCCGCGGGAACGGGCGCGCCGGTGGCTCCCGCCCCACTGCCTCGAAAGCGCCGACGACCGACTGCTCGAGGACGTCGAGCACGTCCTCTCGCTCGACGAAGGCCATCTCGAGGTCGAGCTGCCTGAACTCGAACTGCCGGTCGGCGCGGAGATCCTCGTCGCGCCAGCAGGTGGCGATCTGGTAGTAGCGGTCGATCCCGCCGATCACGCAGAGCTGCTTGAAGATCTGCGGCGACTGGGCCAGCGCGAAGAACCGTCCGGGCTGGAGACGAACCGGGACGAGGAAGTCGCGCGCTCCCTCGGGCGTGCCTTTCGTCATGCTCGGCGTCCAGACATCGACGAAGCCGAGCGTGTCCATCGTCCGGCGAATCGAGCCGACGACCGTGTGCGAGAGGCGCAGGTTCCGCTGCATGTCCTCCCGCCGCATGTCGAGCCAGCGGTACCGCAGGCGGAGGTTCTCGTCGACGTTTTCCTCGTCGAGCTGGAACGGCAGCGGCGTTGAGCGTGAGACGATCTCGAGCTCGTCGACCTGGAGCTCGACCTCCCCGGTGGGCAGATTGGGATTCACGGCCTCGGGAGCACGCGCGACGACGTCGCCCGTCGCCTTGAGGACGAACTCGTTGCGGATCTCGTGTGCAGTGCGGGCCGCATCCGGGCTGCGCTCCGGGTTGATGACGAGCTGCGTCAAGCCTGTGTGGTCGCGGAGGTCGACGAAGATCAGACCGCCGTGGTCACGGCGACGGGCGGTCCAGCCGGCGAGCGTAACGCGACGGCCGACGTCCTTCTTCCGAAGCTCCCC
This sequence comes from uncultured Actinomycetes bacterium, assembly GCA_963798935.1. Lineage (GTDB taxonomy): Bacteria > Actinomycetota > Thermoleophilia > Gaiellales > Gaiellaceae > JACDAN01. Next base: position 395,085 of record CAWCVG010000029.1, read on the forward strand.
CGCGCGGAGGTCGCGCCAGCTCATCCGCCGAGCTCCTCGATGATCGCGTCTGCGTCCGGGGTCTCGCCTGGCTCGACGACGACCACCTTCCGCGCGTTCAGCCGGCTCGCCTGCGTGTGCTGGCCTTTGACCGAGCGGCCCGCGTAGTCCATATCGGCCGCGATGCCTCGGCGGCGCAGCTCGGCGAGAGCCTTCGCGATCGAAGTGCGGTCCGCGCCCTCGTCGGCGACGAAGAAGACGTCGACGGCCTCGGGATCCACCTGCGGCTCTCCGAGAGAGAGCAGCAGCCGCTCGATTCCTGCGCCGAACCCGATGCCCGGCGTCGGCGGCCCGCCGATTGCCTCGATCAAGCCGTCGTAGCGACCCCCGCCGCAGATCGAGCTCTGCGCGCCGATCGCCTCGTCCTTGAACTCGAACGTGGTGCGCGTGTAGTAGTCGAGCCCGCGGACGAGCGTCGGCTCGAGCTCGTACCGGACGCCGACCGTATCCAGGAATCCGCGCACCTGCTCGAAGTGCGCGTGGCACTCGTCGCAGAGGTTCTCCCCGATCTTCGGGGCACTCGTCAGCAGCTCCTGCACGCGCTCGCTCTTGACGTCGAAGACGCGGAGCGGGGAGGTGCGGCGCTTGGCGCGCGCGTCCTCGTCGAGCTCGGCGTCGTGCTCGTCCAGCCAGGCTTCGAGCTTCTCGAGGTAGGCGGGCCGGCAGTTCGAATCGCCGATCGAGTTCAGCAAGAGCACGTAGTTGGAGACCCCGACCCGGCGGAGCAGCTGGTCGTAGAACTGGATCATTTCCCCGTCGACGGCCGGATCGTCCGAGCCGATCGCCTCCACGGAGAGTTGCCAGTGCTCGCGGTACCGGCCCTTCTGCGGCCGGTCGTAGCGCCACATCGGGCCCAGCGTGTAGAGCTTTACCGGCTGGGGCTCCCGGTGCATGCCGTGCTGGAGGTACGCCCGGCAGATTGGGGCCGTCGCTTCAGGTCGAAGCGTCAACGACCGGTCGCCGCGGTCCTGGAACGTGTACATCTCCTTCTGGACGACGTCGGAGCCCTCGCCCGAGGTGCGAACGAACAGCTCGGTGTCCTCGAACCCGGGCGTCACGATCCGGCGGTAGCCGTAGAGCGCGCAGAGGCGCTCCGCCTCGCCCGCGACCAGCTGCCAGAGCGGCTGGTCGGACGGGAGGATGTCATGGGTCCCCCTCGGCGCCTCGAACTTCAAGAGGCGCGAAGCTCCGCGAGGAAGGGGTTGCGGGCGCGCTCGGCGCCGAGGGTCGTAGGCGGGCCGTGGCCCGGGTAGACGACCGTCTCCGGCGGAAAGCGGTCGAAGAGCGTCCGGATCGAGTCGACGAGCGTGTCCCAGTCGGCGAACGGGAGATCGGTGCGGCCGACGCTCCCTGCAAACAGGACGTCGCCGGAGAAGAGCATCGCGTCCGTCGCGAACGCGATGTGACCCGGTGAGTGGCCGGGCACATCGACGACGTCGAAGGTGAGGCCGGCGGCCTCGACCGTGTCGCCGCCTTCGAGCCGGACGTCGGCGCGGTAGGGCGGAATCTGCTGATCGGGATAGAAGGCGGCGGGATCCTCGAGGACGGGCGCCTCGCGTTCCGCCATGTACACCGGCGCACCGGTGGCAGCGGCGAGCGGCGCGATCCCGCCCAGGTGGTCCCAGTGGCAGTGGGTGACCAGAATTCCCGCGACCGTGAACTCGGGCGAGGCGACCTCGTAGCCGGGATCGATGACGACAGCCTCTTGCGCGTCCGGGCCGGCGCGGACCACGTAACAGTTCGTCTGCGTGGGTCCGAGCGCATATGTGTCGACCGACGGAGCCATCGGGCGAGTGTAACGACGGGCCTTTCGCGGCTCGGACCGGGGTAGGATCGCCGCGGTGCAGAGTTGGAACCTGATGGAGCTCGAGACGCCCGAAGGCAGCCGGAGCCCGATCGTCCTGCACTCACACGACGACGCGAGGGCGGTGCTGATCGGGCTGAATCCCGGCCAGGCGCTCGGAGACCATCAAGTGCATGAGAACGCCTGGCTGGTCGTGCTCGACGGCCGGGTCGAGGTCGGCTCCGGCGAGAACACTGTGGAGGCGGGCGCCGGAACCATCTTCCGCTTCGAGGCCCAAGAACGCCATCGGGTGGCGAGCAGCGAGGGTGCCAGGATCCTGCTCCTGCTCGCGCCCTGGCCGGGCGTGGGGCACTATCGCGGCAGCGCCTAGCCCGCGGTGCGTTTCTTGTACAGCCGGTACATCAGCGCGTCCATCGCGTAGCTGAACGGGAGGAAGAACGCGAGCAGGAACGCCGTGTTGACGATCCGCTGCGTCATCGTGAGATCGCCGCTGAGGAATGTGACCGTCAAGAACATGAGCGGGGCGAAGAGCAGCCCGCGCTTTCCGACTCGACGCCAGGAGGGCGGCTGTACCTCGCGTCCTCCGGACGACTGGGCCTTCGTGCGCTGCGGCTGCCGCTTCCCGTTGCGCGAGGTCGGCTCGTCCTCAGGCGTCTCGACCTCCTCGCCGGTCTCGTCGACGTAGACGTACTCCCATTCGTGGCGACGATCCTTCGCGCGACGCTTCCGCTGCTTCCTACTGGGCATCGGAACTAGCGTAGCGCCGCCAGGCCACGCGGCCTCCCTGGATCACGGTCGCGACCAGGTCTCCTCCGAGGTGGTATGCGACGTGACGCCAATCCGGGGCTTCGACCAGGACGATGTCGGCGTCGTAGCCCGGCGCGAGACGGCCCTTCCGGTCGGCACGGCCGAGGACGTGGGCGGCGTTGACCGTCACCGCCGACAGTGCTTCGGCGGGCGACAGGCCGAGCTGCGTCGACGCGAGCGAGCACACGATCGGGAGGCTCTCGCAGAACGCGCTGCCCGGGTTGAAGTCGGTAGCGAGCGCCACCGAAGCGCCCGCCTCGACCAGCGCGCGACCGGGCGGCATCGGCCGGCCGAGGAAGAGCGCGCTCGCCGGCAGGAGCACGGCGGTGACCCCGCTCTTCGCGAGCTCTGCGATGCCTCGTTCGCTCGTCGCCTCCAGGTGGTCCACCGAGCGGGCTCCCAGCTCGATCGCGAGCTGAACGCCTCCCGCCTCCGTGAACTGGTCCGTGTGAAGCCGAAGCGCGAGCCCATGATCTCGCGCGGCTAGGAGATAGCGGCGCGCCTGGGCAGCGTCGAACGCTCCCCGCTCGAGGAAGACGTCCGCCGCCTCCGTGAGCCGCGCGGCCTCCGGGAGGACCTCGGCGATCACGAAGTCGAGATACGCCTCTGCGTCGTCGAACTCAGGCGGCACGGCGTGGGCCCCGAGGTACGTCGGGATTCCGCCTTCCGCGGCGATCGCCCGCAGCGAAGCGAGCTCCGTGTCGCGGTCGAGCCCATAGCCGGACTTCGCCTCGAACGTCGTCGTGCCCCATCGCAGCATCCAGCCGCGGTGTCGCCGAACGGCCGCACGGAGCTCCTCCTCGCCGGCCGCCCGTGTGGCGCGAACGGTCGAGAGAATTCCGCCGCCGGCGGCATGCAGCTCCTCGTAGCTCGCACCGGCGGCCCGTAGCGAGAACTCCTCGACCCGATCGCCGGCGAAGCACGCATGCGTGTGGCAGTCGACGAGCCCTGGGATCGCAGCCATGCCTCGCCCGTCGATCTCCTCGACGTCGCCCTCGAGCCGGCCGAGGTCCCGCATGCGCCCGACTTGCTCGATGCGACCCTCGGCGCAGAGGACGAACGCGTCCTCGAGCACCTCGACGTCGCCGAGCGCAGCCCCGCGGAGCGGTGCGGCCAGCCCGACCGGGGTCGCAAGCTGGCGGAGGTCGCGGACGAGAAGCCGGCTGGGTCCGGCGGTCGTGTCGGTCACTCCGTCTGCGGTGGCATCGGCAACTCGAGGCCGTGCTGCTCGGCTGCCTCGAGCGCCTCGGGGTAGCCGGCATCTGCATGCCGGAGAACCCCGGTGCCCGGATCGGCGGTCAGCACCCGCTCCAGCCGTTCCGCCGCATCGTCGGTGCCGTCGGCGACCACGACCATGCCGGCGTGGATCGAGTTCCCGATGCCGACTCCGCCGCCGTGGTGCACGCTGACCCAAGTCGCTCCCGCTGCGGTGTTCAGCAGGGCGTTGAGGATCGGCCAGTCCGCGATCGCGTCGGAGCCGTCCCGCATCGCCTCGGTCTCGCGATAGGGCGATGCCACCGAGCCCGAGTCGAGGTGGTCCCGCCCGATCACGACCGGCGCAGAGACATCGCCCTGCCGGACCAGGTCGTTGATCGCGAGGCCGGCCTTCGCGCGGTCGCCGAGCCCGAGCCAGCAAATCCGCGCGGGGAGCCCCTGGAACGCCACCCGCTCGGGCGCCAGCTCCAGCCAGCGCTGCAGGAGCACGTCCTCGGGAAACAGCTCGCGCAGTGCCGCGTCGATCACCTCGATGTCGCGGGGGTCGCCTGAGAGCGCAGCCCACCGGAAGGGGCCGATGCCACGAGAGAACAGCGGCCGGATATACGCCGGGACGAAGCCCGGATATGTGAACGCTTCCTCTACGCCTGCCTCAAGGGCCTCACCTCTGAGATTGTTGCCGTAATCGAAAACGTAGCTGCCGGCACGGACGAACTCCAGAAGCCCGCGCACATGTGTTGCGATCGAGTCACGAGCTCGGCGCAGGTATGCCTCAGGGTCGGCCGCCCGAAGCTCCGCTGCATTCGCCACATCGAGCCCCTGCGGGACGTAACCGGTCAACGGATCGTGCGCGGCGGTCTGATCCGTGACCAGATCGAACGGCTCCCCGCGCCGCGCCAGCTCGGGGACGACGTCCGCAGCGTTTCCCAGCAGGCCGACCGAGAGCGCCCGCCCCTCCTCAGCCGCCGCCCGAACCCGAGAGAGCGCCTCGTCGACCGAATCGACCGCTTCGTCCAGGTATCTGGTCTCCAGGCGTCGCCGGATCCGCTCAGGGTCGACCTCGATGCAGAGCACCGCCGCTCCCGCCATGGTCCCGGCCAGCGGTTGTGCTCCGCCCATTCCCCCGAGCCCCGCGGTCAGGATCGTCCGGCCCGAGAGATCGGGCGACCCGAAGTGCGTCTCGCCCGCCGCGGCAAAGGTCTGGTAGGTGCCCTGGAGGATCCCCTGGGTGCCGATGTAGATCCAGCTCCCGGCGGTCATCTGGCCGAACATCGTCAGGCCGAGCGCCTCCAGGCGACGGAACTCGTCCCAGGTCGCCCAGCGCGGCACGAGCAGCGAGTTCGCGATCAGCACCCTAGGAGCGCCCGAATGGGTCCGGAAGACGCCCACAGGCTTCCCGCTCTGGACGAGGAGCGTCTCGTCGTCCCCCAACCGCAGCAGGCAGCGCACGAGAGCCCGTAGCGCGTCCGGGTTGCGCGCAGCCTTCCCGGAGCCGCCGTAGACGACGAGCTCCTCCGGCCGCTCGGCGACGTCGGCATCCAGGTTGTTCAGCAGCATCCGAAGCGGCGCCTCGGTCGACCACGACCGAGCGTTCAGCGCAGAGCCGCGAGGCGCACGGATCCGCCCCGGCTCACCGACGAGCGACTCGACCGTCGCCTCGATCGACTCGACTGCAGTCATCGCTTGGCGCGCTCCCGGCGCGCCTCCCGCTTCTGGTCCTTGTACATCCGCCACCATGTCCAGCCGGTCGCGAGCACGAACGCGGCGCACGCGCCGATCGCCGCTCGGGACGCGTCCTGACCCGTCAGCAGCAGGAACCCGAAGCCGACGACTGCGAGCCCGCCGTAGAACAGCAGCGCAGCGCGAAACGGCCGCTCTGTCCCCTTCGGCTTCGCCGGCCGGCCGTTCTGGCCCTCGATCACCGGAGCGCCCCGACCTCGGCCTCGACGGCCGCCTCGAGCGACCCGTCCCGGATCGCGGAGGCCATGGCCTCGATATCCCCGCTCAGCGGTCTGTCCTCCACGACGCGAGGCGACAACGACCGAACGAAACGACGTGCCGCCTCGCTTCCGCGCCCGGGCGAGAGCGGCGCCAGGAACTCCACGGCCTGCGCACCGGCCAGCAGTTCGATCGCCACGGCACGCTCGGCATTTCCGAGCACCTGCCACGCCTTGAGGCCGGACGCGTTTCCCATCGAGACATGATCCTCCTGGCCGGCGCTCGTCGGGATCGAGTCGACACTGGCCGGGTAGGCGAGGGACTTGTTCTCACTCACGAGCGACGCTGCCACGTACTGCGGGATCATGAACCCCGAGTTGAGCCCGCCGTCGGCGGCAAGGAACGCCGGGAGCCCGTCGGAGAGGTGCGGGTTCACCAGGCGCTCGGTCCTCCGCTCGGAGATGTTCGCCAACTCGCAGACGGCCATCGTCGTCGCGTCGAGGGCGAACGCGACCGGCTGGCCGTGGAAGTTTCCTGCCGACACGATCTCGCCCTCGTCGAGAAGGACGAGCGGATTGTCGGTGCCGGCGTTCAGCTCCACCGTCACCGTCTCCTCGACGTAGCGGAGCAGGTCGCGGCTCGCCCCGTGCACCTGCGGCGCGCACCGCAGTGAGTAGGCGTCCTGCACCCGGTCGCACCACCGGTGGGACTCCATGATCGCCGAGCCGTCGAGGAGCTGGAGGACGTTCTCGGCCGCGGCGGCCTGGCCTCGCAAGGGTCGCACCGCGTGGACGGCCGGCGAGAACGCCTTTCGCGATCCCTCGAGCGCCTCGACCGAGAGCGCGCAGGCGATGTCGGCCGCCACGGCGAGACGCCGGGCGCGAACGACTCCTAGCGCCCCGAAAGCCGCCATGAACTGCGTCCCGTTGATGAGCGAGAGCCCTTCCTTGGCCCGCAGCTGCAGCGGCTCGAGCCCGGCACGCACGAGCGCCTCGCGCCCGGCGAGGAGCTCGCCGTTGAACCAGGCCTCCCCCTCGCCGATCAGCGGCAGCGCCAGATGCGCCAGAGGCGCAAGGTCGCCGCTCGCACCCACGGAACCCCGGCTCGGCACGCGCGGCAGCACACCCCGGCGCAAGCACTCGAGGAGGAGCTCTGCGACCTCGACGCGAGTCCCCGAGACACCTGTTGCGAGCGCGTTCGCCCGCAACAGCAGCGCCGCCCGCACGATCTCGTCCGGATAGGGGTCGCCCACTCCGCAGGCGTGGCTCCGCAGAACGCGCACCTGCAGCTCCTCCACGAGCTCGGCGGGAATCGTCTGCGTGACGAGACGCCCGAAGCCGGTGTTGACGCCGTACGTGCGCTCCGGAGACGCAGCGGCGCGCTCGACGACGTCTCGGGCGGCGCGCATTCGCTCTCGTGCCGACTCCGAGAGCTCGACCGGCGCGCCCTCGACCGCGACGGCCCAGACATGGTCGGCCTCGAGGTCGTCGCCGGTCAGGACCTGGGTCTCGACCACGCCGAGACTCTATTCCTCCAACAGCCGGGTCTCGATCAGCCTCGAGCCGTCGAAACCGTCGATCCGCAGCGCCGTGCCGGCCGCCGCAGCAGCAGCGCCGGCCGGCATGAGCCCGACCAACTCCGACCGCTCGACGCTGACCCCGAGCCCGGCCGCCTCCGACTCGATTCGGGCGAGGATCTCGTGGAGCGCGGAGGCCTCCCAGTCCTCGACGTTCATGCTCACCTGCACCCGACCGGAGCCGGGGAGCTCGAGGCCCAGAGCGCGCACACCAGGGAAGCCGCCGTCGCGCTCCCGGATCGCAGAGGCAATCGTGCGCGCGTCGACGAGCGTGGCGCCGCGAAGCTCGGCGTTGAACGCGATCAACGGCCGGCGCGCGCCGACGATGACCCCGCCCGCCGTCGGATGGAGCTTCGGCGGCCCGAAGTCGGGACGGAGCTCGCCGCCAAGCCGTCGCGCAAGCTCCTCGGTGCCCCCGCGCCGGAAGAACGCAGGCCCCCTGCCGCCCGCCAGCTCGCCGTAGAGGAAGACAGGCAGCCCCAGCTCGCCGACGCGCTCCGCCAACCGCAACGCAGCGGCCCTCGCCCGCTCCATGTCCGACGGCCGCAGTCCTACGACCGGGACGACGTCGGCGGCGCCGATCCTCGGATGCGCGCCTTCGTGGCGGCCGAGGTCGATCCGGTCCCGCGCGACGGCGACCGCGTCGACCAGCGCGTCGACGAGCGGGTCGTCCTCGCCGACCACCGTGAAGACGGACCGGTGGTGATCCGGGTCCGTGTGCACATCCAGCAACCGAACCCGCCGGGACAGCGCCGCGCCGATCGCCTCGATCGTGGCCGCGTCGCGCCCCTCCGAGAAGTTCGGAACCGACTCGAGCGGCAGCACAGCCCCACTCTAGGTGGGCGCCGTGAAACTCCCTAGCGAAGCTGGATGGAGCGTACGGACTACCTGGAGAAGCGTCCGCGGCCGAAGAAGCCGAGGAGGGCCAGCACCAGGATGATGATGAGGATCCAGAGCCAGATCGACATAAAGCCCTTTCGTAGAGTGAGGTACTTGTTTCCTCCCCCAGCCGCCGAGTCCTTCGAACGTGAGCGAGGCCTGTGAGGGCCTACTACGAGGCGCGGGCGCGCGAGTACGACGAGTGGTGGCTCGGCCAGGGCCTGTACGCGGACAACCGACCCGAGGACTGGGACGACGAGCGGACACTCCTCGAAGGCTGGGTCGACGGGCTGCCGCCGGCCAAGACTCTCGACGTGGCCTGCGGGACCGGCTTCATGACTCGCCACCTCCACGGCGAGGTCGTCGGGCTCGATCAGAGTGCCCGGATGCTCGAGGTCGCCCGCGAACAAGCGCCCAGTGCCGAGTTCGGACAAGGCGACGCACTCGACCTTCCGTTCCCCGACGACTCGTTCGATCGTGTCTTCACGAGTTACTTCTATTGCCATCTCGAGGAGAGCGACCGCGCCCGGTTCCTCGCCGAGGCGCGTCGCGTGGCCCGCGAGCTCGTCGTCGTCGGGACCGTGCTCTCCGAGGGCGAGCAGCCTGAGCGCTGGGACGAGCGCGTCCTGAAGGACGGCTCGCGCTGGCAAGTCTTCAAGCGCGTGTTCGTCCCGGAGGAGCTTGCCGAGGAGCTCGGCGGCCGCGTCCTCCACCGGAGCCGGCTCTTCGTGATGGTCGCTGCACCCTGACCCGGCGCCGCTCGTCGTACCGCTCGATCGCGTCGCTCCAGCGCGACAACCGAATCTGCCGGGCCTGCGCCGAGGAGGGCTTCCCGCTCTTCTCGCTGCCCATCGTCCAGCCGTACACGGGGCAGCTCGCGTACATCCACGGACAGGCGCCCGGAGTCGTCGAGGGGCAGCAGCGACTACCGTGGCGCGGCCGCGCCGGCCGGACGCTCCGCCGCTGGCTCGACCTCGACGAGGACGAGTTCTATGCGACGTTCTACTGCGCCTCGGTCACGCGCTGCTACCCGGGCCGCGCTCCGTCGGGGGACCGGACGCCGACTCCACGCGAACAGGAGCTCTGCTCGCTCTGGCGGGAGTGGGAGCTCCGCCTTCTCCGTCCCCAGCTGATCCTCGCAGTCGGCGGCCTCTCGGCGAGGCGCCTTCTCGGGATCAAGAACCTCGGCGAGTCGATCGGCCGGCGCTACGAGCTCGATGGGGCAACGGCGATACCGCTGCCCCATCCGTCAGGAACGAGCCGCTGGCTGAACGACCCGGCGAACCGTCAGCGCCTGGCCGAGGCGCTCGACGTCGTCAAGCAGGAGCTTTCGCGCCTTCGAACTGCGCCTCCTCGGTCGAGCCCCTGAGCGCCAGCGTCGACGACTCGCCGCCGGAGATCGTCTGCGCCACGGCGTCGAAGTACCCGGCGCCGACCTCCCGCTGGTGCCGCGTGGCCGTGTAGCCCTCGGCCTCCAGCTCGAACTCGCGCTCCTGGAGGCGCACGTAGGCCGGCATCCCCTCGTCGACGTAGCCGCGCGCCAGCTCGAACATCGACGCGTTCAGGGCGTGGAACCCGGCGAGGGTGATGAACTGGAACTTGTAGCCCAGCTCGCCGAGCGTCGACTGGAAGCCGGCGATCTCCTCGTCGCCGAGGTGCTTGCGCCAGTTGAACGACGGCGAGCAGTTGTACGCGAGCAGCTTGCCGGGGAACTTCTCGTGAATCGCGGCCGCGAACTCCCGGGCCTCGCCCAGTTCCGGCTTCGAGGTCTCGAACCAGACGATGTCCGCATAGGGCGCGTACGCGAGCGAGCGCTTGATGCACGGCTCGACGCCGCCCCGAACCTTGAAGAACCCTTCCGGCGTCCGCTCGCCGGTCAGGTATTCGCGGTCGGCCGGGTCGACGTCGCTCGTGAGCAGCGTCGCGGCGTCGGCGTCCGTGCGTGAGATCACCACGGTCGGGACGCCCATCACGTCCGCGGCGAGCCGCGCCGCTTTCAGCGTCCCCACGAACTGCGAGGTCGGCACGAGCACCTTGCCGCCGAGGTGGCCGCACTTCTTCTCCGACGCGAGCTGATCCTCGAAGTGCACACCCGCCGCGCCCGCCTCGATCATCCCCTTCATCAGCTCGAACGAGTTGAGGTTGCCGCCGAAACCGGCCTCGGCGTCGGCCACGATCGGGACGAACCAGTCGCGCGTGACCTCGCCCTCTGCCCTCTCGATCTGGTCGGCGCGCTGGAGCGCCCGGTTCAGGCGGCGCACCAGGGCCGGCACCGAGTTCGCCGGATAGAGCGACTGGTCGGGATAGGTGTCGCCGGCGAGGTTCGCGTCGCCCGCGACCTGCCAGCCGGAGACATAGATCCCCTTCGCGCCGGCCTTGACCATCTGGACGGCCTGCGCGCCGGACAGCGCCCCGAGCGTCGGGAGGTAGTCGTCCGTGTGGAGCAGCTCCCAGAGCCGCTCGGCGCCGCGCCGCGCCAGCGTGTGCTCGATCTGCACCGAGCCGCGCAGCCGCTCGACGTCCTCCGCCGTCCAATCGCGCCGGATCCCGTCCCACCGCGTCTCCTTGCCGTTGCCGTTCCCGCTCATCGCCGCTCCCCTCAGTCGATGTACTCGTACGCCGGCAGCGTCAGGAACTCGACGAAGTCGTCGCCCAGCGCCACCCGCTCGAAGATCTCCCGCGCCTCGTCGAACCGGCCGCCCTCGAAGCCGAGCTCGTCGATCACGGCGCGCACCTGCTCCGGCGTGAACTCGCCGGCGTGCACCCACTGCCAGACCTGCGACCGCGAGATCTCCGCGGTCGCCGCGTCCTCCATCAGGTTGTCGATCGCCGCCGCGCCGACCCCGCGAAGCCAGGACTCGATGTAGCGGATCCCGACGCTGACGTTCTGGCGCAGCCCCTCCTCCGTGACGGCGCCGCCCTCGACGCGCAGGTCGAGCAGGTCGTCGGCCGAGACCGACACGTCGTCGCGCTGCCGCTCGACCTGATTCGGCCGCTCGCCCAGGACGCCGTCGAAGACCTCCATCGCGACCGGCACGAGGTCGGGATGCGCAACCCAGGTGCCGTCGAACCCGTCGCCTGCCTCCCGCACCTTGTCCTCGCGCACCTTGGCCAGCGCGCGCTCGTTCACCTCGGGATCGCGCCGGCTCGGGATGAACGCGGCCATCCCGCCCATCGCGTGCGCGCCGCGCCGGTGCGTCGTCTGCACGAGCAGCTCGGTATAGGCGCGCATGAACGGCGTCGTCATCGTCAGCTCTCCGCGATCGGGAAGGACGACGCCGAGCGAGCGAAGCCGCTTGATCAGACTGAACAGGTAGTCCCAGCGCCCCGCGTTCAGGCCGACGACGTGCTCGCGGAGCTCGTAGAGGATCTCGTCCATCTCGAACGCGGCGAGCACCGTCTCGATCAGGACCGTGGCCTTGATGGTGCCTCGCCGGAGCCCGAGCTCGTCCTCGGCGAAGTCGAAGACCTGGTTCCAGAGCCGCGCCTCGACGTGGCTCTCGAGCTTCGGGATGTAGAACCACGGCTTCGCGCGGTTGTGGAAGACGTAGAGGCCGAAGTCGAAGAGCGAGCCGGAGATCGGCTCGCCGTCGGCGAGCACGTGGCGCTCGAGCAGGTGCCAGCCGCGCGGCCGGACAAGCAGGACGGCAGGGTCGTCGCCGAGCTCGTACGTCTTCTCGCCGGTGTCCAGCGAGATCGTGCCGGCGCTTGCGTCGCGCAGGTTGACCTGGCCGTCGACGTTGTTCTGCCAGGTCGGCGAGTTGGCGTCCTCGAAGTCGGCCATGAAAACGCGCGCGCCGGAGTTCAGCGCGTTGATGACCATCTTCCGGTCCACCGGCCCGGTGATCTCGACGCGCCGGTCCTGCAGCTCCGGCGGCGCCGGCGCCACACGCCACTCGCTCTCGCGGACCTCGCGGGTCTCCTCGAGGAAGTCCGGGCGCTGGCCGGCGTCGAGGCGCTGCTGGCGCTCCCGGCGCGCGGAGAGCAGCCGCTCGCGATCGGGGTTGAAACGCCGGTGCAGCGCCGCCACGAACGCCAGCGCCTCCGGCGTCAGGATCTCCGAGACCCGGCCCTCGACCGGACCGAGGACCTCGATGCCGCTACTCGTTTCCGTGGTCGCGCTCACAGGGCTCCGGACACGTGCACGGCGCGTGCTCCGACTTGAGGTAGAGCGCCTTCTTCGGCGCCTGCTCGGTCGGCTTTTGCCGCATGAACCGTTTGAAAAGGGTCACCGCTGCCTCCCTTCCTTGACTGGAGGCGCCCCACCTTAGGAGATTCCCGTTATAAACTCAAAGCGAGAGTTTTGATGTGATCGATAGAAGAACTCTATGAGACTGGAGCAGCTTCAGGCGTTCATCGAGGTGGCTCAGCGCCGCAGCGTGACCCGCGCAGCCGAGGCGCTCTTCGTCACCCAGCCGACCCTGACCGCCCGCCTCAAGGGCCTGGAGCAGGAACTGGGCTCACGACTCTTCATCCGCTCCGGTCGCGGAATGCGCCTCTCGGACGCCGGCCGCGCGTTCCTCCCGTACGCGGAGCGCTCGCTCGGCGCAGCTGCCGCCGGCCGGCGTCTCCTCACCGAGCTGGCGCGAGGTCAGACCGGTCAGCTCGCGCTCGGCGCCGCCCCGGCCGTCAGCACCTACGTCCTGCCGCGCATCCTCACCCGATTCCGGGGGACGCATCCGAAGGTGCAGCTGGCGGTCAGGACGGGCCACTCCGAGGAGATCCTCGACCTCGTCCTCGAGGAGCAGGTTCAGCTCGGGCTCGGGCGGGCCCTGCGTCATCCGCAGATCGAGGCGACGCCGCTCTACGAGGACGAGCTCGTGCTCGTCGTCGATCCCGAGCACACGTTCGCCGGCGAGGAGGCGATCGGCACGGAGCGCATGACCGACGTGCAGCTGATCCTCTTCGACCGCACGTCGAGCTACCACCGGCTGACGAACGAGTTCTTCCGCGGGGCGGGCGCGATTCCCCGCGGCGTGATGGAGCTCGACAACATCGACGCGGCGAAGAAGATGGTCGAGCAAGGCCTCGGCGTCGCGCTTCTCCCCCACACCGCCGTCGCGGGCGAGCTCGAGGCCGGGACGCTGAGGGCCGTCAAGCTCGCCGACGCGCCCGAGCTGAAGCGCGAGATCGTGATCTTCCGCCGCCGCGATGCCGAGCCGGCGTCCGGGGCGCTCGAGTCGTTCCTGAACTGCCTGTCGGATCTCCGGCCGGAGCTCCGCTCGACGGCTCAGCGCTCGACGGCGTAGAGCCTCCATTCGCCCGGAATCCCCTTCAGCTCTGCCTGGCCCCGGTCGACGAACGCGATCCCCGAGCCGGCGACAAGATCCCTTACGGTGCTCGACACCAGCACCTCGCCGGGCCCGGCTTCGCTCGAAACGCGCGCGCCGATGTGAACGGCGATCCCGCCGACCTTGCCGTCCACGAGCTCGCACTCACCCGTGTGCAGGCCTGCACGAACCTCGATCCCGAGCCCGCGCACGGCCTCGGTCGCGGCGCAGGCGCACCGGATCGCCCGCGCGGGGCCGTCGAACGTGGCGAGGAACCCGTCGCCGGCCGTGTCGACCTCCGTGCCACGATGGCAGAGAGCTCCCGGCGGATCCGGCTGTGATGCTCGGAGAGGAGGTCCCGCCACGCCCGATCGCCCAGCTCGGTCGCCTTCGCTGTCGAACCGACGATGTCGGTAAAGAGCACAGTCGCAAGCACACGGTCCGGCTCTTGGGGAACCCCCTCGCGGACCTCGTCCAGGAAGGCCTCGAACTCGGAAAACAGGGACTCACGATCGAAGACGAGCGGAATCAGGTCGCGTCCCGGCAGGACTTCCAGACGGGCGGTCGGGATCCGATCGGCCACGTACCCGGCTGTCAGCCGAGCGTTGTCCCCGACCTCGGACCTCACGAGCACGAGCGTGGGCACGCGGACGGTCGGGAGGACGTCTCGAAGGTCGATGTCCGCGTTGAGGCGGAGGTACTGCGCCATGTTTCCCGGGCTCACGCTGAGGCGGATCGGACGCGCGAATTCGAGCCGCTCGTCTCGCGTTTCGAGCGACGGAGAATGCACGAACATCTCGTCCCAGAAGTCCGTGTCGCCCCAGCGGCGCTGCGTCTCGTCGACCCAGGCGGCGTAGTCCTCCGGACTCGGAAGCCAGGGCATGTCTGGCGTCCTCGTGAAGTTGGTGAAGGCGTTGCAGAGGATCAGGCCGAGCGTGCGGTCCACGTGGGTGGCGGCGAACAGCACGCCGAGTGGCCCCGAGTCGCCCGCGACGGCGATCACGGCCCGGTCGATCCCGGCGGCGTCGAGCACTGCGCGGATGTCGTCCATCCGAACCTCGAGCGGCGGCGACCCCTCGACCCGGTCGGACAGGCCGGTCCCGCGCTTGTCGAGGGTGACGACGCGCGCGATGCGGCCGAGACCCTCGAACCACGCCCGTCGATTCGACTCCTCCCAGTTGAGCTCCAGGTGTTGCGTGAAGCCCGGGATCCAGACGAGCGGCGTCTCGCCCTCGCCGAAGACCTGGTAGGCGATGTTCACGTCGCCGCTGCGGGCGTAGCGTGTTTCCGGCACTGGCAAGGCCACGGCTAGATTCTGACGGTGAGCGACGCTCCTTCCTATAGACGGACTTTCGCACGGCTGCTCGGCTTCCTCAGGCCGTACAAGTGGTCGCTCATCGTCTCGATCATCTTGGCAATCGGCTCCCAGGCCGCCGCCGTGGTGATCGCATTCCTCACCGGTGACGGCCTCGAGCGCGCGGTCACCGACGGCAGCCAGCGCGAGATCTGGTTGATCGCCGGGGCGATCGTCGTCGTCGGCCTCATCCGCTCGCTGCTGATGGTCGGGCGGCGCCTGATCTCCGGGAGGCAGGCGCTCGGCGTGGAGTTCGACATGCGGAACGCGCTCTACGCGAAGCTCCAGCGGCTGTCGTTCGGCTTCTACGACAGGCACCAGACCGGCCAGCTGATGTCCCGCGCGACCGTCGACCTCCAGGCGGTCCGCTTCTTCCTCGGCTACGGCCTGATCTTCTTCTTCCAGCACGTGACGACGATCGTCGGCGTCACGGCCGTGATGTACGTCGCGAACTGGCGGCTGGCGCTCGCGGCGACCGCAATCACGCCGCTGATCGTGTTCGTGGCCTACCGCTACTCGACGGTCTCGCACCCGATCCTGCGCGAGGTGCAGCAGAAGATGGCGGACGTCGCCACGGTGGCGGAGGAGTCGATCGTCGGCGTCCACGTCGTCAAGTCGTTCGCCCAGGAGCAGGAGGAGTCGCGGAAGTTCGACGATCGCTCCCACTCGGTGTTCGACCAGAGCGTGAAGGCGAACCGGCAGCGAGCGATCTACGTCCCGCTGCTGTCGTTCCTGCCGCTGCTCGCCCAGGCGATCGTCCTGCTGGTCGGCGGCCGGATGGTCGTGAACGGCGACCTCAGCCTCGGCTCGTTCATCTTCTTCAACGTTCTCGTCGTGATGCTCGTGATGCCGCTGCGGATGCTCGGCATGTGGATCGGGCAGGCACAGCGCGCGACCGCGTCAGGTGAGCGGATCTTCGAGGTGCTGGACGAGCCCGAGGAGGTCACCGACCGGCCGGACGCGGTCGAGCTGCCGCCCGGAGAGGGCCACGTCCGATTCGAGCGTGTCTCCTTCGGCTACGACCCGCAGCGGCCGGTGCTCCGCGACATCGACCTCGAGCTCGAGCCCGGCCGCACGGTGGCCCTGATCGGGCACACCGGCTCGGGCAAGACGACGCTCGCAGGCCTCGTGCCGCGCTTCTACGACGTCTCCGAGGGACGAGTGACGGTCGACGGTCTCGATGTCCGGGACGCGAAGCTCGTCTCGTTGCGCCACGCGATCGGGATCGTCGCGCAGGATCCGTTCCTCTTCTCGGACACGGTGCGCGAGAACGTCGCGTTCGGGCGGCCCGATGCGACCCAGGAGGAGGTCGAGGAGGCGGCGCGGCTCGCCCAGGCACACGAGTTCATCGTCGAGCTGCCGGAGGGCTACGACACCGTGATCGGCGAGCGCGGGATCACACTCTCGGGCGGCCAGCGTCAGCGGATCGCGATCGCCCGCGCACTGCTCCTCGACCCGCGGATCCTGATCCTCGACGATGCCACGGCTTCCGTCGACGCCACGACGGAGGCGAAGATCCGGCTAGGCCTGCGCCAGGCGATGCGGGGCCGAACGACGATCATCATCGCCCACCGGCTCTCCACGCTCGCGCTCGCCGACGAGCTCGTCGTCCTCGACCGCGGCCGGATCGCGGCGCGCGGCACGCACGACGACCTGATCGAGCGGAGCCCGGTCTACCGGGAGATCTACGAGCACGGGCTGCTCGAGCGCGAGTTCGCCGAGCGTGTGGAGCAGCGCGCGGAGGCGACCGCGTGACCGGGGCTCTTCCGTGGCGCTCGGCCGGCACGCTTTCGGCTCGGAGACGTGACCCACGCGTGCGCTTTTCGGGTCTAGGCTCGCGCCATTGGGTTGGGGCGGTGGGGTCTTCCCAGGTTCGTGGGGACACGCGGGTAGTCAGGCGGCTGCGATGAGGGTTTGGCAGCCCGGCGGCCATCTGACTCGGGAGCGCGACGTGCAGGTCGACGACTGGTCGTGGCAGCGGACGGCACGCCGCGTGTCGACGCTGGCCCGCCTGACCGCGCCGTACAAGCTTCAGACGACGCTCGCGGTCGTCTCCCTCCTCGCAGCGACGCTGACCGCGCTCGTCCCGCCGTTCCTCGCGAAGCTCGCGCTCGACGACGGGATCCGAGAGGGCGACCTGGACGCGCTCGTCGTCATCGTCGGGCTCTTCGTCGTCGCCGGGCTCGCCAACCTCGGGACCAGCGCGGCGCAGACCTACTTCACCGGCTGGACGGGCGAGCGGATCCTCGCCGACCTCCGCAACAAGCTCTTCAAGCACCTCCAGGGCCTCTCGCTCGGCTTCTACGAACGGAACCGCGCCGGCGTGATCATCAGCCGCCTGACGAACGACGTCGACGCGCTCGACCAGCTCGTCACGGACGGCGTCACGACGCTCGTCCAGAACACATTGATCCTCGTCGGCTCAGCCGCCGTTCTCTTCTACCTCGACTGGCGCCTCGCCCTCGCGACGCTGAGCGTCATGCCGGCGATGGCGATCGCAACCGCCCTTTTCCGGATCCGCTCGTCTCGCGCCTACCGGCAGGTGCGCGAGCGGCTCGGCCTCGTCACCGCGACGCTCGCCGAGGACATCGCCGGGATGCGCGTCGTCCAGTCCTTTACCCGCGAGCGCTCGCGGCTCCAGAACTTCCGCGAGGTGAACACGAGCTACCGACAGGCCAACCACCAGACGGTGATCACGAACGGCCTCTACTTCCCGTTCGTGGACTTCCTCTCGGCCGTCGCGACCGCGGTCGTGCTCGGCTACGGCGGCTACCTCCTGGCCGGCGGCGAGCTGACGGTCGGAACGCTGTTCGCGTTCATCCTCTACGTCTCCAATTTCTTCGACCCCATCCAGCAGCTCTCGCAGCTCTACAACACGTTCCTCGCGGCCGTGGCTGCTCTGGACAAGATCATGGACGTGATGGACGAGGAGCCCGAGGTGCGCGACCGTCCAGGCGCCCGCGAGCTCCCGCCGATCGAGGGCCATGTCGCTCTCGAAGGCGTGCGCTTCGCCTACCGCACCGGGCCGGAGGTGCTGCACGGCATCGACCTCGACGTCCCGGCCGGGACGACCGTCGCGCTGGTCGGACATACCGGCGCCGGAAAGTCGACGATCGCCAAGCTGCTCGCGCGCTTCTACGACCCCGTCGAGGGTCGGATCACAGTGGACGGCATCGACCTGCGCGACGTCACGCAGGAATCGCTCCGCCGCCAGCTCGGGATCGTCCCGCAGGAGGGATTCCTCTTCGCCGGCACGGTCCGCGACAACATCGCCTTCGGACGGCCGGACGCGTCCAGCGAGGACATTCGGGCCGCGGCGACCGCGGTCGGAGCCCACGAGTTCATCATGCGGCTGGAGGACGGCTACGACACGGACGTCCAGGAGCGCGGGACGCGCCTCTCACTCGGCCAGCGCCAGCTCGTCGCCTTCGCACGGGCGCTTCTCGCGGACCCCCGCCTCCTGATCCTCGACGAGGCCACATCCTCCGTCGACATCGGCACGGAGCGGAAGATCGAGACGGCATTGAGGACGCTCCTCGCGGGCCGGACCGCGTTCGTGATCGCCCACCGCCTCTCGACGATCCGGGGCGCCGACCTGATCGTCGTCCTCGAGCACGGACAGATCGTCGAGCAGGGCACCCACCAAGAGCTGATGGCCAGGAAAGGTCTGTATACGGCGCTCTACGGCGACTGGGCCGCAGACGTCGCGTGAGAAGCCGCTCGCTACAATCCGAGCCCCGTTGCGGGGTCGTCTAATGGTAGGACGCTCGGCTCTGGACCGAGTAGTCTAGGTTCGAATCCTAGCCCCGCAGCCTTCAGAAAAGGGCCGCAAATCGCGGCCTTTTTTGTCTCCGAGCCGCGCTAGGCGACGCCGCCGAGCAGCGCGACGGCGAAGACGCAGAGCGCGATGAAGCCCGCCGCGAAGGCCAGCCTCAGGCTCGCAATGTTCTCCCTCTCCACGCGGCAGAGAGTGACAGCGAGAGCGCGCCTGTTCAATGGGCCGTTCGGCCTATTCCACGAGGCAGCGGACCTACCCCCTACAAGCGCCGCAAGACCCGATGCCGTCCGATCCCCTCTCTACCGTCACGCGCGTCGAGACGATGGATGTCTTCCGCCGAGCAGCAGCCGAGTTCGTCGGCACCTTCGCGCTCATCTTCGTGGGCGCCGGCGCAGTCCTCGTCGCGGCGCCGAGCGCGGGCGCCGGAAACCTCGACGTCGCGCTCGCTCACGGCCTCGTGATCGGCGTGATGGCCTCGGCGGTCGGTCACATCTCCGGCGGCCACTTCAACCCGGCGGTGACGCTCGGCTTCCTCGTCACCGGCCGGCTGTCACCGGTGCTCGCCGGCTCCTACTGGATCGCCCAGTTCGGAGGCGCCGTCGCAGGTGCCGCGCTCCTGAAGTGGATCTTCCCGAGCGACCAGCAAGCCACGCTCGGCTCGCCGGCCGTCGGACCTGGGATCGAGCCGGAGGCGGCGCTGATCATCGAGGCGATCCTCACCTTCTTCCTGGTCTGGGTGATCTTCGCGACGGCCGCCGACGCGCGTGGAACGTTCAAGTCGATCGCCGGCCTCGCGATCGGCTTCACGATCACGCTGGACATCCTGCTGGCAGGCCCGCTCACCGGCGCGGCGATGAACCCGGCTCGAGCGTTCGGCCCGGAGCTGCTCTCGGGCACGTGGGACGACGTCTGGATCTGGTACGTCGGCCCGCTCGCCGGAGGCGTCCTCGGAGCGCTCGCGTACGAGTGGCTCTACCTCCGCCCGCTCAAGCCTCCGGTCGTCGGCCCGCCCGAGACGGGCGTCGTCGAGCCGCGGCCCGGCGACACGGCCCTCTCGTAGAGCCAACTTTGTACGTGTTGTCACGATCGCTGCTAGACTTTTTCTCCTAGAGACCTAGCGCGGTAGCCGCCGAGGGTCGTACGCACGCACTCCTCTCTCGACTCCCACACCGGGCCTGACGCACGTCAAGCGAAGGATGGTGTGAGATGACGAGATTCATCCACTGGCGCAAGATGACCTGGGCGATCGTCTTGTTCGCCGCGGGGATGGCAGTCTGGCTGCTGAGCAGCGGCGGGGCCACCGTCGCGATCGTCACGTTGCTCGTCGGCACGGTCTTGCTGAGCGTGGTCTGGTTCGGAACGCGACCGCTCTGGCGTCAAGGTCACGGCTTCCGCTTCCGCCGGCTCCAGAGCCCGCTGGCTCCGTAGAGGCACCCGCGGGAGCGCCGGGGCCCGCCATCGGAGGCGAACCTCACGCTTGGGAATCGTGCTCCCCATTCGCGAATTCGCGTTCGTAATCTCTACCCAGGAAGTTCCCAGGATCAGTCGGGAACTACGGCTCGCGCATTCCGTCGACGAGCAGCTGCACGACGTTGTTCTCGGCCTTGGCGATGTCCTCGTCCCCGTCGGGCAGCTGGCCGAGGACCCAGCCGGTCAGGATCTCGTCCAGCGCGCCGTAGAAGACGACGGCGGAGAGGCGGGGATCGAGCTGCGGCCGGAACTCGCCGGTCTCCTGCCCCTTCGCGATGATCCGCTGGAGCACCTCCATTGCCTGCGTGATCTCCTCGATCTCCTGCTGGACGTGCGGGCTGCGGGTCACCTCGCGGACGAGGACTCGAACGAGGTCGGGGTCGCGGCGCCAGGTACGGAGCAGGAGTGCGGTGACCTGCCGAACCTGCTCGCGGGCCGGCACGCCGGAGCCCTCGACCTCGTGGACCCTGGCCAGCATCTGCGTCCAGGTGTCGCGGAAGATGGTCTCGAGGAGCTCCTCCTTCGACTTGAAGTAGTGGTAGACGAGCCCGTACGCGACACCGGCCTCCTCGGCGATGTCGCCGACGCGAGAGGTGTGAAATCCGCTCCTTGCGAAGACCTTGACCGCCGCATCGAGGATCTGCCTGCGGCGGTCGGCCTGCCGATCAGGGCGCGCCGCCATGACGGGCAACTCTAGAACCTTTGCGGGGAGAGAGACGCGGAACGAGTCCGGCTCGCCTAGCGGTCGAGCTCGCGGCGTTCCTCTGGCGTAAGGCCTTCCTGCGGCGCTCCGCCCGGCCCGGACATCGTCGTCCCGCCCTCCTCGACGAGCTCACGAGGGTCGGCATGGCGGTACTCGTCGGACTGGATCCCACCGCGCGGGTCGTCGCTCCGGGTCGAATCGTCATCGTCCGAACCGAGGAGTCGTTTCAGCCAGCGCACGACGCGGGTTGTACCCGGACGCCGCTACAATCACGCCTCCCGGCGCATTCGTCTAGTGGCCTAGGACGCCGCCCTCTCACGGCGGTAGCACGGGTTCGAATCCCGTATGCGCCTCTCTGCGTCACAAGGATAAGCCGCTTTGGCTTAACCAAGCGGGTCATTTGTGACAGGCACGGCTCCTGACCCTCCGCGGGATCGTCGGGCCGAAGCTCGCCGGTCGGGAGCGAGTCGACGAGCGCAAAAAGGCGGACCATCGGGGTCCGGCTCGATCTGCCTAGAAGATCGCCGCGGGGGCGTTCTCCGACGTGACTGTGCTCGCCCAGAAAATTGCGAGGACAGTCAGGAGCACCAGCGCAGCCACGACCACCAGAACGATGTTGCGAGCCGCCTTGCCCACTAGATATCGCTCTCCCAAGCCATCGTGCCTTCGCGAAGAAGGCTATCCGAGTTCGGCTGTCCGTTCGTGCGCCAGCGCACAGTACCGCTGAAACCCTCGAGCAACGTGCACCACCGGGAGGTGCCGGTGCGCTGAAGCGCCGACGGGACGGCTACCGTGCCCGCGTCGCGCATGCCACTCGTTCCGCCGGTCAGCGCCGATGATCCACACGTCGCCAGGCGAGC
Organism: uncultured Actinomycetes bacterium; assembly: GCA_963798935.1. Taxonomy (GTDB): domain Bacteria; phylum Actinomycetota; class Thermoleophilia; order Gaiellales; family Gaiellaceae; genus JACDAN01. Next base: position 416,778 of record CAWCVG010000029.1, read on the forward strand.
CGTCGCCGGGCTTCTCTCGATGATCGTCCCGGGCGCCGGGCAGGCGTTCGCAGGCGCCTGGCGGCGCGGCCTCGTCCTGTTCGCGCTCTTCGCGTTCGCGGCAGTGCCGGTCCTCGTCGCTGCCGCTGTGCCGGTCCAGGCCGCGGCTTGGCTCCTCGAGGGCCGGCTGCTCCCAGCAGCGCTTGCGGTCAACATCTTCCTGCTCGCGCTGCGGCTCTTCGCGGCGCTCGACGCTTGGCGCATGGGCCTGCTCGCCAAGAGCGTGCCGGCACTCACGGCTGCCGGCGCGATTGCCGTGCTGACCGCGACACCGCACGTCGCCGCCGGCTATGTGACCGTGCGGAGCGAGGTCACCCTGCAGCGCGTGTTCGCGGACGAAGAGCCGTCGGACGTCCTGCCGGCGCGGGGTGTGTTCCTGCGGAGGGGCGACCGCACCGCACCCGATTTTGGCCCCCGCGAGTTGCCCCGATCAGCGCCGCTTCCGGTCGGCCGGCTCTCCGCGACGCGCGACGTTCTCGTTCAGACCTACACGCCGCTCGAGCGGCCGTGGGTAACGATCCTGTTGCTCGGAAGCGACGAGGGCCCCGGCCAGCCGGGTGACCGCACCGACACGATGATCCTCGCCGGGCTGGAGCGCGACACCGGCCGCGCGGTCGCGTTCGGTATTCCGCGCAATCTCGTCAACGTTCGGCTCGGCGGGCGCGCGGGAGAAGAGCTGCGCCGCTTCCCCGACCTCCTCAACGCGCTCTACCGCTTCGCGAACGAGGAGCGTCCCGACCTTTTTCCCGGCGGGCGAGATCCCGGCGCGACTGCGCTCAAACAAGCGGTTTCGCACCTGCTCGGTCTGCGCGTGGATTACCACGCGATGGTCGACCTGGACGGGTTCCGTGACCTCGTGGACGCGCTCGGCGGAGTGAAGATCCGGGTGCGCGAGCGCATCGCCGAGGAAGTGACGCGACCAGCGTGGGGCGAGACAAAGCCACGCATCAACGTGTACCCGGGCCGGACCTACCATTTCGACGGGCGCGCCGCGCTCGTGTACGTGCGCTCCCGCAAGGACTCGGACGACTACAGGCGGATGCACCGCCAGCGCTGCTTCCTGACAGCCATGGCGAACCAGCTCGACGTGGTCAGCGTGCTGCGCAACTTCGGCGCCTTGGCGTCGATCGTGGAATCGAGCGTGCGGACCGATATCCCGCGCGATCAGCTTCCCGACCTCATCCGCCTCGTCGGCCGGCTCGACCCGAAGCGGACTCTGACGGTCACGTTCGGCCGCCGCTACATCGCGCGCCGGCGCGCGCACGACCGCTTCCCGATCGCAAACGTCGGCGCGATGCGCACGACGGCGCGCGAGGCGATCCTGCAACTACGCCCGGACACCGGGCGCGACGTCGAGACCGCCCGCCGCGCCTGCTGAAAGCGGCTCTCAGTCCGGCCGATGTTCTGGTTGGCCGGAAGACCTTGTCCGAGTCGTACGCCCGCTTGAGCCGCTTGAGGCGCTCATACTTCGTCGCGCCGTACGGTGGGCTCCACTCCCGGCCGGCTCTAGACCGACGACGACGAGCGGTGGGCCGACCTCGAGCGCCGGCGAAGCCTGACGGCCCAGTCGGCGGGGCGCCAGTCGGGGATCGTCGGGCCGAAGCTCGCCGGTCGGGAGCGAGTCGACGAGCGCAAGAAAGACAGGCGGGGCGGCCGCTAGGGCCGCCCCGCCTGGGTGCTAATCGTCGTCGTCGTCGTCTCCGCGCCGGAGCTCGGGCGGCAGGCCCGCGTCCGGCTTGGAGTAGTCGCAGACGCCGGTCGGGAAGATCTCCTGCAGGCTCGCGACCTCGGCGTCCGTCGGCTGCCACGCGCCGTAGACCCCGCGCCGGAGTGCCCGCTTGACCGACTGGCGCCGGCACTTGAAGACGCTGCCCTCGATCGGGCCGCCAGAGACGATCCGCGAGCTCGAGTTGAGCGGGAAGATGCTCGTGCAGGCGCCGTTCGGGCCGTCGTCGAGGATGCCGTTCCAGACGCCGTCGCCCTTCGCGACCAGCGAGCCGTTCGTGGCGAAGCATGCGTCGACAGCGTCGGCCGGCTTGTTCTCGGCCACGCTCTTCCTCGGGTTCGCCTTGATGTTCTCGAGCCACTGGTCGAGCACGAGGAACGCCTGCGGCGTCTGGTCGAACGCCACGGCCGGGCGGGCGTCGGTGAACCAGATGATCTGGTTCGACGCGTCGCCGTCGTAGTTCAGGAGCCGCTGCCGTGTGGCGAACGACTGGTGCGTGTGGTGCATGTCGAGCCGGTGCTCGAGGTAGTGACGCCAGTCGATCACCGGGATGTCGAGCTTGCCGCGGAACACCATCCCGGAGCGGTAGGCGGCGTGCTGCGCCGCCCGGTTCCCCTCGCGCCGCGCCGCCGGCGTCGCGCCGCCGTCGGGCGAGAGGTTCATGTTGCGCGCGCTCCAGACGTCGATGCTGCTGGGGCACGCTGCCGCCACGTAAGGGCAACCCTCCTGGATCATGTCCTTCGGCTCCTTCCACGACCCGACGTTCGCGTTCAGGTCGAGGAACTGCGCCGGGGTGATCTTCCCGTCGCGCAGTGCGGCGAGGCCGTATTGGACGCCGACGTTGTCCCACGGCGAGCGGGCAAAGCCGGTCTCGTCCTGCCCGTAGATGTTCACCAGGTCGGCCCAGTGCGTCCATTCCACCGGGCCGTGGACGGCGGCGTTGTAGCCGGGCGCGGTGCCGAAGTGCGGGTTGAGCGCGAGCGGCGAGAGGCCGCGCCAGCCGTTGATGCACTCGCTCGAGCCGGGCGCGCCATGCACGGCCACCGAGAAGCGACGCATAGGGGTTCGGCATGGTCGCGGACGTGCTCAGCCCCTCGATCAGCGTCCGGTTCACCCACGTCCGCCACATCGACAACGGATCGACGGCCGCCTTCGCGTCCGCCCAGCGCTCGAGGAGCTCGCAGTCGCCGACGTGGATGGTCTGCGTGACCATGTCCGAGTACGAGTACTGCGGCACGCCGCCGTCGAGCAGGCCATGGTGGTTCTGGCCGTAGACGTACTGCTGGATCGCGCCGCCGGAGCCGCCGACGCCGATCGTGTACTCGGGCTCCGCGTAGGCGGAGACGAAGCGGTCCTTGACCATGATCGCCGTCTCGCCGCCGAGCTGAAGGTTGTAGTGCGTGTTCGTCCGGTTACCGGACGAGTAGATGACGGCGTAGCCCAGGCCAAGGCCGGCGAGGTGGAGCATGTCGCCGGTGCTGGCGGCGCCTTGCGTGCGCCCGATCGCGACGCCGCCCGAGAAGCTGTAGAGCAGCTTGCCGTTCCAGGCGCTGAAGTCAGGGGTGGCCGCCTGCGTCGCCGGCGAGAGCATCGCGATCGAGTACATGAAGCGGTTGATCACGCCGCGCTCCCAGCGGACGATCATCGGCACGGTCTCGCCGTCGATCGTCGTCGTCTGCTGGATGGCCGCGGGCGCGGGCGGCGAGGCCGGGTTGTAGTCCAGCCACTGGTTCGCCGTCGAGCGGTAGCGGAAGGAGACGACGGTCGCCGCCTCGCACGTCTCGGACTGCGCGATCGGCGGGAGCCCGAAGCCGTTCGCATTGCCCGGCGTCGCACAGACGAATGGCACCTGCCGCGGGCCCGAGAACATCGGTCCCTGGAGGTCGTGGTTCACGAGCGTCAGCGAGTCCCGGTGCCGCCGGGACTTGCCGGGGCCGGTCGCGTGTGCGACGAGCTTGCTCTTGCCGAGCGGAAGCCCAGTCACGACGCCCTCCAACTGGTGGTTTCCCTCGGGATCGGCGGCGAACGCAGAGGTCACGTTCGTGCCGTTCAACGTGACGGTCACGGCCGAGAGCGGCACGCTCGCCGGTACGGCCACCTCGATGCGGGCGTCTCCGCCGGACACGAGGTGCGCCGGGCTCGAGACGACGCTGAGCTCGAGAGCGTTTCGTTTGCCCCTCGGCCGATCGTCGTCGTCGGCATACCCGGCGGACGTAGCGATGAGCGCGTAGGCGGCGACGAGCAGGCAGGGCAGCAAGTCGTTTCATCTCACTCTCCCCTGGTGGGCGGCTGGGTCGCGGCGACTATCTCGCCGCGTCCTGCGGAGGTCAAGCCGCCTACGTAGCAAACCACTGGGGCCCCCGGTCGGCTTGAAGCGCGGAGTAAGTAGATCGGATCGTCGCAGGCGCTGGGCGTGAGCGCCTCTCCAGCCAGCCTCCTCATGCCTGCGGTTCTACGGCCGGTGCTGTAGCGTCGCCGCGAACGCAGAGAGAGGAGGAGTCATGACGCAAAGCAGCGTCCTCCCGGCCCCCGACACGAAGGGGCGAAGCCACTACTTCCCGACCGACCGGGTGCACTTCACGTGGGACGCGGATCACGAGCCCGTGCTCACGGTTGCGAGCGGCGACACGGTGGTCGTCCACACGCGCGACGTGAGCGACAACCAGATCACTCCGGAGTCGACGGCCGAGGCCATTGCTTCGCTCGATTGGGATCGCGTTTATCCCCTCGCAGGCCCGATCGCCGTCGACGGCGCCCAGCCCGGCCAGACGCTCGCAATCGAGATCGTCGACCTGCACCCTCAGGGGTGGGGCTGGACGGCGATCCTGCCCGGCTTCGGGCTGCTTGCGGATGACTTCCCCGATGCGTATCTGAAGATCTTCGATCTCACGGGTGGAGATGTGACGCATCTGCGCGACGACATCGCCATCCCGATCGCGCCCTTCCTCGGAACCATGGGCGTGTGCCCGGCGGGCGCCAGCGAGCAGGCGGTGATGCCGCCAGGAGCGTTCGGCGGCAACCTGGACACGCGCCAGCTCGTCCGCGGGACGACGCTGTTCCTGCCGGTACAGGTCGAGGGCGCGCTCTTCAGCTGCGGCGACGCCCATGCCGCACAAGGCGACGGCGAAGTCTGCGTGACGGGGATCGAGTCCCCGATGTACGCCGCGCTGAGGTTCACGCTCCACGAGGATCGCTCGATCCCGGCGCCGCAATACCAGACGGCGCCCGGACCTCTGACGCCGCACGTGGACAGCGGAGGCTTCTACGGCACGACCGGCGTCGGCCCGGACCTCTACGTCGCTGCGCAGGAGGCGGTCCGCGCGATGATCGACCACCTCACGGAGAGCTACGACCTCAGCCGCGAGGATGCCTACGTCCTCTCGAGCCTGGCCGTCGACCTGAAGATCTCCGAGATCGTCGACGCGGGCCAGTACGTCGTGAGCGCCGTGCTGCCGCTCGCGATCTTCCGCTAGAGCCCGCGCAGGAGCGCCGCCGTCAATGCCCCGAGCGCGATCGCGCCAAGCATCGGTACCCGGGCCAGGAACGCGCCGCCCGCGACGGCGACGCCGGCGGCCTGGGCGTCGACCCGGAGATCGCTGCCCTCGCTGAACGTCCCGACGACGACCAGCGCCGTGAGGAGCGCCGGGCCGAGCAGCGCGATGACCGCGACGACCGGTCGCGGCAGCTCGCGACCGCCCAGGAGCACCGGCCCCGCGGCCTTGATCGCGAAGTTCGCGACCGCCACGACGGCAGAATCGAGGCCCAGACGGCGGTCACGCTTCGCGCCGCCGTAGGCCGAGGAGCGCACCGGCGCACGCCGCGATGATCGGGATGCCCGGGCGGCGGCGACGGGAATCAGCAGCAGCGCGATCCCGGCGGCGATGAGCGCGGCGGCGACGTACTCGGGTCCTCGCCGGAGCTCGTCGAGCAGCAGGTAGAGGAAGAACGCCGGGAAGACGACGTCCAGGCCGAGCGCCTCCGGATCGGTGATGGCGTTCCCGGCGAAGACGCCGACGACCGTCCCTGCCACCCACGCGAGGTACTGCGGCAGCGTTGCGCCCATCAGGAGCTCCCGATCGAACCGCCCGCCGCCCTGATTCGCGAGCGCCCAGGACGCGTCCACGGTCGTCTGCGCCTCGAGCGCCCGCCGCAGCGGCCCGCCGCGGAAGATCGACGCGACAGCGACGCCCATGACCGCGAAGCGCGCGTTCACGAGGATCGCAGCGATGATCGCAGCCAGCGCGGTCCCTCCCGCCTCGAGCACCTCGGCCAACGCGAACTGCGCCGACCCGGAGAACACGATCATCGAGGCCACGATGGGCGCGACGATGCCCCAGCCGAGGTCGCGCGCCAGCACGCCGAACGACACGGCGATCACGAAGACCGCGGGCGCGATCGCCGTCCCGGCGCGGAGCCCGACCCGGAACGCCGAAGGCTCCGCGGCGCCTCGAGCGATGCGTTCGGCGCGGCCACGCCTCCATTGTCGGATGGAGGCCTGCTCGAGCTAGCGCGTCGACGCTACTCGAGCGTGAGCTCGCGCCGGACGACCCCGGCGCGCTGGTGCCGCGCCTCGACCTGCACCGACCGATCCCGCCGGCGCCTCTACGACCCACTCCGCCTTCGCGCGGTCGCTCGTCGCATCGTCCGACGCCCACCAGAGCAGCGACCGCCGATGGACGCGCCCTTCGAGCTGGCCCAGCTCCACCTTCTTCTCGCCGCCGTGGAGCCGAGCCGCCGTCCGGCAGCGTGATCTCCGCCTCCAGCGGCCGCACGGCTTTCCGCTCGACCGCCTTCTCCGACACCGACGTTGGCAACCAGCCGGTGTTGTGGACAACCAGACGGACGAGCCAGGACCCCTCCCCCAGCTCCTCGGCCTCGAGCGACAGGATCTCCAGCCGCGGAGAGACGAGCAGGTGCCAGATCGCAAGATCAGCGTGCGGGGCGATCTCGCGCTCGAGGAACTGCGGCGGGACGTTCGCCCACGCGTACATGAGGTCCCAGCCGCCGAGCTCGACCTCGCCGAGCTGGTCGTGCTCGTGCGGGTACCAGTCGACATACCCTTTCCCGTCCAGCTGCTCGTCGCTCCACCGGATGAGCTTGAGATCGTCCTCCGGTGGGTGGTCGCGCATCCAGTCGATGTACTGGTAGCCCTCGATCCCCGCCTCCCGCTGCGGGCTCCAGAACTCCGTCGTCCAGGAGTAGATCCCGAGGTGGTCGTACAACCAGTCGTTCGCGCCGCCCTTGACCGTCTGCTTCGGGTCGTACTTGAAGTCGTGGAAGATCGAGATCGCGGGATATCCGGTCAGCTCGGTCGCCTTCTCGCCGAGCAGCTTGTATGCCCGCAGGTCGTTCGTCGGGTAGTGCTCGTCCGGGTAGCTCGAGTACGGCCGGAGGTGGACGCCGCTGAACGTGTGGTAGGCGAAGTGCGCGGTGATGTTCGGCCGGTCGACGATCGCCTGCACCATCGCCCGGATCTCGGGCTCGGACGTCGGGTACGGGCCCGCGCCATGCTGCTCGGCCTCGACTGCCCATTCCATCGGGAAGTTGCGGTTCAGGTCGAGCCCCTCGAGCGGCGGTGCGATCTTGATCGTGACGCCGTCGAAGTTCCGAATCCGGCCTTCCCAGAGCAGCCGGAAGTACTCGCCGCCCTCCTCGTCCGGGTCGCGCCGGACCATGAGCCGCGGCTCCTCCGGATGCGCCTTCCACGAGCCGTTCGGATCGCGGATCCGCATCATCAGGATGCGCCCGTCGCCGTCGAGATCCTCCTCGTAGAGCCCGTCGAGCTCCTCCGCGAGGGGCCAGGGCCGAGTGCTGGAGCGGATGAACCGGGGCCGGTCGGCCAGTGCCAGCTCGGCGCCGTCGGGGTTCAGCCGCGGGACGACGTAGAAGACGCGTGTGTCGAGGGCGCGCGTCACCCGCTCGTCGCTTCCGTACCCCGAGAGCAGGCGGTGCATCACGTAGAGCGCCGCCGTGGCGCCGGTCACCTCGACCGCGTGGATGTTGGCCTCGATCAGCAGCGCAGGCTTTTCGAGTGCCGGCCCGGTCTGGGTGTTCGTGATCGTGGCGAGCCAGATGTCCCGGCCCTCGTGGCTCTCGCCGATCGACTCGACGGCGAAGAGCTCGGGCCGCTCGCCGGCCCAGCCCTGGAGGAGCTCCGTTAGCTCGTCGTACCCGTAGAACCGGTCGAAGGCCGGCCCAGCGGCGTCAGGCGCCAAGTTCGTGGAGGAGTGGCTTCGTGTCGTGGGGGTCGAAACCGAGGCGGCCCGCGACCTCCTCGCTGGAGGGCCGCGTGCCTTCGGCGAAGAGCGAGCGCAGATGATCGCCCGTCGCCTTGTTCCGCCACCAGTCTTCGCCGACCTCCTTCGTCAGCCACTGCCGCAACTGCGCGGACCGGATCCAGGCCCGGAGATAGTCCGCCGAGTAGAAGCCCGCGTCCATGTCCGCGAGGTATGCGTCCGGCCGGTACGAAACGCCGCTCGCGGCCGTCAGGAGCTCGTGGTACCGCGCGGGCCCGGCGGACCCATCGCCAAACGCGCCCCAGAACTCGAGCTCGAACTGCAGTTTCGCCGTGTAACGCCGGTAGAGGAGCGCCTCGAGGAAGGTCGTCGCCTCGGCGTTGTCCTTTGCTTCCTCCTCCGAGAGCCCGAAGTGCTCGACGTGCCAGCCCGGTTCGCGGGAGATCGCCTCGAAGATGTACGAGTAGATCTCCGTCAGCGCGTGGTCGCGCGAGAGGTTGCGGAAGGTGTACGGCAGGTTCGGGTCGCAGTTGCCGTAGTGGAGCGCGTGGCCGGCCTCGTGGAGGAACGCCTGGTAGTCGTGCAGCCCGCCCTGGGCGCGGGTGATCAGGTGGACGACCTTCGGCGGGTCGGCGGCGATCACGCAGGCCCGCGGCGACTTCTGCGGCCGGTCGTCGAGGTCCATGCGGATGTTCGGCTCCTCGTCCATGTTGAAGCCGAGGTGCCGGAGCGTCTGGAGGCAGACGTCGGTCGCGCGCTCCTTCGTATACGTCGCCTCGAGCGGCGAGAGGCGCCGGAGCCAGGCGACGTGGTACGAGGACGGAACCTGCGGGCGATCGTCGCCGAGCAGCTTGTCGAACCACTTCCCCGTGAGGCGGCCGTAGACCTCGTCGGCGGCGCGGCTCGCGTTCGTCAGGACCTCGGACAGCTCGCGGAGCGAGATGCCCTTCTCCTCTTCGTTCCGGGCGACCGAGTCCGGCTCGCCGGAGAGCTCGGCGTCGAGCTCCTCGCGCGCCTGGAGCATCTCCATCCGCTGGTCGTTGAACCCGGCGGACGCGTCGCCGTGGAGCTCACCCAGCTCCTCACGCTCGTCGAACGAGTGCAGGACGGCGAGCTGCGCCTGGGCTGACCGGAGGGGCAGCTCCTCCCCGCGGTACGTCGACGCGGGCGGCGAGGATCGCGTTCTCGAGCTCGTCTTCGCGAGCGCTCAACTCGACCTCGACGAGGCCGGACTCGCAGGTCTTTCGAAGCCTGTAGAGGCGCTCGCGGTCGTCGGGACCGGCGGCCGACTCGGCCTCGTGCAGCGCGTCGAGCTGCTCGCGTGTGAAGAGCTCCCGGTAGCGCGCGACGATCTCGGCGCGCTCGGAGACCTCCTTCTCGCCGACGCGAACGGCGCGGCCTTCCTCGGCTCGCTCGTAGAGGTATCTCTGGAGCTCGGCCTCGAACTCCGCGGGCGTCCTGACGGCAGTCACGCTCATATCGGATGGGGAATCTACCGAAGCGGGGAGCTCGACCGGCCGACCAGCTCACGCACGGTGTCGCTCAGCTCGTCGATGGAGAACGGCTTGCCGATCACGGTCGCGCCGTCCGGCAGGTGGGCGCCCGGGCTGCCCGTCAGCAGGGCGACCGCCGGCCCCTGCCGCTCGATCGCCGGCAGGAGCACGAGGCCGTCGTCGTTCCCGAGGTGGACGTCGAGCAGGATCGCATCGAGGTGTTCCGCTTCGAGCGCGGCGCGAGCGGTGTCCACGCTCTCGGCCTCGACGACCCGGTATCCCTCGAGCTCCAGGTTGACCCGGCAGAGGAGCCTGAGCGAAGGATCGTCGTCGACAACCAGCACCGTCGCCGGGCCCCCTCCCATCCCGCCGAGTGTATAGGCGTCCCCTGCCGTATCTCCCTAGGGCCCTCGAGCGTTTCCCTTTTAGAAGTGGGAAATCGAGCCTGCTCACGTTCGTCGCCCGTACCCGAGCGGCAGTGGCAGGAGCTCCCCCGGCCCACGGCGAGCTTTCGACGCCGGTCCTGGTTGGAGTTCCAGCGTGCCCTGGACCCGTTGGCGCCGCCTAGGCCGCTTCCCCGCGGGCCGTCGCGAGGCGCCTGAGCGTCTCGTCCCGGCCGAGCAGCTCCAGGCTCTCGAAGAGGCCCGGTGAGACCTTCGACCCGGTCACTGCGATCCGGATCGGCTGAAAGGCCTCGCGCGGCTTCAGCTCGAGTCGCTCGGCGAGCGACCTGAGCTCGCGCTCGATCGGCTCCGCCTGGAACGGCTCGACGCCGGCGAGGGCCTGCTCTGCCTGCTCGAGCACGGGGCCGGCGCCGTCGAGCGGGACGGCCGGCTTGACGTCCTCGAAGAAGAACCTCGTGTAGCCGGGGAACTGGTCGAGCTTCTCGATCTTCTCCTGCACGAGCGGCGCCGCCCGGCGCACCAGCTCCTCGTCCCAGTCGAGGCCGGCCTCGCGCAGGTACCGGACGACCCGGTCCGCGTACTCGTCGGGAGCGAGGTTGCGCAGGTGCACGCCGTTCAGCCAGGTCAGCTTCTGGTAGTCGAAGACGGCCGGGCTCGGGGCCACTCGGTCGAGCCGGAACCGCTCGAGCAGCTCGTCTCGGGTGAAGACCTCCGTCTTGTCGTCGTAGGCCCAACCGAGCCTGGCGAGGAAGTTGACCAGCGCCTCGGGGATGTAGCCCTCCCGGTGGAAGTCCTCGACCGACTGGGCCCCGTGGCGCTTGGACAGCTTCTTGCCGTCGGTGCCGAGCACGTCGGGCGCGTGGGCGTACACGGGCGGCTCCGCTCCGAGCGCGCGAAGGATCTGGAGCTGCTTCGGGGTGTTCGAGATGTGGTCCTGACCGCGGATCACGTGGCTGATCTCGTCGAGCATGTCGTCGACCGGGTTGGCGAAGTTGTACGTCGGCCGGCCGTCGGCCCTGAGGATCACGACGTCCTCGATGCTCTCGTTCGGCACCTCGACCGGGCCGCGAACCACGTCGACCCAGCCGGTCGTGCCCTCGTCGGGCATCCGGAACCGGATCGCTCCCTCGTCCTCGTACGCCTTGCCCTCGTCGACGAGCTGATGGGCGAGGCGCTGCGCGTCCGCCATCCGGTCGAGCTGGAAGCGGACCGGGCCGTCCCAGTCGATGCCGAGCCAGGCGAGCGAGCGCTGGATCTGCTCGGTCGCCTCGGCCACCTCCCGGCTCGTGTCCGTGTTCTCGATGCGCAGGAGGACCTCGCCCCCCTTCTGGCGCGCGAAGAGCCAGTTGAAGAGGAACGTGCGGACGCTCCCGATGTGCAGCAGCCCGGTGGGGCTCGGGGCCATGCGGACGCGGACGGTTGGACTCACGTCTCTATCGTAGGGCCGTGCTCTTCGGCGGCCACGTCGGCGGTGGGGTCAAGGCGGCGCCGGAACGGGCGCAGGCGATCGGGGCGAACGCGCTGCAACTGTTCGTCCAGAGCCCGCGCGCCTGGCGCTTCCCGAATCACGACCCGGAGGTACTCGCGTCGTTCGAGGGCCGTGCGCGGGCGGCCGGGATGGAGGCGTGGATCGTCCACGCGATCTACCTCATCAACCTCGCGAGCCCAGACGACGAGCTCTACGAGAAGTCGGCCTCGACGTTGCGCTCCACGGTCGACGCGAGCTGCGCGATCGGCGCCGACGGCGTCGTCTTCCACGTCGGGTCGCACCTCGGCTCCGGGTTCGAAGCGGGCCTCGACCGGGCAGCGCCGGCGATCGAACTGGTGCTCGAGCGGTGCTCGGACACGACCTGGCTGCTGATCGAGAACTCGGCCGGGACCGGCGGAACGATGGGCCGCTCGATCGAGGAGATCGCCAAGCTGGTCGACCGGCTCGGGGCGCACCCCCGCCTCGGCGTCTGCCTCGATTCCTGCCACCTGTGGGCGTCCGGTGTCGACGTCACCGACGCAGCCGCGTTCGATGCGCTCCTCGACGAGTTCCACAGGGTGATCGGGCTCGATCGGCTACGGGCGCTCCACGTCAACGACTCGGTCACCCCGCTCGGCTCGAACCGGGACCGCCACGCGAACCTCGAGGAGGGCCTCATCGGCGACGGTCTTGCGACGTTCCTCGGAAACCGGCGGCTCCAGGACCTTCCGGCGATCGTGGAGACCGAGGGCCAGCAGGGCAAGGGCGCCGACGAGCACGAGATCAGGAAGCTGCGGGAGCTGCACGCTGCCGGATCTCGCCGGCGACGTGGTCGGCGTAAGGCCGGACGCGCGGCCTGAGGTCGTCCCACCGGTCGTCCTCTTCGCCGAGGTAGATCGCCCGCGCACGCGCCAGCACCTCGCGGTGCTCCGGTGGGAGGCGCCCGAGCGCCCAGTCGGCCGCGGTGTCCTTCGGGCCGATCTCGCCTGTCTCCATCGTTTGCCAGATGCGTGCGAGCGTCAGGACCGAGTTCCGCGTGTCGTCCTCGAGGCCGGGCATGACCTCGTCGGCGTCGGCGAGCATCGCGCGGACGAGGTCGTCGGCCGGCACCGGGTCGAGGACGTCTGACGCCGGCGGGCCGAGCAGCGGGCGGCTCGCCTGGAGGACCATCGTGAGAAGGAGCGCTACGTCCGGATTCGTCGTCGCCTGCAGGACTTCCAGCTCACCCCTCTCGAGCTCCGCGCGCAGCCACTCGCCGTACTGGAGGTCGTAGCGCGGCGGGTAACGCCATGGCTCGACGTCCGGCTCCGCGACGATCGTCACCTCGACCGGCAGCGGGCGGCCGGAGACCGCGAGGAGCCCCTCGGCGAGCCGGCGCTTCTCGTCCGGCGTCGTCGGCCGCTCGACGAGGACGAGGACGTCCAGGTCGCTCCTCGGCCGCAGCCCACCGGTGAGCGCGGAGCCGAACAGGTACGCCCCGACCACGGCATCCGCGAGGACCTCGCGGATCAGGCCGGTGACCTGCTCGAGCTGTTCGTCGTGCGGAGCCGTTGACCTAGGCGCTCGGGCGGACCTGTGCGAAGACGCGGAAGCTCGGCTCGCCCACCGGCAGCTCGTGGAACTCCGGGTTGACGCACCCGAGCTCGTCGGTCCGCCCGACGTACGTGCTCTCCACTTCCGCACGACACATCGGCAACGGCTTGCGACTGGCCCGAACAGCACCGAAGCCCGGGGCCCGGGCTTCGGCTTGCTCCAAAAGCTGGAGGTCGATCTCGACGGAGAAGATCCGCTGCATGCACCCGACGTAGGTGCGGCCGACTTCCTCGAAGGCGTAGAGGAACGGACATGACCGGGCGAGGCAAGCCGCCGGGTAGACGACCTTGTCGCAGTGCACGCCGCACCGGCGGCACTCGACCTCGTCCTGCGGCCGGAGCGGGAGGCTCCGTGGACGGGTCGCCGGTTGTGACGCCATGGCTGGATTTTGTGCACGAGCCCCGGGTCGCGCAAGACTTGACAGAGAAACCCGATCGCGCTAGTCGCGCGACGCGAGCAGGCGGTCGACGACGTTCAGGACGTCCATCTGGGTGAAGGCCTGGAAGTCCGGCTCGGCGTCGACCGGCACGTCGTCGGCACGGAACCAGAGCGCCTGCACGGTCGTCATCCCGACCCGCGATGCACCCAGAACGTCGGCGTCGATCCGGTCGCCGACGAAGAGCGCGTCGCCCGGCTCGACTGCGACCTCCTCGAGCGCCCGCTCGAAGATCGCCGCGTGCGGCTTGCGCTTGCCCACCTCGGACGAGAGGACGACGGCGTCCACGCGCGCCAGCAGCCCCTGCTCCTCGAGCACGGGCAGCAGGAGCCACTCAGGGCTTGCCGTGTTGGAGACCAGCGCGAGCCTCAGCCCTCGCGCGCGCAGCGCCTCGAGCAGCGCATGCGTCGAGGCTGCGAGCGAGTAGTACGAGGCCCAGACGTCGTGCGCAGACCGGAGGAAGAGACGCAGGTCGTCGTCCTGAAGGTCGACGCCCTGAGCCGCGAACGACCGTCGCATCACGTTGGCGATGTCGATCTCGTCCTCGCCGGTCGGAAACAGCTCCGTCTCGTGGTCCGCGAGGTAGCGCGTGAAGGCCTCGGCGGTCGGGAGACCGTCTCTCGCGAGCGCCGTGAGCCCGGCCGAGTGTCCCTCGAGCGCGATCTCGTCGCTCCACTCGTCCTGCATGAGCGTCCCGCCCCAGTCAAAGAGGACTGCTTCCAGCACGGTCGCTAGGGTAGGCGCCCGATGGCGCGCCGGATCCTCTGGGCCTCGCTGGCCCTCGCGCCAGTCTCGATCGCACTCCACTACCTCGCCGACATCGGCGACACCCCGGAGTTCGTGCTCGCCGCTGCGGCTCTCATCCCGCTTGCGTGGCTGATCGGGGAGGCGACCGAGCACGCCGCCCACCACACAGGGCCCGGGATCGGAGGCTTTCTCAATGCCACATTCGGCAATGCCCCTGAGCTGATCATCGCGCTGCTCGCCGTGCACGAGGGCCTAACGGAGGTGGTGCGCGGCTCGCTGACCGGAAGCGTCGTCGGCAACCTGCTGCTCGTCCTCGGCTTTTCGCTCCTGTTCGGAGGCCGGGGGGAGATCGACCGTCCGTCCAGCTTCCTCTCGATCGGGCTCGTCGGGCTCGCCGTGCTGCTCCTGTTGATCCCGGCGGTGCCGAGCTGGGAGGGCGACCCCGAGCGGGACCTGATCGTCAACCTGTCGATCCCGGTCTCGATCGCATTGCTGCTGGTCTACGTCGCCGCGACCTGGCTCTCCCTGCGGCGCCACCGCCTGATGCACATCTCCGACGAGCCGCCGGAGATGGCCGGCTGGAGCTTCGGGACTGCGCTCGGCGTCCTCGGGATCACCACCGTCGTCACGGCGCTGATCGCGGAGATCGTCGTCGGCTCGATCGACAAGTTCGCGGAGGACGTCGGACTGTCGGACTTCTTCGTCGCGGCGGTGATCGTGGCGATCGTCGGGAACGCCGCCGAGCACGGAGGCGCCGTCGTCGTGGCGGCCCGGGGCCAGATCAAGCTGGCCGCGGAGATCGCACTCGCCTCCAGCGCGCAGGTCGCCGTCTTCCTGATCCCGGCGGTCACGTTGCTCGCCCTGTTCATCGAGCCGCTGGCACTCGGGTTCCGGCCGGTCGAGATCGGCGCGCTCGCGATCGGCACGTTGGTGACGGCGGCGCTCCTGGCGCAGGGCCAGTCGAGTCGCGCGCGTGGGGTTGCGCTGATCGCCGTCTACGTGGCCGTCGCCGTGGCGTTCTTCCTCGCCGGGGACCGCTTGGCGGAACGTCGCTCGTCGCAGGGGTGCGATGGTCGTTCCGAGGCAAGGACGCAGGGAGCGTTCGTATCGAATGAGATACGGGCGCGACTGAGGACGCCGCCTCGGGGCGAGCAGCGCGGCCCTGCGGCACAGCATGCGTTTCGCCAAGCCCTCCTAACCCAAGGTGGACGGCTCGCGCGTGACCGGGTAGGTCGCGAAGTAGAGCTTCACCGGGACGCCGTCCTCGTCCCGGACGATCCGCAGGAGCTCGCCGCGCTCGTAGCCCCGCACGACCCGGTAGACGTCCTCGCCCTCTTGTTCGTACACGGATCGGCCGAGGTCCAGCCGGGCCCCCGGGAAGACCGACTCGAGCTTGCCGCCGCGGTAGGAGAAGACGATCGGATGGCCCTCGGAGAACCACTGGCCGAGGACGCCTTCCACCTCAGGCGGCGGCGCCTCGCCCGGCCGCCACTCCTCCTTGACCGGCCGGTAGGCGGCGGCGACAGCCTTGGAGAGCTCGATGCCGAGCGCGGAGATCGTCACGCCGGCGCCGTCGTTCGTGAGCACGGCGGCGCCCGTGCGCTTCGGTGGAAACGTGGAGACGTGAGCGAGAAACCCCGCGTGCGCGCCGTCGTGCCCGACGAAGACGTCGTCGCCGCTCCGATACAGCGCGAACCCGAGCCCGTAGGCGAGCCGCCACTTCGTCAGGTCGACCATCGACTGGAACGTCGACATCTCCTGAACCGTCTCCTTGGAGAGGACGGCCGGATCGGGGTCGGCGATAAACGCCGCCCAGCGGCAGAGGTCCTCGGCGGTGCTCCAGAGCTCGGCTGCGGGTGCCACCGCACGGCCCTCGATCACCGGCTCCTGCCGAGCAACGTCCGTGTATGGATGAACGAGGTAACCGACCGCCGACGGCTCCTCGGCAGTCCAGGTCGTCCGGGTCATGCCGATCGGCGCCAGGACGTTCTCGGTGAGCTCCTCCTCCGCAGGTCGACCGCTGACCCGCGCGACGACCTCGCCGAGGAGTGAGTAGGCGAGGTTCGAGTAGTGCCAGTACGCACCGGGCGCGAGCGGCCTCTCGGCCTCGGCGAGCCGGGGCAGAAGCTCTTCGCGGGTCGGCATCTCGAGCGTCTCCCACACGTTTCCGGGCACCTCCCGCTGGAGGCCGGAGAGGTGCGAGAGCAGTCCGCGGATCGTCAGGCCGTGCTCGGCGCCCTGGAGATGCCGGTCGAGCTTGTCGTCGAGCGAGAGCCGTCCCTCGTCCCGGAGCCGCATGACGCCGACGGCCGTCACGGTCTTCGTGATCGAGGCGATCCGGTACTGGTGGTTCGGTGTCGCCTCTTCCCCACTCTCGGCGTCAGCGAGACCGACCGCTTCGCTCCAAACGACCTCGCCGTCGCGGACGGCCGCGGCGCTGACGCTGGGCAGCCGGTTCTCGGCCTGCGCCTCCCGGACAATCCCCGAGAGCTCGGCCACGAGTCCCTCAGGCGCGGGCAAAGACTCCGAGCGCCTTGGGCAGGATCTCGATCGCCTGCTCGATTTCGTCGTCCGTGACGCCGAGATGCGTGACGGCCCGGAGTCGGGTCGGGTGGATCGTCGCCGAGATGCCGACGCCGGCCTGATGCACCCGCTCGAGCGCCTCGGGCTGCGACAGGCCGAGGGGCTCCAGGTCGATCTGGACGAAGTTCGTCTCGACCTCGTCGGGATCGACCGGAAGTCCGGAAGCCGCGAGGCCGTCTCCGAGACGACGGGCCCGCGCGTGGTCGTCTGCCAGCCGTTCGATGTTGTGCTCGAGCGCGTACACGCCCGCCGCGGCCACGATGCCCGCCTGGCGCATGGCGCCGCCGAACATGTGCTTGAAGCGGCGGCCGCGGAGCATCAGCTCTGACGAGCCGGCGACGACGGCGCCGAGTGGGCAGCCGAGGCCCTTCGAGAGGCAGATCGTCACGGTGTCCGCGCGCTCCGAGATGCGTGAGGCCGGCACTCCGAGCGCGACGGCCGCGTTGAAGAGCCGCGCGCCGTCGAGGTGCAGCCGAAGGCCGAGCTCTCGGCAGCAGTCGATCACCGCGTCGAGCTCCTCCAGCGGCCACACTCGTCCGCCGGAGCTGTTGTGCGTGTTCTCGATCGAGACGATCCGCGTCTTCGGCGTGTGGAAGTCGTCGTACAGGCGTGCCGCGGAGCGGATCTGATCGGCGCCGATCCGCCCGTCCTCGCCGGCCAGCGGTCGCGTCAGGAGGCCGGTAAAGGCCGCTGGGGCGCCGAGCTCCGCGATCAGGACGTGGGAGTGCTCCTCGGCGAGCAGCTCGTCGCCCGGCTCGCCGTGGAGCCGGAGCGCGATCTCGTTCGCCATCGTCGCCGTCGGGACGTAGACGGCCTCCTCCTGTCCGAGAAGCTCAGCCGCCCGCTGCTCGAGCCGGTTGACCGTCGGGTCTTCCCGCTTCTGCTCGTCCCCGACCTCGGCCGACGCGATCGCCTCGCGCATCGCGGGAGTCGGCTTCGTCTGCGTGTCCGACCGGAGATCGATCACGGCGGGATTCTGCCTGCCGCCAGGCGAACAGGTAGAGGGCAGCGCCGGTCACTCCCACGGCCGCGATGAGGATCCACATCGCGGCGTCGCCATGCGGCACGCATCCCGATGGCCGGAGCGAGCGAGAGACCGAGCCAGCTCGCCGCGTTCGCCGTGCCGAGGTAGACCCCGCGCAGGCCCGGCGGCGCCAGGTTCGCGATCAGGGCCTCCGACGCCGGCGCCCAGAGCATCTCGCCGAGCACGACGACGAGCAGCGACGACCACGACCGGCAGAGCCGCGCTGTCCTCCAGCAGGGAGGTACGGCGAGGCCATCAGCAGCACGCCCGCGGAAGGACATCGCGATCCGCTCGCCGCGCTACGAATCGGTGCGGAAGTCGGCCGCGGTGCGCCCGTCTTCGGTCGCGGCGTCCTGATCGGCACCGTTCGCCACGAGCAGCTCGTAGAGCTCGTCGTTCCCGGTCTGTGCCGCGGCGTGGAGGGGCACGAACCCGCCCTCCTGCCTGGCGTTCGGGTCGGCTCCGTGTTCGAGAAGGAGGCGCGCCACCGCAGTGTGACCGCCGGCGGACGGCGCTGTGCAGCGGCTGCACGCGGAGCGGATTCTTCGCGACGGCGCTCACATCGGCTCCGTGTCCGAGGAGCTCGGCGGCGACGGGTTCGTGGCCGAAGAACGCCGCCAGGTGGAGCGCGGTGAAGCCGTCCGGCGACCACGCACGGACGGCGCCGGGGTCGAGGCGCAGCAGCTCCTGCACGCGGTCGACATCTCCAACCGCCGCCGCCTCGAAGAGCGTGAGCTCGGGCCGCTCGGCCAGCTTCGCATCGACCGTCTTGCGATCGCCTCGGTAGAGCGCCTCCAGGAGCTCGGAGCCCGGGCTCGGCAACTCGCTCATGACGCCATTCTCACCGGGCGACGATGCGCGGCCTCCAAAAAGCGCGGCCGATCGCTAGTTCGGAAGGAGGAGCAGCGGCATGAATACCGCGGTTGTCACGGATTCGGCACGGCTCGGGCACCCACACGCGCGTCGCGCGGCGATACGGTGAAACCGGAGGGAGGCCCGCGGCCGGCCCCGAAGCCACTGCGAGCGAACAGCTCGCCGCCGCGCTACACGCCCTTCGGCGCTTCGACCTCGGCAGGAGCCGACGGCTCGCCCGAGAGATCCGGGTGGTCCTCGAACCGGTACCGGACGATTGCGCGCTTCGCGGCCTTGACCTCGTCCAGCCGTCCCACGGGCCGGTCGTGCGGGGCGCGCTTCACCGTCTCCGGCTCCTCGGCTGCCTCACGTGCGATCGCCTGCATCGCGTCGGCGAAGCCGTCGAGCGTTTCCTTCGTCTCGGTCTCCGTCGGCTCGATCATCAGCGCCTCCGGAACGATCAGCGGGAAATAGATCGTCGGCGGGTGGAACCCGTAGTCCATCAGCCGCTTGGCGACGTCCAGCGCGGTGATCCCGTGCTCCTTCTTGAGCTTTCGCGCAGACAGCACGAACTCGTGCATGCAGAGCCGGTCGAACGGGAGGTCGTATGCGTCCTTCAGCCGGGCCAGGAGGTAGTTCGCGTTGAGGACTGCGTCTTCCGACATCGTCCGCAGCTCCTTGCCCCAGGCGAGGATGAACGCGTACGAGCGGACGAAGACGCCGAACGGGCCCGTGAAGGCGCGCACCTTCCCGATCGACTTGGGGCGGTCGTAGTCGAGGCGGAAGCGGTTGCCGTCCCGGACCACGGCCGGAACCGGCAAGAACGGCTCCAAGCGCTCCCGCACCGCGATCGGCCCGCCGCCGGGACCTCCGCCGCCGTGCGGCTGGGAGAACGTCTTGTGCAGGTTGATGTGGACGATGTCGAAGCCCATGTCGCCGGGCCGTGAGATTCCGCACACGGCATTCAGATTGGCGCCGTCGTAGTACAGAAGCGCGCCGACTTCGTGAAAGATCTTCGCGACCTCCTCGATGTGCTCGTCGAAGAGGCCCAGCGTCGACGGGTTCGTGAGCATCAAGCCGGCCGTCGAATCGTCAACCTTGCTGCGGAGGTCGTCGAGATCGATGTTGCCGCGCGAGTCCGTGGCGACCTTCTGGAGCTCGTAGCCGGCCATCGTCACGCTGGCCGGGTTCGTGCCGTGCGCCGTGTCGGCGACGACGATCGTCCGGCGTTGCTCCGCCTCGCCGCGATCCCTGAAGTAGGCGCGCATCAGCATCAGACCGGTCAGCTCGCCCTGCGAGCCGGCCGCCGGCTGGAGCGAGACTGCGTCGAGCCCGGTGACCTCCGCGAGGATCTCCTGGAGGTCGTGCATCAGCTCGAGCGCGCCCTGTGCGCCTTCCTCGTCCTGGTGCGGGTGGAGATCGCGGAAACCAGGCAGCGCGGCGACCCGTTCGTTGACGCGCGGGTTGTACTTCATCGTGCAGGAGCCGAGCGGATAGAAGCCGGTGTCGATCCCGAAGTTGCGGGTCGTCAGCTCCGTGAAGTGGCGGACGAGCTCGATCTCGGGGAGCTCCGGCAGCCGCGCCGGGCGCTCACGGCGAAGCTCGTCGGGCACGGTCGGCGGCGACAGCTCGGCCGGACGCGGGATCCGCCCGGCGCGACGGCCCGGCCCGGACTTCTCGAAGACGAGCTTCATTCCGCCAGCGCCTCCCCGAGCCGGTCGATGTCTTCGACGGTGCGCCGCTCGGTGACGGCGACGAGGATCGCGTCGTCCATCCCCGGGTAGTCGCGGCCGACCGGATAGCCGGGATTGACGCCGTGCGTGCGCGCTTGGCGGATGGCCTCCTGCGCCTGCCGTCCGACGCGCACGCCAAACTCCTTGAACGTTGCCTGCTCCGGAAACAACAGTGGGAGATCGAGCCGCTCCTTGGCATGCTCGGCGAGCGCCATACAGGTCTCGCCCACCTCCCTGAGCCCCTCTGGCCCCAGCCAACACAGATAGATGAGGCCGCCCAGCGCCAGCAGGGTCTGGTTGGTCGTGATGTTCGACGTCGCCTTCTCACGCCGGATGTGTTGCTCGCGCGTCTGGAGGGTGAGGACGTAGCCTCGGCGTCCCTCGACGTCGGTCGTCTCGCCCACGATCCGGCCGGGCATGCGTCGCGTGAACTCCTCGCGCGCGGCGACGAACCCGTAGTGCGGCCCGCCGAAGGACAGCGGGTTGCCTGCCGACTGGCCCTCGCCGATGGCGATCGCGCAGCCGTAGTTGCCGGGAGCCTCGAGCACGCCGAGCGACATCGGATCGACGTGCGCGACCGCCAGCGCCTCGGCGTCGTTCGCGGCACCCGCCAGCTCGGGCGCCGGCTCCAGGCAGCCGAAGAAGTTCGGCTGCTGGAAGATCGCGCATGCGGCGCCCTCCGCGGCTGCCCGGAACTCCTCGGGGTCGGTGACGCCGTCACGGTGCGGGACGTCCACGACCTCCATCCCGAACCCGGGCGCGTACGTGCGAACGACCTGGCGCACCTGCGGGTTGACCGTCTCGGCCAGGACGATCTTCGACCGGCCCGTCGCGTGCTTGGCGACGTAGCACGCGTCCGCGGCGACCGTCGTGCCGTCGTAGCCGGACGCATTGGACACGTCCATGCCAGTCAGCTCGCAGATCACGGTCTGGTACTCGAAGATCGCCTGGAGGACTCCTTGGCTCATCTCCGGCTGGTACGGCGTATACGCGGTCAGGAACTCCCCGCGCTGGAGGATGTAGTCGACGACGGCCGGGACGTAATGGTCGTAGACGCCGGCCCCGACGAACGAGAGCTCCTCGCCGGCATGGACGTTCCGCGCCGCGAGCTCCTCCAGGCGCTCGACGATCTCCTGCTCGGTGAGCGGGTCGCCGAGCTCGAGCGGCCGTTCGAACCGGACGCCGGAGGGTATGTCGCGGAACAGCTCCTCGATGCTGGAGACGCCGATCGTCTCGAGCATCGCCTCGCGATCGGCGGCGGTCAGCGTCTCGTAGGTCACAGTTCGGCCAGGACGGCCTTGTAGGCGTCGGCGTCCAGGAGGCTGTCCGCCTCGGACGCGTCGGAGAGCCGGATCCTGATCAGCCAGCCCTCGCCGTAGGGATCCTCGTTGACGGTCTCCGGGGCGTCGGCCACTGCCTGGTTGACCTCGAGCACCTCACCGGAAAGCGGCGACACGACGTCCGAGACGGCCTTCACGGATTCCACCTCACCGTAGTTTCCGTCCTTCGCGACCGAGGAGCCGACCTGCGGGGGTTCGAAGTGCACGAGCTCACCGAGCGCATCCTGCGCATACCAGGTGATCCCCAGCACGGCCTCGTCTCCGTCGATGCGCGCCCAGTCGTGTTGGGCGTGGTACCTCAGCTCGCCGGGGTAGCTCTCAGCAGCCGCCATCAATCCTCCTCGCGCTTGTAGATCGGTTTCTTGACGACGCGGGCGCGCCGCTGCCTTCCCCGCACGTCGATCGTGAGCTCGGTGCCGGGCTCGGCCTGCTCGGCGCGGACATAGCCCATGCCGATGCCGCGGTCGAGCATCGGAGAGTGCGTTCCGGAGGTGACCTCGCCGCCGCCCTCGATGGCCATGCCCTGCCGCGGGATCCCCGCATCCTCCATCACGAAGGCCCCCAGCTTCCGCGACGGGCCTTCGGCCTTGATCCGGCGGAGCTCGTCGGCGGCGGTGAAGTCCTTGTCGAGCGCGCAGACCCAGCCGAGGCCGGCCGAGATCGCGTCGGTGTCCGGCCCGATGTCGTTCCCGTGCAGCGGGTAGCAAACCTCCAGCCGCAGTGTGTCCCGCGCTCCGAGCCCTGCCGGCGTCACCCCTCGGGCCAGAACGGCGTCCCAGAGCGCCTTGCCTTCCTCGGCGGGAACCATGAGCTCGACGCCGGTCTCGCCCGTGTAGCCGGTGCGGTTGACCATCACCTCGATGCCGTCGAGCTCGTCCATCGCGAACGTGAACGGCGGCGCCTCGTCGAGGCCGAGCCGCTCCAGCGAGCGCGGCCCCTGGACGGCGAGGAGCGCGTAGTCGTCGGAGATGTCGCGCACGTCCGAGCCCGGGATCTCGCGCTCCTTGAGCCAGCGGAAGTCGGCGTCCCGGTTCGAGGCGTTGACGATCAACAGGTAGCGACCGGCCTCGAGGCGGTAGGCGATGAGGTCGTCGACGATGCCGCCGCGCTCGTTGGTGAGGAGCGTGTACTGCGCCTGGCCCGGCTCGACTCGATCGAGGTCGTTGGAGAGAACGCTCTGGAGGAACTCGTGCGCCTTCGGCCCCTCGACCTCGAGCTCACCCATGTGCGAGACGTCAAAGACCCCGGCGTCGGTGCGCACCGCACGGTGCTCGGGAATGACGCCCTCGTACTGCACGGGCATCTCCCAGCCCGCGAAGGGAACGAGACGCGCGCCGAGGGCGACATGACGCTCGTGGAGCGGAGTTCGGCGCAGCGTCTGCACGACGCGCCGGATGCTACCGCCGTGGGTTCGGGAGGCCCGCCGCTATTCGCGGAGGAAGGACGGCACTTCGAGGACGTCCTCTCCGACGTCGAAGCGCTCGCGCTCCTCGGGTGTCCGCGTCGCCGGCTCGTCCTCGCTCACCGTCGTCCGCCGGCGGCGCCGCTGCGCCTGCGGGCCGAAGCCCGTCGCGATCACCGTGACCCTGAACCTCGTCCTTCAGCGCGTCGTCGATGACCGCACCGAAGATCACGTTTGCGTTCTGGTCCGCCGCGCCCGTGACGACCTCCGCCGCCTCGTTCACCTCGAACAGCCCCATGTCGGGTGGGCCGCTGATGTTCAGCAGGATGCCGGTCGCGCCTTCGATGGACGACTCGAGGAGCGGCGAGGACACCGCGGTATGAGCCGCTTCGGCCGCGCGGTTCTCCCCCGACGCGGTCCCGATGCCCATCAGCGCCGACCCGGCGTCGGACATGATCGCGCGCACGTCGGCGAAGTCGAGGTTGACGATCCCCGGGACCGTGATCAGGTCGGTGATCCCCTGGACGCCCTGCCGGAGGATGTCGTCCGCCATCCGGAACGCGTCGACGATGGAAGTGCGCTTCTCGACCACCTGGAGCAAGCGGTCGTTCTCGATCACGATCAGCGTGTCGACGTTGTCGCGGAGCTCCTCGATGCCCATCATCGCCTGGTCGGCGCGCTTGCGGCCCTCGAAGGCGAACGGCCTGGTCACCACGCCGACCGTGAGCGCGCCGAGCTCTCGCGCGATCCCGGCCACGATCGGAGCCCCGCCCGTGCCGGTCCCGCCGCCCTCGCCGGCCGTGACGAAGACCATGTCCGCGCCCTTGATCGCATCCTTCAGCTCATCACGGCTCTCCATCGCCGCGTCCCGTCCGACCTCCGGATTCGCACCGGCGCCCAGGCCACGCGTCGACTCGGCGCCGATGTGGACCTTCATGTCCGCATCGACCACGAGTAGGGCCTGCGCATCGGTGTTCGCCGCGATGAAGTCGACTCCGCTCAGACCCGCGTCGACCATGCGGCTGACAGCATTCGATCCTCCGCCGCCGACCCCGACGACCTTGATCATGGCCAGGTAATTCCCTGTCTGCTCGCGTACGCTCAACGTCCCTCCACCTCAAGCTCGACTGTAGCTCGCGGCTTCGCAAGCCCTGCAACGCTCCAGCCTAAGGGCGATCTACTGGCTTGTCAACGCGTCTGTTGACGGAGAACTCTCAGGCTCTACCTGAGACTCGAGACTCTCTCCCACGACCGGTCGCTCTGGAACGCTGATGTCGATGTAGGCGGCGATGTCGCCCTCGCGCCGCATCGCCGCCAGCACCCGGCGCGACACCTCGAGCTTCAGCGGGAGGTCCGTGGCCTTGCCCAGCCGAATCTCGAAGCGGTCGTGGAGCACCGCGGTCGCTGTTCCGTCGTCGCTCATCTTCACGTACCAGACACGCTGCGACAGACCAGGAGCCGCTGCCCGCATCGCGGCGACCGTCCGGATCGCGCGTGCCGGCTCCGGTGCTCGGAGGATTGCTCCGACCTGCGGATCGACGTTCCGCTCGAGCCAGACGACCGGGAGGGGGCGCTTGAGCCGTCGTTCGAGCGGCCTGAGCACCCGTCCCTCCGCCGAGACGAGCCAGTTCTCGTCGCCTCGCCGCACCACCGCCACCGGGCGCTCGACGCTCACCCGGACGCGGAGGCTGTTCGGGAAGGCGCGGTCGTAACCGAGCAGGTGGACGTGCGGGAGCTTGTCCAGCCGGTGCTGGATCGCCTCCTGGTCGATGCGCAGCAGGCTCGTCCCGTGAAGATTCCCCAGCGCACGGGCGACCAGGCGCGACTGCCCGTTCGGGATCGACTCGACCTCCACCTCGTGGACGGCGAAGACGCTCGTCTCGCGCGCGCCGACGAAGAGCGCGAAGGCAGCGGCGAGCATTCCGAAGCCGAGCGCGAGCGAGCGGCCGGACGGGACCAGCCGGAGAGTAGGGGACACCGAGACCGCCGTACGTGCCACGGCGCCAACTTCGCCGCCGCGCAGGCTGCTCCTACACGAGCTCGCCGGCTTCGAGTTCGTTCCAGGATGTGGCTCGTCGCCAGGGTGCGATGGGTGGATGCCAGGCCTGGACGCAGGCCGCGTTCATATCAGAGCGATATGGACGCGGCCGAGGACAACGCCTGGCGCCGCCCAGCGCGGCCTGGCGGCTCAGCCTCCATGCTGGAACGAGCTCGCTGGCAGCTCGATCGCGCCGAGGAACTGCACCTCGTGCTCGAGCTCCACGCCGAACTCCTCGAGCGCCCGTCGGCGGGCCTCCGCCATCAGCTCGATCGCGTCGTGCGTCGTGGCGCCGTCCGCGTTCTCGATGAAGTTCGCGTGCCGCGGTGAGATCTGCGCGCCGCCGATCCGGTGACCGCGGAGTCCGCAGGCCTCGAGCATCCGCCCTGCGGACAGCTCGTGATCTGGGTTCTTGAACACGCTGCCGAAGGTCCGCTTGTTCGTGGGCTGTGCAGCCTTTCGCGCCGCCTGCATCTCGGCGACCGTCGCCTTGATCTCCTCGACCGGCCGAGGCCGAAGTCGAAACTCGGCGGCGACGACGACCTCGCCGGGGCGCAGCGCCGAGCGGCGGTACTCCAGCCCCAGCTCCTCCGGCGTGCGCCAGGAGGAGCCCGTCGCATCGGCGACGAGCGCGCGATCCAGCACGCCCGCCATGTCGCCTCCGTACGCTCCCGCGTTCATCCAGACGCCGCCTCCGGCGGTTCCGGGGATGGCGCAGGCGAACTCGAACGCGCCGAGGGACGCTGCCCGCGCCCGGTGAAGGCAGACGGCCAGCGGCGCGCCTCCACCCGCCCGCAGAACCTCGCCGTCGGCCTCCGCCGCCGCCAGCTCGCCGGAGAGCTTGAGGACGAGCGCCTCGACCCCGTCGTCGGCCACGAGCAGATTCGACCCCAGCCCCACCACCGACACCGCCGCCTCGCGGTCGGCGGCCCAGGTGAGCGCTTCCCGGAGCTCGTCCTCCGTCTCCGGCTTCGCGAACCACCGAGCCGGACCGCCGGTCCCGAGCGTCGTGAACCGGGACATCGGTACCCGGTCGTCGATCGTCACGCGAGCTCCCGGAAGACGAGGTCCGCGCCGCGGTCGACGTCGCCGGCCCCGATCGTGAGCACGACGTCTCCGGGCCGCGCGCGGCGCGCGAGGAACCGCACGCCGTCCTCGACCGCCGGGGTCCAGCCAATCAGCATCCCCGGCCGGAGCTCGGCGAGCGCGTCGACGACGAGCTTCCCCGTAACGCCCTCGACGGGCTCCTCCCGCGCGGCGTAGACCTCCGTGACGGCGACGACGTCCGCCTCGGCGAGCGCCGCGGCGGTCTCGCGTGCGAGATGCCTGGTGCGGGAGTACAGGTGCGGCTGGAAGAGCGCGAGGATTCTGCCGATGCCCTGCTCGCGAAGCGCAGCGAGCGTGACGCGGATCTCGGCCGGATGGTGCGCGTAGTCGTCGACGATCCGTACGTCTCCGGCGACACCGACCTCCTCCAGCCGCCGCCCGGCGCCCCGAAACTCGCGCAGCACCGGCCACGCCTCGCGTCCGTGCACGCCGGCGAGCTCGAGCGCGGCGAGGGCGGCGGCGGCGTTCAGCCGGTTGTGGCGGCCGGGGATGTTGAGCTCGCCGTCGTACGGCTCGAGCGAGTCGCCGCGAACCGTCTGCGGGACGTTCTCGAGCCAGCGCTCGAACAGCGCGGCCACCTCCGACCTGGACGCGAACTCGGTGTGGTGGTCGAGGTCGACGTTCGTGACGACGGCGATCGCGGGACGGAGAAGCTCGATCGTCCGGTCCGACTCGTCGCCCTCGACGACGAGCCAGCCGGAGCCGGCGCGGGCATTCGCGCCCAGCTGCGGCACCTCGGCGCCGATCAGGAACCCCGGATCGCGGCCGAGACGGTCGAGGACGAACGCGATCATCGCCGCGGTCGTCGTCTTCCCGTGCGCGCCGGCAACGACGATCGAGGCCTGGAGCGAGACCAGCTCAGCCAGGAACTCGGCCCGCGTTCGCCCCTCCACGCTGCCCGCGAACGCCGTCGAGACGATCGCCTCGGCGCCGTCGGGCACTTCGGGCTCGGGCGAGATCTTCACGCCGATCTCCGACGGCAGGTGTTGGAGGTACGGCGTGTCGTAGCGGTCCCACCCGGACACGTCGGCACCCCAGGCGTGCGCCAGGAGCGCGTAGCCGGAGAGACCGGCGCCGCCGATCCCAACGAAGTGGAGCCGTCTACCGGCGAGCGGCTGCAAGCGCGAGCACCTCCTCGGCGATCCGGTCGGCGGCGTCCTCCTTCGCGAGACCGCGCATCGCCTCGCTCATCTCGCTGAGCCTCTCGTCGTCGGCCAGGAGCGACTCGACGATCGCCGGCGCTTCGTGCAGCCGTGTCTCCGGGACGACCACGGCACCGCCGCCCCGTTCGAAGTACCCGCGTTCTTCGCCTGGTGGTCGGCCGTCGCGTGCGGGTACGGGACAAGCACCGCGGGTAGGCCGGCTGCCGCCAGCTCCCAGACGGTCCCACCTGATCGCGAAAGGGCGAGGTCGACGGCCGAGAGTGCCGCGCCGAAGTCGTCCAGCGTCGGAAGGAGGTGGTAGTCGGTACGCCGCACCCGAGGGCGAAGCGCGTCGTGATCGCGCTCGCCGGACAGGTGGAGCACAACCGGCCCTTCCGCTCCCCAGGTCTCGACCGCCAGCTCGTTGAGGCTCTTTGCGCCGGCGCGCGCGCCGAAGACGCCGAGAACCTTGCCGTCCGGCGGGAGGCCGAGCCGCGCCCGCGCCTCCGCCCGTGGCACCGGCCGCGAACGCGCGGGGATCGGCCGCCCGACGACCACGTACTTGGGCGGCCCGTGCCCGTCGAGCTCGTAGGAGAGGAAGACACGCTCGGCGAACGGCGCGGCGAGCCGGTTCGCGAGGCCGAGATGCGCGTCCGCCTCGGTCAGCGCCGTCGGAAGCCGCATCGACGCAGCGGCGACGACCATCGGCCCGGCGACGAAGCTGCCCGCGCCGAGGACGACGTCTGGCCGCCGCCGCTTCAGGATCCGGCGGCTTTCGCGAACGGCGCCGCCCGCGCGAACGACCGAGCGCACGAGCTCGAGGCTCGGGCGACGCGGCAGCGGCGAGATCCGGAACGAGTCGAGCTCGAACCCGGCCTCGGGAACGAGGCGCGACTCAACGCGATCCGGCGACCCGGCGAACGTCACGGCGGCTCCGCGGTCGCGAAGCGCTTCGCCGACTGCGATCGCCGGCAGCACGTGTCCGGCTGTTCCTCCTGCTGCGATCAGGCACCTGGGCGCTCGTTGCTCGGCCATGGTCGCCCGCGATGTTAAGGAGGATGCCCACGCCCGCGAGCCCCACGACGAGGCTCGAGCCGCCGTAAGAGACGAACGGGAGCGTGATCCCCGTCAGCGGCGCGACGCCCATCACGGCCGCAACGTTGATCAGCGCCTGGCCGCACACAAGCGTGGTGATCCCGGCCGCGAGCCGTTTCCCGAACGGGTCCTTGCAGCCGAGGGCGAGCCGGAAACCCGCGTAGCCGAACGCCGCATAGGCACCGATCAGCGCCGTCGTCCCGACGAGGCCGAGCTCCTCGCCCACGATCGCGAAGATCATGTCCGTGTGTGCTTCCGGCAGGTAGAAGTTCTTCGAGATCCCCTCGCCGAGCCCGACGCCGAAGATCCCGCCCGACCCCAGCCCGATCATCGCCTGAACCGTCTGGTAGCCGGCGCCCTGCGGGTCGTCCCACGGGTTGAGGAAGCTCAGTAGGCGCGCGCGCCGGTACGGCTCGAACCAGGCGGCGGTGAGCACGAGGCCGACGGCGAGCCCTCCCGCGGTCGCCAGCAGCCGCGCCGGCGCGCCCGAGACGACGAGGACGCCGCCGACCATGACGACGACCGTGATCGCAGTCCCGAGGTCCGGCTCGGCGAGGAAGAGCGCGCAGAACACGCCGACCACCAGTCCGATCGGCTTGAAGAGCTCGCCGAGCGTCCGCGGAGCCGGGTGGCGCGACAGATAGGCGGCCAGCCAGACGACCAGCGCCAGCTTCGCGAGCTCGGACGGCTGGAACACCGCAGGGCCGAGCTGGAGCCAGCGCTTGGCGCCGTTGACCGTCGTCCCGATTGCGAGCACGGCGAGGAGCAGGCCGAGGCTGCCGACGATCAGCGTCGGTGCGAGCGGCCGCAGCGAGTGATAGCTCGTCCGGCGCAGAAGCACGAGGAGGACGAGGCCGACGAGCGCGTAGAGCCCCTGCTTCCGGAGGTAGTACGAGGCGTCGCCGTCACCGAGCGTCGCCTGCCCGGAGGTGGCGCTGAAGACCATCACCAGCCCGAACGCAACGAGCGCGAGCGTGATCAGCAGCAGGAGCTGGCCCTCGAACTGGCCCTTCTTCACCGAAGCGCCTCGACGAGGCGGCGGAACGCGTCGCCCCGCTCCTCGAAATCCCTGAACTGGTCGTAGCTGGCGCAGGCCGGCGAGAGGAGGACGACGTCGCCGGGCCTCGCGGCGTGAGCCGCAGCGCGAACGGCCGTCGCGAGGTCGCCGCAGAGCGTGTGCTCGTCGATCGACTCCGCCAGCTCGTCGGCCGCGGCGCCGACCAGGTACGCCCGTGCACTGCGAGCCCGCAGGTCGGCGGCGAGCTCCGCGTAGCTCTCGTTCTTGCCGAGCCCCCCGAGGATGACGTGCAGCGGCTCGTCGAAGGACGCGATCGCGCGGCGCGCCGCCGCCGCGTTCGTCGCCTTGGAGTCGTTGACGAAGCGCACGCCGCCGATCTCCGCGACCTCCTCGAGCCGGTGCGGCACGCCGGGGAACTCGCGCAGGGCCTTCGCGATCTCCTCCTCGCCGGCACCGGCCTCGCGGGCGGCTGCCACCGCCGCCGCGGCGTTCTCGCGATTGTGGGCTCCCGGAATCCGAGGCTCGGCAGGCAGCGGGTCGTCGGGGGAGAACTCGACCCTCCTGCCCCGACCCGGGATCTCGCCGAACCCGCCTGGGACGACGGCGACGTCGTCCTGGCCCTGGTTCTCGAAGATCCGGAGCTTCGCGTCCCGGTACGCCTCCCAGGTGCCGTGCCGGTCGAGGTGGTCGGGCTCCAGGTTCAGCAGCACCGCGATCCGCGGCCTGAACTGGTCGATGTC
Source organism: uncultured Actinomycetes bacterium (assembly GCA_963798935.1). Lineage (GTDB taxonomy): Bacteria > Actinomycetota > Thermoleophilia > Gaiellales > Gaiellaceae > JACDAN01. The sequence continues at coordinate 446,994 of CAWCVG010000029.1, forward strand.
CTCCAGCTGGAAGCTCGACAGCTCGCAGACGATCCAGCGGCCGCCGTCGTCGAGCTCGGTCAGCGCGCGCCCGATGTTCCCCGCCACAGGCGCCCCGAGCATCTCGCCGAGCAGCGCCGTCGTGGTCGTCTTCCCGTTCGTTCCGGTCACGCCGAGGATGGGAGTCGAGAGCAAGCGGCCGCCGAGCTCGATCTCGCTCCAGACGGGGATGCCGCGCCCTCGCGCGGCGGCGACGAGGGGTGCCTCGGACGGCACCCCGGGGCTCTTGATCAAGACGTCGACTCCCTCCAACAGCGTCGTCTCCTCCGTTCCGAGATGGACTTCGACGCCGGCCTCGGCGAGCCTGCCGGCCTCGGCCTCGGGAGAGCGGTCGACGGCGACGACGCGTTCGCCTCGACTCGCGAGCGCCAGCGCAGCCGCCCGGCCCGACCGCGCCAGGCCGAGCACGAGGTAGGTCATCCGACGAGGTCGGGACGGAAGGCCGGGAAGTAGCGGTAGTAGAGCGCGAACGCCGCGCCGCACAGGATCGCCGCGACGATCCAGAACCGCACCATGATCTTCGTCTCCGACCAGGCCTTCATCTCGAAGTGGTGGTGGATCGGCGCCATCAGGAAGATCCGGCGGCCCCAGTACTTGAACGAGAAGACCTGCAGGATCACCGAGAGCGCCTCGATCACGAAGATGCCGCCGATCAGGAGCAGGAGCAGCTCGCTGCGGCTCATGACCGCGAACGCGCCGATCGCGCCGCCGATCGCCATGGAGCCGGTGTCCCCCATCTGCACCTCGGCGGGGAAGGCGTTGTACCAGAGGAACCCGATCGCTCCTCCGATCAGTGCCGCGCCGAGGATCGCCATGTCCAGGGAGGCCAGGTCCTGCTCGGCCTGGAACTGACCCGACCGCGTGTAGGCGACGACGTTCATGGCCGTGAACGTGAGCAGGGAGATGATCCCGATTCCCGCAGCGAGGCCGTCGATCCCGTCCGTCAGGTTCGCGCCGTTCGCCGCGCCGGCCACGATCAGGAAGAGCAGGAGGTAGAAGCCGAGGGAGAGGCCGAAGCGCCAGTCGAGGACCGGCACGTAGAGCTCGCTCGGCGCGTTCACCTCTTCAACCGCGAAGGCGAGCCCGACGGTGATCGCCGCCAGGAGGACGAGCTTCCACCGGCCTGCGAGGCCGAGCGAGCGGCGGTGCCGGAGCTTCGCGTAGTCGTCCGCGAAGCCGACCGCGCCGCAGCCGAGCATCACGCCGAAGACGGCCAGCGCCCTCGATCGTGTAGTGGCTGAGCGTCAGGAAGGCGACGGTCGCCGAGGAGACCAGCAGGAGTCCGCCCATCGTCGGCGTCCCCTGCTTGACCCGGTGGCTCTCGGGGCCCTCCTCGCGGATGTGCTGCCCCATCTCGTTGCGGCGCAGGAACTCGATGAACTTCGGTCCGGCGACGATCGAGATGACCATCGCGAGCAGGCCCGCGGCGAGGACTCGTTCCATCAGGTCTGAAGTTTCTGTGCGACGGCCTCGAGGCCTACCGAGCGCGAGCCCTTGACGAGCACGACGTCGCCCGGCTGGAGCAGCTCCGCGAGGCGCTCGGCGGCCGCGTCCGCGTCCGGGACCCACTCACCCGTGCCGTACCCGCGCGCGAGCTCGCCCACGGCGATCACGTGGTCGACCGGATCGAGCAGCTCGCCGATCTCGCGGTGGTAGCGGGAGCCCTCGGTGCCGAGCTCGGCCATGCCGCCGAGCACCGCGATCCGCCTGCCGCCGTTCCGCTTCGCGAGCTCCTCGAGCGCGGCCCGCATCGACGCCGGGTTGGCGTTCCAGCAGTCGTTGATCAGGACACCGCCGCCCGCCAGCGGGATCTCCTCGCCGCGGAGACGGGAGAGCTCGATCGCCTTCGCGCCCTCGCCGACTCGGTCGAGCGGAAGGCCGAGGGCCGCGTAGACCGCAAGCGCGACGAGTGCGTTCTCCGCCTGGTGGCGCGCGCTGAACGGCAGGTCGAGCTCGACGGTCTCGCCCAGCACGTCCGCCGCGATGTGGCCGTCCGTCCACGAGCGCAGCCGGACGTCCTCGCCGACGCGGATCACGTTCAGGTCGTCCCGCAAGTGAGGCTCGAGCTCGGGGACCCCGGCCGGGACGACGGCGGTCGCACCGGACGGCAGCGCCTGGAGCAGCTCGGCCTTGGCGCGTGCGACGCCGGCCACGTCGCCCACGAACTCGAGGTGGACGGGACCGACGGCGGTGATGGCGCCGAGCGTCGGCCGTGCGATCTCGCAGAGATCGCGGATCTGGCCGAAGCCGCGCATCGCGAGCTCCGCGATCAGCAGCTCGGTTCCCGGCTCCAGCCGCGCGAGGGTCAGCGGGACGCCGAGCTCGGCGTTGTAGCTGGCTTCGGCGGCGACCGTCTCCCGGTGCGGTGCGACAAGCGCGGCGAGGATGTCCTTCGTGGACGTCTTGCCGGTCGAGCCGGTGATGCCGACGACCTCGGCGCTCGACCGGTCGCGGACGGCCCGTCCGATCGCGGCCATGGCGGCGTGGTCGTCGTCCGGGAACGAGTGTCGCCCCAGCACCCGCCGCGCGAGCCTGCTCCACGTACGCGACCCCACCGCGGACGGCGACGAACAGATCGCCCGGCCGAACTCGCCGCGAGTCGATCTGGACCCCGGTCACCTCGTCTGCCGTCGCCTCCAGCCGGCCGAGGCCCTGGAGCTCGGTCACCGGAAGCGGGATCACGCGGGAGCCCTCAGCTGCCGTGAGTGCCTCACGGGCGACCTCGCGATCATCGAAAGGGATCTTGCGGTCGGCGAGCTCCTGGCCCTGCTCGTGGCCCTTCCCGGCGATGACCACGACGTCCCGGTCGCGAGCCTGCTCGATCGCCTTCGCGATGGCGGCGCGCCGGTCGGGCTCGACCTCCACGTCGCCGACGACGCCTCCGAGGATCTCGTCGATGATCGCCTGAGGATCCTCGCTGCGTGGGTTGTCGGACGTGACGATCGCGACGTCGGCCAGTTCGCTCGCGATCCGCCCCATCTCCGGACGCTTGCCGCGATCGCGGTCGCCGCCGCAGCCGAACACGCAGATCAGCCGCTCGCCGGCCAGCTCCCGGGCCGTCCTGAGGACGTTCGCCAGGGAATCCGGCGTGTGCGCGTAGTCGACGATCACCGAGAACGGCTGTCCCTCGTCCACGGACTCGAACCGCCCGGGGACGCTCGGCGCGCCCGCCAGCCCTTCCTCCACGGATCCCTCCGGGACGCCGAGCAGGCGCGCCACGGCGACGGCTGCGAGCGTGTTCTCCCGGTTGAAGCGACCCTGGAGCCGGCTCGTCCCCGGCGCCTGGTGGACGTCGGCGTCGCCGGTCAGCCCGAAGGTGAGGAGCGGCGCGCGATCGAGCCTGCGGAGCTCGTCGGCGAGCCGCCTTCCGAAGTCGTCGCCGATGTTGATCGCCGCCCCCGGCGCAGGCTCGTGCTCGGTGAAGAGCCGTCGCTTCGCCTCGTAGTACTCGTCCATCGTGCCGTGGAAGTCCAGGTGGTCCTGGGTCAGGTTCGTGAAGGCGAGCGCCTTGAACCTGACCCGGTCGAGGCGGCCGAGGACGGAGCCGTGCGACGTCGCCTCCATGACGGCACTCCGGTCTCCCGCGTCGATCATCTGCCGGAATGTGCGCTGGAGGTCGATCGACTCCGGCGTCGTCCGCACCGCGGGCCGTGACTCTCCTCCGACACGCGACTCGATCGTCCCGATCAGCCCGGGCCGCATGCCGGCCGCGTCGAAGATCGAGTGGAGCAGGTACGCAGTCGTCGTCTTCCCGTTCGTGCCGGTCACGCCGGCGAGGAGCAGCTCCTCGGTCGGCCGCTCGAAGAACTCGTCGGCGACGATCGGCATCGCCGCCCGCGCCGACTCCACGAGCAGCTGCGGCACGTCGAGGTCGAGCGGCCGCTCCACCACCAGCGCCACGGCGCCGCGCTCGACCGCCTCGCCGGCGAGGTCGTGCCGGTCGATGGTCTCCCCGGGCGCGCAGAAGAAGAGCGCGCCGGGCCGGACCTCTCGCGTGTCGTACGCGAGATCGGTGATGTCTGTCGGAGCGCCCCCGCGGACCTCCAGAGGTCCGAGCGCGGTGATCAGCCGCTCGAGATCCACGATCGGCTGGAGGCTAGCGGAGCAGTCGAGCCCGTTGGGGGAACCTCCCTGTTCCCCCAAACCCCCTCCACGGTCCGCTTCGCGGCCAGACGCTACGCGTCTGGAGGGATCTCGAGGTACTGCAGCGCGAAGCTGGCGATCTGCTGGAACCCCGGGGCAGCGACAACTCCGCCCCAGATCGTGCTCGGCTCGTCCACGGTAACCAGGATCACGAGCCGCGGGTCGCTCGCCGGCACCGCGCCTACGAACGAGGCCACGTAGCGGGAGGTCGAGTAGCCGCCGCGCGGATCCGGCTTGGCGGCCGTCCCGGTCTTCCCGGCGACCTGATAGCCCTCGACCGCGGCCTCGGTTCCGGTTCCCTCGACGACGACGTCCCGCATCATCGACATCAGCTGCTCGGAGACGGCGCGCGAGATCACGCGGCGCTGCCGGACCCGCTCCGAGAGGACGAGGTGCGGTTGCTTCCAGACGCCGCCGTTTGCCACCGCGGCGTACGCGGACGCCATCTGCACCGGCGTCACGGCGATCCCGTGGCCGATCGGCAGCGTGCCGATCGTGGACCCGACCAGTCGCTCGGAAGGATCCCCCGCGTCTCGCCGGGGAAGTCGATGCCGGTCTTCTTGCCGAACCCGAACCGGCCGAGCCAGGTGGTCAGCCGTTGGCGGCCGAGCATCTGGGCGAGCGTGATCGTCCCGATGTTGGAGGACTGGGCGAGGATCGCCGCGACGGTCATCCGCTCGGTGTCCGTGCGGTGCGCTTCGTGAATCACCCGGTCCGCCACCTGAAGGCTCGGGGGAAGCGTGAACGGGGTCGTCGGGGTGACGAGCCCTTCGGAGAGCGCCCCGGCGACGGTCACGACCTTCAGCGTCGAGCCCGGCTCGTACGTATCCGTGACGGTGCGGTTGCGCTGCACCTCGCGGGAGGTCTGCGGGAAGCCGTTCGCGTCGAAGCCCGGCTCGACGGCCAGCGCGAGCACTTCGCCGTTGTGCGGGTCGAGCACCACGGCCGTGGCGGCGCGAGCGCCCCAGCGGCGGACCGTCGACCGCAGCACGGACTCGGCGTTCGCCTGGAGGGTGGCGTCGAGGGTCAGACGGACGTCGCGGCCCTCGACTGCCGGCGTCGCCTGGACGACGTCGAGCGCACGGCCGAAGGGATCGCGGACGAAGGTCTCGCGGCCGGGCCGGCCGGCCAGCGTCTTGTCCAGCGCCAGCTCCAGCCCGGACAGGCCCTTGTTGTCGACTCCCGCATAGCCGAGTACGTGGGCGCCGACCGATCCCTGGGGGTAGACGCGCCGCTCCTCGGTGTAGAAGCCGAGCCCCTGGACGCCCTTTCGCTCCAGCGGGTCGACTCGCTTCGGGTCGGCCTTGCGCGCCACGTAGACGAAGCCGCGCGACCGGTCGGCCAGCGGGCCGTACAGCTCGTCGGGGTCGAGGCGAAGCGCGTTGCCTGCCGCGATCGCCGCGGACCGCGGGTCCGCGATGTGCTTCGGGTTCGCGTAGACGGTCGTGGCGCGCCGGCCGATCGCGAGCTGCACCCCGTTCCGGTCGGTCATCGCGCCACGCGGCGCGGGAACCGACACGGTCGCGTGGTTCTGGCCCTGCGCGAGCCGGTCGAGCCCGCGCGCATGCACCGCCTGGAGCCAGACGGCGCGTCCGAACAGGCCCGCGAAGGCGAGCGTGAAGAGGACGAGCAGGAGCCTGATCCGACGGTTCGAGAGCCGCCGGTTCACCGGCCGGAGAGATCCAGATACGTCGTCGTGGCGGGATCTGCCGGCAGGTAGCCGAGACGGTGCCGTACAAGGCTGCTCGTGCGCGCGGAGGCCGAACGTGTGGCGAGCTCGGACGCGAGCTCGGCGGACTCGGCGCGAAGCTTGTCGCGGTCGCGCGCGAGCTGGTCGAACTCGAGGTTGAGCCGCAGCACGGCGACGTTCAGCGCCACCACCCCGGCGAGGAGCACGCCGACCAGGACGATCCAGAACGCGCCTCCGGCGGTCCGGCGCTGAGCCTTGGCGCGGCCCTTCGGGCGCGCACTTGCGCGAGCACGTGCGACCGCGACGGCCATCAGGTCTTGACCGCCGCTCTGAGCCGTGCCGACGCGGCGCGCGGGTTCGTCGCAATCTCCTGCGCGCTCGGCCTGACCGCCTTCCTGGTCAGGACCCGAAGCGACGGTTCCTTGCCGCAGACGCAGACGGGAAAGTCAGGCGGGCAGGTGCAGCCGTGCGCCTCGGCCCGGAAGAACCGCTTGACGATTCGGTCCTCGAGCGAGTGGAAGCTGATGACGGCGATCCGGCCGCCCGGTACGAGCATCTCGAGCGCGGCGGGCAGCGCGGCTTCGAGCGCCCCCAGCTCGTCGTTGACCGCAATCCGAAGCGCCTGGAAGACGCGTCGCGCAGGATGGCCGTCGCCGAACCGTGCCGGCGTCGGGATCGCGGACTTGATCGCCTCCACGAGCTCACCGGTCCTCTCGAACGGCTGGCTGCGCCGGTCGCGCACGATCCGCTTCGCGATCTGGCGGGCGTACCGCTCCTCGCCGTACGAGCGGAAGATCTCGGTCAGCTCGCGCTCGCTCGCCTCGTTCACGAGCTCGCGGGCCGACACGTCGGCGGTCGGGTCCATGCGCATGTCGAGCGGCGCGTCGGCCGCGTAGGAGAACCCGCGGTCCGGCCGGTCGAGCTGCATGCTCGAGACGCCGAGGTCGAAGAGAATCGCGTCGGCGCCGCGGCCGTTGTCCGCGAACCGCTCGAGAACGTCGGCGAAGTCTCCGGCCAGGAACCGCGACTTCACGCCGGCGCGGCGCCGGAACGACTCGAAGTACGGCTTGACGTTGGGATCCCTGTCGATCGCGAGGTACCTGCCCTCGCCCCTCAGGTCCTCGGCGAGCAAGGCTGCGTGCCCGCCCGCCCCGAAGGTGGCGTCGACGACCGTGTTTCCCGGTTGCACGTCGAGCAGGCGCCGAACCTCCTCGGCGAGGACGGGGACGTGATCAGTCGCGTTTGGCTGCAAGACGCTCGGCAACATGCTCCGCACTCCCTTCGACCTCGTTGAGCTCCCGACGCCAGGTCTCCCGATCCCAGATCTCCAGGTGATCGTGGATCCCGGCGACGACGACTTCCCGCTCGAGGCCGGCGTAGCGGAGCAGGGCTCCAGGAATCATGATCCTTCCCTGCTTATCCAATTCCGCCTCGGCCGCGCCGGAGAAGAAGTGGCGCTGCAGCTTGCGGCTCTCGCTGCTGAGCGGATCGAGACCCGCGACCCGCGACTGGAACCGCTCCTGCCAGTCGCCCCGCGGATACGCATAGAGGCAGCCGTCCATGCCGCGCGTGACGACGACGCCGTCGGACATGGCGTCTCGGAACCGGGCCGGAAGGGTGAGCCGGTTCTTGTCGTCGATGGTGTGTTCGTACTCTCCGAGCAGCATGTGCGGGCCATCAGCAGTCTCCCACTTTCCCCCACAAATTACCACTATTCCCCACTTCGTCAATGCCT